>RPSH01000004.1 GCA_003946805.1 Bacillus sp. 2B10 | reverse complement strand
AACCGATGCCGACGCCTCGCCAAGGACTGGGAGGCTTCCATCGCCTCGTCAGAAGCATGGCTCATCATCGCATCCATCAGGCGAATGACCCGCCGTATCGCAAAGCTCGAATTATGAGTCGGGCTCTTAGATGAAGATGAACGTGCGAGAACGCCAACAAAAAGGGCCGCGCCTCCCGGTCGGGAGGCGCGGCCCTTTTGCCGTCGGGCGCTTCCCCTTACGCGGCCAGCTTGCGCAGCACGTACTGCAGGATGCCGCCGTTCAGGAAATATTCCAGCTCGTTGACGGTATCGATCCGGCACCTGGTCTGGAACGTCTCGGTCGTGCCGTCGGCGCGGACCATGATGACCTCGACGTCCTGGCGCGGGCGCAGGCCGGCCACGCCCTGGATCGTGAAGGTCTCGTCGCCGGTCAGGCCCAGCGACTGACGCGTCACGCCTTCGGCGAACTGGAGCGGCAGCACGCCCATGCCGACGAGGTTCGAGCGGTGGATGCGCTCGAAGCTTTCGGTGATGACGGCGCGGACGCCGAGCAGGTTGGTGCCCTTTGCCGCCCAGTCGCGCGACGAGCCGGTGCCATATTCCTTGCCGGCGATCACGACCAGCGGGGTGCCGTCGGCCTTGTGGCGCATGGCGGCGTCGTAGATCGGCATGACCTCGCCGTCATAGCGGCTCATGCCGCCCTCGACGCCGGGGACCATTTCGTTCTTGATGCGGATATTGGCGAAGGTGCCGCGCATCATGACGTCGTGGTTGCCGCGGCGGGCGCCGTAGGAATTGAAGTCGCGGCGGCTAACCTGATGTTCTTGCAGGAAAGTTCCGGCCGGGCTGTCCGCCTTGATCGACCCTGCCGGCGAAATGTGGTCGGTGGTGATCGAGTCGCCGAGGATGGCGAGCGGCTTTGCCTCGATGATGTCCGAGATCGGGTTCGGGGTCATCGTCAGCCCATCGAAATAGGGCGGATTGGCGATGTAGGTGCTCGACGTCGGCCATTTGTAGGTGTCCGACCCCTCGACCGAAATGCCGGCCCAATGCTTGTCGCCGGCATAGACGTTGCCGTAGCGCGAGCGGAACATGCCGTCGTCGATGTTGGCGGCCATCAGGTCGGCGACCTCTTCGTTGGTCGGCCAGATGTCCTTGAGATAGACGTCCTGCCCGTCCGAGCCCTGCCCGATCGGGGTCGAGACCATGTCCTGCGTCACCGTGCCCTTCAGCGCATAGGCGACGACCAGCGGCGGCGAGGCGAGGAAGTTGGCACGCACATCGGCCGACACGCGGCCTTCGAAGTTGCGGTTGCCCGACAGGACCGAGGCGGCGACGATGTCGTTGCCGTTGATCGCCGCCGAGATCGGCGGGCTGAGCGGCCCCGAATTGCCGATGCAGGTGGTGCAGCCATAGCCGACGAGGTTGAAGCCGACCGCGTTCAGATCGGCGGTCAGCCCGGCCTTGTCGAGATAGTCGGTCACGACCTGCGAACCCGGTGCCAGCGAGGTCTTGACCCAGGGCTTGGGCTTGAGGCCCAGCGCATTGGCCTTGCGCGCGACGAGGCCGGCGGCGACCAGCACCGACGGGTTCGACGTGTTGGTGCAGCTGGTGATGGCGGCGATCACGACGTCGCCGTCGCCGATGTCGTGGGTCGCACCCTCGACCGGGGCACGGACGGCGGCGTCCTTCTTGTAGACCTTGGTCAGGTCGCCGTTGAAGACGTCGTCGACCATCGGCAGCTCGACGCGGTCCTGCGGACGCTTCGGCCCGGCGAGCGACGGCACGACCGACGACATGTCGAGTTCGAGCGTGTCGGTGAAGATCGGATCGACCGCATTCTCGTCGCGCCAGAAACCGTTGGCCTTGGCATAGGCTTCGGTCAGCGCGATGACTTCGGCCGGACGCGCGGTCAGGCGCATGTAATCGATGGTCTTGTCATCGATCGGGAAGAAGCCGCAGGTCGCGCCATATTCGGGCGCCATGTTGGCGATCGTCGCCCGATCGGCCAGCGTCATCGACGACAGGCCCGGACCGTAGAATTCGACGAAGCGGCCGACCACGCCCCTGGCGCGCAGCATCTGCGTGACGGTCAGCACGAGGTCGGTGGCGGTGATGCCCTCGCCCAGCTTGCCGGTCAGCTTGAAGCCGACGACCTCGGGGATCAGCATCGACACCGGCTGGCCGAGCATCGCGGCCTCCGCCTCGATCCCGCCGACGCCCCAGCCGAGCACGCCCAGACCATTGACCATCGTCGTGTGGCTGTCGGTGCCGACCAGCGTGTCGGGATAGGCGATGGTGCCGCTGCCGTCGGTCGATTCCGACGACCACACCGCCTGCGCGACATATTCGAGGTTCACCTGGTGGCAGATGCCGGTGCCCGGCGGCACGACCGAGAAATTGTCGAGCGCCTTCGAACCCCATTTGAGAAATTCGTAGCGTTCGATGTTGCGCTGATATTCCAGTTCGACATTCTCTTCGGCCGCGGTCGGCGTGCCGAATTCGTCGACCATCACCGAGTGATCGATCACGAGGTGGACAGGAACCTGCGGATTGATCTTGCCCGCGTCGCCGCCGAGCGTGGTGATCGCGTCGCGCATCGCCGCCAGATCGACGACGCAGGGAACGCCGGTGAAGTCCTGCATCAGCACGCGCGCCGGGCGATACTGGATCTCGCGGTCCGAGCGGGCGTCCTTCTGCCAGTCGACCAGTGCCTGCGCGTCCTCGGGAGTGACGGTCACGCCGTCCTCGAAGCGCAGCATGTTCTCCAGCAGCACCTTCATCGAGAAGGGCAGCCGCGACACGTCGCCGAGCTTTGCCGCGGCCTTCGCCAGCGAATAGTAAGAATAGGTCTTGCCGCCGACATCGAGCGTGTCGCGGGTGCCGAGCGTGTCCTGGCCGATTGCGGTCATGCGGATCCTTCCCAGTTGGTCGCGGGCGGGATTCGACGGGCCGGATCGAACGGCCGTCGACGGAGGACCGCCGCGGGAGGTTATCGAGCTGTACCCGTGGCCCTTAGCAACCGGGTTCGGCCGGGGGAAGTGGGTGAATCCGCGTTCGGGACGGCAAAACCGATCTTTATCCCACCACAAATGCTTTCGCTTTGCAATAGCGATAATGCCGGTGTCAGTCCTGCACCGACCATGGTGCGGGTCCGGCGGTCATAGACGCCGGTGCTGCCGATCGACACTCCGTCGGCGTCCCGATAAAGCCGACCATCGCCGGAAAGCTCGATGGGCGTATTCGATGCGATCACCGTGCCGTCGGGTT
The DNA here is from genome assembly GCA_003946805.1 of Bacillus sp. 2B10. Taxonomy (GTDB): domain Bacteria; phylum Pseudomonadota; class Alphaproteobacteria; order Sphingomonadales; family Sphingomonadaceae; genus Sphingomonas. The sequence continues at coordinate 186,648 of RPSH01000004.1, read as the reverse complement.
CGATATAGCGCGCAAGGACCGGCATGTCGAAGTCGCACGTCCGCCACGCCTGCCATCGGGCCGGGGTATGGCGTTCGACAACGCCCCGCCCATCGGGTGCCGCGATGCGTTCCTACAGCGCCGCGCCGCCGAGCAGGCAGGCGCCCGATGCCGCCAGCACCGCGACGACAAGGAGCCGCGGGACGATGCGGACGCGGATCATGCCGGGAGCTTGACCACCACTGGGTGGATCAGGCGGCGGCGAAGTGTTTGCGCGCGCATGGGACCGGGCGCTCGCCAAGGTCGCGCCGACGATCGAACAGGCGGCGTTCGAGCGCGCCGTATTGGGGTGGGACGAGCCGGTTTGGCATGGCGGCACGATCGTCGGGCGTCGCCGACGCTATTCGGACAGCTTCGTGCGGCCGTTGCTGTCGCGCGGCGGGTGCGATGGCGGGGACGATCGGGATCGCCAATTTGCACCGGCGGACCGGGCGACGCAGGCGGAAACCGACGCGTTGCTGCTGGCCAACCTCCGCGCGCTGAAGACGCGGCACGAGGCCGAGGCGGCGCGCAAGGCCTTGCCCGCACCCGATCCCGCGCCCACGACGGCGGCGACACGATGGGAGAATGGCGATGCAGGGGACGCGGATCGGGGCGCGGCGGGTGTTGTTCGTGATGGCGACGGACCACGAATATGGACGCCGTCTCGCTGAACGCTTCATACCGCTCATCACCGGCGTCGGACCGATCGAGGCGGCGGCGGGGACGGCGATGGCGCTGGCGGGGATGGCCGCCCTGCCCGACCTGATCGTGTCGATCGGATCGGCGGGGTCGCGCACGCTGCCGCTGGGGTCGGTGTGGCAGGTCGCAAGCGTCACATGGCGCGACATGGATGCGTCGCGGATCGGTTTCGCGAGGGGGGTGGTGCCCTTCGCCGATTTCGGGGCCGAGCTGGCGCTGACGACGCCGATCGACTGGCCGGTGGCGCGGCTGTCGACCGGCGGCGATATCGTCGGCGGCAGCGATTACGACGCGATCGATGCCGACATGGTCGACATGGAGACGTTCGCGGTGGTGCGGGTCGGCCAGCGTTTCGGCGTGCCGGTCATGGGGCTGCGCGGCATTTCCGACGGGCCGGGCGAGCTGGATGCGATCGGCGGGTGGACCGGGATGCTGGGGGTGCTGGACGCGGCGCTGGCGGACGTGGTGGACCGGCTGGGGTAGGCGCGGCGCCTATGCCCGGTCGAGGAACACCACGCCGGGGACCACGAGCCGCGCCGGTGTCGGGCGCAGGCGGCCGTCATAGGTGAGCGCGAAGACCGCGACCTCGCCGCTGCGTTCGTTGGCGACCAGCAGCTGTCCGGTATCCTCCAGCAGCAGGAAGAAGCGCGGCCAGTCGCCGCCGCAGGGCATGTGCCGGGCCAGCGTCGCGCTGCCGTCCTCGGCGAGGTCGAACACCGCGATGCTGTTGTGCCCCCGGTTCGAGGCGTAGAGGCGGCGGCCGGCGCGGTCGATCGCGACATGCGCCGCCTGCGAACTGCCCTGCCAGCCGGCGGGCAGCAGCGACGTGGTGGCGCGGGTGGTCAGCGTGCCGTCGGGCAGCGCGTCGAGCGTCACCAGCGTATTGGCAAGCTCGGTCACGACATAGGCGACGGGCAGTTCTGGGTGATAGGCAAGGTGGCGCGGGCCGGCGCCGGGCGGTGCGCGCCATGCGATGGCGGGCTCGCCGACCTCTCCGGTCGAAAGCGCATAGGCGAAGATCGCGTCGGCGCCGAGGTCGACCGAATGGAGGAAGCGGTTGTCGGGGGTGAAGCCGACCCAGTGCGCGTGCGGGCCGCTCTGGCGATCGGCGCGCGGCCCGGTGCCGCGATGCTGGCGGACGACCGGCGGCTGGGGGATGCCGGCGGCGAGCGGATACAGCGCGACGGTGCCCGAGGAATAGTTGGCGACGGCGAGCAGCCGGCCGTTGCCGTCGATGGCGATGTGGCAGGGATCGTCGCCGCCGCTGGGCAGGTCGGCGACGATCCGGCCATCCTGCGTCGCGATCATCCGGCCGGCGGCGGATTCGCGCACGAGGTAGCGCATCGAGCCGCGCGATATGCCGAACGAGGCGTCCTTCAGCACCGGATCGGCGGTGCCGACGCGCCAGCCGCGGCCGCTGGCCGGCAGGCGGTAGAGCCCTGCCCCGCCTTTGCCGGCATAGGTGCCCGCGACCAGCGCGGGCCGCCAGCCCTGCGCCCGAACGGGGAGAGCGGACAGGGTGGTAGTGGCGGCGATGCCAGCCAGGACGGTGCGTCGCGTGGTCATCCCCGCGCTATGCGCCGCCCGGCCGTCCCTTGCAATCAGGCGGCGGCGAACACGCCGCAGGCGATGCGCCCACCCGAATTGCCCGACGGATCGGTCCTGTAGTCGTCGGCGGCGGCATGGATCACGAACGCCGAGCCATCGGCATCGAGCAGCCCGGCCATCGTGCCCGCGGGCAGCATGATCGTGACCGACCCGCTGCCGTCGGCACCGATCGTCAGATTGGGTGCGTCGCCCGCATGGGGACCGGCGGGGTTGCTGGTGCCGTGCTGCTTCGCGGTCGGATTCCAGTGGCCGCCGGCGGTCGTGAAGTCGGGCGCGTCGCAGCGGCCGGTGGTGTGGACATGCGCGCCGTGGGTGCCGGCAGGCATGCCCCGCGCGTCGATCCTGACCTGGATACCGCCGGCCATTTCGGTCGCGGTGACGGTGCCGACATCGGCACCGGCGGCGGTGCGCAGCGGCGCGGTGGCGCTGCGGCCGGCGATTCCACCGGTGGCGGTGGTCGTGGTGCAGCCGGCAAGGGCGGTGGCGGCAAGGGCGGTCAGGATGGTGGCACGCAGCATGGCAGGTTCCCCGTTTGATACAGAACCGAAATGTTTGCCGGCACGCACGGTTCCGTCAGGGTGCCATCGGTCCGGCGAGCAGCAGCGGATCGATCCGCGCATCGTGCCACTTCATGCCCCAATGCAGGTGCGGGCCGGTCGCACGCCCGGTCGCGCCGATCGCACCGACGACCTGCCCCTGCCGTATCCGGTCGCCGACCTTCACGTCGATGCGCGACAGGTGCAGGAACGCGCTGTTCAGCCCCATGCCGTGGTCGATCATCAACAGATTGCCCTCCAGCGTGAAGGGCGACGCGGCGGCGAGGATCACGACGCCGTCGGCGGGCGCGGCGACGGGGGTTCCGGTCGGGCGGGCGACGTCGACGCCCGAATGATAGGCGCCGGGTTCGCCGGCATAGACGCGCTGCGACCCGAACAGGCCGGAGATGCGACCGGTGACCGGCCAGACGAAGCGCCGCCGCCACCCTGCCGCATCGGTCGCGATGTCGCGGGCGGCGGCGATCTGCGCCAGTTCGGGCGCGCGGCGGCGCCGGAATTCGGCCGAGGGCTGCGACACGCGCGGCAGCGTCGGCAGCCGCTCGATCCGCCACGCACGCGGGGGAACGGCGATCGGGCGGACGAGGCGCGGCCCGTCGGAAAGAGTCGCGACCAACGTCGCCGACGGTCCGGCATCGCGGTCGAACGCGATCAGGAATCGCCCGTCCGGCGCGACCGTGACCGGGGTGCCGTCGAGTTGCAGCGTGGCGCCCGCGGGCACGCTGCCCATCACGACCGCGCCCTGTCCCGGCGTGCCGTCGAGCGCGATCGCGCCCTGCGCCGCCACGGCCACGACCGCGGCAAGGATCATTGCGGGGCGAGCGCGGCGGTCGCGGCCTCGGCGGTGGCATAGGCTTCCTGCCGCGCCGCGCTCCAGTAGCGCAGTTCCTCCAGCGGGATGCGCGCACCGGTGCCGGCGCAGGTCACATAGTCGCCGTCGACCAGCACCCGGAAATTGTTGGTCAGATATTGCAGCCTGGCGGGGCGGCTTTCGGGTTTCAGCATGGGGCTTCCGGATCAGAGCAGGGTGGGTTGGGTCGGTTCGACATAGGCGCGCCCTCCGGGACGCTCAACCTTCGCATCGAGCACGCCGTCGCGGAAGTGCAGCTGCACCGCACCCGCCGCGCGGGCGTCGGCGGCCGACGCCACCGTCTTGCCGCTGGCGCGGGCGACGACGCGGACATAGCCCTTTTGCAGCAGGTTATCGGGGTTCACCTGTTCCAGCATCCGCGCGCTACCGTCGAACCGGGCGCGGGCCTGCGCCAGCCGCTGGGCCAGCATTGCGGGCCGGAGCGCATGGCCGTGGCGGTCGAGGCTGCGCCGCGCGGTGGCGACGCGGCGTTCGAGCGCCAGCGACAGCCGGCCGGCGACATCGTCCAGCCGCTGCCGCTGGGGTCCCAGCAGCGCGTCGCGGCGGGGCATGACGCGGACCAGCCCGGCCAACTGCTCGCGCCCTCGATCGTGATAGCGGCGCGCGCATCGCTGGGTACGCAGCGACAGGCTGGCGATGGTGTGGGTGAGGTCGGCGCGGACCGGCACCGCGATCTCGGCAGCGGCGGTCGGCGTCGGCGCGCGCAGGTCGGCGGCGTGGTCGCACAGCGTCGTGTCGGTCTCGTGCCCGACCGCGGAAATGACCGGGATCGGCGAAGCGGCGACCGCGCGGACGACGACTTCCTCGTTGAAGCACCACAGGTCCTCGATGGAGCCGCCGCCGCGCGCGACGATCAGGAGGTCGGGGCGGTAGATCTGGTTACCCCCATCACCTTCCGTACCCCGGCGGAGGCCGGGGTCCAGTTGGGTGACGTCTGCGACTCCTTGCAAATGGTCCGTAACTGGATCCCGGCCTTCGCCGGGGTACGGTTGAGGACGGGGTGGAAGGGACGCGAACCCTTGGACCGCCGCCGCGATTTCCGCCGCGGCGCCCTCGCCCTGCACCTTCACCGGCCACACCAGCACATGCGTCGGGCAGCGATCCGATAGCCGGTGGAGGATGTCGCGGATCACCGCGCCGGTCGGCGAGGTGACGATGCCGATGGTGCGCGGCAGGAACGGCAGCGGGCGCTTTCTGCCCACGTCGAACAGCCCCTCGCCCGCCAGCTTCGCCTTCAGCTTTTCCAGCAGCGCCATCAGCGCGCCCTCGCCCGCCAGCTCCAGATGGTCGATGACGATCTGGTAGCGCGAGCGACCGGGATAGGTGGTGAGCTTGCCGGTCGCGATCACCTCCACGCCGTCCTGCGGGGTGAAGGCGAGGCGGCCGGCCGATCCGCGCCACATCACCCCGTCGATCAACGCGGCATCGTCCTTCAGCGCCAGATAGACATGGCCCGACGACGCGCGCTTGTAGCCCGAGATTTCGCCGCGCAGGCGGACGCGGCCGAATTCGCCCTCGACCATGCGCTTCAGCCGGCCGGCGAGTTCGCTGACGCTTTCGGGGGCGGCGTTGTCGTTCGCTCGCGGCTCGGCTACGAGCCGGCTCGAGGAAAAATCGGGGAAACGATCGTCCATGAATGTCCTGTTGATCGGATCGGGTGGGCGCGAACATGCGCTGGCATGGAAGCTGGCGCAGTCGCCGCTCCTCGATACGCTTTATGCCGCGCCCGGCAACCCCGGCATCGCCCGGTCGGCGACGCTGGTCCCGCTGGACGTGACCGATCACGCCGCGGTGGTGCGCTTCTGCGATGAGCGGTCAGTGGAACTGGTCGTGGTGGGACCCGAAGCGCCGCTGGTCGCCGGCCTTGCCGACGATCTGCGCAGCGCCGGGATCGCGGTCTTCGGGCCGTCGGCGGCGGCAGCGCAGCTGGAAGGATCGAAGGGCTATACCAAGGATCTGTGCCGCGAGGCCGATATCCCGACCGCCGGCTATGTCCGAGTCAACTCGCTGGAGGAGGGCGTCGCGGCGCTTTCCCCCTTCTCGCTGCCGGTGGTCATCAAGGCCGACGGCCTTGCGGCGGGCAAGGGCGTGACGGTGGCGATGGACCGTGCCGAGGCGGAGGGCGCGCTGGCCGCGATCTTCGAACAGCCCGGCGGCGAGGCGGTGATCGAGGAATTCCTGGCCGGCGAGGAAGCCAGCCTGTTCGTGCTGACCGACGGCGTGTCGCTGCTGTCGTTCGGATCGGCGCAGGACCACAAGCGCGTCGGCGACGGCGACGTCGGACCGAATACCGGCGGCATGGGCGCCTATTCGCCCGCGCCGGTGCTTGGCCCTGCGCTGGAGAAACTGGCGATTGACACGATCGTCGCGCCGACCGTGGCGGCGATGGCGCAGCGCGGCACGCCCTATTCGGGGGTGCTCTATGCCGGGCTGATGCTGACCGAGCGGGGGCCGAAGCTGATCGAATATAATGCGCGCTTCGGCGATCCCGAAGCCCAGGTGCTGATGGCGCGGCTGGACAGCGACCTGTTGCCGGTGCTGCTGGCGGTGGCGCAGGGCACGCTCGATCAGGTGGCGCCGCCGGTGTTCAGCGACGACACCGCGCTGACGGTGGTGATGGCCGCTACCGGCTATCCCGGCACACCGGAGACCGGGCAGCCGATCGGCGGGATCGCCGCGGCGGAGGCAACCGGCGCGACCGTGTTCCACGCGGGAACCCGTTCGGGCGACACGGGCGTTGTGACCGCCGGAGGTCGGGTGCTGGCCGTTACCGCGCGGGGGGCGAACGTCACCGCCGCGCAGCAGGCGGCGTATCGCGCGGTCGACGCGCTCGATTTCCCCGGCTTCTGCCGCCGCGACATCGGCTGGCGCGAAGTCGCACGCGAAGCAACGTCAAGGAACGGACAAGATGGATAGCGGCACCACTCCCCTGCAATCGCCCGGTTTCCTCGCCACGCTGACCTCCGTGCATTTCGTACTGATCGCGGTGCTGGCGGTGCTGACGATCATCGGCATCGCGTACGGCATGAAGCTGTCGCGTCGTCGGCGGCAGGGCGTGCGCGAGCTGGAGGATGCGGGGCATCTGGAACGCAGCGGCGAGGCGCCGGCGGAAACCGTGACGGTCGAGCGGGAGACGGCACCGGTTGCGGCGCCTGCGCCGGTCGTGGCGCCCGAGCCGGTTGCAAGCCCGGTGGCAGCGCCGGTCGCGATTCCCGAGCCGATCGTACCGCCCGTGGCCGCACCTGTTGCGACACCTGCACCCGCCCCGACCGCGCCGGCCGCCGCGGCGAGCGAGACCGACCTGACCCGCCTGAAAGGACTGGGGCCGAAGGTCGCGGCGATGCTGGTCGAACAGGGCGTTCCCGACATCGCGACGCTCGCGACGCTTGACGCCGCCCGCGCCGATGCCGTCGCCGCCGGGCTCGGCATGTTCGCGCCGCGCATGGCGAAGGACCGCTGGGTCGAACAGGCGCGCTTGCTGGCAGCCGGCGATATCGCCGGGTTCGAGGCGACGTTCGGGAAGCTGTAGCGCTGGCGTTCCCCCCGACCGACCGATAGCGTCGGCGAATCATCCGGGGGAACATCCATGCCAGCAATCCGACACGTCCTGATCGCCCTTGCGACCGTCACGGCGGCCGTGCCGGCATTGGCCGCACCGACCGCAACGCTGCCGCTGGTCATATCGCCGACCCGGTCGACGACGATGGTGACGTGGGTTCCCGACAAGGTACGCGGGGTGGTGCTGCTGTCGACCGGCCATGGAGCATGGCCCGAACGCTACGACGCGGCGGCATCGGCATGGCGCGACGCCGGGTTCGCGGTGATCGCGCCCGTCCATGTCGATTCGATGCACTATCCCGACCGCGCGAACTTCACGATGCAGGCGAGCTTCATGGAACGGATCGCCGACCAGCGGGCCGCCAGCGGCTATGCCGCGCGGACCTGGCCGGGCAAGCCGGTGGTCGCTGCCGGCCATAGTTTCGGAACGCTGATCGCCCTGTGCCTGGGCGGCGGGTTGAACCACATCGCCCCATTTCGCGACCCGAGCGTGAAGGCGGTGCTGGGGTTTTCGTCACCCGGCCGCATACCGGGGCTGGTGACGCCGACCGCCTATGCCGCCGACGCGTTGCCGATGATGATCGTCACGGGCGATGCCGACGTCGTGCCGGGGTTCGTCAGCGACTGGCACGATCATCTGTTCCCGGTACAGAGCGCGCCGGCCGGCGACAAATTCGCCGTCACCTATCGCGGCGGCACGCATGACCTGATCGGGAAGGCCGAGGGGCCGGGCCACGCCGCGGCGATCGCCAACAGCGTCACGTTCCTGCAAGCCTATGGCCTGAACGATGCCCGCGCCCGCCGGGCGTTGCGGGCGAAGCGCGACGATGCGGTGGAGACATGGACCCGCCGCTGAGCCGCGGGTCACCCCTATCCGACGTGCTCGACCAGCAGCTTGTCGATCTTGCGGCCGTCCATGTCGACGATCTCGAAGCGCCAGCCCTGTTCGGAGAAATGCTCGCCCTCGGTCGGCAGGTGCTTGAGGATGGCGAGCGCGAGGCCGGCGACGGTCGCATAGTCGCGGTCCTCGGGCAGGTCGATGCCGATGCGTTCGGCCAGCTGGTCGGCGGGGGTCTGTCCCGACACCAGCAGCGATCCGTCCTCGCGGCGGATGATGTGCGGCGAATCGCCCTCGTCGGCGTCCGATGCGAAATCGCCGGCGATCGCGCGCAGCAGGTCGGCGGGGGTCACGATCCCTTCGAAATGACCATATTCGTCGTGGACGAGGCCCATCGGCACCGCCGCGCGGCGGATCGCCTGCAACGCGTCCATCGCGTCGACCTGATCGGGCAGCACCGGTGCTTCATGGAGCAGCGCGCGCAGGTTTAGCGGCTCGCCGCGACAGATCGCCGCCACGATGTCGCGCGCCTGCACCACGCCGATCACCGCGTCGACCGATCCTTCGGCGACCGGCAGGCGGGTGTGCGGCGTCGTCGCCATCGCCGCGCGGACGCCGGCTTCGTCGAGCGTGACGTCGAGCCATTCGACGTCGGTCCGCGGCGTCATCACCTCGCGCACCGGACGGTCGGCGAGGCGGACGACACCCGAGATGATCGAGCGTTCATGCTCCTCGATCACGCCCGACCGGCTGGCTTCGGCGACCAGCAGGTGCAGTTCCTCCGCCGTTACCCGGTTTTCGGATTCGCGGTTCATGCGCAGCAGCTTGAAGATCAGCGACGAGGTGGTGTCGAGCAACCACACGAACGGCGCGGTGATCCGCGACAGCCACAGCATCGGCAGCGCGACCAGCACCGCGATCGGCTCTGGACTGCGCAGCGCGAATTGCTTGGGCACCAGCTCGCCGATCACGAGGCTGGCGAAGGTGGTGATCGCGATCACCACGCCGAAGCCGACATTGTCGCCCAGCGATTCGGGCACGCCCAGCAGCACCAGCCGCTCGCCCACCGGTCCGCCGAGGCTGGCGCCCGAATAGGCGCCCGACAGGATGCCGATCAGCGTGATGCCGATCTGGACGGTCGACAGGAACTTGCCGGGATCGTCGGCGAGGCGCATCGCGGTCTGCGCCCCCCTGCCGCCGGCTTTCGCCAGCCCCTCCAGCCTTGCCTTGCGCGCGGACACGATGGCGAGTTCGGACATGGCGAACACGCCGTTCAACGCCACCAGCGCGAGGATGATGACGACGTCGAACCAGGGGAAGGGTGTGAGAGGTTCCATTGAACTGGCCCACCCATGCCGCAATGCCGCCCGGCGCACAACCGGCGAGTCGCAGCCGCCACGCGGATTGTTGCGCGGCGTTCGGTCAGCAACCGTTCAAAACGGATGCGGAACAAGACCGGCGTTGCCCGGTTCATCCGGGCGAGAACAGGATCGGATACGACGAAAGGAATCGAACATGGCGACGGGCAAGATCTGGATCGCGGGTGCGCTGTCGGCGGCGCTGCTGACCGGCGGGTGCGTGACCGACCCGGAAACCGGCGAGCGCAGCATCTCGCGCGCGGCGATCGGCGGGCTCGGCGGCGCGGTGGGCGGCTATCTGCTGGGCGACCTGGTCGGCGGACGGCGTGACCGGACCGAGAAGATCCTCGGCGCGGGCATCGGCGGCCTCGCCGGAGCCGGGATCGGCGCCTATATGGACAAGCAGGAGCGCGACCTGCGCGCCCGCACCGCCGGCACCGATGTCGAGGTGACGCGGCGCGGCGACGACCTGGTGCTCAACATGCCCTCGGGCATCACCTTCGCCTATGACAGCGCCAACGTGCAGCCGCAGTTCCGCTCGACGCTGGACCAGGTCGCCGACGTGCTGCGCGACTATAACCAGACCTATATCGACGTGTACGGCCATACCGATTCGACGGGGTCGGACGCGTACAACCAGACACTGTCGGAACGCCGCGCGTCGGCGGTCGCCAGCTATCTGACGTCGCGCGGCGTACAGTCGGCGCGCGTCGGCACCCGCGGCTTCGGCGAAACCCAGCCGATCGCGTCGAACGAGACCGAGGAAGGCCGCGCCGAGAACCGCCGGGTCGAAATCAAGATCGTGCCGATCGAGCAGGACAAGCTTCGGTAAGCCACAGCTTGCGTACCCCCGCGCAGGCGGGGGTCCAGGGTTACGGAGCATGACGATCGTGGCCGTATCCCCGCCTGCGCGGGATACGGTCAGGGTTACCGCCGCGGCGGCACCTCATCCGATCGCAGCGTCAGCACCTCGACCCCGGTCGCGGTCACCGCGACGGTGTGTTCGAACTGCGCCGACAGCTTGCCGTCGGCGGTGACGACGGTCCAGTCGTCGTCCTCGCTCACGACCTTGCGCGATCCCTGATTGACCATCGGCTCGACGGTGAAGGTCATCCCCTCGCGCAGCACCGCGCCGGTGCCGGGCCGGCCGAAATTCAGGACCGAGGGTTCCTCGTGCATCTCGCGGCCGATGCCGTGCCCGCAATATTCGCGGACCACCGAATAGCCGAGCTTCTTGGCATGGCGTTCGATTGCGTGGCCGACATCGCCCAGCCGCGCGCCGGGGCGGACCTGGGCGATGCCCGCCCACATCGCGCCCTGCGCCGCCTGTACCAGCCGCCGCGCCTGCGGGCTGACGCTGCCGACCAGATAGGTCTTCGACGAATCGGCGATGAAGCCGTCCTTTTCCAGCGTGATGTCGAGGTTGACGATATCGCCGTCGCGCACGACCGCCGTGGCATCGGGCACGCCGTGGCACACGACGTCGTTGATCGAACTGTTGAGCACGAAGCCGAAGCCATATTGCCCCTTGCTCGCCGGGCGCGCCGCGCAGTCGTCCACGATGTACCGTTCGACCAGATCGTTGATCGCCAGTGTCGACATGCCGGCCAGCGCCTGCCGGTCGAGCATCTCGAACACCGAAGCGAGCAGGCGGCCCGACACGCGCATCAGGGCGAGTTCGGCAGGCGTCTTGACCATGTCAGACGGCGACCGCATCGACCGCGCGGACCTGTGCGGCGGCAAGGCGGGTGCGGACGATGTCGTTGAACGACAGATCGGGATTGGCCTCGGCGATCATGCCGATGGTCATCCAGAATTCCGCCTGCGCATTGATCGAGCGGCACAGCACGCCACTTGCCCGGCGCACTTCCTCGTGCAGCGCATCGTCGATCTTCACGATACCCATTCGCTTCCCTTTCGATATACGAACCATATATGATCCGTATATCGTCGCGTCAAACGTCGCGGCGGTCGGCGAAGAAGCTGCGGAGCAAGGCGGCGGCCTCGCCCTCGGCGATGCCCGGATAGATGTCGGGGCGGTGGTGGCAGGTCGGCTGGGCAAAGAAGCGCGGGCCGTGCTCGACCGCCCCGCCTTTGGGATCGGATGCCCCGTAGTAAAGCCGGGCGATGCGGGCATGGGCGATGGCCCCGGCGCACATCGCGCATGGCTCCAGCGTCACCCACAGATCGCAATCCTCCAGCCGGTCGCGCCCCAGCGCCCGTGCCGCGGCGCGGATCGCGAGGATTTCGGCGTGCGCGGTCGGATCGGCCAGTGCGCGCGGCGCATTGGCGGCGACCGCGATCACCGCTCCGCCGCGCAATACCACTGCGCCGACCGGAACCTCGCCTGCCTGCGCGGCGGCACGGGCGGCGGCGAGCGCGCGGTGCATGGGAGCGGCGTCGAACATGCCCCTCCCCTTGCCAGCCGGGGGCGGCGACGGCCAGCCGTTACTGGCCGGCGGGGCGCTCGACCTTGATCGCCGGCACCTCGACCGAACGGTTCACAGTGCCGACCTCGACCTTGCCGACCTCGACATCGAACTTCGGTGCCTGGCCCCCTTCGACCTTTACCTGCGGCAGGGCGGCGCGCTGCGTCTGGTCGATGTTGATGAAATTGAATGCCATCAGGCCGGCGACGATCAGGACGACCAGCCCCAGCAACCCCAGAAATGCGCGCATCCACCTGCTCCCTGTTCATGTACGATCCGAATCGATGCCGTAACAACGCAGCCGCGGCGGCGAGGGTTGCAGTGGCTCGCGAACGGTTGACGCGAGGACCGTTCGACGCTATCCGCGCCGTCTTTCCGGGACATGTGTCCCGACACAGAATCAGGATCAACGATCATGTCGCGCATCTGCGAGCTGACCGGCAAGGGCCGGCAGGTGGGTCACAATGTTTCCCACGCCAACAACAAGACCAAGCGCACGTTCCTGCCGAACCTGCAGAACGTCACGCTGATGTCGGAAGCGCTGGAGCGCTCGATCCGCCTGCGCGTGTCGACCCACGGCCTGCGTTCGGTCGAGCATGTCGGCGGCCTCGACAACTGGCTGCTGAAGACCAGCGACGACGACCTGTCGCTGCGTGCCCGTCGCCTGAAGCGCGACGTGAAGAAGAAGGCCGTCGCGGCAGCCGCCGCAGCCGCCTGATCCGGTCACGCCGGTTTACGAACAGACCCGCCGGGGCGCTGCACAGCGACCCGGCGGGTTTTGTCGTGGGCGGGAGCGGCGGGGGACATCGGTCGGCGGTCGGCTTGCTGATATAGGGGAAACGGGCGGCACGTTGCGGACAGACCGCCGCGGGACAGGGAATATGCCCCGGCCAGCCCATGACGATGTACGCCCTGCCGCTGCCCCACTTCGCCGCCGCGCCCAAAGGCCACGCCGGACCAAGCGTCATCCCGGCGAAGGCCGGGATTGCCCGGAATGGTGCGGGACAGGAGCCGCTTGAGGCCTCAGCCTTCGCTGGGGCGACGGTTCATGTCGGACGCACACGCGCCCTAGGCCCGGCGCGACAGCCGGGGAGGCATGGGGAAGTCCGTGACTTAGCCCCGTAGCCCGGCAGTACCCCCGCGCAGGCGGGGGGCCAGAACCAAGCAAAACCACGGCTTGCGTGTGCGGCTCTGGATCCCGGCCTGCGCGGGAATACTTTCGCAATTGCATCCAGCAAGTCGGCGGTAACGGCGGGGGGAGCGTGGCCCCTCCCCGCGCCGGGGAGGAACTTGCAGCGCCTGTTGTCAGTCCGACCCGAAGATGTCGCGCGTGAACAGCTTGTCGCCGATGTCGGCCAGTTCGGGCGGGGCGCGGTTGGCGATGATTACGTCGCACTCGGCCTTGAACGTGTCGAGGTCCTTGACGACCCGCGACCCGAAGAACAGGTCGTCGTCGAGCGCGGGTTCGTACACGACGACCTCGATGCCCTTCGCCTTCACCCGCTTCATGATCCCCTGGATCGACGACTGGCGGAAATTGTCCGAACCGGCCTTCATCGTCAGGCGGTACACGCCGACCTTCGTCGGCCTGCGGGCGATGATCTGGTCGGCGAGGAAGTCCTTGCGCGTGCGGTTCGCGTCGACGATCGCGCGGATCAGGTTCTGCGGCACTTCGGAATAGTTCGCCAGCAGCTGCTTGGTGTCCTTGGGCAGGCAATAGCCGCCATAGCCGAAGCTGGGGTTGTTGTACTGCATCCCCACGCGCGGATCGAGGCCGACGCCCTCGATGATCTGGCGGGTGTTCATGCCGCCGGCGATGGCATAGCTGTCGAGTTCGTTGAAGAAGGCGACGCGCATCGCGAGATAGGTGTTGGCGAACAGCTTGATCGCCTCCGCTTCCCGCGAATCGGTGAACAGGACGGCCACGTCCTTCTTCTCCGCGCCGCCCAGCAGCAGGTCGGCGAAGACGCTCGCGCGATCCGAGCGTTCGCCGACGATGATCCGCGACGGGTGCAGATTGTCGTACAGCGCGCGGCCTTCGCGCAGGAATTCGGGGCTGAAGATCACCTGCGGCGCGTTCAGCCGCTGGCGGACATCCTCAACGAAACCGACCGGGATGGTCGACTTGATGACGACGGTCGACTGCGGCGCGTGTTCGACCGCCAGCTTGATGACCGCTTCGACCGAGCCGGTGTTGAACTTGTCGGTTTCGACATCGTAGTTGGTCGGGGTGGCGACGATGACGTAATCGGCCCCGGCCAGCGCCGCCGCCGCATCGGTGGTGGCCGACAGGTTCAGTTCGCGTTCGGCAAGGAACTGTTCCAGTTCGGTGTCGATGATCGGCGACTTGCGGTCATTGACCAGCGCGACCCGCTCTTCCGAAATGTCGACCGCGACGACTTCGTTATGCTGTGCCAGCAGCACGGCGTTCGACATGCCGACATAGCCCAGACCAAAAACCGCGATCTTCATTCGACCAACCCCCACAGAACCCGGTACTATACGGCTCCGCCTCTAGCCCCCGGAGGGGTATCGCGACAAGCCCTTCGCTGCGGTACAGCATGGACGACGGTATCGTGCCGGCACCATCGCCGGGCGTCGCGGATCAGGGACGCAGCGGCAGGGCGAACTTCAGCAGCAGCGTCCGCTGGGTGACCGACTGGTTGTCGTCGGACACGATCCACAGCGCCAGCAGGTCGCCGTCGCGCACGACCGCCAGCCCTTCGAAATTGTCGTGGAGCGCGGGCGGTTCGAACCGGGCGATGGTCCGTCCCGTCACCAGCGCGCCGGGGCGAAGCGCGCGGACGTCGGCGATCTGCAGCCTCGCGGTGAAATACTCGCCGATCGAGATGCGGCGGGTCAGCACCAGCAGCCGCCCGTCGGGCAGCGCTGCGGCATCCGTGACGCGGAACCCGTCCGGTGCCTTGTACCGGAACGGCATCGGCCGGATGCCGGGCGTGGTCGGATCGCCGGGAAAGCGCAGCGCCGAATAGCCCGGCCGCCCTTTCTTCCCATGCGCCTCGCTGAGGACGAGGACGGCACCGTCGGGCATCGTCGCCATCGCTTCGGGACCGCCGTTTTCCGACCAGCGGCGCATCGCGCGCGGGGCGGCATGGCGGACGGGGCGAAAGGCGGGATCGAAGCGCCAGATCTCGTTGTGACGCTCATAGCCGATCAGGACGTCGCCGTCCGGCAGCGTCGCCAGCGATTCGGTATCACGGTCGCGCTTTTCCCAGCCGGTACCCGGCCCCGCCAGTTCGGTGACGCGGGTATCGCGCACCTGCCCGTCGCCCCCCATGCGAAAGCGCAGCACCGCGCCGCCGTCCGACAGCAGCGTGAACCGGTCGCCCGCGACCCGCACCGCGGAGAAGCCACCAAAGGCGGGGTCGGACGCGGTCAGCGACACCCCGCCCAGATAGGTCAATACGCCGTTGCGGCGTCGCGCCGGATCGCCGGGATAGAGATCGACCGGCGTCGCCGATACCCGTGGCGGCCCGGCATAGAGCGGCAGCCGCTCCGTACCGGCCCATGACGGGACGAGGAGCAGCACCGCAAGACAGACCAACAACATACGCATCGGACCCGCCTTAGCCGATCGCATCGACGCCACCAGTGGCGATTTGCCGCGATTAGGATAGAGCGCGCCTGCGGATGCCGGATGCAGCGAAGGAGATATGAGGTGGTGGATGTCGTCGAACTGGCCGCGGGGCTGATCGCCTGCGACAGCGTGACCCCCGCAGGGGGGGCGGTATTCGACGTGCTGGAAGCGGCGCTGCTACCGCTGGGGTTCGAGGTCGACCGGTTCGTGACCGGCGAGGCCCCCGACGGGCCGGTCGAAAACCTGCTGGCGGTGCGCGGCACCGGCGAACGGCACTTCGCCTTTGCCGGCCATGTCGACGTCGTGGCCCCGGGGCCGGGCTGGACCAGCCCGCCCTTCGCGCCCGAGGCACGCGACGGGCTGCTGTACGGGCGCGGTGCGGTGGACATGAAGGGTGCGGTCGCCGCGTTCGTCGCCGCTGCCGCGCGGGTGCCGGCGGATGCGGGCACGATCAGCCTGATCGTGACCGGCGACGAGGAAGGGCCTGCGATCTTCGGCACGCGTGCGCTGATCGAGCGGATGGCGGCGCGCGGCCTCTGCCCCGACCTGTGCCTGGTCGGCGAACCGACCTCTGCCCGGCGGCTGGGCGACATGGTCAAGATCGGCCGGCGGGGATCGGTCAATATCTGGATCGACGTACCCGGACGGCAGGGGCATGTCGCCTATCCGCACCTCGCCGACAATCCGATCCCCAGGCTCGTCGCCGCGCTGGCCGCTATCGAAGCGGTGGTGCTGGACGACGGCAACGCCTGGTTCCAGCCGTCGAACATCGAGATCACCGACATCACCGTCGGCAACCCGGCCACCAACGTCATTCCGGGACATGCGGCGGCACGACTGTCGATCCGGTTCAACGACGAACATTCGGGCGCGGCGCTGGTCGAGCGTATCGCCGCCATCGTCCGTACCCATGCGCCCGACGCGCGGGTGGAGGGGCGGATATCGGGCGAGGCGTTCCTGACCCCGCCGGCCGATTTCTCCGCCATGGTGACGGCGGCGATCGAACGCCACACCGGGATCACCCCGGACCTGTCGACGACCGGCGGAACGTCGGATGCGCGGTTCCTGTCGCGCCTGTGCCCGACGGTCGAGTTCGGCCTGCTGAATGCGACGATGCACAAGGTGGACGAGGCGGTGGCCATCGACGACCTGCACGCCCTGACCGCGATCTATGCCGACATCGCCCGAACCGCGCTGGCGTGAGGGCGGTGCGGGGCAGGCTCAAGCGGCCGGTAACCATTTCGTAAGCAGTCGCCACAACGCTTTCGTAAACAGTCGCCGCTAGCTTCGTCGGTGTTCAGCCAGTTGGGGAATGTCGTGTCGCAGCCCGCCCAGATTACTACCGGCCTGGCGGGAAACCGCCGCGCACAGCAGCGTATCGGCATCCAGCGGACGGCGGTGCTCCGCGTTGCGGGGCACCCGCCGATTCCGGTCACGCTGGTCGACCTGACCCGTGACGGCTGCCTGATCGAAACCGATGCCCTGCTGGCGGCGGAACAGCTGATCGAGCTGGGTGTCGCCGGCATCGGCACCGTCGGCGCACGCGTGGTGCGGTCGGGATCGATCGGCTATGGCTGCGAATTCGTCGAGACGCTGCCGTCGGGCTCGATCACCAGCGCCAGCCGCGGCAACGTCGTGAAGCTCGATACCGACCTGACGACGGCGCCCGGGGCCGATGTCGCTCGCGTCGGCAAGTTCTCGCCGCGGCAGCGCCTGCTGGCGGCAGTCGCCATCGTGACGCTGCCCTGGGCGGCGATCCTCGGCGTCGCTGTCCTGCTCGGCTGATCCCGTCCGCCCGCCGGCACCACCGGCGGGCGGCGACGTTTCGTCAATAGGTATTGCGGTGGACGATGACCCGCAGCGTCATGAAGACGATGGCGAGGTCGCGCCAGAACGACCAGTTGGCGATGTATTCCAGATCGGCCTGCAACCGGTTGGTCAGGTCCTCGGTATGGACCGTCGCGCCACGATAGCCGCGAACCTGGGCCAGCCCGGTGATGCCCGGCTTCAGCGTATGGCGGTGCCAGTACCGTTCATCGACATCCCAGAACAGCTGTTCGCCCGCAAGGGAGCCCAGCGCATGCGGGCGGGGGCCGACAATGCTCATATGGCCGAGCAGCACGTTGAAAAGCTGCGGCAGCTCGTCGATACTGGTCCGCCGCAGGATGTAGCCGACGCGCGTGATCCGATCGTCGTCGCGGCTGGCCGACTTGGACCCGCTGGCATCGCTCTGTTCGACACGCATGCTGCGGAACTTGAGGATGTGGAAGAACTTGTTGCCGCGTCCGACGCGACGCTGCCGGAACAGGACCGGCCCGGTACTGTCGAGCTTGATGGCCAGCGAGATGATGCCGAGCGCCGGCAGCAGCAGGATCAGCGCCGGGATGCAGCAGGCGATGTCGAACGCGCGCTTGGCCATCGCCTTGCGCAGGGACAGCGGCCCCACCGCCACCACCAGCGTCGGGACCTTCGACACCTTGGACAGGCGCAGTGCGCCGAACATGTCGATCTCGCCCACCACGATCTCGCCCCGGACGTCGGCGCCCTTCAGCATCATCGCCCAGTTCGCGCGCGCTTCGGGCTGGCAGGCGACGATGACGCGGTCATAGCCCTGGATGAACTGGGCGAAGCGATCGAGCATCGCGGGATCGCGCATGTCGGGCCGGATGCCCTGTTCCCCGGCGTCGATCACCCGGAATTCCCGCGGCACGTCCACGCTCGCTCCGTCGCAGATCAGCACCTGCAGCAGCAGCTTGTTGCGCAGGCGCGTCTCGACCAGCAGCGACACGAGCTGCCGGAACAGAACGACCAGGACCAGATCCCCGGCCATCGCCACCGCCAGCAGCAGGCGCGACATGTCGCGGTCCAGCCGGAGGAAATAGGAAATCAGGAACAGCGCGCCGTAGGTCAGGAACAGCGAACGCACCGCCGCGCCCGTGTCGATCATCGTCTGCGCACCGGACCGCAACGAAAAGGCACCAGAATTGAATGCGATGACGCTGTAGATGAAGCAGGCGACGACGAGGACCGCCGATACGCTGCCCTTCACGTTCAGGAACGCGGCGGGAAACAGCAGCCCGACCGTGATCGCCAGAAGATCCAGCGCCAGCAACGAGACGTACAGCCGCACCCGTGCCGCATGGGGCGTTTGCCAGAGACGCAGGTTCGCCCCGTCGAACGTGCTGGCCCCGTCAGCTGGAAAAGGTGTCTTTTTCACCCGGCGTTCCCCATTGTTCTTCCCTGTCGCGCGCGTCCGAACCCGGCGACGCTCCCCATATATCCGATCGCGATCCGACGCGGCCGTTCAGGCCGTCCCCGATTCCGATCCCTCCGTCCGGTGCCATAGCGGACCATCCGGCGGGACGCGAGCAGGCGATGACACGGCGCCGGTGACCGAATGTCGCCGCGGTCGCCCTGTCGCCATCCGCCCGACGATGGGCGATCCGGCCATCGTCCTCGATAAAATCCCTGCACGATTTCGCACAAGGCACGCAATCCACTCCACATCGTCGATGGTGCAGCGTGCCATGCCGCAACGGCCGCCCGATACCCACAACCGCAACCACCGGTTCGGACCGCACCGGTGCGCTTCAACGCCGTCCCGATATGTCCCGATACCGGTCGAGGGTCTGTTCGGCGATCCGGCTCCAGTCGAACCGCGCACGGATCGCAGCGCCATCCACCGGGGTCAGCAGGGCCGGATCGACCAGGCGGCGGGCGAGCGCCGCGACGTCACCCATCGGGAAATAGCGGTCGCGGGGCAACCCGACGTCGAGATTGGCATCGATATCGCTCAGCAGCGACGGCGCACTGACCGCCGTTGCCTCCAGCCCGGCGATCGGCAGACCTTCGTGATGCGACGCCAGCACGAACAGCCCGGCGCTGCGATACAGGGTCCGCAGTTCGTCCCGGGGCAACATTCCCGTGAAGATCACCCGGTCCGACTGCTGCGCCAGAAGATCGCGTACGAACGGGGTCTGGTGATCGGCACCACCGGCGATGACCAGCGGCATCGGGCTGCCCGATTGCTGATGGGCGGCGACCAGATCGGCGAATCCCTTTTCCGGCACCAGTCGCCCGACCGACAGGATGAACCCGCCGCGTTGCAGCCCGAACCGTTCGAGAACGCGCGGATCCTCCTGGCCCTCCGTGATGACGGCAGGCACCCCGTTGGGGATGTAATGGACCCGCCCGGCGCGATCGGGAAATTCGCGGCGCAGTTGCTCCGCCAGCGTTTCCGACACCACGATCACCTGATGCGCGTACCGGATCGCCAGCTTTTCGCCGGTCACCAGCATCCACTTCGCAAAGCCGCCCCATTTGGCCCGCCGATAATCGCGACCATGGTGCGTCACCACGACCCGCAAGCCGAGCAGACGGGCCAGAGGGGTGAGCAGCGCAGGGCCGATCGCATGGATATGCAACAGATCGACCCGGCGGACGATGCCGAAATAGAGGGTCGCCAGCAGGGTGTTCAGCGTCGCCTCGATCGACGAAACCCGCGTCGAGGGCAGCGGCACGACCCGAAGAGACCCGACGGTGTAGGGCGTGCCCTGCCGGACATAGGGACGCCGGGCGGCAAGGGTGACGTCCGTCGCGGGATCGATCGCCACGATGCGAGGATAGAGCTCCTCGCAATGGCTTTCGATCCCGCCCATCACGCCTGGAATACCGCGCAGTCCCGTGACGCCGACCCGGACAGGCCGACGCGCGGCGGCGATGGGATCACGCATAATAGGTCTTGTACTTGTTGTAGTAGAAGGCCGGGTCGCCATAGCCGCTCTTGGCCATCGCGCGCAGGTCGGCGCGGGTCAGCACCACCCCGGCGGTCACCGCGCCCACCTGATCGAGCAGGCGCATCGCATGTCCGATCGCCTTGCGCGGGGTGGATCCCCAGCGCACGGCCAGCACGACGCGGTCGGCAAGCGCCGCTGCCTGTCGCGCCTCGACCACCGGCAGCACCGGCGCGCAATCGAGCAGGACGAGGTCGAACTGGTCGCGGACCTGCGCCATCAGCCGGCGCATCGCCTCCGACCCCAACAGTTCGAAATCACTCACCGCGCCCGCCTGCGGCAGCAGGAACGCGCCGCTGGCTTCATCGACGACCATCGCCTGTTCCAGCGTGCAGCTGCCCGCCAGCACTTCGGCGAAACCGGTCTGCGTATCGACGTTCATCCGCCGGGTGGTGGCGCGCTGGCGAAGATCGCTGTCGATCAGCAACACCCGCTGCCCGGCCAGCGCGGCCGAGCGCGCAAGGCAGATCGACAGCGTCGTCTTGCCTTCCGCCGGCAACGCCGAGGTGATGGCAACGACCTTGGCACCCGATCGCTTCAGGTTGGTCCGCACCGCCCGGAACGATTCGGCGAAGACCGACGAGGGATTGCCGATCAGATATTGCGACGGACCGATCGGGTCGCGACGCGATACCTTCACGCCCGGTATGGTGGACAGGTCGGGGATCAGGCCGATCGAGGGAACGCCCAGCTCTTCCTCGACATCCTCGCTCGTCTTGACGCCGCTTTCCAGCATCTCGAGCACCGTCACCGCGAGGCCGGCGGCCAGCAGCGCGCCGACGATGCCGAGCAGCGCATAGACGATCGGATTGGGCGAAACCGGGGCGGCCGGCGGCATGGCGTGCGCGATGACGTGCGCCAGCGTCTGGTCCGTGCCCTGTCGCGCGACGGCGGCGCGATACTGGTCGAGGAACGTCTGATACAGGTTGCGCGCGGCATCGGCGCTGCGCTGCAGGTCGTTCAGGCGAACCGAGGCGGCGTTCTCGGCACGCAACGATCCTTCGTTGCGGCCGATCGACGACTGCAGCGAGCTTGCCCGGCCACTGGCGACGCGCGATTCCGATTCGAGGTTGGAAATGACCCGATTGACCTCCGCCTTGATCCGGGCGTCCACCTCGGCCAGCTGCCGGTCGACGCGGGCGAGATCGGGATGGAGCGGACCGTAGCGGCCGACCAGGTCCGCGCGCTGCGTGCTCAGCTGCGCCTGCTGCGCGCGCAGCCCCTGAACCACTTCGGAATTGAGCGCGGCGCCCAGCGCCTCGCCGCTGCTGCCGCGGGCGAGCTGCCCGCGTGCCGTCGCCAGCCGCGCCTGCGCCGCCGCCTGTTCCGCCTGCGCCTGCGCCAATTGCCCGTTCAGCGCGACGGTCGCCTGCGAACTGTTCGTTCCGCCCGGCGTCACATCGACCAGGCCGTTGCGCGCCCGATAACTGGAAATGGCCGATTCGGCCGAGATCACTTCGCTGCGCAACTGCTGGATGCGCTGGCGCAGGAGCTGGATCTGCCGCTGGCGATCCGCCTCCTTGTTGCCGAGCCGCGCGGCGACATATTCGTCGACCACGCCGTTGGCGATGTTCGCCGCCTTCGTAGCGGAGAAGGAACGGGTCGTTACCCCGATCGCGTAGGACAGGCCGGTCCGCTTGATATCGACCTTGGCCTGCAATGCCGCGATCGCGTTTTCGCGCGCCGCCGCAGGCGTCGTCGCGTCGCCGGCAAAGGCCGGATCGCGGGCGAGACCAAGCTTGTCGACCACGCGCGCGGCGACGGCCGGCGAACCGAGGACCTGCACCTCGGTATCCACCGCGGGCGAATCGGTCGGGAGGTCGGTGTTGTTCTGTTCGCCTAGCTGCGCCTCGCGCCGGTCCAGCGCGACCTGCGCGGTCGCTTCATACAGCGGCCGTTGCAGGCGATAGGCAAGGAACGCCATCGCCGCCACCGCCAGCGACACCGCGACGATCACCAGCCAGCGGCGGCGCAGCAGGGCGCCCAGCCTCACGAAATCGATCAGCCCCTTGCGATCGAGTACCCCACTGCGTCCGGCGGCCTGCTGCTCGGTCGTGTCGCTCGTCATTTACCCATTCCTCGATCAGACAAGCCGGTCCGCCGCCCTGACGGGCGCCCAACGGGCGGTCGGCTGTCCCCGCTTAGAGAACATTCGGCGAAACGTCGATTACCGTTCCCGGAAAGAACGGGAGAACGCCTCCACCAACGGGTCGAACATATATTGCAGCGCGGTGCGTTTGCGAAGCCGAATGAACACCTGCACTGGAATTCCCGGTCGAATTCCTGCCGACTTGCCGCCACGCGACTGTTGCAACGCAGCATACTGGCTCGGCGGGACGGCAACATCGACCTCGTAGTGGCTGGCGCCGGTGCGCTCGTCGGTCAGCGCGTCGGCCGATACCGATCGCACCGATCCCAGGATGATCGGCAGGTCGCGCTGGTGCAGCGAGAGGAAGCGCACCTCCGCCTCGCGGCCTTCCTCCACCCCGTCGATATCGCCCGGCGCGAACTGTGTTCGCACGATCAGCGGTGCGGCGTCGGGAACGATGTCGAGGACGCGTTGGCCCGGGGCCAGTACCGCGCCCTGCGAGAACACGCTGAGCCCGACGATTCGCCCGGCGACCGGTGCGCGCACCGCCGTACGCCGCAACTGGTCGCGCGCGGCGAGCCACTTCGGGCGCATCTCGTTCAACTGGAACAGCGTGTCGCGCAGCGCGGCCGAGCTTTCGGTCTGCATCCGCCGCCGGTTCTGGACGTCCTCGCTCGCGACGCCGCTGTTGCTGGCCCGCGACGCCGCGACCCGCGCGTTCAGGTCGGCGATGGCGGCGTCCATCTGCGACACGCTGCGTTCGAGCTGGCGGATCGCATTCAGCGAGACGAAGCCCTTGTCCTGCAGCGTCCGCGCACTGGCCAGCTGCGCCTGCAACGATTCCCGCTGTTCGCGGGTGGAGCGGGCCTGCGCGACATAGCCGCGAATCTGTTCCTCGGTTTCGCGACGGCGCTGGACATTGACGTTCCCGCTGGCCGCGAGCATCCCGCCGCGCGCCGACGACTGCCCCGACTGGACGGCGCGCGCGCGTTCCGCGATCCGGGCGTCGCGCCCGGCATAGCCGGCGAACGCCTCGGGCCAGCGGATCGGACCGCCGGTCACCTCCGCCTCCAGCCTGGCCTGCTGCGCCTCGAGGCCGATCACGCTCTCCGCAAGCGCCCGTTCCTGCGCGTCGACCTCGGGCGCGGCCAGCGACACCAGCAACTGACCGGCGGCGACGTGCTGCCCCTCGCGCACCAGCACCTGCCCGACGGTTCCGCCGTCGCGATGCTGGACGGTCTGGCGGTTGCCCATTACCGCGACCTGCCCGGTGCCGACCGCCGCAGCGTCAAGGCGCGCGAACCCGGCCCATCCGAGGAAACCGACGAAGAACACCAGGCCAACCGCCACGCCCACCATCGCCGGACGCCGGGGCGAATCGTCGAGCAGCGCATGCGCGGCGACCGCGTTCGGCACGATGCCGCGCGGCGGCAGAACGACGTTGGTGGTCATTACGCGTGCTTCCTTCCGTGGCTGGCGGGATCGCGCAGCACGGGATTGTCGGTCTGGGGCGGTTCCTCGATCCAGCGGCGACCGCCATGCAGCGTCACCCCGCCCCCGGTGGACGGCGCGCCCCCGGCGGGTCCCGGTCCCGGCGGCGGCGGCGGCGGCACCGCGGGACGCGGCTTGATGATCTCGTCGCGCGGGCCGAACGCCTGAACGGCCCCGCCGTTCAGCATGAGGATGCGGTCGGCGACCTGCAGGATACCGGTGCGATGGGTCGACACGATCAGCGTCGCATTCGCCTGCTTGAGCGCGACGAGCTTGCGCATCAGCAACAGGTCGCCCTCGCCGTCGAGATGCGCGTTCGGTTCGTCGAGCAGCAACAGCACGGGGCGGCCATAGAGCGCCCTGGCAAAGGCGATCCGCTGCGCCTGCCCCGCCGACAGCGTCACGCCGCCGGGGCCGAGCGGGGTATCATATCCCTTCGGCAGTTGCAGGATCAGTTCGTGCGCGCCGGCCGCCGTCGCCGCGTCGAGCACCGCCTGATGCCCCTGATCGTCGACCGCGACCTGGAAACGGGCGATATTTTCGCGGACGGTGCCGGGGAACAGGACCGTGTCCTGCGACATATAGCCGATATGCCGGCCGAGCTGCTCGCGGTTCCAGTCGGCATAATTGGCCCCGTCGAGCCGGACCATGCCCTCGGTCGGTGCCAGCCCGCCCGACAGGACCCGCATCAGCGTACTCTTGCCCGACCCACTCGGCCCGACCAACGCGATCAGTTCGCCCGGCTGCGCGTCGAACACGATGTCGGACAAGATCGGCGTATCGCGCTGATCCGTCGCGACCGTCACCCCCTCGATCGACAGGCGACCGGTCGGGACAGGCAACGGCATCGGCTCGACCACCTCCCCCATATCGCACAGCGCCTGGAGATTGCGATAGGCGGAGCGGGCCGACAGCACGTTGCGCAGCGCGCCCATGAACTGTTCGATCGGCTGCAACCCGCGCGAGATCAGCAGCGAGGCGGCAAAGATCGCGCCCCCCGAAATCATCCCCTCGATCGCCAGCAGCGCCCCCAGGCCCAGCGCCAGCGACTGGATGAACATGCGCAGGAACTTGGTGAAGGCCAGCAGCCGGCCCGATACCCGCGTCGCTTCCACCTGCAACGCCACCGTGCCCAGCCGCTGCCCCAGGTGGCGCTGGACCAGCGCCCCCTGCATGCCGAGCGCGCCGACTGTCTCCGCCGAGCGGATCGAGAAGTCCTGCATCGAATAGGTCTGGTTGGACTGCGCCCCCGCAGCCTGCACCAGCCCCGCAGTGACCCGCTCGGTTCCCCATGCGATCCCGGCCAGCAGGATCGACGACACCAGCGCCAGCACGCCGATCCACGGATGCATCAGGAAGCACACCGCGATGTAGATCGGTGCCCATGGCGCATCGAACAGCGCAAGGATCGCGGGGCCGGTCATCGTCTGGCGCAGCGTGTCGAAATCGCGCGCCGCCGATTGCCGCGCGGCAAGGTCGCCGGCCCCCGGCGACAGGGCACGCGCGAGGACGGATTGCGCCGCCAGCTTTTCCAGCCGCACGCTGGCCCGCTGCAACAGCCGCATCCGGGCCGAATCGAGCAGGGCCGAACAGATCAACGCCAGCGCGAGGATCGCCGTCAGCGTGACGAGCGTCGCCGTCCCGCGCGTCGACACGACCCGGTCGTACACCTGCAGCATGTAGATCGACGGGGCCAGGTACAACAGGTTGATCAACCCGCTGAACAGTCCGGCGAACATGAAATGGGGGCGGCAGGCCGCCACCGCCATGCGCAGCGGGTTGGCGCCGGACGGACCGGCGACAGTCGCACCGGGGACCGCGTCGTTCGCAGAAACTTTACGCCACATCATATCGTTCGCGCCCTAATCGCGGTTCACCGATACGCTATTCCGGAAAAGTTACCAAATACGGGTCGTTACCGAATCATCCCGATGTCCCGGGCCGCCCGGCGCCCGGCGTCATGACGGCTGGACCGCCCCGGCACGGGCGCATATGCTGTCGCCATGAATGGTATAGAAGACAAGACCGCCGTGCCGGCGATGAGCTGGAAACAATGGTCCGCCGCGCTGATCGATTCGCTGCGCTGGCCGGTCACGATGCTGCTGCTCGCATTGACGTTCCGCGAACCGATGTCCCGCCTCTTCGGCGCGCTGACCGACGCGATCCTGCGCTGAGGCGAACCGGAAGGCCGGCGACGGACGATCCGCCCGCCGGCCGGCCCAAAACCGATCAGAAGTAACGTTCGCCGATGCGTACCACGTCGCCCGGCTGGATACGGACGTCGGAATCGATCGTAACGCGCTGTTCCTGCGTGGCCCCCGGATGCCGGATCAGCGCCTGCTTGCGATTGGCGCGATAGGTATATCCCCCGGCCAGCGCGATCGCCCGGCTGAGCGTCATGCCGTCGAACGTCGGATACTGGCCCGGACGGCTCACTTCGCCAAGGATGAAGAACGGCCGATAGCTGAGGACTTCGACGGTGACGCGCGGGTTGCGGATATAGCCCGCGCCCAGCCGCTCGACCAGCACCGCCTCCAGTTGCTTGCCGGTCTTGTCCTGCGCAGGAACGTCGCCGATCAGCGGGAAGCTGATCGTGCCCTTGCCGCCGACCTGGAACTCGCCGCTGAGCGACGGTTCGTTGAAGGTGCTGATCCGCACGCGATCGCCGATACCCAGCGTATATACGTCCCCGCCGGTGCCGTTCTGGAGAGGGGTCGACGCGACCGGGGCCTGCTGCACCGGTGGTGTCGCCCCGCCGCACGCCGACAGCAGCAGCGCCGTGACGCCCAGCCCCGTGAACAGCGTTGCGGTCTTTCGCTTCCCTAACCCGTTATCCAACGTACGCGTCCTTCGATGATGCAGTGCGATACCGCCAGTGTGCGCCAAACCGGTGATTGCGGCAACCCGGATGCGGCGCCGGGCCTATCCGAACAGCAGGTCGCCGTGCACCGTGGCATCCCCGACAAGGCCGTACACGTAGTAATGGATGCCGTCGTGCACGACCTGCTCGATCAGTTGCAGGTTCGACAACACGCCGCCCGAAGCACCGGTAATCTTGAGCGTCCCGGTCGAACCCATCGCGTCCCCGGCGACGCCCGGCAGGTTGAACCGGTCGCTGGCACCTGCCCGGATTCGTCCATCGGCATTGTCGTCGTACAATTGCGACGTCATCACCACCCGGTCGCCCGCACCGAAGTTGCGGATCTGATCGCTCCCGCCGACAAGCCCGGTCGCCGTGTCGAAGAAGAACGTGTCCGCGCCGGCCGTCCCGACCATCGTATCATTGGCATAGGTGCCGACGACCGAACCGGTCGGGGCGCCGTTGCTGCCGGCAAAGGACAGTTGCTCGATATCGATCAATCGGTCGTTACCCTCCGGTGCGCCCACGCGCAGGTCGCGGATTTCCAGCACGCCGTTGTTGAAGGCGAAGGCATAGTCGCTCCGCGCGCCGTCGAACATCGCCGCGTCGATGCCGTTGCCGCCGTTCAGAACATCGCTGCCACCGCCGCCATGCAGGCGGTCGTCGCCTTCCCCGCCACGGATCAGGTCGGCCCCGCCCCGCCCGGACAGGACGTCCGCGCCGCCATTGCCGTCGATCGTCCAGTTCGCATCCGACATCGCGGTGAAGCGGTCGCTGCCGGCCGTGCCGCTGTAGATCGCACTGGCGGTATCGACCGCCAGCGTCACGCCGTTCCCCGCACCGGCGTTGCCGACCGAGTCGGTATAGCTCTGCGCCGCAATCGTGACCTGCATCGCCGGATCGAGGACGCCGTCCCCGGGCGTGTACGTCACGTGATAGACACGGGCATCGGTCGTACCGACCAGATCGGTGACGGTCCCGCTGCCGACCGCGATATCGGCCGTCGTCAGGCCGACCGGCGCTTCGGAGAAGGTCAGGGTCAGCTTCGCCTGCTGACCATGGCCCAGCTGGGTCGTGTTGCTGGTGATCTCGACCGTCGGTGCCACCGTGTCGATCGACAGTCCGATCGCCGCCCCGGCCGTGTTGGCGACGCCATCATCGCCGGTAAAGCGCCCTGCCGCGATCGCGATGCCGCCGGTGCCGGCATAGCCGTTGGCCGCCGTGAACATGACGGTGTACACCAGCGGATTGGTGGCCGACACCTGCAGGTTCGATACGGTGCCGTGATTGGCCACCAGATCGTCGATCGTCAGCCCGGACGGCGCACGGTCGAAGGTCAGCGTGACGGCGGCGGTCGCCGCGACGGTGCTGAGCGTCCCTGCCGATTGCGTCATCGTCACGGTCGGCGCGGCGCTCCGCCCCAGGTCCAGCCTGGCATCGGCCTTGTCGTCGGTCGCCGCGGCATAGACGTAATAGGTCACGCCGTCGCGCGTCTCGCTGCCGATCAGCTTGATCGACGGGATCAGCTTGCCGGTCCCGGTCGCGAACAGCTTCAGCGTGCCGGTGGAACCAGTCGGCGCATCCTCCGTCGCCGACAGGACGAACCGGTCGCTCGCATTGACGCGGATCACGCCGCTGGCATTGGCACCGGCCAGGGCAGTGGTCGTCACCACGCGGTCGCCGGCACCGAAGTTACGGATCTGGTCGCTGCCGCCGGCAATGCCGGTCGCGGTGTCGAAGAAGAAGGTGTCGACCGCGCTGGTCCCGTTCAGCGTGTCGTTGGCGATCGTGCCGGTCACCGCGCCGGTGGGTATGCCGCTGCCGCTCGCGAACTCGATCCGTTCGATGTTGACGAAGCTGTCGTTGCCATCGGGCGATCCGGCCCGCAGGTCGATGACGTGTAGGACGCCATCGACCGACCGGAACGCATAGTCGCTCCGCGCGCCGGACATCACCATCGTGTCCAGTCCGGCACCGCCGTCGATCCGGTCGTTGCCGCCACCGCCCGACAGGCGGTTGGCCCCGGCATCGCCGGTCAGCATGTCGGCCAAGGCCGACCCGGTCAGCCCTTCGATACCGGTCAGCACGTCGCCTTCGGCGTCGCCGCCGCGCGCGATGCCCTGCCCCAGATCGACGGTGACGCCGGCGGCGCTGCCGGCGTAGCTGGCGATGTCGAACCCGCTGCCGCCATCGATCAGGTCGGCACCCGCCCCGCCCTGAAGCGTGTCATCGCCCTCCAGCCCGCTGAGGCTGTCGTTCGCGATGCCGCCGGTGATGACGTTCGCGGCGGCGTTGCCCACCCCGGTGAACGACAGCACGCCCGTCGCCGCCAGATTTTCCAGCCCCGCCGCCAGCGTATAGGCCGACATGCTGGTGCGAACCGTGTCGTTGCCGGCGCTGTCGACGATCTGGTCGCCGCCATTGTCGACGACATAGGTGTCGTCGCCTTCGCCACCGTCCATCACGTCCGCGCCAGAACCGCCGTCAAGATAGTCGTTGCCCTCGCCGCCGGTCAGGACGTCCTTGCCCCCGCCGCCGGACAGGCGGTTCGCGCCGGCATCTCCGGTCAGCGTGTCGGCAAAGGACGTGCCGATCACGTTCTCGATGCTGCGGAACACGTCGCCCTGCGCGTCGCCGCCCGCGGCCTCACCCGTCAGCAGGTTGATGCGGACGCCCACGACATTGTCGGCATAGCTGACCGTGTCGCTGCCTTCGCCACCATCAAGGATGTCGCCGCCGCCCAGACCGATCAGGATGTCGTCGCCGTCCATGCCGGACAGCGTGTCGATGTTCGTGTTGCCCGTGATGACGTTGTTCAACGTATTGCCCGTGCCGGTGAACCGGATGGTCGCATTGCCCGTCAGCGCCTCTACATTGTCGGGCAGGACATAGTTGGACAAGGTGGTGAGGACGCGATCGAAGCCTTCGCCGAGCACTTCGATCACCCGGTCGCCCTGATCGTCGACGATGTACAGATCGTCGCCCGACCCGCCATACAGTAGATCGGCACCCACGCCGCCGTCCATCCGGTCGGCACCACCACCGCCATACAGCGTATCCACGCCGCTACGACCGTAGATCAGGTTGTCCTTGTCGTCCCCGGTCATAACGTCGTCGTAGTTCGACCCGATGATCGTCTGCACGTCGTACAGCCGGTCCCCCGCCGCATCGCCGCCCAGGTTGACGTTGGTCACCAGGTTCAGCGTGATGGCGACCTTCGACTTCGAATAGTCGGCGCTGTTGATCCCGGCACCGCCATGGAAGGTGTCGGCACCCAGCGTTCCCTGGAACTTGTCGTTGCCGTCCAGCCCGTACCACGTCTCGCTGCCGGAACTGCCGTAGAACACGTTGTCGAGTTCGTTGCCGGTACCGACAAAGGTGCCGCTGCCGGTATAGCCGAGCGATTCGACGCCGAGCCCGAGCGTATAGTTGCCGATCGAGGTGTTGACGCGATCCTGTCCGCCATCCGCAGTCTCGATCACGACGTCGCCGACATTGTCGACGGTGTAGGTATCGTCGCCGTTGCCGCCGATCATCGTATCGGCCCCGGCACCGCCGTTCAGCGTGTCGTTGCCGTCCCCGCCCTCCAGCCGGTTGGCATTCGCGTCACCGGTCAGCGTGTCAGCATAGGCCGTGCCGATCACGGCCTCGAACCCCGACAGCGTATCACCGTCGGACGCCGTGCCGGCAGCCAGATTGATGACCAGTCCGGTCGTCGTCGTGCTGACATAGTCCGAGTAATCCGCCGTATCGAACCCGGCACCGCCCGCCAGGACATCGGCACCCGCACCGCCCATGATATGGTTGTCGCGACTGTCGCCGGTCAGGCGGTCGGCGAACGCCGTACCACGGATCGCTCCGATGCCGGTCAGGCGGTCGCCCTCGGCATCGCCACCCGATCCGGTCCCGGCGGCAAGGTCCACGACCACCCCCGACGCGCTGGCCGAATAATCGGCACGGTCGAGCACGGACGCGCCGATCAGCATGTCCGCACCGGCCCCGCCGACCAGCGACGTGCCACGGCCATCGCCTTCCAGCACGTCGGCGAAATTGCTGCCCACCAGCCGTTCGATGCTGGTCAGCCGGTCGCCCAGCGCATCGCCGGCAGTCCCGATGCCGGTGGCCAGATAGACCGCCACGCCCTCCGCCGAACCGGAATAGTCGGCCGTGTCGAACCCGTCGCCGCCATCGATCTGGTCGGCGCCCCGGCCACCGATCAGCCGGTCGTCGCCCGCGCTGCCGACGAGCAGGTCGTCACCCGCGCCACCGTCCAGCTGCCGGATCGCACCGCCGGCGAAGAGCCGGTCGGCATAGGCCGAGCCGAGCAGCGCCTCGACCTCGACCAGCACATCGCCCGCGGCATCGCCGGACCCCGTGCCGTTCGCCACGTCGAGCGTTACCCCCTCCGCCGCATCGGCATAGCTGACCGTGTCGAACCCGGCGCCGCCGACCAGCAGGTCGCCGCCGCCCCGCCCGATCAGCACGTCGTCGCCCGCGCCGCCCGTAAGGATGTCGGCACCGGCGCTGCCCGCCAGGACATCGGCGAGAGCCGATCCCCTGACCGATTCGATCGACACCAGCGTATCGCCTTCGGCATCGCCGCCGCTGCCGGTCCCGGCGGCAAGGTCGATCCGCACCGCTCCCCGGCTGGCCGAATAATCCGCAGTATCGCTACCCGCGCCGCCGTCCAGCCGATCCGCACCACCGCCGCCCGCCAGCACGTCGTTGCCCGCGCCGCCCGTCAGCACATCCGCCTGCGCCGATCCGATCACCCGTTCGATATCGGACAGGATATCGCCTTCGGCATCGCCGCCGGTGCCGATTCCCGTGGACAGGTCGATTGAAACCCCGGTCGCACTGGCCGAATAATCGGCGGTATCGACCCCGGTCGATCCGTAGAGCCGGTCCGCGCCCGCGCCGCCGACGAGCAGCGATCCGCTGGCCGCCGCGATCAGCGTATCGTCGAACGCCGTGCCGATGACACCTTCGATCCCGCTCAGCGTGTCGCCTTCGGCATCGCCGCCGCTGCCGGTTCCGGCCTGCAGGTCGACGGTCACGCCCGAGCTTCCACCGCTGTAATCGGCGACGTCGAACCCCGTACCGCCGCGCAGGATGTCCGCGCCGCTGCCGCCGTTCAGCACGTCGTCGCCGGCACCGCCATCGATCACGTCGGCGCCCGCGCCGCCGTTCAGCACGTTGGCGCCACGATCGCCGACCAGCACGTCGGCAAATGCCGATCCGATCACGCTCTCGATCGAATCGAACAGATCCCCTTCGGCGTCGCCACCCGACCCGACCGTCTCGCGCAAGTCGATCCGGATGCCGGCCGAACTGCCCGAATAGTCGATGATGTCGAACCCGTCGCCACCCAGCAGGACGTCGCGCCCGGCACCACCGACCAGCAGGTCGTTGCCGGCGCCGCCGAACAGCCGGTCGAACCCGTCGCCACCCATGAGCACGTCGCTGCCCGCGCCGCCGCGGATCACGTCGTCATGCCTGCTCCCGACGATCAGGTGCGGACCGTTGTCGTCGGCAAAGGCCGCGACTCCGATTTCCGACTCGGCGAACGACACGCCGCTCGCGACCGCCGTGCCGGTCGATACCCCGTCGGCGTTGAACACCGACTTGCTGAGCACCCGGTACAGGGTGGCGTTCGCCCCGATCATCGCGATCAGGCCAGAGATGTTCGCCGTCGCCGACCCTTCGGTCAGGCTGATCGCCGTCGTCGATACATCGTCGCTGAGCGCCGGGCGGATGATCGTCGCGGCGGCACCGCGATTGAACCAGATGTGGTTCTGGCTGCTGTTGCCGCCCCGCAGATAGGGATCGATGCTGGTGATATCGGTCAGGACCGTATCGGTCGCCCACATGCGATACCCGCGACCATTGTCAAGCGCGACCGTGTGGTCGAACGTCGTCGTGGTCGACTTGATGTCGAACCCCGCATCGACATTGCCGCCCGCCAGCGTGCTTTCGAAATGGACGTTGTACGCGCCGCCCTCCGTCGCGAACCCGTCGCCGTTCCAGAAGCTGCCCGACAGCCGGTCCTCGGCGTTGCGCATACTGGAATCACGGATGACGATGTCGTGGGCCGTACCCTCGATATGGACGCCGATCGCGAAGGACGAGCCGGTTTCGTCCTGCCGCTGGCTGTCGCCATGCACGTTTTCGATCAGCACGTCGGACGTGTCGTAGCCAAGCCGGATGACCCCGCGCGAGAATCCATCGACCTGCACGTTCCGGATCGTCAGCCCGGTGATCGTCGCGGTCGCATTCGGCGCGGTAATGAAATTCTCGAAGAAACGCTGGACGTTGGTGGCGTCGATGTCCTCGATCACCAGATTGCGGATGTCGCCGCCAACGCGAAACGCACCATAGCCGATATTGGTGAAGCTCAGGTCGCGAAACGTCAGATTGTCTGCACCGTTGACCAGACGAAACACCTGCTCCCCGACGAAACCGTCGGGATCGAACGGATCGGGGCGAGAGCCGACGATGCTGGCACGCATCGAATTACCGTCACTGTCGATACCGCGGATGACGACGGGACGCCCGTCCTCGCCACCACCGCCGACGATGATGATTGCCGCACCGGTAAGATCGTAATTCCCCTTGTCGGCCAGCAGCAGCACCTCGTCATCGGGCGCTGCATTGCTGATCATCGACCCGATGACGCTGAAAGGCGCAGCGTTGTCCACGCTGCTTCCATCGCCGAGACCGGATCCTTTGGGGGAAATATAAATCTTGCTCAACGCGACAGCCTATCTGTGCCGTTCCGGTGGACGGCAGAACCGGAAATGGAATACGGGACCAGCCCGCCATTTAACCGTCGCAACGACACCCGGCCGTTTGTGACAAGGCTGATTTATCAAAAATGAACGGCCGCAACTACCTGATAAATCGCTGTAGAAATGTCCATCTGGGACATTAACCAGTTAACGCCTACCCTTGGTTCCAGACGAAACGTTAACGCCGATATTGTCGGCGTTAACTTTTTCCCGACACATGATCGATGGAGCATCGCATGAACATCCGCACGACCCTGTCGCCGATCTCGCTGATCGTCGGTGCCGCGATCTCGACCTGCGCGCCTGCACAGACCCTACCCCCGTCGGAGGCGCAACCGACCAGGATCGCCTCGGCACAACGCTGGCGCCCGGCGGGCACGGTCGATACCCCCGGCCAGAACGGCGCCGCGCTGATCGAAGGGCAGGTCGCGGCGGCGACGATCGGACCGGCAGTCGTTCGACGCGCCTATCGCGCCATCGAGAGCCGTCCCGACTCGGTTCTGGAAAAATCGACGATTGCCGGGATCGTGGCCACCGACCTGCAACGCGACGGCATTCGCCTGCGGACGGCGAACGACGTCACCATTCGCGATTTCGACCTGACGATGCGCGCCCAGCCGCAACGCGGCAAGCATCTGCCCGAAGGAATCGCGATTACTGCCGGACGCAACATCGTCATCCGCGACGGCCGGGTGCGCGGGTTTCGCATGGTCGACGGCAAGGGGTACACCAATGGCGACGGCATCGCGACCGAGGGCGAGACGCAGGGACGAATCCTGAACGTGTCCTCCGGGAACAACAGTGACGGCGGGTTCGACATCAAGGGCGACTGGCGGCTGGACGATCTGGTCGCCGAACGGAACGGCCGCGACTATCGGTTCTGGAACACGATCTCCGCCGGCACGCTGACCGCGAATGGCTGGAGCAGTGCCGCCGTCTGGGCCGGCAAGGGCGCGCGCGTGCGGATCGAACACCTGATCGCCACCAACACGACGCTGGCACCGCTGCTGATCGTGGCCGGCGGGACCGACGTCACGATCGTCCGCTGCACCCTCTCCCGGCCGGCCGGGGCGCAGATCGTCAAGTCCGAGGGGTCGAACAACAAGGTATCGCTGGGTCCGGGGTGCAACCGCTGACGAACCCATCTGGTTTACCCAGATTGACTTTTTGTTCCTGTTTTGTTTTATGACGCCCTTCTAACCGGAGGGTGTGACATGCAGGATATGTTCCGTGACAGCAGCGATACGACGATCAGCCCGGCACGTTCGGCCGCGCCGGTCGTGCCCAGCGACACCGTGGCGCTGCCGCGCCTGCCGAAGGCGCTCTATGTCGGTTCGGCCGGAAACATCGCCGTGCGCTGCGCCGACGATCAGCAGGACGTGGTGTTCCAGAACGTGGCGGCGGGATCGATCCTGCCGGTACGGGCGGCCTTCGTCCGCGCGACCGGCACCACCGCTGCCCAGATCGTGGCGTTCTGCTGATGCTCGGTCTATCGCTCCCCGCCTGCGCGCGCACTGCCCGTCGCAGACCGCCATGGCGCGCCGTTTCGGCCGGCAGTGCCGTGCCGACGGGCGTCCAGCAGCTCGATGCGCAGACGACGCTGGTGCGCATCCGCACCCGGCACGCCATCCTGGCCCCCACCCGCCGGCTGCGGGCGGTCTTCGCGCTGTTCCACGTGAGCGACGAGGGGATGGAGGTCACGACGCCGATCCCGGCCGGGACGACGCTTGCCGTGTCGTTCGAACTTTCCGCCGCGCAGGGGGCACCGGGCCGAACGCTCGCCCGCGCCACGTTCGGGGGGCAGGCGATGCTGGCATCCCCGGCCGGAGACTTGGCGGAAACCGATCCGGTCGACATCGCCACGGCCTTTGGCGGCGATATCGATCGCGTCGGACCGGGCGACGTCGTCTGGATCAAGCAGGAATGGCGCTTTCCGGCGGGCGCGGCGACGTTGCCGATCACCGATTCCAGCGGCGGCTCGACCGGCGTCACCGGCGAAGGCTGCTTTTACGGCGGTACGGGGTCGGTCGACGTGCCGGGCAGCCTCGCGGCACAGGGCGGCAGCGCGCGCCTGAACCGACTGCTCCGCCCGTTCCTCGTCCTTGGGGAGCATCGCGAAGTCGCCGTCGCTGGCATCGGCGACAGCATCACCTTCGGCAAGGGAGCGGCCAATCCGGCAGGCGACGGCAGCAACGCCACCAATGGCGGCTGGTTCGCCATGGCCGCCTATGCCGCCGGGCGACCGCACAGCAAGCTGGCCAAGCCGGGCGATCGCGCGACCTTCTGGACCGCGACGTCCGCCAGCCGCCGGATCGCCGCGGCGGCGACTTTCCACACGCATGCCTTGATTGCGCTCGGCACCAACGACCTCGCCGACAATGACGACCAGAGCGCGGCGCTGCTGGCCGCCCATGGCGCGCTGCGCGGCCGGCTGAAGGCGGCCAATCCCGGCCTCGTCCTGCACGCCGCCCAGGTGCCGCTGCGGGTCAGCGCCAGTATCGATGGCTACACTACCCTGGCCGGGCAGCGCCCGACTCCGGGCTATTCCCTGACGGACAGCGAACGTGGCGCCGCGAACGAAGGACTGCGTCAGGCCGTCGGGACCGATCTGGACGGCGTGTTCGACCTGAACCCGGCGATGGCGGCGGCCGAGCAGCCGGATCGGTGGAAGGTGAACGGAACCGCCAACTGGTACACCAGCGACGGCACCCACCCCAGCCAGGTGTGCGCGGTCGAGATGGCGGCGATTGTGCGCCCGATGCTGGACGCGATGCGGGTCTGATGAAAAAACGCTGCTGGCGGGGGCGCTCCTGCGCATGCCGCCAGCAGCGCATCGAAATGGTCAACCTTCCGCTAACTACTGTGCGCTAGGCGGGGTCGACATCTGGAGGACCTGCCGTGGAACTGACCGAAACCCGACGCCCGGACACCGACGCGGTGATGGAAACCGCCGCACGGGCGATGCAAGCGCTTACCGAGGCGACGCACGGCAAGGAGGTCGAGGCATCGGCCGGCACCACCGTCGGGACGCTGCGCCAGCTGAACGACCTGATCGGGTCGCTGGCCGCGCAACTGACCGTCAGCATCGCGATCCAGCGCGAACAGACGCAGGCGCTCGACCGGATCGCCAGCCTCAAGATCCGCTCCGCGCAACAGCGTTTCGAGAGCGGCGACTGGAAATCGGTCACGGCCGAGCTTCAGTCGATCGCAACCGACATGCTCGGCCGCAGCCGGATACGCTAAACCGCGACGGGTGCCGACGCGAAGCGCCGGCACCCGCGCCCGTTCAGGCGAACAGCCCGGTATCGACCAGGTGGCTGTCGAACGTCAGCGACGCACCGGCAACCTGATCGCCAAGCTGACCATACACATAATAGGTGTGGCCATGTTCGACATAGGTGTCGAGCAGCGCGATCGTCGAGACGGCCTTGCTGTTCTGATTGAAGATCTTCAACGTACCGCTGCTGCCGGTTTCGCTCGGATCGGCGGTCGGCAGGAACAGGCGGTCGCTGGAGTTCGCCTTGATCCGCCCGTCATTGTTGCTGTCGAAGATCTTGCTGGTCGTCACGATGCGGTCGCCGCTGGAAAAGTCGCGGATCGAGTCGTTTCCGAACGAACGACCGCTGGCCGTGTCGAAGAAGAACACGTCCTTTCCTGCGGTTCCCGTCATCCGGTCATCCCCGGCCGACGAAACGATCGCCCCGCGTGGCGCCACGTCGAACACAAGGACGGGATCGGGTGCCGGAGTGGTCGGAACCGGAACCGGTGCGGGTGCGGGGTCCTCGACTACGACGGGGGGCGACAACACCGGCGGCGTCTCGACCGGCGGCGTCTCGACGACCGGCACCTTGACGACCGGGTCGATCGGCGGCGTCGGCACGACATGGTCGGCGCCCGTTTCCGGGAGGGGCACGGTCACCGGGCCACCCTCGATGCCGTGCAAGGGATCGATCGACGGCAGCAGCTTTGCGGCGCGCACGTCGACAATGTCCACGCCGTCCTTCAACAGCGATTCGACGATGGACTTGCCGCCCGTCGGATTCACGGTGGCATAGACATATTTCAGGACGCCATCGATGTTGATCGTGTCGACCAGTTCGATCTTCGAGATCACCTTTCCGTTGGCGCCGAACACCTTGACGTTGGTGCCGCCGTCGGTGCTCATGAACTGGTCGCTGCGATTGGCGATCAGCTGCGGTCCGGCATCGCGGTCGACCAGCTTCGAGGTCGTGACGATACGGTCCTCCGCTCCGAAGTTGCGGATGGTATCGGCGCCCAACACCGCACCCTTCGACGTATCGAAGAAGAAGGTGTCGACGGTCTTGCCGCCGTACAGGACCTCGTTGCCTGCGCTCGCCTTGACGAAGACGTTCGCGTCCATGGTTCCATAGACCACGGTGCCGGGCTGCCACCCGATCGACGCCCCGATGACCCCGGCGACGTTGGCGACCTTCAGCGCGGCGGACTCGACGACCGATGCCGGGTTGGCGACGTTGATGACCTGCGCGCCCGCGGCGTGCACGATCGCCGTGCCCCGGATGTCCAGCGTGCCGCCTTCGATCTTGATGACGGTCGTGGCGTTCGATGCGTCGGTGAAGGTGCCACCGATGATCTTGGCCGCCCCCGAATTCATGACCTGGACGTGCAGCTGCTCACCGCTGCCCCCGCGCATGTTGGGATTCTTGCTGATCGGGTTGATGAGCGTCTCGTCGCCCCACAGGCGGAAGTTCTTCTTGTTGTCTTCGGCGACCGCGTTGACCAGAACCGTCGTCGCCGACTTCAGGTCGTAGCCCGCATCGGTATTGCCATATGCACGGGTATCCTCGAACCGGACGTTGTAGACGCCGCCTTCGGTCGCGAAGCCGTCCCCGTTCCAGTAATAGCTGGTGGTATCGGTGATATTGCCCATAGAGCTGTCCTTTATCAGGACCCCGTGGACCGTACCGTCGAGATGGACGCCGATCGCGAAGTTGGCGCCATCGAGATTGCCCGAATTGCCATGGACATCGCGGATGACGACGTTGTTCGTGTCGTATTGCAGCCGCACCACGCCCTTCGAGAAATTGGTGACATCGACATTCTCGATGGTCAGGCCGTTGATCGTCGCGGTCTTGTATTTGCCGCCGGCCAGATCGTCGAAGAACCGTTCGACATTGTTCGCCGACATGTCCTTGATCGTGATGTTCGATACATCGCTGATGACGTGGAAGGCGTTCTTGACGTTGTTGAACGCCATGTTCTCGAAAGTCAGGTTGCTGGCGTTTCCGCTGATGCGGAAAATCTCGTTGCCCGCCGGGTTCAGCGGGTCCCAGCCCGTCGGGCGCGTACCGTTGATGACGACGTCCTTCTCGGTCCCGTCAAGCGCGACACCCTTGATCGTGACCGGCGCGCCGGCGGCACCTCCGCTGCTGATGGTGATGGATCCGGTCAGGTCGTACGGTCCGGCATCGGCCAGCAGCAGGACGTTGCCACCGGGGCCGGCGGCCTTTACCATCTTGTCCAGTGACGAGATCGGGGCGGCGTTCGCCCAGTCCGATCCGGAAAAGTTTCCCGACCCGGTCGGGGACACAAAGACGTTGGGAATTGCTCTTCTCCTTGCACATGATCGACAATCAACAAGGATTGACGGGCATGGCCACTTTGGAGCGCGAACAATTAAGTCGGTTCGGACGAGAGTGGGAAATGTTCCATTCACCAATTTATCATGACTAGACACCCGCGTTTGTGGCCAATTGGCCACGGTGTCGCGTGGTTGCTGGCGGCGGTCGCGCTGGCGGCCATGGCCGGCCGCTGGATTCCCGCGCTCGATCTGCTCAACAGCATCGCCCCGATCAGCTTCGCCGCGGCGGCCGCGACCCTTGCGTACGCGCTGTGGCGACGGCGGCCGGGCATGGCGGTTCCGGCGCTCATCGCCGTCGCGCTTGGTGCGATCCCGATCCTGCACGAAGCCACCCGGCCCATTCCCGCCGCAGCCGCCGGTGAAGATGGCGTGACGATCGTCACCCACAACGTACGATTCGACAACGCGCACCCACGCGCGACCGCGGCGATCCTGGAGGCAGCCGCGCCCGACGTCATCGTGTTGCAGGAAACGGATCGACGCGGCTGGGCTGCGCAGTTCAGCAGGGCGCGCTATCCCTATCGCAGCGCGTGCCGCGCCGCAGGCTGTTCGCTCCTGATCCTGTCGCGCTGGCCGATCGTCGCATCGCGCTATCGCATCCGCGACGCCACGACCGGGAAACAGGTCGGCCCGCGCCTCGTCTGGGCGACGATCGCCCCGCCCGGCCGTCGCCGGTTCGACGTCGCCACGGTGCATCTCGACTGGCCCGGTCCGGCGCAGCAGCGCCAGCGGGAAGAGCTTGCCCGCTCGATCGGCAATCTCGACCTCGGGCGGCTGGTGCTGACCGGCGATTTCAACCTGACGCCGTGGTCGTGGGCGATGCGCCGGAGCGATACCGACCTTGCGCCGCTGACCCGCGTCACGCGGGCGACATGGTCGTATCCCGCTCGGATCGGGTCGGGCATCGCCCTGCCCATGCCGCTATTGCCCATCGATCAGGTGTTCGCCGGACCGGCGTGGAGCGTTGCCGGCGTCGACCGGCTGGAGCGAACCGGCAGCGACCATTACCCGGTGCGCGTCCGGCTGGTGGCACGAACCCGCTGACAGGGCCGACCGGGCATTGCCGATGGCGACGTTTACTATAAAGGGGCGCTGATCCCCTGTCGGGACGTTGCGATACTTGACGCTCCGGGGGGCGTTTCCAGACATGTCGATGAAGAAAAACCTGGCAAGCAGCAGCCTCTGGTCGATATCGGCCGCGCTGTTCAACAACCTGTCGACCATGGTCGTCTTCATCGCGCTCGCCCGGCTGCTCAACCCGACCGAGTTCGGCATCGTGGCCTTCGCGACGGTGTTCATCGACATCAGCCGCATCGTCGTGCTGGGCGGCATTCCCGATGCGCTGATCCAGCGCGAGGAATGGGACGACGATGTCGCGACGACGGCGTTCTGGACCAATCTGGGGCTGGGCGTGCTGTTGTCGGTCGCCCTGGCGGCGATCGCCGCGCCGCTGGTCGGAAACGGCTATGGCCGCACCTTCGCCCTCGTGCTGGCGGCCCTGTCGCTGGTCCTTATCATCGAGGGCGCATCGGCGGTCCATGTCGCCAAGCTGCGGCGCGAATTCCGGCACAAGATGATCGCCAAGCGCAGCATGACGACGAACATCGTCAGCGGCGTGCTGGGCGTGGCGTTCGCCTATATGGGCTGGGGCGTGTGGGCGCTGGTGGTCAGCCGGTTGATCGGCGTCACCGGGTCGAGCATCATCCTGTGGCGCGCGACCGATTTCCGCCCCCGGCTGCAATACTCCATGGACCATCTACGCAGTTTCGCGCGATTCTCCAGCCATATCCTCGGCAGCCAGTTGATGATCCAGGCCGGTGCCCAGGTCCCGGCGATGCTCGTCGGTGGCTTTCTGGGACCGGCAGCGATCGCGCAGTATCGCGTCGGCTGGCGGTCGCTCAACCTCATCATCAGCGTGGTGATCCTGCCGATCCAGACGGCGGCGGTGTCGGCCTTCTCGCGGCTGTCGCACGACCGGGCGGCGCTGGCCGGCGGCTATCTGCGCGTCACGCGGACCTGCGCGCTGGTGTCGTGCCCCGCCTTTTTCGGGCTGGCGGCGGTCGCGCCCGATTTCGTGCCGGTGCTGTTCGGGCCGCAATGGACCGAAGCGAGCTGGGTTCTGGTCGCCCTGTCGCTGATCGTCGGGCCGACCACGCTCGGCTATTTCGAAGGATCATCGATCGCGGCGTCGGGGCGGTCCGACCTCACCTTCTACGCATCGCTGTTCGCCAGCATCGGCAACATCGCCGCCGCCGCCGCCGCCGTCACCTTCGGTCCGGTGGCGGTCGCGGCGGCGATGACGCTGCGCGCGCATCTGACCACGCCGTTTTCGCTGCGGCTGGTGGAACGTGCGATCGGGGTGCGTCCCGTGCAGGCGATCCTGGGCATCCTGCCCCCCTATCTGGCGGCGATGGGAATGGCGATCGGCGTGACGGCGCTTCGCTGGCTGGTACTGCCCGAGGCGACGCCGCTGCTGCGTCTCGCGATCTGCCTGCCGCTCGGCGGGATCCTGTATCTGGGACTGTTGCTGCTCTTTGGCCGCAAGTTCATCCGCACCGCGCGGGAAGAACTGGCACCGCTGGCGCCCAGGCCGTTGCGCAAGTTTCTTCGGCCTGCACCGCGCGACTGAGGCAAGGAACGCCCGCCGCCAGCGGGTTCGGCCCATCGGACAGGTACGGCAGACCGGCACATCCCGGGGGTCCGGCGTCGTGCGCCACCGCCCACCCGCCGGTTCGAAAGGAGCGCGAGCGCGCGGGCGGCACAACAGGCTCCCGTCGCAAAGCGTCGCCCCGGCGAAGGCCGGGCCTCTGGCGGTTCCCGCTGCACTCCATGGCGACAAGCCCCCGGCCGTCGCCGGAATAGTGGTACGGTTCGCGGTCGGGGGAGCAGGCCGCTAACCCGGCGCGGTCGTACCCGGCAGTTTGCGATAGACCGACACGAAGTCGGATTTTCTGCCGCCGACCGCGCCGAACGATAGCCGTCCGATCAATCTCGACGCGATCTGATACCCCTGGAACAGGGCGTAGGAGTATTTTTTCAGTAGCTCGACCTGATCGCCGTCATATTCCTGGCCGAATATCTTCCGGAACCCGGCAGCGGCGAGAAATCCGTCCAGTTCGGCGGCATCCGCTTGCGGGGAATGGGCCACGACATAGGGCGCATGGCCCGGACTGCCGGCGTGCTTATGCCCCAATATATGCCGGTAATATGCGACGTGAAAGCGATGCGGGGTCAATCGCGTGACAACTGCTTTCAGCGATTTCAGGGCAGGCCCCCTGATAACCATCAGGCCTCCGTCCCGCAGGCTGTGCATCACGTTCGATATTGCCAGGGACGGGTCCGGAATATGCTCCAGCACGTTCCAGAACACGATGACATCGAATCTCATGCTTCCGAAGTCGAACGTCTGGGCATCGCCGATCATCTTGCGATGGGCGTATTTGCAGGTCGCCAATGTATCCTCTTCGAATTCCAGTACGGTATAGACCGCATCCGGATGGCGCACGAACGTCTGCGGTCCGCCGCCGACCTCGAGAATTTCGACGGTGCCATTCGAAGAAATGGCATCCTGCAAGAATTCCAGATATTCGCTCGTCGGAGTTTCGGCCAAGGCTTATTCCATTCGCTAGACAGGGCCGCCAGT
The DNA here is from genome assembly GCA_003946805.1 of Bacillus sp. 2B10. GTDB lineage: Bacteria > Pseudomonadota > Alphaproteobacteria > Sphingomonadales > Sphingomonadaceae > Sphingomonas. The sequence goes on along the minus strand of RPSH01000004.1, from coordinate 143,830 downwards.
TGCCCGATCCTTTCAGTTTGGCATGAAGTCGTAGCTTCCGGGTTAAATCCGCTACGTTGATGAACGATCGAGGCGTGGACATACGCAGTTCGGGGTAATGGGCAGCCGCGATACGGGACAACGACGGCGGCGAACGCGTGCGGCACGGCATGAACCATCCCGACCCGCTTTCACGGCGAAACTCTTCCCCACGCGGAATCACGAACGCGACTCGACGAACCGCCGCTTTCGCGCGAGTCGTCAGGCTGGCGAGCAGCCAGCGGCAGTTCGCCCGCCCGCGAAAAGATCGTCAGGAGATTGTCTAGGAAATTTCCGAAGGCGCATCGGTCTGGAGATGCCATATCGCCTCGCCTTCCAGGCCCAGCGCGGTCAGGCGACCGGTCGAATACGCTCCGGTATCGATGCCGATCCGGTTTTCCCGGATCGTCGGCTCCGGCCCCTCGATGCTGTGACCATGCACGACAAGCGCTTCGTACTCCCGCGTGCTGCCGAGGAACGGCTCCCTGATCCACAACAGGTCCGCCCGTTGCTGCCGCGCGAGGGGTACGCCGGGCCGGATGCCGGCGTGGACGAAATAATAGTCCCCGACGCGATAGAAGATCGGGCGCTCGCGCAGCCAGTCGATGACCTGGCGCGGGACGCTCTGGCGGACAGCCGCGATAATCCCGGCGGCGTCTGAGGGGTCGATGGCGGCAATGTCCGAACCGAAGCTGGCGAGCGTGGCGGCACCGCCATAATGCGCGAACCAGTCGCAGGCACTTTCGCGATCCCCGTCGTAAACGTCGATCATGGTCGCTTCGTGGTTGCCGAGCAGCACGGTCACCCGGGGATCGCCCGCCAGTTGCATGAGCAGGAACACGACCTGCGCCGACTGCGCTCCGCGGTCGATCAGGTCGCCGAGAAAGACGATCTCCGTTTCCGCCACCGGGCGCTCGTCGGTATCGCGTTCGACGAGGCGCAGGAGTCGTGCGAGCAGGCTGGCCTGGCCGTGAATGTCACCGATCGCATATACCCGTCGCCCGGCGGGTATGGCCCGTCGGACCGTCTGCTTCGACTCGGAGGCATGCTTATACCGGCTCACGGCGTTGCCTTAGCACAGACCTCGGCAACTATGCAGATGCCCCCTCGATCCGCCATCGGCGGCCGGCACGCGTTGCCGTTTGCCACGGCTTACCGCAGGGCGGTCACGCCTGCTTCGACGGACCGAAGAGCGATCGAAACGGCAGCGACCGCAGGCCGCGCCGGCGGATGCGTCAGGACGATGCCCCGCCCCACGATGCCGCAGGATCGGAGGACGCGCCGGGCGGACGGCGACCGTCAGCGATATACCGCCGCCGCCAGTTGCGGCGCCAGCCGGCGCGCGCCGGTCAGGCTCAGATGGTGGGCGTCGAAGTACAGCGCCTTCCCGTCCTGCTGGATGGCGCAGAAGGACGGCGTGCACATCGTCGCTGCCGGATCGACGACCGTGACGCCACGGTCCCGCAACCTGGCGATGGTCGGTGTCAGATAGGTCATCCGTTCGGCCAGCGCCGCCGGGCGGATGCCCTTCGCCTCGGCCAGCGCCCCGCGCTCCGCCAGATGCGCCAAGCGGATGCGTACCGATACCGGATTGGGCGGGACCGCCCCGACCAGCACGACCCGCTTGCCGGCCGCCTGCAACGCCTCGACCGTGGCGGTCAGCCCGGCGGGAACACCGGGGTTCGATGCGATCGCGTCGTTGGCCCAATAGCCGGCAAGCACCACCGTGCGAATGCCGGGATGCGCCTGCAACCACGCCAGCGCCTTGCGGTTGGCGGCGGCGCATCCGGTGCGGCCGGGAACCTCGATGCCCTGTACCGGCGGACAGCTCGATGCGGTCAGCTGCGCGACCGACCGCTGCCGCTGGCCGGCCAGTTCGCCCAGCGCATAGGCAAGCTCCACGCCATGGCTGTCGCCCCATAGCGCGACATCGGGTTCGACATTGGCCCCCAGCGTGCAGGGCGCACGGGTGTCGGGACCGGCCCCCTGTTCCCAGTGGCATTGCTTGCGGCGCGGGCTGGAATCGTTCCGTGCGGCATCCATCGCCAGCGCCGCGGGGCTGAACCGGGCCGGCCAGCCATTGCCGACCATCGCCACGGCACACACCGCTGCGACGACCGCTGCCGTCGCGCCCGCCATGCGGAACAGTCGCGGCGCCGGAACCCGCTGGGTGGACCGGAAGGGGCGTTCGACGAACCGCCACGACAGGGTCGCCATCACGAGCGACGCCACGACCACCGCCACGGTGCGCCATCCGGCCAGCGGCGCATCGGTCGCATATTCGGTGAAGACGATGATCGGCCAGTGCCACAGATAGAGCGAATAGGAGATCAGCCCGATGAACACGACCGGACGCCAGCCAAGCAGCCGACCGACCAGCGTGCCCGGCGCGCAGTGGATCAGCGCCGCCGCGCCCAGTACCGGCGGCAGTGCGGCAAGGCCGGGGAACGGCGTCGTCTCGTCATACAGCACGACCGCGCCGAGGATCGCGGCAAGGCCGATCCACGAAACCGCTTCGCGCGCGATTCGGTTCCGCACCGCCGGCACCGCGCCGATCGCCAGCAGCGCGCCGGCCATCAATTCCCATGCGCGGGTCGGCAGCATGTAGAAGCTGAAGTCGGGCTTGCGGGGCACCAGCACGATGCTGAGCGCGAGCGACCCGACGAAGATCGCCAGTACCAGCAGCTTGCGTCGGTTCACCGCCCAGTTGCGGATTGCGATCAGCAGCAGCGGGAAGAAGATGTAGAACTGTTCCTCGACCGCCAGCGACCAGGTGTGGAGCATCGGCTTGAGATGCGCCGAGGCACCGAAATAGCTGGCCTCCGACCAGAAGAGCAGGTTCGATACCGAAAGCAACGCGGCAACGATCGACCGCGGGACCGGGGTGAAGTCGGACGGCAGGAACAGCCACGCCGCCCCGGCCAGCGTGAACGCCATCACCACGATCAGCGCGGGCAGGATGCGCCGTATCCGCCGTTCGTAGAAACGCACCAGCGAAAACCGCGCTTCGTCGACCTCACGCGCGATGATGCCGGTGATCAGGAAGCCGGAAATGACGAAGAACACGTCGACGCCCACGAACCCGCCGAGCAGCCCGGGAACCCCGGCATGGAACAGCAGGACCGGAAGGATCGCGACGGTCCGCAGACCATCGATGTCGGCCCGGTATTTTCCCGTCATGCGTTGATGCTCCGATAGACCTCGAGAACATGGCCGGCATGGGTGCGCGGCAGCAATTCGGTGGCGACCGCCGCCCGCGCTTCGGCGTCGAGCGCGGTGGCCGTATCGGCGAGCACCGCCGCGATCGCATCGGCGAACGCCGCCGAATCGGCATCGCGCGGCACCAGCCGCCCGCCGCCCCAGCGGCGCAGGATCTCGCCATGGCCGGCATCGTCGGTGGCGACGCACGGCACGCCCAGCAACAGGCTTTCGACCAGCGTCCGCCCGAACGGTTCGGCCAGCGCGGGGATCGCCAGCACGTCCAGCGCGGCGATGTTGCGTTCGGGCGGAGACCGGAAGCCGGCGAACGCGATCCGGTCGCCGATGCCGAGGGTGTCGGCATAGACCGCGAGGTCGGCGGCGGTTTCGTCGCGGTCGCGGCCGAACATCACGAAGCGCGTGCGCGGATCGCGCTGCGCCAGCCTGGCCGCCACCTCGACGAACCACCGCGCGCGCTTGCGCCGCTGGAAATTGGCGGAAAAGCCGATCAGCCGCAGGTCGTCACCGGGCCAGCGCGCGGTGAATTCGTCGCGCGCATCGGTGAACGCCGCCGGATCGGGGATCATTTCGAACGGATTGAGGATGGCGATGGCGCCGGGAATGCCCGCCGCTTCGAGATTGCGGGTGCACGCCTGCGAGATGCTGATGACCCGTTGCGCCAGACGGACGAGCAGCCGGTCCTGCGGCTTTGCGGTGATGAAGGCGCGCTGGTGATAGACCAGCGGCAGCCCGATCGAACGGGCGGCGATTCCCCACGACTGCATCGACCACAGGTCGCAGCAATGGACGATCGCGTCCGGCCCGAACGACCGCAGCAGCCGCCGGCGAGCCGGAAAGCGCCGGATGTCGCGCAGCGTTTCGCGGCGTCGTGCCGGCGGTCCGGGCGTCGTCACGACCTCCAGCCCGCGCGCGCGGGCTTCCTGTTCGACGGTCGATCCCTCCACTGCCAGGATGACGGTCCGCACGCCATGGTCGCGCGCCAGCGCCCCTGCCAGCAGAAAGGTCGAGATATGACTTCCACCGACGCCATATCCCGTGAAAGGGAATAGGATCGGACCGATCGGTTTCGCCAAGGATACCCCCTGTTCCATCACCGTGCCCGCGGCCGTCGATCCGGTGGAGCGGATCGATGCGGCACGCCCTGCACTTTCATATCGCAGTGCAGCATAGAATTATTTCTGGCAAGACTGGTATGCGCCGCCACATGGTGGCTGGGCGTAGCGCGGGCACCGGGTTCGGCAATGGCTTTTGCGGTGCAGCGTGCCTAGATACCGCCGGTTTACGCAGGAAGGTGAGATTTGATGAGCGCCCATCCCGACGACGACCGCGTGGTCGATACCGTGGTCATGCCCTTCACCACGGCGCAGGTCGGCGGCAGCCACGTATCCGGCACCACGCTGGGGGCGAGCCTGCAGCGGGTCTATGGGGTACGGTCGATCGTCGTCGCACCGGAGGGGGCGGAGGTGCTCGACCTCGCCCGCGGTCTCGGCATGGAGGGACAGGTCAGCGGCGATCCCGCGCGCTGGCGGCACCGGCCGGACCGCGACCTGCTGCGGACGCCGGCGCGGGTCGCTATGTTGCGCGCCCTGCCCGGCCGGCGGCTGGTGCATTGCAACGACCTTGGCGCATTGCAGGCATGGGCTCCGGCGGCGCGCCTGCTGGGCATTCCGCTCGTCTATCATTGCCGCGCGTTCGATCGCGACCGCTGGTTCAACCGGCTGGTGATCCGTTCGGCCGATCATGTCATCTCGATCGCGCGCGGTGTCGATGCGTCGCTGTCCTTCCTTCCGGCCGAGCGGCGTTCGGTACTGGTCAACCCGTTCTCGACCCCCTTGTCGGTCGATTCGGCGGCGGCCCGGCGACGCCTGCTCGACGATCTCGGTGTAGCGGAGGCACGGATCGTCGGCTTCGTCGGCAATATGTGGAAGCGCAAGCGGCCTGAGATGTTCGTAGACATCGCGCAACGACTGGCAGCGACCGATCCCGACCTGCGGTTCGTCCTGTTCGGCCGGGACGGCGATGTGACCAGCGACACGATGCGCGCGAAGATCGCCGCCGCCGGACTTTCCGACCGCTTCCTCCTTGCCGGGTTCCGCCTGCCGCCCGAGGCCAATCTGGCCGCGCTCGACCTGTTGCTGATGCCCGCGCTCGACGAACCGTTCGGGCGAACCCCGGTGGAAGCGCTGCTGCTCGGCATTCCCTATGTCGCCGCCGACGACGCCGGCCATTCCGAAATCCACGCCCGGTGGGGCGGCGGGCGCGTGCTGCCGATCCCCGCCGATGCCGATGCCTATGCCGCCGTCTGTCGCGACGTGCTCGCCAACCCCGATGCCGTCCGGCTGCCGCCGGAGCGTCGCCGCGAAATCCACGCGGAACTCAGCCCCGACCGCCATGGCATCGACGTCATGAACGTCTATCGCTCCATGCGGCGCTAGGCTCGCCCTGTCGTCACCCGGGCCCGACAGGTCCGGGGTAACGACGGTGGACTGCGATCGGGCGGGTTCAACTCGCGAGCGCGGCGGATCGATCCGGTTCGCCGCGCAGTGGCCGGGGCAGGCGGCGCACGGCCTGCTGCTGATAGGCATAGGCCAGCGTCAGGCCACAGATCACCCCGTACATCAGCACGCCCTCGATCTGCCAGAGCGGCATCGTGCTCAGGTTCAGGATCAGGAAGCCGCCATGCATGGCGATCAGCGGCATGCGTACCGACCGGGGCACGGACAGCAGCGGCAGCATCATCGTCAGCCACAGGATGCAGACCGCGATCGCGCCCAGCGCACCGAATTCGAAGAGGTAGGACAATATGGTATTCTGCGCATAGACGCTGAACACCAGTTCCCAGCTGTCCGGCCCGTGGCCGATCGTCTTGGCCACCGGCGAGCTTTCGGCATACGCCTCGGCATATTGCGCCCAGACATAGGCGCGTCCCGAATTGGTACTGCGTTCCTGCCGGGTGAAGGTCGATACCGGGCGCATGAAGTCGGTCGGGTTGGACGCGAAATCGACCACGGACTGCACGCGCGCGCCCAGATCGACGTTCACCGACATGATGGCCAGCAGCGCGGCGAGACCGCCGGCCGTCACCGCCAGCGGGCGGCTGCGTGGGCTGAGCGTGCGCAGCGGCGCCACCAGCGCCAGCCACAGGATCAGCGGCAGCATCGCGACCGCGGTCGTGCGGTAATTGGCAAGGCCGATACCGACGATGATCGCCACCGTCATCGCCACGCGGATCCACCCGCGTACCGTCGTCGCCAGCGCGATCGCGATCAGCCCGCCGGCAAGGGCGATCGAAAAGACCGATTCGTGGGTATAGCCGCCGACATAGGACACCGACCCGTCGCTTTCCCCCTGCTTGGTGATGCCGAGCGCGATCGAGGTGACGAGGAAGAACAGCGGCGGCAGATAGGCCACCATCAGCGCCCCCGCCATGCGTGGCGGGGTGATGTCCTGCGCACCGCGCATCGTGCCGAGGATGATGAGCACCAGATAGGCGAACTTCGTTACCTGCTCGACCATCTCCATCGGCACGCGATTGACGAAGGCGCTGAGGGCGATGATCGCGACCAGGGCGTAGATCGGCACCATCCACACCAGCCGCAGATAGCGGACCCCGACCATGAACAGCCCGACCACGACCACCAGGATCGACACCACGGCATTGATGCTCAGCCCCGCGGCGATCTTCGGCGTGGTGTAGGGCGCATAGGCGTCCATCACCAGCCGCAGCCATACCGCGCCGATCACGAACCGCCCGGGCGTCGAGCGGACGCGGACGAGCGCGATGACGAGCGGCACCAGCAGCAACAGGGTCGTGGGTATCAGGCCGTAGAGCGGAATCGCCCGTTCCGGCTTAAGCATCGACGGGTCCATGCGATTCCCTCATTACCGCCGGCAGGCACATGCCGGCCACGAAATTCGCTTCGCGTTTCGTCGCCGCCCTTACGATACGCAACATATTATTTACGCGCGATTGCGATATAGTCGCTCGCGAAATCGAAGGCCGACCGCCGGGCCATGTATCAGGAGTTTAGTCGCCATGTCCGCACTGCCCGAAATGGAGGTGCCCCCGTCCGCACCGCCGGCGGTCGACACCCCCGTCGCGCCAGTCGCTGCCGAACCGTCGAAGCGACGGCGCGGCCGCTCTGCCCAGATCCTGCCGTTCCGGCAGGATGAGGACGTGATTCGCAGCTTCTTCGCCGATACCGTCGCGCCGACCCCGGCCTATGGGATGCGGGGCTGGACGCGCGCGTCGCTCATCACGATCGCCGCCGCCGGTGCGGGTGGCGCGTTCATCGCCGCGGCGTCGCAGTTTCTGGAATTCTGAACCGGCCGGCCACGCAATCTGCCGGACGAAACCGCCGATCAGCGCCCGCGCGCATCCGGCAGGGTTTCGTCGATGATCGCCCAGTAACGATCCGCGACGGCCGCGACGTCGAAATCGGCAGCGCGCGCCGATGCCAGCGTGCCCAGCCGCGTACGCTCCGCCGCATCGCCCATATGGCGGATGCCCGCGACCATCGCCGCCACGTCGTTGCACGGCACCAGCAGCCCGTGCGGCGCGACCACCAGGCCGTCGGTCGCCTGCGCGCGCAGGATGTGCGAGGGACCCGACGGACAATCGGTCGACAGGACCGGCAGGCCGACCGCCATCGCCTCGACCAGGCCGTTCGGAAATCCCTCCGCGTTCGACGGCAGGACATAGAAATCGGCCCCCGCCATCAGCGCATAGGGATTGGCGGTGAAGCCGGGCAGGTGCACCCGGTCGGCCACGCCCAGTTCGGCTGCCAGCGCCAGCAGCGAGTCACGCTCGCCGCCTTCACCGGCGATCACCAGATCCTGTTGCGGGCGCGCCGCGGCATAGGCCCGGATCAGCAACGCGAAATTCTTGTTGGGCGCGAGACGCCCGACGCCCAGCAGATAGGGCGCATCGGGCCGCCACGCCGGTGGCTCCGCCGCCATCCGCGCGATCCGCGACAGGTCGAACGGATTGTCGATCGCCAGGACCCGGTCCGCGCGGACGCCATATGCCTCGACCAGATGGTCGCCGACACCCTGCGACACCGCTATCACCCGCGAAGCGCGGCCATAGGCGAGGCGGACCATCGCCTTGATGACCCGCGCGCCGCCACCGTCGCTCAGATGGGCGGAGGTATGGACCCGCTCGCTGACGAGGAACGGGCGGCGCAGGATGCCCATCGCCACGGCGTTGCAGATATTGGCGCGGGTAAGGAAGCTGAGCGTGACGTCGGGCCGCCGGCGCAGCAGATGCCGGGTCAGCCCGTTCAGGCTCGCCGCCAGCCCGCCCCCGCCGCGCAGCCGCACCACCGGCAACCAGTCCGGCAGGGCATAGGCCTCCGCCTCGTCGTCGAGCAGGACCAGTTCGATGTCGTGCGTCGCCATCCGCGATCGCGAATGGGTGAGCAGCGTCGTCATGACGCGTTCCGCCCCGCCGCCGGCAAGGGAATTGATGACGAACGAGATTTTTGGACGCATGGCTTTCCCCCGCGAGGCACCAGCCCCGATCGACACGGCGACCGCCTATTCGCCCAAGGCGCGCGCGATGTCCACGCCGGTCCTGCATCCTCCCGACCGGAGCGTGGCCACCCAATGCCGCTTCGCGCGTTGCGTTGTCGCGACGATGCGGGCAGAGCATCGACAGGGAAAAGAATATGAATCAGCGTATCGGGGGAACCATGGGTAAGTTCGGGCAGACGCGATGGGCCGGATTGTCGGTCGTGGCCGCAGGGCTGATGGCCGGCGTCGCCGACGCGCAGACGACGCAGACGCCGCCGTCCGATCCGCAAGTAGTGGTGCCGGGCCGCACCCCCGAACCCGCGCCACCGACCGCGCAGGAGGGGCAGGCCGGCGTCAGCACCGAAACGACCGCCGACGGGACCGCGCCCGGCCTGAACGACGTCAATCGCGCGCTGGCCGAACAGCGCGAGGCCGAACCGATCCAGACCGGCCTGATCCCGATCGACTCGACGCGGTTCCTCGGCACCACCGTACGCGGCCGGTCGCGTCCCGAATTCACCGCGCCGGGGCTGCGCGCGGGGAGCTTCCGCATCTATCCGACGGTCGGGCTGGACCTTGGCTATGATGCCAATGTGTTCGCGACCAGCAATGCGCTCGGCGATGCGTTCGGCACCGTCACCGGGACCGTGCGTGCCCGGTCGGACTGGAACCGGCACCAGCTCGGCCTCGATGCGCGCCTGTCGCAGAGCGAATATGCGACCTACGGCACCGAGGGCGGCACCGAATATCGCCTCGCCGGGTCCGGACGGCTCGACATCGTCGGGCGCAACGCGCTCGAAGCGGTGGCGGTACGCCAGCGGGTGATCGTCGACCGCGCCAATATCGGCGAAATTCCGAACACCGAACGTCCGCTGCGCTATGACGAGACGATCGGGTCGCTGACCGGCATCGTCGGCGAAGGACGGCTGCTCGGCCGGGTCGGCGCGACCTACACCCGGCGCAGCTATGAAGACAATGCGCTGATCGACGGCACCCCGCTGGCGCTGGGGTTCCGCGATGCCGATCGCTGGGAACTGCGTGCCGATGTCGGCTATCAGCTGCGGGCGGCGCAGACCGTGTTCTCGTCGGTCACCCTCGACCGGCGGCGCGGCAGCGCGCCGGTCGCGGGCCTGCCGACCGTCGACAGCGACGGCGCGCAGATCCTGGTCGGCGTGCGCGGCGAATTGTCGCCGCTCATTCGCGGACAACTGGCCGCCGGCGTGCTGCACCAGAATTTCCGCAGCCCGCTGGTCCGCGACGTGACCGGCCTCGCGCTCAGCAGCCGGGTGGAATGGCTGCCGACCGAACTGACGACCGTCACGGTGTCGGGCGAGCGTTCGCTCCAGACCAGCGCCCTGCGCGACGACCTCAACTACATCATCACCAGCTTCGACCTGCGCGTCGATCACGAACTGCTGCGCAACCTGCTGCTCCTGGCACAGGCGCGCTACGCCACCGCCGACTATCGCTCGTCGACGCGGGTCGACGAACTCTATTCGATCGGCAGCGGGGCCGATTATTTCATCAGCCGCAACATCCGCAGCACGTTGCGGCTGACCGCGTCGAAACGGACCAGCAGCGGTTCGATCCGGCCGAACTTCAACGATTTCGTGGCGACGGTCGGTGCATCCTACGCCTTCTGACGCGGTGACGGTCCGGCGCACACCGGGACCGGAACGCGGATGACGACCCCGTTCGACTGGATCACGATGGCCGTCTTCGCGGCGATCGTGATCCTGTTCCTGCAACGCTCGGGGGCACCGGTGGCACGCGATACGATGCTGCACTATCTGCCGCCCGCGCTTGGCTGCGCGCTGGCCAACTATCTGGGCAACCACGACCAGCCCGGATGGGCGACGCTGCTTGTGGGGGCCGTGATCGCCTATGTGGCGATCGTCCTGCGCCCGTTCGGCCGGGACTGACGCGATCCGGCGACCGGTCCCGCGCTGCTAATACAGCCAGTTCGACCATTCGGCGACCGGAGTCCACCGGCCCTGCCGCCGTTGCAGCGCATATAGCGCGCCGTGGTGATTCGCCTCGACCGTCACGAATCCGATATCGCCATAGCGAACCGGATCGCGCACGCCGAAACGCGGCGTACAGCGGCGCAGGCGGTTGATGACCCACCAACGCGCGGTGACGCCCGGCGGCAGCGCGTCTGCGGTCAGCGTCAGCCGGCGACGGATATCCGCCCATGGCCGCGCCATCCGGGTCGCCGCGCCGTTCAGCGTCTGCTGCACCATCGGCGGCAAGGCGTCCGACCGGTTTCGCACGGCCGGCGGGGTCGGTTCGCCGATCGGCACCTTCAGCCCGGTCGGCGGAAACCAGCGCAGATCGGCGCGCGAGCCACGCGGCGCGCGCGCCATCTCGCGAAACACGCTCAGCGAGTCGCCATCGGTGGTCCGGTCGGTACAGACCGGGCCGTTGCGGGCGACCATCAGCATCAGCACGGACCGCACCATCGCTTCATCGTCGTCGATTCGTCCATCGCCGCCGCCACCGGCGCATCCGGCGAGCAGGAGCGCGACGATCCCGGCGATGAAACGCCGCGGGCGTGGGGACGGGATGTGGCGTGGCTCCATCACCGCGACCATCGGCGACCCTCGCCGGAAAGTAAACGGCACAACGACATGCCCCGGAACGGGACGCCGCCGAATTCGCGCGCGTTACCCGTTGGAAACGTTTCGGCCTTGTGCGATTAGTGGTTTGTAAAGGAATTTGCCGTGAGCGAACAAATTGTAACCCTGCGCACCGAGGATCGGTGGCGCCGCTGGATGATGGTCGGGGTCGTCAGCGTGCTGACCCTGTCGAGCGGCACCGTCATTTCCGAACGCGCGCTGTTCAGCCCCCTCGCCGACGATCCCGCCTTTGCCGGATTCGCGCCGACCGCCTATGCGATGCTGACGCCGACCGGCGGCCCTGGCGGTCCCGGTGGCCAGGGCGGATTGCGCCGCACCGGCGGGAATGATCCGTTTCCGCAGGCGTTCGGTGCGATCCCGCAGCCCGGTGATCCGGCGGCGACCGGCGGCGCGCCGGGCGGCATTCCCGATGGCGCGACCGGCGCTGGCCCGGCGCCGCAGGGTGTCGGCAATCTTCCCAGCGACTCGATCCCCGGCGGCGCGGGCGCCCCCGGCGGGGCCGGCGCCGGACCGGGCGGCACCCTGCCCGGCCCGGGCGGATCGTTGCCGGGCGGTGGCGGCGCCACCCCGGGCGGCACCACGCCGGGCGGTCCGGTAACGCCGCCGGTCAGCGCCGTTCCCGAACCGGCCAGCTGGGCCATGATGATTCTCGGTTTCGCCTTTATCGGCGGTATCCTGCGGCGACAGCGCAACGGGTCGTCGCGCGCTGTGACCGGGCGTACCGCGACGGCTTGATCCGGCGCGCGTCCCGCTTACCGCAGGTGCAGCTTGCCTGCGGTGAGCGTGACGGAATCCAGCTTGGCCAGCATGTTCTGGCCAAGCAGCGATACGCCCAGCCCGTCGCGGACGACCACCGCGCTCAACCCCCGGACGTCATGCCCGGCCAGCTCGATCCGCTCCAGTCTGGTCCATGCCATCGCCGCATCGCCGCCGACGGTGCTGACCCGCCCGACGAACTTGTCACGATCCATCACGATGCCGGCGGATCGCGCATCGGCATCGGTCAGGACCATATAGGACGCGCCGGTATCGACCAGAAAGCGGATCGGCTTTCCGTTCACCTTCGCCTGAACATAGAATAATCCGTCGCTATGCCGATCGGTCCGCAGGCTGGCCGGTTCGGTCATCGGCAGCGGCGGCGATGGCGACGACGGCTGGGTCGCGATGATCGGAACCGCCGCGGCGGCGATCCCCTCGGCTGCCGGGACGAAGCCCAGCCGGTCCGATTCGCCGAGGGTGGCGATGCTGGCGGTGGCGATGCCGGAAAGCACCGCTGCACGAAGGATGGCATTGGCGAACATGCCGACCGGTATCGCAGCTACGGCTTACGCGACCGTTTGCGGAACTGGTGCAGGACCGGTTAACCAGCTTCGCGCTGGCGGCATCGGCCACGATGCCAAGGCCAATCGATGCGGTTCGAGCGTCGATCGACAGTGTCCGTAGTCCGGGATGGCAGAGGCGATGGCCTGCGCCATCTCCGTTAGTGGCTTGATGCCGGTCGGCCCTGTCGGATCAGGAACTCGCCGGTGCCGTGCTTCCGACCGGAGCGGCGGAACCGAAGGTGCGACGCAGGTGCACGGTCTGCAACAATCCGGCGATCAGGATCACCAGCCCGGCGAGCGTCAATTGTACCGCGACCACCCAATAGGGTGCGCGCATCGTCCGGGTCGAGTTGTACAGGACATAATAGGGTCGCGTGACCTGCAACCCGGCATAGCGATACAGCCGCTCGATCGATCCCGGCAGGTTGTTGCGGACCAGCGTGCCGGTCCGGTCCTCCACCTGCGCGTTCGGCAACATGCGCGCCTGGTCGCGCGGCTCCAACTCGACGAAATAGGCGATCTGCGGCGTCGCGGGGTCCGTTCCGGCCGCGACGATCGGCGCGAACCGCACGCCCCGCCGCGTTACCAGCAGGTTCTGCGCATAGGCGGCGGTTCGGTCGTACAGGATCGTCCCGCGCAACGTCGCGGCCCCGCTGTCGACCCGGCTCACGCTCACCGGATCGGGAGTGACGACCCGGTCCGACCGACGATCCGCCGTCCGCGTCAGGGCGATCAGCGCGATGACGAGCGCGGCGCTGAGCAAGGCGCTGGCCAACACGAACAGGAACTGGCGAAACCGGATCGCGCTGATCCGCGCGGCGGCGACAGGGGACCGGTCGGCGTATCGCGGATCGTCGCGCTGGTGGCGGTCCCGCAGCAACAGCAACGCCGGTGATCCGAACAGCAAAACCGGCAGCACGAAGGTCAGGGTCGGCGCGAACTGGCCGAACTGGTCGAACTGCCATTCGGCCAGCGTGGCATACAGGCCGGCATAGTGCAGCATCTCCCAGAGGAAATAGAGCAGTACCACCAGGACCCACAACGTCATGATCCGGGCGAGGACGGGACGATCGACGCGTGGCATCCGCGATTTCAACCAGCCACGCATCGCAATCCCCCCTGTGTCGCCTGATCCCGGCCCGACGATCCGCCGGGCAGGGACGGAGCTTTGCGCTTACCGTCCGCAAAGTCTACCACGCTGACAATGACCAACGCGCTTTTCCCCGTTCGCGTTCCGGCGATCCCCGACGATGCCGCCGCCGCGGCCCGGCGCAACGGATGGCGGGGCTGGCGCGTGTCCGCGACATACTGGTTCCTCGCGATCGCCATCGTCCTGTTCCTGCTGCCGGTGGCGGTGGCGATGGTCCGCGAAAGCTGGTCGACCGAGCAGGGCGCGCAGGGGCCCCTGATCCTGGCGAGCGGGGCGTGGCTCCTCGCGCACGAGGCACGCGGCCTGCGAACCATGCCGGGACGACCCGGTATCGTGGCGGCAGCCCTGCTGCCGGCGGCACTTGCGGTCGTCTTCGGCCGGGTGACCGGCAATCTGTGGGTGGACTGGGCGGGGAGCCTGGGGGCGCTGGCCGTCATCCTCTACGCGGTGGCCGGGGGCGCGGCGGTGCGCCGCCTGTGGTTCCCGCTGCTCTACCTGCTGTTCCTCGTCCCCATTCCCTATGCGATCGTCGGTCCGCTGACCCATGCCCGCAAATTATGGCTGTCGGGCAGCGCGGTCGACCTGCTGTCCTGGGCGGGATACGATGTCGCCTATGGCGGGACGACCCTGTACATCGACCAGTACGAGCTGCTGATCGCCGATGCCTGTGCCGGCATGAACTCGCTGTTCAGCCTCGTCGCGATCGGCGGCTTCTATATCTATCTGCGTCACCGCGACCATCTGCGCCGCGCGATCTTCCTCGCGGTGATGCTCGCTCCCGTCGCCGTCTTCACCAATCTGTTACGGGTCGTGCTGCTGATGCTGGTCACCCGCCACTGGGGCGATGCGGTGGCGCAGGGGGTGTTCCATGATGCGATCGGCATGGTGATGTTCGCGACGATGCTCGGCAGCCTCGTGGCGCTCGATCTCGCCGCCGCCGCGCTGACGAAGCGCCGGGGCACGCCGGCGTGAGCGTCGTGCCGCGTCCCGACCGGCGACAGCTGATCCTGGGGACGGCCCTCCTCGCGACGGCGGGGGTCGCCAACGCCCTGCGCCCGAGCAATGCGCCCGCCGCCACGATCGACCTGCTGCGCGCGATCCCGCTGGCGCTCGGCCCCTATCGCTACGACAGCGCGATCGCGCTCGTCCTGCCCGATGCGGGTGAGACCAGCCAGCGGATCTACGATCAGGTGCTGACCCGCAGCTATGTCGCCGCCGGGCGGCCGGCGGTCATGCTGGTGGTCGCCTATGGCGCGGCGCAGGATGCCGGCCTTGCGCTGCACCGGCCCGACGCCTGCTATCCAGCGGCCGGCTACCATATCGCA
Organism: Bacillus sp. 2B10; assembly: GCA_003946805.1. GTDB lineage: Bacteria > Pseudomonadota > Alphaproteobacteria > Sphingomonadales > Sphingomonadaceae > Sphingomonas. Next base: position 128,643 of record RPSH01000004.1, on the reverse strand, counting down.
GCGACGCGACAGGTGGATGCGCGTCCGGGCGCGGTTGCCCCGGTCCCGGCGACGCTGCTGACCGCCACGCGGCAGGACCGGATCGAACAGGTCCTGTACTGGACCCGGATCGGCGAACGCTTCCCGACATCGGCGTTGGCGGAGAAACTGGACATTCTGCGCGCCAACCTGTCGGGCGAACGGCCCGATGGCATGCTGGTCCGGGTGTCGGTCGAGGATCACGATCCGGCGACCGCGCTGGACCAGTTACGGCGATTCGTGGCGACGCTGCTCGTGGCGGTCGATCCCATGACCCGCGCCCGGCTGGTCGGGGATGCCGCGTGACCCGGCGCGGCGTCGCTGCGGCCCTGCTGCTGCTGGCGGCGGGTTGCGATCCCGGCCCGCCGGACGGTCAGGTGGTGGCCCGCGTCGCGGGCGAGGAAATCACCCGACGCGACCTCCTCATCGAACTGCAATCCAGCGCCCTCCCGCCGGGGGTCGATATCGGGCGTTACCGCAAGGCGCTGGTCGAAGCGGTGGTCGCCCGCAAACTGTTGGCCCATGCCGCCCGGCAGGAGGGCATCGACACCACGCCCGAATATCTGGCCGCGATCCGGCGCGACCGCGAACAGCGGCTGGTGCAGTTTCTTGGCAACCGCGACGCCGCCCGGCTGTCGCCGACGCCAGCGGCCATCGCCCGCCACGCCGCCGGCCGCGATGGAGCCTATGCCGGCCGACAGGTGCTGACGATCGATCGGTTGCGCCTTGCCGGCACCGACGGCGCGATCGACCTGCGGGGCTCGATCGATGCGGTTGCGGCGCGGCTGGACGCCGATGGTCGCCGCTATCGGCGGGAGCGGGTGTCCGAAGACAGCCTGACCCTGTCCGCCGCACGGCACGCGGCACTGGCGCGCACGGTCGATGGCCCGCCGCTGCGCACGGACCGGGCGGGCGAAGTCATCCTCGAGGACGTGGTGGGCACCCTGCCCGCACCGGTGCCGCCGGCCCGGCGCGCCGCCGTCGCCCGCGACGAACTGGAACGGGCGATCCGCGCACGCAGCGATGCCCGGCGCATCGCCCGGCTCCGCGCGCGGGCGCGGATCGAATATCAGCCGGGCTACGCGCCGTAGAAGTCGCGATACCAGTCGGCGAACTTGCCCAGGCCTTCCTTCAGCATGACCTTGGGACGATAGCCGCACACCGCGTTCAGCCGCGACACGTCGGCATAGGTCGCGGTCACGTCGCCGGGCTGCATCGGACGCATGATCTTCTCGGCCTTGCGCCCGATCGACTCCTCCAGCGTCTCGATCATCTCCATCAGCCCGACCGGGTGGCTGTCGCCGATGTTCAGGATGCGGTTGACGCCGCGCTCCGGCGGATGGTCGAGCGCGCCGACGATCCCGTCGACGATGTCGTCGATATAGGTGAAGTCGCGCGCCATGCGCCCCTCGCCGAACACCTCGATCGCATCGCCGCGCATGATCTTCTGCGTGAAGCTGAAATAGGCCATGTCGGGACGCCCCCACGGGCCGTAGACCGTGAAGAAGCGCAGCCCGGTCTGCGGAAAGCCGTACAGCTTGGCATAGGACTGGCTCATCAGCTCGCAGGCGCGCTTAGTCGCCGCATAGAGCGATACCGGCGCCGCTGCCGGCTCGTCCTCGGAAAAGCCGGCGGTGCCGATCGGCTTGTCGCCATAGACCGAGCTGGACGACGCATAGACCAGATGGGCGAAGCCGTCCGGCGCGTGACGGCAGGCTTCCATGATCGAAAGATGGCCGGCAAGGTTGGAGCGTTCATAGGCGAACGGATTGTCGATGCTGTAGCGCACCCCGGCCTGCGCGGCGAGATGCACGACCCGGTCGACGCCGTTCTCGCGGACCAGACGCGCCATCGTTTCGCTGTCGGTGATGTCGGCGCGGTGGAAGGTGAAACCGGCCTGCCCGTCGAACGTCGCCAGCCGCGCTTCCTTCAGCGCCACGTCGTAATAGTCGTTGACGATATCGACGCCGATGACGGTCTCGCCCCGCGCCAGCAGGCGGTGGGCGGTGGCATGGCCGATGAAACCGGCGACCCCGGTGACGAGAATGGGAGCAGGCATCGACGTTTCTCCAAGTAGCGACGGTCGCGACACAGGCGATGATCTGCCGCACCTACAGGAAGGAGCGCCTGAAAACCATGACATTTTGCTGCTATGCAGCAATCGCGGGCGCTACGAACCCGAACGGCGCAGGATAAGGTACAGCGCCCCCTGCCCGCCATGGCGCGGATGCGCCGGACGGATCGAGGCGATCCGGTCGGCATGACGCCCCGCCACGATCCAGTCGCCGACCGCCGCGCGGATCGCGCCGCGGGCATGGGGCCGTTCCGACTCGGGACGCGGCGGGTTGCCGGTCACCAGCAGCACCACCCGATCGCCCTGCCGGATCGCCTGCCCCAGCCGCTGGTCGAGCAGCAGATGCGCCGATTGCAGCGTGTGGCCGTGAAGGTCGATCGTCGATTCAGGGCTAACCAGCCCGCGCGACAGCCGCCGGTCCCAACTGGCGTCGAGCGTCGGGCCGGGCGTCCGCGCCCTGGCCGGGGCCGGCGGTGCAGCATGCGGGCGCGCGCGCACCGGCTTGGGTGCGGGCGCGCCGTGCTTCTCCAGCGCGGACGGGGCGACCGGAACGGCACGGGCGGGGTGGAGCGGCCTTACCGCCGAGACCACCCGCGCCCACAGCGCCGCCTCACCGGGATCAAGGCGTCGCCCGGCCACCCGCGATCCGCTGGACGGTGCCGATCGGCAGCAACAGAAAGGCGGTGCCGCGCGCGCTCATGCCGCCCGCGATCGCCCGCGCCTCGTCGCCCGCGCCCCAGAAGGTGTCGAAGCGGTTGGTGCCCTTGATCGCGCCGCCGGTATCCTGCGCGACCCACAGGCCGCTGGCGTCGGTCCGGTCCATCGACAGGAACACCGGCGCGCCGAGCGGCACGAAGCGGACGTCGACGGCGACGCTGGCATTGCCGGTCACCGGCAGCCCCATCGCGCCCAGCGGCCCCGCCCCGGTCAGCTCGCGGAAGAACACGAAGCTCTTGTTCTCGCGCATGATCGCGCGCCCCTGTTCGGGATTGGCGCGCAGCCACGCCATCAGCCCCTGCATCGACGCCTGCCCCGGCTGCACCAGCCCGCGGTCGCGCATCAGCTTGCCGATGCCGGTATAGTCGCGGCCGTTCTGCCCGGCATAGCCGATCCGCATCACTCCGCCATCGGGCAGGCGGAGGCGGCCCGACCCCTGCACCTGCAGGAAGAACATCTCGACCGGATCGGCCGCCCATGCGATTTCCAGCCCGCGCCCGGCCAATGCACCTTCCTCGATCGCGGTCCGATCGAAATAGGGGACGAAGGCCGTGCCATCCACCCGGCCGCGTATCCGCTTGCCCTTCAGGTCGGTCGAGAACAGGCCGAGGTCGACCTCGACCAGATCGCCGGGCACGCCGTAGATCGGCGTTTCATACCCGCTGCGCCGCGTGCGCGACCCATGGATTTCGGGTTCGTAATAGCCGGTGGCGAACGCCTTCCCGTCGCCGACCTGCGCGGTTTCGAACCAGCGCGCGAAGAACGCCCGCGCCCCGCCCGACGCCACGCTGCGCGCCGCGTCGCACGCCGGCTGCCAATCGGAACCGCGGGTCAGCCCGGTCGGGTCGGTGCGCCGCACGACAGAGGGACAGCTGATCCGGAACGCGGCCAGCGCACGCGCGGCGACGTCCTCGGTGATCGGCAGCGAGGATATTGTCGGTCCGGCAACCACGCCGGCCGCCGCCGCGGTCGTCGCGCCGTCGGCAGTACCGACCCCGGTGATCGGCGGCAGCGGAACGGCGGCGGTCGGCTGGCGCACCGGCAGCGGCCGGGTCGGCGTGGTCCGTACCGGCTGTGCCCGCGCGGGTGCCGGCAGCGACGCGGCGCTTTCGGCACCGCGCGGCACGATCGCGTTCGAACAGCCGGCCAGCAGCAGCGCGGCGACGGCCGCCATCCCCCCCTGTCGCATCGGCGTCAGGCTTCGTCGGTGTCGGCGAGCTTCCAGTTCGGGTCGCCGCTCTTGAGCACCCGCAGGAACGTCCACACGTCATGCGTCTCGACCGCGTCCGACAGCGACCCGGCGATCATCGTGCCATCGGCATCGCGGGTGATCGCGGCGATATCGGCATCGAAGCGGACGGCGATACGGGCGACGCCGCCCTCGACCGACGCCTCGGTCACGACCGCACGCTCGATCGTCACCAGCCGGTTGTCGAGGACATGGCCCGCCGCGTTGCGCTCGGCGATCGCCTGCACGAACGCATCGCGCACCTCACGCTCGGTCAGCCATTCGAGTGTCGATTCGTCCCCCTTCCAGAAGGCTTCGAGGATCATGCGATAGGCGGACTTGGCGCCGTCGATGAACTGCGCGACGTCGAAGCCGGGGTCGGCGGCGATCAGCGCGCGCAGGCCGTTCTCCGCCCCGCTCTCGACATGACGCGGGCCCGGCACGCGCGTTTCCGGCGGCACCTCGATGGTGCGGGCCGGCGGCGGCGCACCGACGCGTTCCTCGGCGGCACGCGGCAAGGGTTCATGGCCGGTCCGCTTTCCCAGCACGGCATAGAGCCGCATGGCCAGAAACGCTGCGACCATCGCGAGCAGGACGACAAAAACCACCATGCCTCAACTTCCTTCCGTCGACCGGACATAGGACCGATCGGGTGCGGATACAAACGGTGCGACGGCCATCTGGTTCACCGGGCCGGTCGACCCGTTGAATCGCGGTCGTGCCGCTGCTAGTCCGCGCCATCTCAACGCGGCAAGCGCCAAAGCTTTCCGCTCTGCGGACAGGGATTATCATGGAAGATCAGAACGACGCCACCGGCATCGACGCCTTTGCCAATGGGGACGACAGCCAGCCGTCGGTCAACGTCATCACCCAGTACGTCAAGGACCTGTCGTTCGAGAATCCGGGCGCACCGGGCGTGTATCAGGTCGCGGGCACGCCCAAGCTCGACGTGCAGTTCAACATCGGCGCCAACCAGGTCGGCGACGACGTCCACGAAGTCGTGCTGAAGATCGAGGCGCGCGCCGAGATCGAGGATCAGGTGATGTACCTCGTCGACCTGTCGTTCGCCGGCCTGTTCGGACTGCGCAACATTCCCGCCGAGCATCTCCAGCCGTTCCTGCTGGGCGAAGCGCCGCGCATCCTGTTCCCCTTCGCCCGCCGCGTGCTGGCCGATGCGGTGCGCGACGGCGGCTTCCCACCGCTGATGCTCGAACCGATCGACTTCGCGCAGCTCTATATCCAGCAGGCCGACCAGCAGGGTGCGCTGGGCGAAGTCGCCGGCCACGCCTGAACATTTTTAGGGCAGGTCGCGGAATAGCACCGTGAAGCTGGCGAAATCGCTGGGATCGGTCGGCGGGCTGACGCTGGCCAGCCGGGTGCTGGCGCTGGTCCGCGACTCGTTGCAGGCGACGTTCGTCGGCGCTGGCTTCGCGTCGGACGCGTTCCTCGTCGCCTTCCGCCTGCCCAACATGTTCCGCGCGCTGTTCGCCGAAGGCGCGTTCAACGCCGCGTTCGTGCCGCTGTTCAGCCAGAAGGTGGCCGAGGGCGAAGAGGCGACCGAGGGACAGGGCCTCCCGACCGGCATCGCCTTTGCCCGCGACGTGCTGTCGGTGCTGCTGCCGGTGCTGATCGCCGCGACGATCGTCATGCTGATCGCCGCATGGCCGCTGACGTGGCTGCTGTCGGGCGGGTTCAACGATCCGACGCCGGACCAGTTCGCCTATGCGGTCACGCTGTCGCGGATCACCATCCCCTATCTGCTGCTGATCTCGATCGTGTCGCTGCTCGGCGCGATCCTCAATTCGCTCGACAAATTCTGGGTCAATGCCGCCGCCCCGATCCTGCTGAACGTCGCGATGGTCGCGGGGCTGCTCTTCTTCCACGGGCCCGACCCGTATGCGACGGCGCGGGTGCAGGCGTGGACGGTGACGATCGGCGGCGCGTTGCAACTCGGCTGGCTGATGGTCGCCTGTCGCCGCGCCGGGGTGTCGCTGCGGCCCCGCCGGCCGCGCCTGACCCCCGATGTCCGCCGGATGCTGCGGCTGATCGTGCCCGCCGCCGCCGGGGCCGGCGCGATGCAGGTGAACCTCGTCGTCTCGACCGCGCTGTCGGGCAAGCTGCTCGATGCCGGCTCGATCTCGTACATCTATTACGCCGACCGGCTGAACCAGCTGCCGCTGGGCCTCATCGGCATCGGCCTCGGCACCATCCTGCTCCCCACCATCTCGCGCCAGCTCAACCGCAAGGACGATGCCGGGGCGATGGATACCCAGAACCGAGGGATCGAACTGGCGCTGTTGCTGACGCTGCCCGCGACCATCGCCTTCCTGACCGTCGCCGAACCGATCATCCGCGCGCTGTTCCAGCATGGCGCGTTCGGCGCCGAGGACACGATCCGCTGCGCACAGGCGCTCGCCGCCTTCTCGCTGGGGCTGCCGGCCTATGTCCTCATCAAGGTGCTGACGCCCGGCTTCTATGCGCGGCAGGATACGCGGACGCCGGTGCGCTTCGCGATGTGGTCGATCGCCATCAACATCGTCCTGAACCTGATGCTGATCCCGACCATCGCCCATATCGGCCCGCCGCTGGCGACCGCCATCGCGGCATGGGTCAATGTCGCGATGCTGTACTGGACGCTTCGGCGGCGCGGGCATTTCGCGCTCGACCGGCAGTTGACCCATCGCCTGCCGCGCTTCGCCGTCGCCGCGCTGCTGATGGGGGGGGCGCTGTTCTTCGCCGACACGCTCGTCGCGCCATGGACGACCGGCGCGGTCGTGACCCGCGTCATCGGCATGGTCGCCCTCGTCGGGGCGGGGGCGATCGTCTATGGCCTCGCCTGCCTTGCCACCGGGGCGTTCCGGCTGGCCGATCTTCGCGCGCTGCTGCGGCGGCGGGCCGCGTAACACAGGAAACCAACATGCGTGTCGTCTCCGGCATCCAGACCACTGGCAATCTCCACCTCGGCAACTATCTGGGCGCGATCCGCAACTGGGTGCGGTTGCAGGACCGGATGGGCGCGGACGATGTCTGCCTGTTCTTCCTCGCCGATCTCCATGCGCTGACGGTGACGCAAGACCCGAAGGAGATGGCGTCGAACACGATCGAGATGGCGGCGACCTTGCTCGCCGCCGGGATCGATCCCGACCGCTCGATCCTGTTCAACCAGGCGCGCGTGCCCGCGCACAGCGAGCTGGCATGGATCCTGGGCGGCACGGCGCGCGTCGGCTGGCTCAACCGCATGACCCAGTGGAAGGACAAGGCGGGCAAGAACCGCGAAGGCGCCAGCGTCGGGCTGTTCACCTATCCGGTGCTGCAGGCCGCCGACATCCTTGCGTACCGGGCGACCCATGTGCCGGTCGGCGAGGACCAGAAGCAGCATCTGGAGCTGGCGCGCGATATCGCCACCAAGTTCAACCTCGATTTCGGGGTCGAGCTGTTCCCGCTGCCCGAACCGATGATCCCGGAAGACACACCGCGGATCATGTCCTTGCGCGACGGCATGGCGAAGATGTCGAAATCCGATCCCTCGGACATGAGCCGCATCAACCTGATCGATTCGGACGATCAGATCGCGACCAAGTTCCGCAAGGCGAAGACCGATCCCGAACCCCTGCCGTCGGAGGTTGCCGGGCTGGCCGAACGGCCGGAAGCACGCAACCTCGTCACCATCTTTGCCGCGCTGTCGGGGGAGACGTCGCAGGACGTGCTCGCCAGCTTCGGCGGGCAGGGGTTCGGCGCGTTCAAGCCCGCGCTGGCCGATCTGGCGGTGGCGAAGCTGGGGCCGATCCGCGACCGGCTGGTGGCGCTGCTCGACGACCGGACGGCGGTCGGCGCAACGCTGGCCCGGGGGGCGGCAAGGGCCGACGCATTGGCGCGGCCCACGCTGCTGGCGGCGCAGCAGGCGCTCGGCCTGCAAGTTTGAACTTTTGTTTTGTTTAATGCGGGTGTCGTGGTCGATTTAATGTTGGCCGCGACACCTTCGCCACCTTATGCGTTCGGCAACACCCACCACAGGGGACGCCGTTCGTGACCAGCACCACCATCCAGACCAAGCCCTTCACCGACCAGAAGCCCGGCACGTCGGGCCTGCGCAAGAAGGTGCGGGTGTTCCAGCAGCCGCATTATGCCGAAAACTTCATCCAGTCGGTGTTCGACGTCGTCGAGGGCAAGGCCGGCGCGACGCTGGTGATCGGTGGCGACGGCCGCTACCTGAACCGCGAGGTGATCCAGACCGCGATCCGCATGGCCGCCGCCAACGGCTTCGCCCGCGCCATCGTCGGACAGGGCGGCATCCTGTCGACCCCGGCCGCCTCGAACGTCATCCGCACCCGCGGTGCGATCGGCGGCCTCGTCCTGTCGGCCAGCCACAATCCCGGCGGCCCCGACGAGGATTTCGGCATCAAGTACAACGTGTCGAACGGCGGCCCCGCGCCCGAGAGCTTCACCGACGCGCTCTATGCCCGCACGCTGGAGATCGACCGCTATGTCATCAGCGACGTCGCGGACATCGACCTCGACGCGCCCGGCGAGACGTCCGTCGACGGGCTGACCGTCGAGGTGATCGACCCGGTCGCCGCCTATGCCGAGTGCATGGAGGGGCTGTTCGACTTCGCCGCGATCCGCGACCTGATCGCCGGCGGCTTCCGCCTGTCGTTCGACGCGATGAGCGCGGTCACCGGACCCTATGCGACCGAAATCCTCGAACGCCGCCTCGGTGCCGCGCCCGGCACGGTCGTCAACGGCACTCCCCTGCCCGACTTCGGCGGCCACCACCCCGACCCCAACCTCGTCCACGCGCACGAGCTGTACGACCGGATGATGGCCGACGACGCGCCCGAATTCGGCGCGGCATCGGACGGCGACGGCGACCGCAACCTCATCATCGGGCGCGGCATCTTCGTCACCCCGTCCGATTCGCTCGCCGTTCTCGCGGCGAACGCGCACCTCGCTCCCGCCTACAAGGACGGCATCGCCGGCATCGCGCGCTCGATGCCGACCTCCGCCGCCGCCGATCGCGTGGCGCAGGCGCTGAACGTGCCGCTGTACGAGACGCCGACGGGGTGGAAGTTCTTCGGCAACCTGCTCGACGCCGGACTCGTCACCATCTGTGGCGAGGAGAGTGCGGGGACGGGATCGAACCATGTCCGCGAGAAGGACGGGCTGTGGGCGGTGCTGCTGTGGCTCAACATCCTCGCCGTGCGGCGCCAGCCGGTGGCGGAGATCATGGCCGACCATTGGGCGCGCTATGGCCGCAACTATTATGCACGGCACGATTACGAGGGCGTCGAACAGGCCGGGGCGGATGCGCTGATGGCGTCGCTGCGCGAACGGCTGGCGACGCTGCCCGGCACGACGATCGGCGACCTGACGGTATCGGAGGCCGACGACTTCGCCTATCACGACAGCACCGACGGATCGGTCAGCCGCAACCAGGGCATCCGCATCCTGTTCGCCGACGGATCGCGCATCGTGTTCCGCCTGTCGGGCACCGGCACGCAGGGCGCGACGCTGCGCGTCTATATCGAACGCTATGCGCCCACGGATGGCGATCTGGCGCAGGAAACCGGCGATGCGCTGGCCCCGCTGGTCGCGGCTGCGGAGCGCGTGGCATCGATCCGGGAGCATACCGGGCGTAACGAGCCGGACGTCATTACGTAAGAAGAAGTTGGTTCACGCGGAGGCGCGGAGGCGCGGAGGGGTTGCGATATTGGCAGCCCTTCCGCGATCGGGAGACGGCTGCGCTTGTGACTGGGCAAGTGTGAAGGCCGCTGACGCGGCAGGACGCTTCTGCGAGGCGCAACTCTCCGCGCCTCCGCGCCTTCGCGTGAACCAGTTCTTCTTCGGCCACCTTCCAGCCCGTTCGGTTCGAGCAGCTTCGAGCTTGTCGAGAAGCGGCAGTCGAGAACGCGCTGCTCAGGGCAAGCCCTTCTCGACTTCGGTCCTCGACAGGCTCGAACCTGCGCTCGAAGCAAACGGGGGGACTTGAAAAAGGGCGCTCAGCCTTCGAGCGAGCGCAGCAGCGTGCGGACGGCGGTGTCGATCTCGCGGTCCACCCCACGCAATTCCTCGATCCGGCGTACCGCATGGATCACGGTCGAATGGTCGCGGTTGCCGAACTTGCGACCGATTTCCGGCAGCGAGCGGGTCGTCAGCCGCTTGGCAAGATACATCGCCACCTGCCGCGGGCGGGCGATGACCTGTGCGCGGCGCGCCGAGACGAGATCGAGTTGCTTCACCTCGAAATGCGCCGATACCGCCCGCTGGATATCGTCGATGGTGACGCGCCTCGCCGGCCCTGCCAGCATCTCGCCCAGCGTCGCATGGGCGAACGCCATGTCGATCGTGTCGCCGGTCAGCGAAGCATAGGCGATCAGGCGGTTGAGCGCGCCTTCCAGCTCGCGCACGCTGCCGCGAATCCGCCCGGCCAGCAGGTCGACGACGTCCCCGGGCACCGCGATGCCGGGCACCTCGGCCAGCTTGGCGGCGAGGATCGCGTGGCGCAGGTCGGTCTCGGGCGTCTTGATGTCGGCGACCAGACCGCCGCCGAGGCGCGACAGCAGCCGCGGGTCGATCCCGTCGAGCAACGCTGGCGAGCGGTCGCAGGCGATCACCACCCGCTTGCCCGCGTCCATGAAGGCGTTGATCGTGTGAAGGCATTCCTCCTGCGTCGCGTCCTTGCCGGCGACGAACTGGAGGTCGTCGATCATCAGCAGGTCGACGCCGCGCAGCTTCGCCTTGAACCCGTGCGTGTCGCGCGCGCGCATGGCGGCCACGAATTCGAACATGAACCGCTCGGCGGGCAGGTACACCGCGCTCGCCGCCGGATCGGCATCGAGAAACGCATGGCCGATGGCATGCATCAGGTGCGTCTTGCCAAGGCCGGTGCCGCTGTGGAGGAACAGCGGGCTGAAGCGCGGCACGCCGGGTTCGGCGACTGCCTTCGCCGCATTGAACGCCACGCGATTGGAGGCCGACACGACGAACCGGTCGAAGCGGTAGCGCGGATCGAACGTCGGGCGTTCGGCAGGCGCGCGCTGCGGCACGGCCGGCGCCGGTGCGGCGGTGAGCGGGGCCGGCACGGCGGACGCTTCGGGCATCGGCGCTGGCGGCACGATCCGCGCCTGCAGGGCGGTGGCGGTTTCGACCACGACGTCGCGGACCTGGGGAAGCTGTGCGCGGAATTCGTGGGTCAGGCGCTCGGCATAGTGATTGCGGACCCAATCGGTCATGAAGGCGGACGGCAGGGTCAGGCGGACGACGCCGTCGCCGTCGGGGGCGACCAGTTCCATCGGCTTGAGCCACCGGTCGAACAGCCGCTGTCCGGCGGACGCACGCAGGTTCTGGCGCACGCGGGCCCATGCCGCCGCAACCTCCACCTGTCCATGATCCACCGGCATCGTCACGTCAGGCACACCTCTCCCGTGCGGAGAATCGGGGTTCTCCGCCACGTTTCGTCGTCGTCTAAAAATCCCCCCTCGATCCCGCCGAAACGGGGATCGCACACGAAGATTCGCGTGGGCCCCGGATCGCCGCAGCGGTGCCGGGGAGTGCTGTTTAGGAACGGGAAGCGCCGTCGATCAAGTCATCAAACCGAAATAAAGACGGTTGACAGGCCATGGGCCGCAGAAATGCGTCGAATTTCTTTTTTGATGTTATTTATCAGTATCTTAGCGGCGTAATCGGGAGCCGGTCGGGCAGAATCCAAGGATTTCCGCCATTTCCCGAAACCGTTGATTCGACCCTTGCGATCGGAACCGGTTTTCCGCCGCGGGACAAACCGGAAACGCCCCGGAACGCGATGACGGCGGACGCAAGAAACCCCGCCGACCTGGGGTCGACGGGGCAGCTTGTTCGTCAACGCTTGCGTCAGCGGATCAGGCGATCCCGCCGACCGCCTTCGTCAGACGTGCGAACTTGCGGCTCGCGGTGTTCTTGTGCAGCACGCCCTTGGCGACGCCACGGGCCAGCTCGGGCTGGACGCCGGCGAGCGCCGTGGTGGCTGCTTCGCGGTCGCCGGCGACGATCGCTGCCTCGACCTTCTTCACGAAGGTCCGGATGCGGCCGACGCGCGCACCATTGATTTCCGCACGACGCGCATTGCGCCGGATACGCTTCTTCGCCTGTGGCGTATTCGCCATGCCGTCCTCGACTCTCGCAAATGATTGGTGCCGATCGGACAGAACCCGACCGGAGAAGGTGCGCCCCTTAAACCGTCGGGGACGTGCGGTCAACTATTGCTGGCACGTCCGGCACCAGAAGGTGGAGCGACCGCCATCGACCCGGCGCTCGACGACGCCGCCGCACGGACACGCCTCGCCTTCGCGGCCATACACCCGGAATTGCTTGGAAAAATAGCCCAGTTCGCCATCGGGCCGGGCATAGTCGCGCAGCGTCGATCCCCCCGCCTCGATCGCGGCGAGCAGCACGCCGCGAATCGCATCGACCAGCAACGCCAGCCGCTCGACCGCGATCTGCCCCGCCGGCCGCGTCGGCGCGATTCGCGCGACGTTGAGCGCCTCGCAGACATAGATGTTGCCCAGCCCCGCCACGATCCGCTGGTCGAGCAGCAGCAGCTTGACCGGTGCGATCCGGCCGGCGAACCGGCGTTCGAGATGCTCTGCAGTGAGGTCCGGTCCCAGCGGCTCGGGACCGAGCGCGGCGAACGGCGGCCATGCGGCAAGGTCGGGCGTCGGCATCAGGTCGACCGAACCGAAACGGCGCGGGTCGTTCAGCACCACCTGCCGCCCGCCCGCGGTGTCGATCACGAGATGGTCGTGCGGCAGCGGCGCATCCGGATCGACCCGCCAGCGCCCCGACATGCCGAGGTGGAAGACGAAGCTGTCGCCGCGATCGGTGTCGATCACCCCGTATTTCGCGCGCCGCGACAGGCCGGTGACCGTCGCCCCGGTCAGCCGCTGCCCGAGGTCCACCGGCATGGCGCGGCGCAGGTCGGCGCGATTCGCGACGACGCGGGTCAGGCGCTGGCCGTGCAGCACCGGGGTCAGCCCGCGCACGGTGGTTTCGACTTCGGGCAGTTCGGGCATGCCATCCTTCTGTCGCCGCGACCGTTCCGAAGCCGGGGCCATACGCAAAGAAAGCTAGGTTCGGTTTGCTCCCGCCACAAGGCGCGGCTAGGGCTGTGGCCATGAACGACACGGTATCCTTCGGCTATGAAGACGTAGCCCCCGACGAGAAGACGCGGCGCGTCGGCGACGTCTTTGCGAACGTCGCCGCCCGCTACGACCTGATGAACGACGCGATGTCGGGGGGGATGCACCGGTTGTGGAAGGACCGGTTCGTCGCGCGGGTAAAGCCGCAGAGGGACGACGCGATCCTCGACATGGCCGGGGGCACCGGCGACATCGCGTTCCGCATGGCGAAGGCGGGGGCGGCGATCACCGTTGCCGACATCAACCCGGCGATGCTGGGCGTCGGCATGGAACGTGCCGCCAAGCGCGGGATCGACGGCCTCGTCTGGTCCGAACAGAATGCCGAGACGCTGGATTTTGCCGATCACAGCTTCGATGCCTATACGATCGCGTTCGGCATCCGCAACGTGACCGACATTCCAAAGGCGCTGCGCGAGGCGCATCGGGTGCTCAGGCGCGGCGGGCGGTTCTTCTGCCTCGAATTCTCGACCGTGACGTGGCCGGGGTTCGCCGACGTCTACGATCAGTATTCGCACAGGCTGGTGCCCAAGCTCGGCAAGCTGCTGGCGAATGACGAGGACAGCTATCGCTACCTGATCGAATCGATCCGGCGCTTTCCCGACATGCCGACGTTCGAGCGGATGATCGCCGATGCCGGGTTCATCCGGACGCGCGTCGAGCCGATCATGGGCGGGCTGGTCGCGATCCATAGCGGGTGGAAGATTTGACGCCGCACGCCACGCGACGGCCGCGATGACCTCCACGCTCACCCATGGCTGGCGCATCCTGAAATGGGGGCGCACGCTGGCGCGGCACGGCGCACTGATCGATATCGAGCGCAATCCGCGCACCCCGCCGCGGTTGCGCCGGGTGGTGCGCCTTGCCCGGTTCGGCGCGCGCGTGCCCGCGACGCCACGCTATGCCGAGGCGTTCGCCGCGCTCGGCCCGGCAGCGATCAAGCTGGGCCAGACGCTCGCCACCCGCCCCGATCTGGTGGGTGAGGCGGTGGCGCAGGACCTGCTCTCGTTACAGGACGCGCTGCCGCCGCTGCCGTGGAGCGTGGTGCGCCCGGCGATCGAATCGGGGCTGGGCCAGCCGATCGACGCGCTGTTCGCCTCCATCGAGGAGACGCCGGTCGGCGCCGCCTCTATCGCGCAGGTCCACCGCGCGGTCACCACCGACGGCCGGCAGGTCGCGGTGAAGGTGCTGCGCCCCGGCGTCGAATCGCAGTTCTTCGACGCGATCGACACCTATGAATGGGCCGCCGCCCGGCTGGAGACGATGGGCGGCGAACTGAAGCGGCTGCGCCCGCGCCTCGTGATCGAGACGATGAAGCGCTGGACCGCGCGCGAGCTCGACCTGCGGCGCGAGGCGGCGTCGGCGTCGGAACTGGCCGACGGCATGGAGGCCGAGCCCGACTTCACCATTCCCGACATCGATTGGCAGCGCACCACGTCGAAGGTGCTGACGACGCAGTGGATCGACGGCATCAAGCTGTCGAACCGCCCCGCGCTGATCGCCGCCGGGCACGATCTGACCGCGATGGCGACGCGGCTGGTGCGCGCCTTCCTGCGACAGGCGATCGCCGACGGCTTCTTCCATGCCGACATGCACCAGGGCAATCTGTTCGCGCTGCCCGACGGGCGCATCGCCGCGATCGATTTCGGCATCATGGGCCGGATCGACCGGCGCGCACGCGTGTGGCTGGCCGAAATCCTCTACGGCCTGATTACCGGCGACTACAAGCGCGTGGCGGAGATCCATTTCGAGGCGGGCTATGTCCCCGCCCACCACAATGTCGCCGAATTCGCCACCGCGCTGCGGGCGGTCGGCGAGCCGATGCGTGGCCTCGCGGTCAAGGACATGTCGGTCGGCATGATGCTCGATTCGCTGTTCAACATCACCCGCGACTTCGACATGCAGACCCAGCCGCACCTGCTGCTGCTGCAAAAGACGATGGTGATGGTGGAGGGGGTCGCGACCGCGCTCGATCCCGACATCAATCTGTGGGAAACGGCGGCGCCGTTCGTGCGCGGGTGGATCCGCGACGAGCTGGGGCCGGAGGCGATGGTCGCCGACCGGATCATCACCGACCTGCGCACCTTTGCGCGCCTGCCCGACCTGCTGCGCAATATCGAGGCGCGCTATCCCGGCCCCGGCGGCGCCCCCCCCTCCCCGCCGCTGCCCGATATCGCGGTGGTCAAGGTCGGCGGCGGCTGGCGCTACGGTCTGGTCGCGCTGGCGAGCGGAACGGCCGGGGCCGCGCTGATGCAGCTGCTGGGATGATCCGCGCGCGGCCGCCGATATGGCTGTCGTCGTCCAGCCGGTTCGCGACATTGCGTCCGGCGATCGCCATCGCGCTCGCGATCCTGTTCGCGCTGCTGCTGGGATCGGCATGGGTCCAGCCGGGCGAGGACAGTGGCGTGCGCGGCAGCGGGCAGACCGATCTCGGGCTGTACGGCGCAGTGGTCGATGGCCTGCGCGCCGGTGGCGACTATTACAGTGTTGCCGCACAGGAGTTGCGCGCGGGCGGCTATCCGCTGCGCCCCTTCCCCGCCGTCCGCCTGCCGACGCTGGCGGTGGTACAGGCGGCGTTGCCCGACGCCGTGTCGATCGGCGCGCTGGTGCTGCTCGCCATCGCCACCGGCCTCGCCTGGACCCGGCGGATCGGCGAATGGTTCGCGCGGGGCGCCCCGCGCATCACCGCGCTGTTCCTGCTGGCGGGCGGCATGGTCGCGTTCGTCCAGCCGTCGCTGGTGCACTTCCACGACCTGTGGGCCGGGTTGCTGATCGCCCTGTCGCTGGCGATCCGGCGCGACGACCGCTGGATCGAAGCGGTGGCGATCGCACTGTGCGCGATGCTGATCCGCGAGACCGCAGCGCTCTTTGCGCTGGCGATGCTGGCGATGGCGCTGGTCGAGGGGCGGCGGCGCGAGGCGCTGGCATGGGTCGCGGCGCTGCTGGTGTTCGTCGCGCTGCTGTCGCTCCATGCGCGCGCGGTCGGGATGATCGCCGGGCCGCTCGACGCGGTGTCGCCGGGATGGAGCGGCCTGCACGGGCCGGGGCTGTTCGCCTCCGCCATGGCGCGCTCGACCGCGCTGACGCTGCTGCCATGGTGGCTCGGCGCGCCGCTGGCGATGCTGGCACTGGTCGGCTGGAGCGCGGCGCCGGGGCCACTGGGGCTGCGCGCGGCGCTGGTGTTCGGCGGCTATGCCGCGGCGATCGCGTTGTTCGCACGGACCGACACCTTCTACTGGGTGTTGGCCGCCGCCCCTGCCTATCTGGTCGGCATCGCCTTCCTGCCCGATGCCGCCCGCGACCTGACGCGGACGTTGCTCGACAGACGGCGCGTTCGGGTGCAGAGGATCACGCGATGACACGCATCTTGCTGATCGTCGGTGGGGGCATCGCCGCGTACAAGGCGTGCGAGCTGATCCGCCTGCTGCGCGGGGCCGGGCACAGCGTCCGCTGCGTCCTGACCGATGGCGGTGCGCAGTTCGTGACGCCGATGACGCTGGCCGCCCTGTCCGAACAGCCGGTTCATACCAGCCTGTGGGACCTGAAGGACGAAGCGGAGATGGGCCATATCCAGCTCAGCCGTCAGGCCGATCTGGTCGTCGTCGCCCCCGCCACCGCCGACCTGCTGGCGCGCATGGCGGCGGGTGTCGCCGACGACCTTGCCACCACGCTGCTGCTCGCCACCGACAAGCCGGTACTGGCGGTGCCGGCGATGAACGTGCGCATGTGGCAGCATGCCGCCACCACCCGCAACGTGGCGACGCTGCGCGGCGATGGCGTGACCGTGATGGAACCGGACGACGGCGCGATGGCGTGTGGCGAATTCGGCCCCGGCCGCCTGCCCGAACCGGTGGCGATCGTCGCCGCGATCGGCGCGATGACCGCCCCGGCCGCGCCGCAATCGCTGGCCGGACGGCGCATCCTCGTCACCGCCGGGCCGACGCATGAGCCGATCGACCCGGTGCGCTATCTCGCCAACCGATCGTCGGGGAAGCAGGGGTTCGCGATCGCGGCGGCCTGTGCCGCCCGCGGGGCACGGGTGACGCTGGTCGCCGGGCCGGTAAACCTGCCGACGCCGTCCGGGGTCACGCGCATCGACGTCGAATCGGCGCGCGACATGGCCAATGCCGTCGCGCAGGCGCTGCCGGCCGATGCCGCGATCATGGTCGCCGCGGTCGCCGACTGGCATGTCGAGGCGGCTGCGTCCAAGCTGAAGAAGGGCGACGGCCCGCCCGTGCTGACGCTGCAACCCAATCCCGACATCCTCGCGATGCTCGGCCGATCCCCGCGCCGCCCGCGGCTGCTGGTCGGCTTCGCCGCCGAAACCGACGACGTGCTGGCCCATGCCACCGCGAAGCGGACCGCCAAGAACGCCGACTGGATCGTCGCCAACGACGTGTCGGGCGACGTCATGGGCGGTGATCGCAACGCCGTCCACCTCGTCACCGCCGACGGCATCGAACCGTGGGCCGATGCGCCCAAGGGGGACGTCGCCGCCCGCCTTGCCGATCGGATCGCCGATGCGCTGGCTTAGCGTCCTGCTCCTCCTCGGCGCGGCCGGCTGCGCGACGCACGGATCGTCGCCGTCTTCCTTGTCGGCGCAGAGTTTCGGCCCCGATTCGGCACGCGACGTGCGGACGCTGGTGCTGGTGCTGCATGCCGATGGCGATGGCGACGTGCCCGCCGCGTTCGCGGATGCGGCGCACGGCATCGCCGATGCCATTCCCCATGCGCGGGCGGTGGCGCTGCTGCGCCCGGGCTATCGCGATGTGGCGGGCAACAGTTCGCCGGGAATGCGCGGCGGGATCGGCGGCGACAGCTACACGCCCGAACGGATCGCTGCGGTCGCCGACACCATCGCCCGGTGGCGCGCCCGCTATCCGCAGGCGCGCACGATCCTCGTCGGGCAGTCGGGCGGCGCGGCGATGGCGGCGGCGCTGACCGGCCTCCGCCCCGGACTGGTCGACGGCGTCGTGCTGGCCGGGTGCCCGTGCATGCTGCCCGAATGGCGCAGATATCGCGCGAAGCAGGGGCATGGCGGCTTCGCGACCCCGGTCGCCAGCTTCGACCCGTTGATGACGGTCGGCGGCGTGGCGCCCGCGACCCGGGTCGCGCTGCTGGTCGGATCGAACGATACCGATACGCCGCAGCGCTTCTCGCGCGCCTATGCCGAGGCGCTGGCGCTGCGCGGCATCGCCACCGACTATCGCGTGCTGCCGGGGCGCGGCCACGACCTGCTGCGCGATCCCGACCTCGTCGATGCCGTGCGACGCATGTCCGCCGATCCGGCAGGCATGTCGCGGCAGACTGCGAAGGTGACGCCGTGATCGCGCTCCGCCTCCTCCGCCTGCCACATGGTGCCGGCCTGCCGCTCCCGGTCTATGCCACCCCCGGCGCGGCGGGGATGGACGTCGTCGCGGCCGAGGATGTCGAACTGGCGCCCGGCGCACGACACGCCGTCGCCACCGGCTTCGCCATGGCGATTCCCGAAGGCTACGAGGTGCAGGTCCGCCCCCGTTCGGGACTGGCGCTCAAACACGGCATCACCTGTCTCAACACGCCCGGCACCATCGACAGCGACTATCGCGGCGAGGTGAAGGTGATCCTCGCCAATCTCGGGCAGGAACCGTTCCGCGTCGTCCGCGGCGAACGGATCGCGCAGCTCGTCCCCGCCCCGGTCCTGCGCGCGACGCTGGACGAGGTCGAGGCGCTGGACGACACCGCGCGCGGCGCGGGCGGCTTCGGGTCGACCGGACGATGACCGCGCTCGTGCTGCTCGGACTCGGCCTTCAGGTGTCGCAGGTTACGCCGCCGGCCCCGCCCGCCGATGCGCAGGCTGCCCCGGTCGTGCGATCGCCGATCGACTGGGACGCGTTGCCGCCGCTCCCCTATCGCCGCACCCCGCGCCCGACCGCGCAGATGACCGCGTTCGTCCTTGCCGAAATGAAGCGCGCGGGATGCCCCCGGCCGATCCCGGTCGCCGGCAACAACCAGCTGCGCGTCGACGTCGCCGTGCTGATCGGCGAGGACCATGTCGTGCGCGCCACCATCCCGCGCGCGATCCGGTGTCCGACGGTCGAACAATATGCCGCGGGGCTGGTCGTCAGCTATGCCCGCGGCAACCTGGTCCCGCGCTTCGTCAATGCCGGCAACTGGTATCGCGCGGTGCTGCTGTTCGACTGGGTCGAATGAATTTCTCCGATGCCGAACTCGACCGCTACGCCCGCCACCTCGTCCTGCGCGAGGTCGGCGGGGCGGGCCAGGCCGCGCTCAAGGCGGCCCGTGTCGTCGTGATCGGCGCGGGCGGCATCGGATCGCCAGCGCTGCAATATCTGGCGGCGGCCGGGGTGGGCACGCTGGTCGTGATCGACGACGACCGGGTCGATGCCAGCAACCTGCAACGCCAGACCTTGTTCGCCGATACCGATATCGGCACGGCGAAGGTCGCGGCAGCAGCAGCGGCGCTGGCGCGGATCAACCCGTTCGTCACCGTCGAGCCGCATGCGCTGCGCATCGATGCCGGCAACGCCGCCGACCTGCTGGCCGGTGCCGATGTCGTGGTCGACGGCTGCGACAATTTCGCGACGCGCCTGGCGGTCGCCGATGCCGCGATCGCCGCGCGCGTCCCGCTGGTGTCGGCGGCGGTCGGCCAGTTCGAGGGGCAGCTGGGCGTGTTCCGGGGGTGGGAGGCGCATCTGCCCTGCTATCGCTGCTTCGTCGGCGACGATCCCGCGCGTGCCGATGCCAGCTGCGCCGATCAGGGCGTGCTGGGCGCGCTGACCGGGATCATCGGCAGCATGGCGGCGCTGGAGGCGATGCGCGCCATCGTCGGTTTCGGTGACGATCCGGCAGGACGGATGCTGGTCGCCGACCTGCTCGCCTTCCGCTTCCGCACGCTGGCCCTGCCAAAGGATCCCGGATGCCGATGCGCGGGTTGACGATCCTCATCACAAACCCCGACCCCAACCGCTTCCGCACCGCCTTGACCATGGCCGCCGCCGCCGCCGCGTTGGGCGCGCCGACACGGGTTTATCTGCATGAAGGCGCCGTGACGCTGCTTTCGGCACAAGACATGCGGGTTCCGGCCGGCCTGCCGATGCTCGGCGAATTGCGCGCCATCGCCATCGACAGCGGCGTCGCATTGATCGCGTGCCAGACCGGTCTCGCGCTCGCCGGCCTGTCGGCCGATGCCGCCGGGGTCGAGGCCGGCGGCATGATCGACCTGCTGGCTACGCTCAGCGACGACCGGCTGGTCACGCTGTAGCGGGCGGGAGCGGAACGCCCCCGCCCTGCCCGTTCAGCCCTGCGCCAGCGCGTCCTGCGCGAACGCACGCACTGCCGGACCGATATCGGCCCGTGCCAGCGCCAGCGCGATGTTCGCCTGCACCCAGCCGGCCTTGTCACCGCAGTCGTAGCGCTTGCCGTCGAAGGTGAAGCCGTGGAACGGCTGGTTGCCGATCAGCTTGGCCATCGCGTCGGTCAGCTGGATCTCGCCGCCGGCACCCGGCTCCTGCGAATCGAGGATCTGCATGACCTCGGGCTGCAGGATGTAGCGGCCGGGAATCATCAGATTCGACGGCGCCTTGCCCTTGGGCTTTTCGACCAGCGCGGTGACCTCGGTCAGCGGGCCGTCCTGCTTGCCGGGCGAGATGATGCCGTACTTGTCGGTCTCGCTGTCGGGCACTTCCAGCGCGCCGATGACGTTGCCGCCGACCTTTTCATAGGCTTCGACCATCTGCTTCAGGAATCCGCCAACCATCAGCTCGTCGGGCAGCAGCACCGCGAACGGCTCGTCACCCACGATTTCGCGCGCGCACCATACGGCATGGCCGAGGCCCAGCGGCTCTTGCTGGCGGACATAGACCGGGCTGCCCGGCTTCTGCCGGATACCCTCGATCAGGGCCATCGACTTGCCACGGGCCTTCATCGTCGCTTCCAGTTCGTAGGAAACGTCGAAATGATCCTCCAGCGCGCCCTTGCCGCGGCCGGTGACGAAGATGATCTGCTCGATCCCCGCTTCCAGCGCCTCTTCGACCGCATACTGGATCAGCGGCTTGTCAACAACGGTCAGCATCTCCTTGGGCATCGACTTGGTCGCGGGAAGAAACCGCGTGCCTAGGCCGGCGACCGGAAAGACTGCCTTGCGAACCTTCTTGATCGTCATCGCTTGCATCCCTGAAAATTGCTGCGCTGCAATAGAGCGCCGGTAGCGGATTGGCAAACCGACATTACGCCGCCGCGAAACGCCCGCCGACCCGCGCCGGGTGCATCCCCCGACCCGGTTCATTGAACGTGCAGCGCCTTTCGCCTAGACGCGGTCGCGCACCATGGTTTTTTCCCGGCTTTTCCGCAAACCCGCAATATCCGCTCCGCGCATCCCCGACGGCGAAATCGTCTATGCGATCGGCGACGTGCACGGGCGGCTGGACTGTCTCGAGGATTTGCTGACGCAGATCGACGCTGATCCCGATCGCGGCGACCGTCGGGTCAGGCTGGTGTTTCTCGGCGACCTGATCGACCGCGGCCCGGACTCGCGGGGCGTCGTGGAACGGGTCATGGCCCTGTGCACAGCCAGCGCGGACGTCACATGCCTGTGCGGCAATCATGAGGAACTGCTGCTGCATGCTGCCGAGGGCGCGCGACAGGCGCTCGGCATCTTTGCCCGCGCCGGCGGTAGGGAAACGCTGCTAAGCTACGGCGTCGATGCCGCGACCTATGAACATGCCGACCTGAAGGGCGTCGGACAGTTGACGCGTGACCATGTCCCGACCGCGCATCTCAACTTCCTGCGCACGCTCCCCGATCAGGTCGTGATCGGCGACTATGCGCTGGTCCATGCCGGCATTCGTCCGGGCGTGGCGCTGGACGAGCAGAAGGCGTCGGACCTGCGCTGGATCCGCGCGCCATTCCTCGACCATGGCGGGCGGTTCGAACGCTTCGTCGTGCATGGCCACACCGTCACCGCCGAACCCGATATCCGTTCGAACCGGATCGGGATCGACACCGGCGCCTATCGTAGCGGCCGCCTGACCGCGCTGGTCCTGCACGAGGACGTGCAGCGATTCCTGACTACTGCGCTTCCCGAAGAGGCCGGCGCAAGCATCGACTGATCGGGCCAGCCCGCCGCCGCGTATAGTGTGATGCGGAGACGTCGCTCCGGCGAAGGCTGGGGCCTGAACCGCCTCTTGCCGCGCGCTGTCGCTGGACGACGCCGACGTTCGCAAAATGAGGTTCGATCCGACGTGCATGAGCGGGCCTGCGACGGCTGAAGCCAGTCCGGCACCACGCGCGCCATCATGATCCGCGAATCACATCCACCTCAACGAAAAAGGGCGCCCCCGAAGGAGCGCCCTTTCTACCAATCGCAGCGCGGTTTCTCGCGCGAACAATCAGTTGCTGTCCGAGTCGCTGTCCGAGTCGGCGACGACGACGATGCCGGCGACGACGGCAGCAGCTGCCAGGATAGCGACGATGATGCCGCCGCCAGCCAGCTTCTCACCCTTGTCGGCCGAAGCCGAAGCGCGGGCAACGGACAGCTTCGAAGCGTTCGCAGCGTTGGCGATCGTCGGAGCAACGGTCATCGACACGGCCGAGGCCGCGATCAGCATCTTCTTGGCAAAACCCATTTCTACACTCCCTTGTAAAACTCTACGTCACGCCGCCTTTTGCACAGCGGCAGGCGGCCTGCAAGCTCAATCCGACCCTTCGCGACCACCCGTTGCGGGGGTTGGACGAGCAGCGACCGGACGGGTCTTTGGCCGGAAACCGGTTAACTTTCGCTTAGTTCCGACGCTCGAGCGATAGCGTATACGATGACTGTTGCAAACGGATATCAACAGGCGAGGCTATTCCAGCGGCCGATCGCGCGTCGCCAGAACCGGCGGAAGATATGGAACCGGCGCATTCGGTGGCAATGCAGCGATCTCCGCCGCGATCAATTCCGCCCGCCGTCCGGCCGACGAATGCGTCCGGCTGTGGAAGATCCCGCCGTCGATGCGAGCGCCCGGCCCCTTCCAGAATGCCACCGCCAGCGCCGGCTCCCAGCCCGCATTGCGCAACAGGTGTACGCCGAGGCGATCGGCATCGTCCTCGGTAGAGCGGAAGATGCGTCCATTCCGGCCAAGTTCACGCAGCAGCCCGCGACTGACCTTCGCCGCTTCCAGCCGGTCATGGTGACGCAGGATGTTGTGCGACAGTTCGTGCGCGACGACCACCGCCAGTTGCGGATCGGCGAAACGATCGAGGAACCGGCTCGATATCTGGACCAGCCGCCCATCGGCCACCGCATCGAGCCCGTCGCCGACCTTCAGCTCGAACAGCGTCCTGCACCCCGGCGACGCCGGGATCGTCACCGCACTATCGCGCCCCGCGCGGCGCAGCACCAATGGCAGCGGGCGATCGGCCGGCTGCGAATCGAGCAGCGCGACAAGGGCGTCGCGCGTGACAAGATGCCCGCCCCCCTTCGCCACCGGCACAGGGCGGCCGTTGACGCTGACGATCGAATCATCGGCGCGCACCCCCGCGCGGGCGGCGGCGCTGCCCGGAACGACGGCCTCGACCGCTACCCCGGTCGCGAAGCCGAAGACGGTGCGGGCGGTCGGCTGTTCGTCCACGGCATATTGATCGATCGCGTGAACGATCATGCCGGTCACCGGCGATTGCTCGCTACACAGCGGCGCGTTCGCCGTCGCCAGACGATACCCGATCGCCCCAAGGCGCAGATCGGCCGCGCGCAGCGCTTCGAGCGTGGCGACGTCGGCGGGGGGAGGTGGCACCGGGGCCGGGGCCGCGCCGATTGCGAGCAGCGCGCCGACAATCGTCGTGGTGCGATGGCGTCGCCATCGACCTGCGATGACATTGGGGGCACGGAAAACGAACGACATGCCGCCGCAATAGCATGAACGACGCAGGCAACGCGATGCCGGCCGGGCAAACGAAAACGGCGCCGGGAAACCCCGACGCCGTCGTCTCGATCGAACCGTGTCGGTTCAGCGCCCGGCGGGCGGCGGCATCGCGCCCGGCGGCATCGCCCCAGGCGGCAGGCCGCCGCCACCCTGCTGCTGCATCATCTGCTGCATCTGGAGCTGCTGGAGCACGGTTTCGGGAATGAAGTCGACCATCTCGACATCGAACACCAGCACCTGCTTCGCCAGCTTTTCCATCTCCGCCGGCATCGGCGGCGAGCCCGCCGGGCGCGGTGCGCCATAGCCCAGTTCCGGCTTCAGCCAGAAGCGATAGCGCGAGCCCTTCGGCATCAGCTTGAGCGCCTCGCCGAACCCGGGCACGACACTCTTGGGCGACATCGGCGTCGGACGCTGGCTCTGGTCGAACGTCGTGCCGTCGGTCAGCTTTCCGGTATAGTTGATCAGCGTGACGTCGGCATCGGTCGGCGTCGGGCCGCTGCCCTTGGCCAGCACTTCATATTGCAGGCCGCTGGCGGTCGTCACCACGCCCGCGCGCGATGCGTTGCCCGACAGGAACGAATCGGCGCCGCTGCGCGTGCCGGCCCAGGCGAACCCGACCGCCAGCAGCAGCGCAAGCACGATCCCGACCCAGATCCAGGTGATATGGCGCCCTTTGACGGGACGCAGCGGAACAGCAGTGACCGACATCGAAACCCCTTATGCCGCGGCGCTCGTGCCGCATCGCTTGGTACCAGCCGCCCTGCCGATCGCATACCGGCAAGGCATCAACCTGCGGAACGCCCTACCGGGCCCCGTCGCGCTCCAGTCGCTTGCGTTCCAGCTTGCGCGCGCGGCCGATGGCGGCGGCGCGCTCGCGCGCGCGCCGTTCCGACGGCTTTTCATAATGGCGGCGCAGCTTCATCTCGCGGTACACGCCCTCGCGCTGCAGCTTCTTCTTCAGCGCGCGCAAGGCCTGGTCGACATTATTGTCGCGGACGATGATCTGCATGAGTCGTGAGGCTCCGGAAAACATTTGCCGCGATGGAACAGGGTTCGCCGGAGCAGGGCCGCGGCGTGACGACTGCCCCCTATCAGCAGCACCGCCCCCGCGCAACCGAGCCCGCCCGGACGTCAGAACAGCAGGTCACCGCCGGCGCGACGGGCGAGGATGCGGCCGATCGCATCGAACAGCGCGTCCATCGCCACCGGCTTAAACAGCACTTCGTCGGCACCCAGCGCGATGCAACGCTCGGTCAGGTCGACCGCGGTGTCGGCGGTGACGACGATGATCGGCAGGTCGCGCTTGGCATCGCCTCGCGCCCGCACCCGGCGGATCACCTCGAACCCGTCCATGCCAGGCATGCGCAGGTCGAGCAGGACGAGGTCGAAATCCTCTTCGTCAATACGCTGCAAGCCGGCTTCGGCCAGATCGGCCTCGACCATCGTGGCCCCGGCCACATCGAGCATGTCGCGGACGACCCGACGGTTCATCGCGTCATCCTCGACGAACAGGATCCTCATGGCCGATGGGCCTGGATGGCCGGGTTGTTCTCAACGCTGCTCATGCTGCATCCGCTATCGCGCTATGCCGCACTGGACACAAGGGGAACCGCATGTGCACCGTCATCCTCATGGACGAACAATGCGGATATTAGTTGCGTAGCCGAAACAGGTTTCGTGAGCAAAGTCAGTGGCTTTGCGTCCGTATCGATCCGATCGCCCGGGCGCAGCATCACGACGACCGGCACGCTTCCCGGCCGAACCGCGTCCGCAAGCCCGGCCAGCGCACGCTGCGGCAATTCCGACGATCCCGCGAGCAACGCCATATCGACCAGCACCGCGCGCACGTCGTCCCGCCGCAGCCGTTCGTGCAGCGTCGCCGGATCGTCGACGAAGTCGATCGCGGCAACCCGTGCGGCGAAGAGCGTCCGCATCATGCCGCGGGCGATCGGATTGCGTTCGAGGACGACCAGTCGTCCCCCGGTCCCTGCCGGTACGCCCGGCGCCGCCACTTCGCCCGTCACCGGGACCAACGGCAGGTCGAGCGTGAAGGTCGAACCGCGCCCCTCGTCGCTGACGACGGTAATGTCGCCGCCCATCGCCCGCACCAGGTTGCGGCAGATGGTCAGCCCCAGCCCGGTTCCGCCGAAGCGCCGGGTCGTGCTGGTATCGGCCTGTTGGAACGATTCGAACACGTCCTCCAGCCGGTCGGGCGCGATGCCGATCCCGGTGTCCGTCACCGCGATCCGCAGCCGGTCGGCCGAGACCGCGACCGACAGCGCGACCGCACCGTCCTGCGTGAACTTCAGGGCGTTCGACAACAGGTTGAACAGGATCTGGCGCAACCGCACGGGATCCCCCTCGATCCAGCGCGGCACCTCTGCCATGTCGAGGGTGAAGCCGATCCCGCGGTCCTGCGCCTGTCGCCGCCAGGGCCGGGCAACGTCCTCGACGGTCGCGACCAGATCGGTCGGCACCCGCTCGACGCACAGATTCCCCGATTCCATCTTGGCAACGTCGAGAATGTCGTCGACCAGCGCCCGCATCGCGATCCCGGCGTCATGGACGATATCCAGCCGGTCGCGCATGTCCGGCGCCAGCCGGTCGTCGCGCAGCATCACCTGCGCCATGCCGAGGATGCCGTTGAGCGGCGTGCGGATCTCGTGGCTGGTCGTGGCGAGGAAATCGCCCTTCGCCTTCAACGCCTTTTCGAGCGCGACATTGGTGGCGGCCAGATCGACGTTGGCGCGGCGCACGGCGTCGCGACTGCGGCGGAGCGTCACGACCCCGACGACCAGCAGCACGATCAGCACCAGCACCGCGGCGGCGATGCTGCCGAACAGGATGCGTTCGAAGCGGGCACTGGCCCGTTCGAACGCGATGTTGCGCCGCAACTCCTCCTGCTTCAGCCGCGCGATCCGCAATTCCTGGTTCTGGAAATCGAACCGCGCCGACATGAGCGCGGTCTTGGTCGACGTCGTCAGTTGCGTCGCCTGCTCGTTCAGCCGGTCGAGCGCCTCGAGGTGCGCGAGCGCCTTCCTCGTCTCTCCGGCGGCGGAATATACGGCATAGGCGTTGCGATGGTTGTCGCGGGCCGCGAGCGGTGTCTTCTTCAGGTCGACCCCGGCGAATGCCCGGTCTACCAACCGGATTCCCAGCGCGCGGTCGCCGCGGGCAACAGCGATCCGGCCGGCCAGCGTTTCCAGCTGGTTGGCGACCGCCGTCACATTTGCCCGGCGCGCGATGGACATGCCCTGCACGATCGACTGCCATGCGGCGTCTTCGTCTCCTGCCCCCCTCTGCGCCCGTGCGACATTGCCGAGAATGCGCGCGGTGAACGCAGGGCTGTCGAGCCGGGGAGCCAATGCCAGCGCCCGCTTCTGATCGGCCAGCGCGTCGCGATACCGCCCTATCTCCGTCAAGACGTTGCCGCGGTTATTCAGCATCGAAACCAGCAGTAGCGGGTCGGCGGCATAGGTATCGATCGCCTGTCCGTAATACCGTAGTGCACCGGCGAAGTCGGCGCCTTGCCGGTACAGGGAGCCGATACTGAGCAGCGCCATGGCTTGACCGCGCTGGTCGCCGGTAGCCTGATAGGTCCGAAACGCCGCCTGATAGTCAGCCAGCGCCGAAGCGACATCACTGTCGTCCGAGGCGATATCGCCCCGGGTCCGCAAGATGTCGCCCTCAAGGGCGATCCGCGCGGGCATGGCCCGAACGATTGATAACGCGGTAGAAATCTTGCCGCGTGCCGTTGCGGCATCACCAAGTCGTGCGTGCGCCTCGCCCTGCAACCATAGGCCGGACGCTCGCAGTCGCGGTTCGCCGCCGCGCTGAGCCCGCGCTTCGCGTTCGATGTTTACGCCTTCCTGAAGAACGAGTTGCGGCTGCGTCGCAACCCTTCCTCGCGCGGCATCGAAGCGCTGTTCCAGCGTCCCTGCCTGACCAAAAGCCGGCGCAGTCGCCATTGCAAGCAGCAGCGCGGCAATGGAGAGGCTAAGGGATCGCGCGGTCATGCCCCTGGAATACGACCGTCACGGTTAACGGCTTGTAACCGTCAAGCCGTCTTCCACTGCCGTTCGTTGCGCAGAAACGTCATGCGCGGGCTGACCATCGCCGCCAGATGACGGTCTTCGGCAAGATAGGTCTGGAACGCCGCGAACTCGACCGGGCGGCTGATCAGGAACCCCTGCACCATGTCGCACCCCATCACCCCGAGCAGCGCCAGCGCGGCCGGCGTTTCGACCCCTTCGGCGGTGACTTCCATGTCGAGCGCATGGGCCAGGTCGATCGTCGAGCGGACGATCAACGGGTCGCGGTTGCTGCTGGTCAGCTGGGTGACGAACAGCTTGTCGATCTTCAGTTCGCTGGCCGGCAGCCGCTTGAGATAGGCGAGCGACGACAGTCCGGCGCCGTAATCGTCGATCGCCAGCGGCACGCCGATCTCGGCGAACGTCCGCAGATTGGCGATCGCGCTTTCGGGATCGCGGATGACCGCGGTCTCGGTGATCTCGAACCCGATCCTGGCGCCGCCGGCGGCGACCAGCGCACATGCGTCGCGGACGAAGCCGGCATCCGACAGCAGCATGCCCGAAATGTTAATGAAGATCGGGATGTCATGCCCTTGTGCCGCCAACATGCGCTGGTCGGCGATCCCGCGGCGGATGATCCACAGCGTCAGCGCCCCGATGATGTTCGACCGCTCGGCCGCTTCGATGAACGCGCCCGGCAGGATCAGCCCCCGTTCCGGATGACGCCAGCGGACCAGCGCCTCGGCGCTGACCACCTGTTGCTGTCGCACCCGGACCTTGGGCTGGTATTGCAGGAAGATTTGCCCGCTGGCGATCGCGCCGGGCAGTTCGCGCATCAGCTGGATCGGATCGTCGCCCGCCGCCGGATCGACGAGGTCGCGTACCACATCGGCCTGGATGTGCCGGGCGTCCACCAGCGCCTGTTCGGCGGCCTCGATCATCCGGACGTCGTCCGCTTCGGCCACCGGCACGCCGATGCCGCCGATTCGCAGCGACAACCGATACGATTCGCCGTCGAGGTCGAACGGCACGGTCATCGTGTCGCGGATGCGATCGACGATCGCCGTGCCGGCGGCGAACGATGCGCAATCGAACGTCAGCTCGAGCAGGTTCGCTCCGGCCGCCGATGCGCGCAGTTCCGGAATGGCGGCCGTAATCCGTGTGGCGACATCGTCGATCAACAGCCGGGCACGCGCGACGCCGACGCCGCGACGCAGCGACGTGAATTCTTCCAGCTCGCACAACAGGATGAAGCGGCAGGACGGCAATTGCCGCTGCAACAATCGCCGGTCAACGGCCATCGGAACCGTCCGCAAGGGACGTTGGCGACTCGCGATCCCCGCTAGCGGGGCGTGATCCGATCGGATGCGGGACATGGCGCGCCCGGACTAGCGCGAAAACTCCAAAGCATCGGTTAACGCCACCGACCGGTGCAAAGGCGCGTTAACCATGATTTCGATTTGGCTTGAGGTTAATTTTCCGTTAAGAAGATGCCGCGCTCCGGCGCAACCTGGGAGAAAGAAAATGCAGGCGTTTTTCGCTCTGTTCCGTGACAGCTACGGCGACGATCTTCGTCCGGTTTGAAACGGAACTGTGCCTGGGTCGCGCCGGTGCACCGGCCTGATCCAGGCACTTCTCATTCCCCGCGCCGACCGCCGTCGCGCGCCGCCATCGGCCGACGAAAGCTGAGCTGGCGTCTCCCCGCAGGAATAGTTGTTTTGTCGCGGCACCTGCGACCACTACCTGCGGTCGCAACATGACCGATATCGCGACCGATCGTCTCACCCATCTCGAACGCCTCGAAGCCGAGAGCATCCACATCCTGCGCGAGGTGGTGGCCGAGGCCGAACGGCCGGTGATGCTCTATTCGGTCGGCAAGGATTCGGCGGTGATGCTGCACCTTGCCAGGAAGGCGTTCTTTCCCGCGCCCCCGCCCTTCCCGCTGCTGCATGTCGACACGACGTGGAAATTCCGTGCGATGTACGACCTGCGCGACAAGGCGGCGCGCGATGCCGGCATGGAATTGCTTGTGCATCGCAATCCCGATGCGATGGCGCGCGGCATCAACCCGTTCGACCATGGCAGCCTGCACACCGATCTGTGGAAGACCGAAGGGCTGAAGCAGGCGCTCGACCAGTATGGCTTCGATGCGGCGTTCGGCGGAGCGCGGCGCGACGAGGAGAAGAGCCGGGCCAAGGAACGCGTCTTCTCGTTCCGCTCGGCCAATCACCGCTGGGACCCCAAGGCGCAGCGGCCCGAATTGTGGCACCTCTACAACGCCCGGAAAGCCAGGGGCGAATCGATCCGCGTCTTTCCGCTGTCGAACTGGACCGAGCTCGACATCTGGCAATATATCCTGGCGCAGCGGATCGAGATCGTGCCGCTCTATTTCGCAGCACCCCGCCCGACCGTCGAGCGCGACAGCATGTTGCTGATGGTCGACGACGACCGGTTCCGGCTATTGCCCGGCGAGGTGCCGGTCGACCGATCGATCCGCTTCCGCACGCTCGGCTGCTACCCGCTGACCGGTGCGGTGGAAAGCGAGGCGACGACGCTGTCGGACGTTATCAAGGAGATGCTGCTGACCACCACGTCCGAGCGGCAGGGGCGCGCGATCGATCGCGACGCCGGATCGGCCAGCATGGAAAAGAAGAAGCAGGAGGGATATTTTTGACGCGCCACGTCATGCGCAGCGTGACGAGGCGTCAACCCCGGCGCAGGCCGGGCCCCCCCGCCGCAAACATCCCCTCTATTTCAGGGAGACCCCAGCCTTCGCTGGGGTGACGGACACGATGAACGCCCCCACCTATACGCCCGATGCGCTGATCGCGAGCGACATCGACGCCTATCTCGCGCAGCATCAGACCAAGTCGCTGCTGCGCTTCATCACCTGCGGATCGGTCGACGACGGCAAGTCGACGCTGATCGGGCGGCTGCTCTATGATTCGAAGATGATCTTCGAGGATCAACTGGCCGCGCTGGAGAGCGATTCGAAACGCGTCGGCACGCAGGGGCAGGAGATCGACTTCGCGCTGCTGGTCGACGGCCTTGCCGCCGAGCGCGAACAGGGCATCACCATCGACGTCGCCTATCGCTTCTTCGCGACCGAAAAGCGCAAGTTCATCGTCGCCGATACGCCCGGCCACGAACAATATACCCGCAACATGGTGACCGGTGCGTCGACCGCCGACCTGGCCGTGATCCTGATCGACGCGCGCAAGGGCGTGCTGACCCAGACGCGGCGGCACAGCTACCTCGCGCATCTGATCGGTATTCGCCATATCGTGCTGGCGGTGAACAAGATGGATCTGGTCGGCTACGATCGGGCGGTGTTCGACCGAATCGTCGCCGATTACGCCGCATTCGCCGAATCGATCGGCATCGCCGGCTTTACCGCTATCCCCCTGTCGGGGTTCAGGGGCGACAACATCGCCGCCGCGTCCGCCAATACGCCGTGGTACGCCGGACCGGCGCTGATCGAGCATCTTGAAACCGTCGCACTGGACGGTGAGGTGGCGACGGCGCGGGCGTTCCGGCTGCCGGTGCAATGGGTCAACCGCCCCGACCTCGACTTTCGCGGTTTCGCCGGCCTGATCGCCAGCGGCACCATCCGGCCGGGGGATGCGGTGCGGGTGCTGCCGTCGGGCAAGACGTCGCGGGTCGCGCGCATCGTCACGATGGACGGCGACCGCGACCACGCCGTCGCCGGCCAGTCGGTCACGCTGACGCTGACCGACGAGATCGACTGTTCGCGCGGCGACGTGATCGCGGCGGCCGATGCGCCGCCGCAGGTCGCCGACCAGTTCCGCGCGACGATCGTGTGGATGGACGGCGAACCGCTGCTGCCCGGTCGCGCCTATTGGCTGAAGACCGGCGCAGGCACCGTATCGGCGACGGTGCAGAGCCCGCGCCACGCGATCGACGTCAACACGCTGGCCGAACTGTCGGTCAAGACGCTGTCGCTGAACGACATCGGCGTGGCCGACGTGTTCACCGATCGCGGCATCGCCTTCGAACCCTATGCCGAGAATCGCGACCTCGGCGGGTTCATCCTCATCGACAAGATCACCAACGCCACCGTCGCCGCCGGCATGATCGATTATTGCCTGCGCCGCAGCCAGAACGTCCACTGGCAGTCGATCGACATCACCCGCGAAGCGCACGCCGCGCAGAAGAACCAGTCGCCGCGCGTGCTGTGGTTCACCGGCCTGTCGGGATCGGGCAAGTCGACCATCGCCAATCTGGTC
Organism: Bacillus sp. 2B10; assembly: GCA_003946805.1. Classification (GTDB taxonomy): domain Bacteria; phylum Pseudomonadota; class Alphaproteobacteria; order Sphingomonadales; family Sphingomonadaceae; genus Sphingomonas. Next base: position 96,257 of record RPSH01000004.1, on the reverse strand, counting down.
GAAAAGAAGCTGCACGCGCTGGGCAAGCACAGCTTCCTGCTCGACGGCGACAATGTCCGCCACGGCCTGAACCGCGACCTGGGCTTCACCGACGCCGACCGGGTTGAGAATGTGCGCCGCGTTGGCGAGGTCGCGAGGCTGATGGCTGATGCCGGTCTGATCGTGCTGACCGCGTTCATCTCGCCGTTTCGGGCCGAGCGCGATCTGGCGCGATCGATGCTGCCGCCGGGCGAGTTCGTCGAGGTGTTCGTCGACACCCCGCTAAGCGTCGCCGAAGCGCGTGACGTAAAGGGTCTCTATGCCAAGGCGCGCAGCGGGGCCTTGGCCAACTTCACCGGTATCGACAGCCCGTACGAACCCCCGATCGCACCCGACATCCATGTCGACACCACGCGCGAGACGCCGGAGGCCGCCGCCGAACGCATCGTCGAGCATGTGCTGGGCATCTGGGCGCCGGTGCTGTGAGCGACGACGCGCTGCTGGCGACCGCGATCGCGGCGGAGGCGGGCAAGCTGTTGCTCGCGATCCGGCGCGAGGGACGCGAAACCGGCAAGGCGCTGGGCGACCGGGCGGATGCGGAAGCGAACGCACTGATCCTAGAGCGGCTGCGTGCCGCGCGGCCGCAAGCGTTCGTGCTGTCGGAGGAGTCGGCGGACGACAAGGCACGCTGCGCGGCGGCACAGACCTGGATCGTCGACCCGCTGGACGGTACGCGCGAATATGCCGAGGGGCGGGACGACTGGGCAGTCCACATCGCGCTGGCAGTCGACGGTCGGGCCAGTGCGGGGGCGGTGGCGCTACCGGCGCTCGGCATCGTGCTGTCGAGCAGTCCCGCGCCGGTCGTGCCGCCGCGCCCGGCGCGCCCGCGGATGGTCGTCAGCCGCACCCGCCCCGCCCGCCAGGCGCTGGCGGTCGCGCAGGCGATCGACGCCGAACTGATCTCGATGGGGTCGGCAGGGGCGAAGGCGATGGCGGTGGTGCGCGGCGAGGCCGACATCTACCTGCATGCCGGCGGCCAGTACGAATGGGACAGTTGCGCGCCGGTCGCCGTCGCGCTCGCCGCCGGCCTGCATGCGTCCCGGATCGATGGGACGCCGCTCTATTACAACTGCCATGATACGTGGTTGCCGGATCTGCTGATCTGTCGGCGTGAGGATGCGGACCGGATCCTGTCGCTGATCTAGAGTCTGATCCACCCTGTTTGAACCGGGCGTCATCCCGGCGAAGGCCGGGATCGCCCGATGGTAGCGCGCAGCAGGAGCCGATGGAGACCTCAGCCTTCGCTCGGGTGACGTATCCATGCCGATGGATCAGACTCTAGGCCGCGGGAAGCGTCAGGATGGCGCGCGCGCCGTGGCCGGGGCCGTCGCTTTCGAGGCGCAGGCTGCCGCCCATCGCCGCCATCCAGTTCGCCGACCAGTGCAGCCCCAGCCCGCCCGACTTCGCGCGCCTGGTCGAATAGCCGCGCTGGAACAGCATCGGCACGGCTACCGGGTCGAAGCCATCGCCATCGTCGGCGATGACGACGCTCACCCCCCGCCCCGCCTCCGCCGTCACGGTTACGTCGATCCGTCCGGGCGCGAGCGGGCGCGCGGCGATCGCTTCGCCGGCGTTGCAGAACAGGTTGCCGATCACCTGCCCCAGGATCACCCGGTTGGCGCAGACCCAGACGGGTTGCGCGGGAAAGGACACCGCGATCGACTGTCCGTCGCCATAGCGCGCGATCGCCCCGTTGCGCGCGATCAGGTCGGTCACGTCGCAGCGTTCGAGCAGCGGCGGCTCGGCCGCGCCGTCGTGCGGCTGGCCGACGATCTCCAGCACGTTGGCGAGCGCCGTCCGCCCGGTTTCCAGCTGTGCCAGCCGTTCGAGGCGTGCCCGCGCCGCCGCATCGATCGCCGCCATGACATAGGCGGCGAGCTTTGCCCGGCGTTCGGGCGGCACATCGCCCCGCGCCAGTTCGCCGACCGCGCGCTCGATCGTCTCGCGTTCGGCGATCGGCGGCCGGGCGAGGCCGTGCGACAGGATCGCGCTGATCGGCGACAGCGCGTTGCGGACATTATGGACCAGCCCGGCGCGGCTTTCCGACCGGCCGAGGCGAAAGGCGTGCAGTTCGCGCTGGCCGGCGCGTTCCTGCTGCCTGGACAGCGCCGTATTCAGCGCGACGACCAGCGCGCCGATATCGTCGTCGCGCCGCTCGCGCGCGATCGATCCGGTCGCTTCGTTCAGTTGCCCCGCGATCCGCCGCAGCCGGGCGGACAGGCGCGCGACCGAGACGTGCAGCACGAGCAATACCACCGCCAGTACGGCGCCGCCCGTCAGGACCGACGACAGGTCCGCAAGCCCGAACAGGACCAGCGGCACGGCCGTCGCCAGCAACGCGACCACCCCCGCCGCCGCGACGATCGCCGTCAGCCTGCCATCCAGCGTCGGCCGGCGTCGCACCCGCGTCATGCGAAGCGCCGCGACGCCAGCGTCGCCCCGTGCCAATAGCGATCCGGAGCAGCACGAAACGATGGCTCGCGCAGGTCGCCCCGACCCCCCGCCTGCGCCGGGGCGCGATGCCGGGCGAGGCGCCCGTATCGTCGCGAAGGTCGCGTCATACGCCCGGGTCGTGTGCGATCGCCGGTCCCCCGCCCCGCGCGCGACACGCCATCGCCGTTGCCGCGGTACCGTCGATCGGCCGCGCGAAATAATAGCCCTGCAGATGCGAACAGCCTGCCAGCCGCAGCGCCTGTACCTGCTGTTCGGTCTCGACCCCCTCCGCCACCACCTCCAGCCGCAGCGCGCGGGCGAGGTGGATGATCGAATGGACGATCGCCGCGCTTTCGCGCTCGCGGCCCATGCCGTCGATGAAGCTGCGGTCGATCTTCAGGCAATCGAGCGCGAACTTGCGGATATTGTAGAGTGAGGAATAGCCGGTGCCGAAATCGTCGAGCGCGATGCGGAACCCCATCTGGCGCAGCCGGTACAGCGTATCGGCGGCGCGTTCGGCATCGTCGAAGATCGCGGTCTCGGTGATCTCGATCTGCAACCGGTCGGGCGCGACCCCCGCGCGCTGCACCTTCTCGATCAGATGCCCGACGAAGCTCGGCCGGCGGAACTGGCGCGGCGAGAAATTGACAGAGACATATTGCCCCGGCCACGACGCCAGCATCGCCAGCGCCTCGTCGAGCACCCATTCGCCGAGATCGTGGATGAGGTTCGATTCCTCGGCGATAGGCACGAAGGTCGCCGGGCCGATCTGGCCATGATCGGGGCTGTGCCAGCGCAGCAACCCTTCGAACCCGACCACGTCCAGCGTGTCGCGCGACACGATCGGTTGATACAGCAGCGCCAGTTCGTCGTTGGCGATGGCGTGGGTCAGCCCCTGTTCGACGCGACGGCGGAACCGGATCGATTCGTCCATGCTGTCGTCGAACAGCCGCACGACGCCGCGCCCCTGTCGCTTGGCCTCGTTGAGAGCGAGGTCGGCGCGGCGCATGATGTCGACCGATTCGCGTCCGCCGTCGGCGGCGACCATCATCACCCCGCACGATGCCGCGCCGCGGATCGGATGGCCGAACACCTGCAGATTGGTGGAACAGGCGCGCACCAGCCGTTCGCAGCGCATCACGGCATCGTCGGCGCTGTCGGCGGGGATCAGCACGCCAAATTCGTCGCCGCCCAGCCGCGCGACGAACCCGTCCTCGCCAACCTTTTCCGTCAGGATCGTGCAGATCGTGCGGATCAGTTCGTCGCCGACCAGATGGCCGAGCGTGTCGTTGATGAGCTTGAACCGGTCGAGATCGATCATCGCCATCGCGAAGCCGCCCTGCCGCCGGGCATGTTCGGACAGGATGCGCAGGAAGGCGAGCCGATTGGGCGCGCCGGTCAGCGTATCGCGGTTGGCGAGGCGGATCGCCTTGCTCTCGTTCGCGGCGAGTTCGCGCGCCTGTTCCTCCAGTTCCTCGATCTTGGCGGCGAGCGCGGCCCGGGTCGTGGCCAGCGCGCGGTCGGCATGCCAGCGATGCGACAGCGCGGTCGCGGTCTGCAACACTTCGTCGGCGGCGAACGGCTTGGCGATGTAGAACAGCCGGTCGGGCGGCCCGGCGACCCGCGCGATCTGCGCCGGCGAGAAGTCGGAATAGCCGGTGACGATCACGATCTGGATATCGGGATCGACCGCGCGGATCCGCCGCGCGGTCTCGCGCCCGTCGATCCCCGGCGGCATGCGCACGTCGATGAAGGCGACGGCGAAGCCCCTGTCGTCGGCGACGGCGCGCTCGACCGCGACGATCGCCTCCTCGCCCTGATGGACATGGATCAGCGCCAAATGGGGCCGATCGGTGTCGCGGCCATCCATCCCGGCGAACAGTTCGGCGGCCAGATCGGCCAGCGCATCGGTATCGGGCGCGGGCCGGAACGACATGCGATAGGATTCATGGACGGCCGGATCGTCGTCCACGATCAGGATGCGCGCCGATACTTCGTCCGTCTCCATGGTCCGTACACGCTGCCTTGTTGCGACGGGGGTCGCGAGAATTGCCCGGTCAGCGCGCGACGCGCGGTTTCGATCCGGCCGGGGGCAGGCGTTAAGCATGTTTGCGGGTCGGGCGGTGCCGGAACGCGGCAGGGTCGCAGCGTCTTGCGTGGTCCGAACATTCCGGTTCGCGCCGTGCCTTCCGCGGCGCCCGACCGGTCAGCGGTCGTTCGCCGACCCAAGCTGCATCCGCAGGTCGATGAGTGTCGATTCGATGTGGCGATGCAGCAGGCGATGCAGTTCGGCCTCATCGCGCTGCAACCACGCGTCGATCAGCAGCCGGTGTTCGAGATGCGCGCGATCCTCGCGACCCGCGGGCTCGAGATGCTTCACGACATAGCGTTCGGCAAGGAAGGCCAGCCGCTCGACCAGCTGCGTCGTCAGCGCGCCGCCGCCCGGCCGGACCAGCGCCACGTGGAAATTGCGGTTCCGCACCGCGACCTCGCCGAGGTTGGAGCGCGCCGCTTCGTCGAGGGAGTGGAATGCCGCGAGCGCTTCGTCCCGCTCGGCATCGTCGGCATAGAGCGACGCGCGCACGGCGGCGGCCGGTTCGATCGTCATCCGCAGCGCGAAGATCTCCTCGACCTGCCCCAGCGACATCGGATGGACCGAATAGCCGCGATTGGCCTGGCTGACGAGCAGCCCTTCCTGTTCGAGCCGGCCGAGCGCCTCGCGCAGCGGGATCTTGCTGATCCCCAGCTCGGCGGCCAGCGCGTCCTGCCGGATCGGCGCGTTCTGCGGCAGGACGCCGGTGATGATCCGGTCGCGGACGATTTCGAACACCCGTTCGGACAGGGTTCGCACGAGGATGCTCATCGCGGTGTCTCCCGGTGGCGGCAGGGCGTCGTCATTTTACTTCGAATCCCTGCCAGAACGGATCGACGCGATCGATCCAGATGGTGTTGAATCCGGTCGCGATCGCCGATCCCTCGATCGAGGGGATGATCGCCGCGCCGTCGCCCAGCGTCGTCGCCGCCTCGACCTGGCCGATGAAGCGGCTGCCGATGTAGCTTTCGTGGACGAAGCGATCGCCGACCTGCAAACGGCCGGTCGCGGCGAGCTGCGCCAGCCGCGCCGAGGTGCCGGTGCCGCATGGGGATCGGTCGATCGCGCCGTCGCCGTAGAAGACCGCGTTGCGCCCGTCGGCATCGGCGCCGCGCGGTGCATCGGCCCACAGGACGTGGCTGACGCCGCGGATGGTCGGATCGAGCGGATGGACCGGTTCGAAGGCGGCGCGAACCGCCGCGCGCACCGCGCGGCTGTGCGCGATCAGCGCCTCGGCCCCCAGCGCGTCGAGCCCGGCATAGCCGCCCTGCGGCTCGACGATCGCATAATAGTTGCCGCCATAGGCGACATCGACCGTCAAGGGCCCGAGCCCCGGCACCTCGATCGCGATGCCCCGCGCCGCCAGATAGGACGCGACGTTGGTGATCCGCACCGACGTCACCCGGTCGCCCTGCGTCGTATAGGCGATGTCGAGGATGCCGGCCGGCACCTCGACCCGCAGCCGACCCGGTATCGCCGGCTGGATGAGGCCGTGTTCGAGGCCGAAGGTGACGATGCCGATCGTGCCGTGCCCGCACATCGGCAGGCAGCCGGAGGTTTCGATGAACAGGATGCCGATGTCGCTGTCGTCGCGCGTCGGCGGGTAGAGGAACCCGCCCGACATCATCGCATGGCCGCGCGGTTCGAAGCACAACCCGGTGCGGATCCAGTCGAAGCGGGACAGGAAATCCTGTCGCCGCTCCGACATGGTCGCGCCCTTCACCAGCGGCGCACCGCCGACGACGAGCCGCACCGGATTGCCCGCGGTATGGCCGTCGATGCAGAAGAAGCTGTGCCGCATCGCCGTTGCGATCAGGCGGCGGCGGCGACGGACCGGTCGAGCGACGGCCGCGTCGCCGCGGCGTGTTCGACCATCGCGATCACTTCGGCACGGCGCGCGCCGGTCAGCGGCAGGCGCGGCGGCAGGACGCGTTCCGACCCGCGGCCCATGACCTGTTCGGCCAGCTTGATCGACTGGACCAGATCATGTTCGGCATCGAGGTGGAGCAGCGGCATGAACCAGCGATAGATCTCCATCGCCTTCGCATGGTCGCCACGCTGGAACGCGCGGACCAGCTCGACCGATTCGCGCGGGAAGGCGTTGGTCAGCCCCGATACCCAGCCCTGCGCGCCCAGATACAGCCCTTCGAGCGCGACGTCGTCGAGACCGGCGAACAACACGTAACGGTCGCCGAACCGGGTCTTCACATCGGTGAAGCGGCGGGTGTCGGGCGCCGATTCCTTGATCGCGACGATGTTCGCGGCATCGGCGACCATCGCCAGCACCTCGTCGTCGATCTGCGTGCGATAGGCTGGCGGGTTGTTGTAGAGCATGATCGGCAGCGCGGTGGCGGCGGCCACGCCCTTGAAATGCGCGGCCAGTTCGTGCGCCTTGGGCACATAGACCATCGGTGGCAGCAGCATCAGGCCGTCGGCGCCGGCGCGCTCCGCCGCCTGCGCATAGCCGACCGCGCGACGGGTGTCGTATTCGGACACGCCGGTCACGACCGGAACCCGGCCGGCGACGACCTCGACGATGGCGCGCAGCACCATGACCTTCTCGTCATGGGTCAGCGAGTTGTTCTCTCCCACCGTGCCCAGTGCGATCACGCCGGTCACGCCGTCGCGGATCAGGTCGTCGACAACGCGCTGCGTATCGGCAAGGTCGATCGAAAGGTCTTCGTGAAGCTGCGTCGTCACCGCCGGGAACACACCCTGCCAATCGATCGTCATCACATCGTCCTGCGTTATTTACATATACTGTATACCCTGCTTAGATCTTGCCCGCAACGGGGATGTCTCATGGCGCGTATCGTGATTGTCGGTGGCGGGGTCGTCGGCCTGTCCTGCGCGGTGGCGCTGGCCGACCGGGGGCATGGCGTCACGCTGTACGACGCGTCGGCGGGACGCGAGGCGGCGTCGTGGGGCAATGCCGGGCATATCGCCACCGAACAGACCGCGCCGCTGGCGTCGCTCGCGTCGCTGCGGTCGTTGCCGCGGCGGCTGTCGCTGTTCGGCGGTCCGCTCAGCCTGCCGCCGCGCCAGATCGCGGCATGGATGCCGTTCGCCGCCGGGCTGATCGCCGCCGCCGCTCCCCGTCGCTTCGCCGCCGGACAGGCCGCGCTGAAGGCATTGCTGCACGCCGCCCTGCCCACGTGGCGGACGCTCGATACCCGGCTGGGTGGCGGGCTGCTCGCGGAGCGCGGCCATGTCGTAGCGTGGGAGAGCGCGCAGAGCGCCACGCGGGGAATGGCGCACTGGGCGGCGCAGGACATCGGCACCACATGCTTCGCCCCGACCGAGGCGCCGTTCGGGACGGCCGCCGCGATCCGGTTCGCCGGGACGGCACAGGTGTCCGACCTCGACCGCCTTGCGCGCGCGCTCGAACGCGAGGCGCGGGCCGGCGGAGTCGCGATCGTCCGCGCGCCCGCCGCGCTGGTGGTCGAGGGCGGGCGCGCCCGCGTCGTTGGGCAGGATGCCGACCTCGTCCTCGTCACCGCCGGGGTCCGGTCGGGCGCGCTGCTGCGGGCCGCGGGACACCGCGTGCCGATCGTCGCCGAGCGCGGCTATCATGTGCGCGCCGCCGCCGATCGCTGGCCCGTCGACCTGCCGCCGATCGTGTTCGAAGACCGCTCGATCATCGTCACCCGCTATGCCGACCGCGTGCAGGTGGCGGGCTTCGTCGAGCCGGGTGACGCCGACGCGCCGCCCGATCCGCGCCGGTGGCGGCGGCTGGAACGGCACGTCGCCGAACTGGGCCTGCCGATCGCCGGGCCGTTCACCCGGTGGATGGGATCGCGGCCGACCCTGCCCGATTACCTGCCGGCGATCGGCCGGTCGGACCGCGCGGCAAACCTCCTCTATGCGTTCGGCCACCAGTATCTGGGGCTGACGCTCGCGCCGGTCACCGCCACGCTGGTCGCCGCGCTGGCGAACGGCAGCCGGCCGGCGATCGACCTCGCGCCGTTCACGCTCGACCGGTTCGACCGGCGGCGGTGATCGTCGTGCATCGCGCATCCGCACCAGCACGGTCAGCGCCACCGGGTTCCCCGCGAACCGGACGTCGTTGAACCCGCACGACGGGCCGTGCGCGCCGGCCGGGATCTCGGCGACCATGGCCGTCAGGAAACCCTCCCCCGGATCGTTCGCATGTCCCTGCTCCCCCCTGTCAAAGGACCTGTCCCTCGGAACAGCGCCCGTGGCAGCGGCACGGCCGGCTGCGGGTGCCGTCGCGAGGGTCAGTCCATGGCGGAGGGTCCCTCGCCGCCTTCGGCGATGAACTGGTCGACGCGCCGGTCGATGACCGGCAACGGCACGAAGCCGAGCGCCAGCACGGCGTCGTGAAATGCGCGGATGTCGAAGCGATCGCCCAGCGCGCGTTCGGCCTTCGCCCGCGCGTCGCGAAACGCGATCTGGCCGATATGATAGCTGAGCGCCTGTCCCGGCCATGCGATGTAGCGATCGACCTCGGTCACGATCTCGTGTTCGGACAGCGCGGTATGGTCGCGCAGATAGGCCTGCGCCCGCGCGCGGCTCCATCCCTGCGCATGGATACCGGTATCGACTACCAGCCGCGCGGCGCGCCACATCTGGTAGCTGAGCATCCCGAACCGGTCGTACGGGGTGTTGTACATCCCCATCTCCTCGCCCAGCGCCTCGCAATACAGCGCCCAGCCCTCGCCATAGGCCGACAGATAGGCGTCGCGGCGGAACGCGGGCAGGCCGGTCAGCTCGGCCGCCAGCGGCATCTGGAACGCATGGCCCGGCGCGCTTTCGTGCAACGTCAGGGCGACAAGCGAATAAAGCGGGCGGGCGGGCAGGTTGTAGGTGTTGACGAGGTAGATGCCCGGGCCGCCGCGCCCGCCGGTATAGAAGGGCGCGAGGTCGTCGGGCACCGGGCGGATCGCGAACCGCTGCCGCGGCAGCCGCCCGAACCAGTCGCCGGCCTTGCCGTCGAAGGTCTTGGCGATCCATGCCGCGCGGTCGAGCAGTTCCTGCGGCGTCTTCGCATAGAAGCGCGGATCGGTGCGCAGGAAGGTGAGGAAGGCCGGCAGGTCACCGGCGAACGTCACCTCGCGCATCACGTCCAGCATCCGCGCGCGGATCGCCGCGACTTCGGCGAGGCCGATCGCATGGACCTGTTCGGCGGTCAGGTCGCGGGTGGTGAATTCCGCGACCTTCGACGCATAATAGGCGCGCCCGTCGGGCAGGTCGTAGGCGGCGATCGTCGTGCGCGCGCCGGGCAGATATTCGATGCGCAGGAACGCCAGCAGCGTGGCGTGCGCGGGCACGACCGCGCTGGCGATCACCGCCTGCGCCTGTGCCCGCAGCGCCGCCTGCACCGCGGCGGGCATCTGCGCCGGCATGGTGCGGAACGGCTGGTAGAAGCGCGAGTCGGTAGGGGCGGTGGCGACCACCTGCGCCACGCCGATGTCGCGGCCCTTCAGCGTGATCGCCGGCGGGGTGAAGCCGCGGCGCAGCCCGGCGCGCATGTTCGCGATCTGTTGCCCGTAATAGCGCGGCAGGTCGCGCAGCATCGCCAGATAGGCGCGATAGTCGCCTTCGGTCCGGAAACTGCCGCGCGCGGTCTCGGCGACGTCGCCCCAGAAGCTGGTGTCCGACGTCAGCGGCTTTTCATAGTCGCGATAGCGTTGCTCGTTCAGAAGCGCCGCGATCTGTCCGCGATAGACGATCAGGTTGGTACGCCCCTCCGCCGACAGCGTAGCGGGATCGATCGCCGCCAGCGCGCGCAGCGTGGCGTCCCACCGCGCCAGCTTCGCCGCCTGTGCCGTGGAGCCGACATCGGGCAGGCGCATCCGCTGGTCCTGCGGCACGTCCTCGGACGCGGGCAAGTGGCTCTGGCGCCACGCATATTCGTCCGCCGCCAGCGCGAGCAGCCGGTCGTCGGCGGTAGCCGGGGCTTGCGCCGGCACCGCGACGCCGATCGCCAGCAGCAGGGCGAGGCCGACGCTCATGCCGCGATCTGCGCGATGTCGGCGAGCAGCGCGCACGACACCGCCACCCCGTCGCGCCCGGCGATGGCGCGGGCGGCGTAGCGGCGGGCAGAAGGGAGTCGCGCTCCCTGCCCCTCAATCGCGGCGAACAAGGTTTCGGCGCGGGCAAGCTGGTCGGCGACGGCATCGCCGAGGAAGCCGGCGGGATCGATCGCGACGATGAACTCGCCGCCGATCGGCGATCCGCCCCGGCCGGCATCGGCGGCGATCGATGCGGCACTGGTCCGCTCGCCGATCAGCGGCCCGGCGAGCAGTTCGACCATCGCCGCCAGTGCCGACCCCTTGTGCCCGCCGAACGTCCGCATTGCGCCGGCCAGCACCGCCTGCGCATCGGTCGACGGGTTGCCTTCGGCGTCATAGCCCCAATCGTCGGGAACGGGCTGTCCGGCGCGGCGGTGCAGTTCGATCTCGCCGCGCGCGACCGCGCTGGTCGCGAAATCGAACACGAACGGGTGCCCGCCGGGACGCGGCCAGCCGAACGCGATCGGATTGGTGCCGAACACCGGCTTCGTGCCGCCCGCCGGCGCGACCCACGCGTGGCTGGGCGTCATCGCCAGCGCCACGAGGCCGTCGTTCGCCAGCGCCTCCACCTCGGGCCACAGCGCGGCGAAATGGACGACGTCGGTCAGCGCCAGCGCGGCGATGCCGAACGCGCGCGCCTTGTCCGCCAGCACCGGCCGGCCGCGATCGAACGCCAGCTGCACGAAGCCGCCGCCGCCATCGACCCGCACCAGCGCGCGCGCCGGTTCGGACATCACCGGCACCGCATCAGGCACCACCACCCCGCTCGAAACGCTGCGCGCCGCGACCAGCAGGCGGTACAGCCCGTGGCTGGCGCAGCCGTCGCGCTCGCCCGCCACCATCGTCTCGGCCACCGCGACGACATGCTCCTCGCCCAAGCCCACCTTGCGCAGCGTGGCCCGCGCCAGATCGCGCACCTCGTCCAGCGTCAGGGTGCGCGTGTCGCTCATGCGGTCGCGGCGGGGGCGGCGGTGAACAGGCGGACGCCGAACACCGGCCCGGCGGTTTTGCCGTCGGCCGGCACGATGCGGACTTTGATGCGGTCCTTGCCGTTCGTGAGGGCGAGCGGAAGCGGATATTCAACGTCGAAGAACTTGCCGGGCCGGTCGGCGTCGAGCTTTTGCGTGGCGACCTTCACATTGTCGACCAGAATGTCGAACGTCCGGTTGCGTTCGTCGCCCCAATAGGTCGCCTGCAGCACCAGCGGACCGGCGCGGGTCTTCATCGCGAATTCCATGAACCCGCCCGAACGCACGTCGCGCCCGTTGCGCCCGCGATATTCGAGCGGATGGGACTGGTCCGACGTCAGGTCGTGATCGCGCTCCGCCTGCATCTGCCCCAGGTGCATGACGTCGACCGACCGCGCGGCGATGTCCTTCGCCCTTGCCTGTTCGGCGAGGAAGGCGGTTTCCGCGACCTTCCATTCGGCGTCGGTGAAGCGTTTGAAATAGACTGCGCTCCGCCGGTCATACTGGCTGTAGAACGGGACGAAGGTCAGGTCGGCGGGGCGGACGATGCCGTGCGTCGCATATTGCCCGGCGTCCGCCACGACCGGCGTGAACCGGCCGAGCAGGTCGCTGCCGACCAGCGCCGGATCGGGCCCTTCCCATTCGCCATCGGCCCGGCCGAGGTCGGCGGCGAGCACCATCGGCCCGCGCACGATGGCGATCGTCTTGTCATCGCCCGGCGTCGCCTCGATCCGCAGGTCGAGCGGCAGCGCGATCGCCACCGTGTCGCCCGCCTTCCACCGGCGCTCGACGATCGCATAGCCGCCCTCGCGCAGCGGCTCGACCGGCTTGCCGTTCACAGAAACCGCCGCGCTTTTGGCCCAACCCGGCACGCGCAACGCCACCGCGAAGCGCCCGCCGCGGGCCAGCGTGGCGAAGGTCAGCCGCGATTCCCCTTCGAAGGGATAGCGCGTGTCGAGCGTCAGCGTGGCGCCGCGCGCCGCCCAGCGCGCATCGGCGGGGATGTAGAGGTTGACGAACAGCGTGTCTCCGCCCTCCCAGAAGATCGATTCGCCGTGCTTGGCATGGCTTTCCATGCCGGTCCCGACACAGCACCAGAAGCCGTCCTCGCCCGGTTGCGAATAGGCGCGCTTCGCCCCGCTCATCAGCGGGGTCATGTAGGTGAAGCCGCCATTGACCGGCTCCTGCTGCGCCATGACGTGGTTCAGGTGCGCGCGTTCGTAATAGTCGAACAGGTCGCCCTGCGGCGCCCACGCGAACAGCTGTCGCGTCAGCTTCAGCATGTTGTAGGTGTTGCAGTGTTCGCAGGTCTGTTCGGTTATATGCTGCGAAATGGTGTCGGGTGCCGAGAAATATTCGCGGTCGGCGTTGCCACCGATGACGTAGCTGTGGTGCCGCGTCACCCGTTCCCAGAAGAAGCGCGGTGCCACGCCCTGCGCTTCCTTGCCGGTCAGGTCGTGCAGGCGGGCGAGGCCGATCAGTTTCGGCACCTGGGTATTGGCGTGGAAGTTGGCGAGCTTGTCGACGCGCTGCGTCAGCGGATCGAGCACGCGGCGGTCGTAGATCCGCTCCGCCAGCCGCAGCCAGCGCGGGTCCTTCGTCCGGGCATGGAGTTCGGCGAAACTCTCGTTCAGTCCGCCATATTCGCAGGCCAGCATCCGCTGCACCTGTTCGTCGTCCAGCGCGGCGAACACCGTGTCGATATAGCCGCCCAGCGCCGTCGCGATCGGCAGGACGCGGGGATCGCCGATATGATCGGCGACGTCGAACAGCCCGGTGTAGAGCTTGTGCCAGTTGTAGAACGGCACCCAGCAGCCGTTGAGGTCGAAACCCTGCGAGCGGATGTCGCCGGCCATGATCTCGGGGAAGATCTCTCTGCCGTCGACGACGCTGCCGTCCTTGCGCTTGCGGCTGAAGCCGGCGACGTAGCCGTCGCCGTTCTTCGCCTGGCATTCGGCCAGTTCGCCGAGGATGTAGCGGGCGCGGGTGACGCATTCGGCGTCGCCGGTCTGGCCATGGGTCAGCGCCAGCGCGGAGAGATAATGGCCGAGCGTATGGCCCGCGATCGTATCGCTTTCCCACCCGCCATAGACCGCGGCCTTCGGCGCCAGTCCGGCGAACTTGCGGTAATTGTGGAGCAGGCGGTCGGCGCTCAGCGTCTTGAGATAGGCGCGGTTGACCTCGACCGCGCGGGCGAAGTCCGACGGGCGCAGCCGCACCGCCGCCAGCGGGAACGGCCGCGCCGTGGCGGGCAGCGTACGCGCGGTGGCGGCGAAGCCCGGCACCGCGACCAGCGGCAGCAGGGCCGAGCCCATCAGCAATTCCCGGCGCGCGATCCTCATCCTGCTCTCCTATGTATTATCGTATAAGATATCTCCAAGAGCCCGGTGTCAATCTTGCGGCAGGTTACGGACGGATATTTGTGGGAGTATTGACTCGCCGAACGACCGAACGATACCCTGTGCGAGATATACGATATACTTACAGGATGGGATGGCGCTTGAAGGGCTTGTTCGATTGGCGCTGGACAGCGGCGGATGACCGCGACGCCGCTTCCGGGTGATCGCGCGCGCTTCCAACCTGTTCGCGATCGACAGAACCGGCCGCCAGAGCTTGATCCATCCCTGTTGAAACGGGCGTCATCCCGGCGAAGGCCGGGATCTCCCGGTGGTAGCGCGCAGCAGGAGCCGATCGAGACCCCAGCCTTCGCCGGGGTGACGTTTCCATGCCGATGGATCAGACATCTGGATCGCACCGACCCGACGAAGTTCCCCCGCCCCCCGGCCCCGCCCTTTCCATGAAGCGAGACCAGCCATGATCCGTCGCCTGTCCCTCGTCCTGCTGCTCGCCGCGACCAGCCTGTCGGCCGCACCGCCGCCGCAGGAACCGGCGAAGAAGGCCCATCCCCCGATCGCGAAGGACAGCTTCCGCGTCGGCGACATGGTGGTCGAACTGCGCCGTGATACGCAGACGCTGGCGCGGCTGTCGCCTGTCGCCGAACCGGCGTTCGACTTCGTGCCCGGCGCGCGGGAGGCGGAGCGCGCCGGCGACGGCTATGTCCATATCGGCGACCTGCACCTGCGCGTCCGCTCCGGCGGCGGGCCATGGGCGGACTTCGCCTCGTCGCGCGACCGCAAGCCGGTGCGCATCCTGCCCGCCGCCGGCGGCACGATCGCCGCCGCCGACATCACCGCGACGATGGGCGATGGCGTGCCGCTGACCATCACCCGGCAATGGGTGAACGATGCCGGCGTGCTGTCGCTGCGCTACACGCTGGCCAATCGCACCGCGCGAGCGGTCGAGGTCGGCGCGCTGGGCATGCCAATGGTGTTCGACAACATCATCACCGACCGCAGCCTCGAACAGGCGCATGCGCAGGCGAGCTTCGTCGACCCCTATATCGGCCGCGACGCCGGCTATCTCCAGGTCACCCGGCTGAACGGCAAGGGGCCGGCGCTGCTGGTTACGCCGGAAGCGGCGACCCCGCTCGAAGTCTATCGCATCATCAAACAGGATCGCTGGGCGGCGAAGGGCGACATCTTCACCGACCGGTCGGACCGCGGCCAGACGTCGGAGGGCTTCTACGACTGGATGGTCGCCAGCAAGGCGATGGCCGACAGGGAATGGGCGGGCGCGGAACAGTGGAACCAGCCGACCAGCTTCGTGCTGGCGCCGGGCGAGAGCCGCACCATCGGCGTACGCTTCGCCCCCGTGCCCTCGATCCGCGCGATCGAACCGACGCTGGTCGCGGCGAAGCGGCCGGTCGCGGTCGGTATTCCGGGCTATGTCGTACCGACCGACCAGACCGCCGCGCTGTTCCTGAACGCGCCGCAGCCCGTCCGGTCGATCGACGTGCATCCGGCGGGATCGATGACGCTGACCCCGGCGGCATCGGTCAGGGGCTGGGCGAGATACGACGTGAAGGCCAGCGGCTGGGGCCGGTCGCGGGTGTCGATCACCTATGCCGACGGCAGCGTGCAGACGGTGCATTATTACCTGACCAAGCCGCTGGAACAGGTCGCGGCCGATCTCGGCCGTTTCTCGACGACGAAGCAATGGTATGACGACAGGGCCGACCCGTTCGCCCGCGCGCCCGCCATCCTGAGCTACGACCGCGAGGCGAACCGGCTGCTGACGCAGGAACCGCGCGTGTGGATCGCGGGGATGAGCGACGAGGGCGGTGCCGGCGCATGGGTCGCGGCGATGATGAAGCAGCTCGACCATCCCGATCCGGCGGAGGTCGCCAAACTGGAACGGGTGGTCGACGAAACCGTGCTCGGCAATTTGCAGGTCGAAACCGGCCCGAGCGCGGGCGCGGTGAAGAAGAGCCTGTTCTGGTACGATCCGGCTCGCTTCCCCGGTTACTACGCCCCGCCCGCCGACCAGTGGAAGAGCTGGACGTCGTGGGACAGGAAGGGGGCCGACGATCTCGGCCGGTCGTACAACTATCCGCACGTCGCGGTCGGCCACTGGGTGCTCTATCGCCTCGCCCGCAATCATCAGGGGCTGGTGAAAACGCACGACTGGCGCTTCTATCTCGACTGGGCATACCGCACGAGCGTGGCGATGATGCGCCACGCGCCGCATTATGCGCAGTTCGGGCAGATGGAGGGCGACGTGTTCCTCGACATCCTGCTCGACCTGCAACGCGAGGGGATGACCGCGCAGGCAGCGGAGATGGAGCGGCTGATGAAGGAACGCGCCGATCACTGGCGCACGCTCGCCTATCCGTTCGGATCGGAAATGGCGTGGGATTCGACCGGCCAGCCCGAAGTCCATGCGTGGATGCGCCATTTCGGCTATCAGCCGCAGGCCGACGTCACGCGCGAGGTGATCCTGGGCTATGATCCGACCGTGCCGCACTGGGGCTATAACGGCAATGCCCGGCGCTATTGGGATTTCCTGTATGGCGGCAAGACTGCGCGGATCGAGCGGCAGTTGCACCATTACGGATCGGCGCTGAACGCGGTGCCGCTGTTCGACGCCTATCGCCGCGATCCCGCCGACCTGCACCTGCTGCGCGTCGCCTATGGCGGGATGATGGGCGGGATCACCAATATCGACCGCGAGGGGTTCGCGTCGGCCGCGTTCCATTCCGAACCCGACATGGTCCGCTGGGACCCCTATACCGGCGATTACGGCATGGGATATTACGGCCATGCCCTTACGGCGGCGACCTATCTGGTCGATCATCCGACCTTCGGCTGGGTCGGGTTCGGCGGCGACGTGACGAAGGATGGCGAGGGCGTGCGGATCGTGCCGAGGGACGGCGCGCGCAGCCGGTTGTTCGTGGCGCCGGCCGGACAGTGGATCACGCTGGACGCCGGCAAGATCGCGGCGGCGACCTATGCCCCCGCGAGCGGCGCCATCACGCTGACGCTCGATCCCGCGACGCCCGCGACCCCGGCAGCGCGGGTCCGGGTGGAGGCGACGACGCCGGGAACGAAACCGCTGCGGATCGCCGGTGCGGCGATCGAACGCGGTGCCTATCGCGTCGCGCTGACCGGCGCGGCGACGACGCTGCGGCTGGTCCGGTGAGGCGGCGTCTGCTGGCGCTGGCCGCGGCGGTCGCGGTGGCCGCCCCCGCAGTCGCCGGGGCACCCGACCGCTAAGTCGCGGCGATGATCGGGCCGCCGCCGCCCGCATTGAAGCTCGATCCCTTCTATGCGCGCCATATCGATGCCGGGGGCATCCCGATCGTGTCGTCGGCCAGGGTTCCCGACGACGCGCTGCTGTTCGCCCGCGACATCGCGCTGGCGATGCTGGCCGAACGCGGCGACCTGCGCCGGTGGATGGCGGCGTCGGGGTTCCGCGTCGCGATCATGGCCCCGGACGAGGGGACGACCGACCTGCCCGAACAGCGCGACTGGAAGAAGCCGGCGATCGACGACCGACGGCTGACGATCTGCGAGCGCAAGCATTATGCCGACCGCATCGGGCGGCTGAGCGACCGCGAATACTGGAACGGCCGCGCCCGCGGCATGGGCGGCCAGCTGACCAGCGCCGCGACCGAGAACCTGCTCGGCGTGCCGGACACGCGCTATTATGGCGAGAACATCTTCGTCCACGAATTCTCGCACGGCATCCTCGACGCGATCCGCCATCAGGACCCGGCGCTGCTGGCCGCGGTCGAGCGCGCCTATGCCGCCGCGATGGCGCGCGGCATGTGGAAGGGCGAATATGCCGCGGTGACCATCGACGAATATTGGGCGGAGGGAACGCAGACCTGGTTCAATTCGAACAAGGTCGCGGTGGTCGACGGACAGACGATCCTGAACGACGACGACCTCGCCCGCTACGACCTCGCGCTCTACAACGCGCTGGCGCAGGTCTATGGCACGCGCCACCGCCTGCCGGGCGATGCCTTTTATCGCCACGCTGCGCGGGTGCCGCCCGGCGGGCCGCCACGGGCGACCGCCGAAGTCTGCTGACGCCGCCGGCATGGGTCCGGCGGCGCCCGGCCCCGTCAGACGCGGATCGCGTCCAGCGGCGCCTTCAGCAGCTGCGGCTTCGTCGCGGCCAGATGCAGGATGAATTCGCCGAACAGCCCGTTGGCCCACGCGAACCAGCTGCGGGTGAACTTGCTCGCATCGTCCTTTTCGAACGCCTCGTGCATGAAGCCGGTGCCGGCATGGGTGCGCTTCAACGTCGCGAGGCATTTGAGGATCGTCGCGTCGTCGGTCGCGGTCAGCCCGCGCACGATCAGCGACATCGGCCAGATATAGTCCATGCCCTGATGCGGGCCGCCGATGCCCTCGCCCGCCGTCCCCTTGAAGAACCACGGGTTCGCGTCGCTCCACGCCGCCGCCGCCGTCCGCTGCCACCGCGCATCGCCGGCGGGCACGCAGCCGAGCCACGCGAGGCTGGAGAGCGACGGCACGTTGGCATCGTCCATGAAGATCGCATTGCCGAACCCGTCGACCTCATAGGCCCATACGTCGCGTCCGTCGGGCAGCTTCATCGTGCCGTACTGCGCGACCGCCGCGGCGACCTCGTTCGCCAGCGCCGTCGCGTCGTTCGCCAGGCCTGAGTCCTTGCGCGCCTCGTTCGCGACCTGCGCCATTTCGCGCAGCGTCGTGACCGCGAACATGTTGGCCGGCACGAACAGCGGATACTGGCAGGCATCGTCCGACGGGCGGAAGCCCGAATGGATCATCCCGACCTTGCGCGTCGGCGCGCCATAGCCCGCCAGCAGCGTCTCGGTCGGCTGGCGGCTGGCGCGCTGGAACTTGTACGGCCCGGGCCCATCTTTCCGCTGCTGTTCGCGGAAGGTGCGCACGATCGCGCGCATCGCGTCCGCCCACTGCGCATCGAACGGCGTCGCATCGCGCGTCGCGGCCCAGTAGCCGTGCGACAGCCGCATCGAATAGCACAGCGAATCGATCTCCCACTTCCGCTCGGCGACCCCCGGCTTCATCTCGGTCTCGTCGACCTGCGACCATTCGAGATTGGTCTTGGCGGTCGGATCCTCCATGAAGGCGTTGGCGTACGGATCGATCAGCACGCTGCGCGCATGGCGCGCGATCAGGCCCCGGAACAGCTCGCGCAGCTTCGCGTCCTGTTTCGCCAGATGCAGATACGACTTCACCTGCGCCGCCGAATCGCGCAGCCACAGGCAGGGAATGTCGCCGGTGATGACGAAGCTGTCGGGCTTGCCGTCGACCCGCCCCATCTTGACCGTGGTGTCGAGCGTGTTGGGATAGGCGTTGGCGAACAGACACGCGACCTCCGGGTCGGCGATCATCCGGCTGACGCGCGCGATCTCGCGTTCGACCGCGGGGCTGACGAAGCGGCGGTCGGCGGGGGCGGGACGCTTGCTGACATAGCCACCGGCCGGTGCGGTCCGGGTCTGCGCCACGGCGATCGGCGCCAGCGCACCCGTCGCGAGGCCCGCACCCAGCAGCGCGCCCTGCGTCATCAGATTGCGTCGGTCGGTAAGCATCGGGACAGTCTCCAATAATCTCGGGCTCGGGTAGGTCAGGTGGTCATCGCCTTGCAATGGCGGTCGATGAAGGCGTGATGCGGCGGCATCGTGGCGACCGCCGTGGCGATCTCGCCCCGGATACGATCCAGATACTGGTCGAGATGCCCGTCGGGCATCGCATCGACGACCGGATGATAGTCGCGGGGCACGATCCCCTGCCCGATCATCACCTGCACCCAGCTGGGCAGCGCGAAGAAATCCTCGCCGTTGCGGAAATAGCGGCCATCGGCGCGGAACAGCGCCATGGCTTCCTTCAGCGGTTCGGGCACGTCCATCGTCCGGCAATCGTTCCAGAACGGCGTGTCGTCGCGGGCGGTGGCATGGTAGTGCAGCACGAGGAAATCGCGCGTGCGCTCATATTCGAACGCCGTCTCGCTGTTGAACCGCTCGGCCAGCGCCGGGTCGAGATCGCGCCCCGGAAACAGCCCCAGCAACCGCCGGATGCCCGCCTGCGCCAGATAGATGCCGGTCGATTCCAGCGGTTCGAGGAACCCGGCGGCCAGCCCCAGCGCGACGACATTGCCGTTCCACGCCTTTGCCCGCCGCCCGGCGGTGAAGCGCAGCTGGCGCGGGGTGTCGAGCGCCGGTCCGTCGAGCGTCGCCAGCAGCGTCGCGGCCGCCTCGTCGTCGCCCATATGCGCGCTCGAATAGACATGGCCGTTGCCGACCCGGTGCTGGAGCGGGATGCGCCACTGCCACCCCGCGCCCCGCGCCGCCGCTTCGGTACAGGGCATGGGCGGCCCGACCGATGCGGAGGGCACCGCGAACGCCCGGTCGCACGGCAGCCAGTGGCGCCAGTCGAGATAGCCGGTCTCGAGCGTCTGTTCGATCAGCACGCCCCGGAACCCCGAACAGTCGATGAAGAACTCGCCCGCGACGCTCCGCCCGTCCTCCAGAACGATGGACTGGACATGACCGTTCTCGCCGTCCTGTTCGACGCGGACGACCTTGCCCTCGATCCGCTCGACCCCGCGCCGTTCGGCCAGTTCGCGCAGGAACCGGGCATAGAGCACCGCGTCGAGGTGATAGGCATAGGCGATGTCGCCCAGCGGCGTGTCGGCCGGCCCGCTCCACTGGAATTTCCCTGCCGGCGCCGCGACCGTCTGCAACGAATAGTCGCAGAGCGGCCCCGCCTGTCCGGCGAGGAAGCGTTTCAGCCACAGCTGGTGGAACGGCAACGGCCCCAGCCCCCGCCCGATCGTGCCGAAGCCGTGGATGTAGCGTTCGCCGATCCGGCCCCAATCGGTGAAGCGGATGCCCAGCTTGAAGGTGCTGTTGGTGCGCTTGACGAACTCGCGCTCGTCGATGCCCAGCGTCTCGCTGTTGAACGTCTTCATATGGGGGACGCTGGATTCGCCCACCCCGACGATGCCGACCTCTTCGGATTCGACCAGCCGCACCGACACGCCGCGCCCCAGATAGGTGGCCAGCGCCGCCGCCGCCATCCACCCCGCACTGCCGCCGCCCAGCACGACGACGTTGCGGATGCGGTTATCGGCCTCGGTCATATCCTCGCTCCGCTTGCCATCGTCGTCTCGCCCGCCGCTTTCCGACCGCCGCCGGAAGCGGTCGGCACCGACCGCCTGCCGCACCAGGCACCCCGCCACAAGCCGGGACCGTGCGAAAGCCGCGTTCGGGATCATATCCTTACCATACCCCGGCAAAGGCCAGGGTCCAGTTGGAGGACGTCAGTGAGGTACGGCAAAGCCTTCCCGACCGGACCCCGGCCTTCGTCGGGGTACGGATTGACGTCGGGGGTCGGCCTTTCGCCCGGCCCCGCGTCTCATCAACGCGGGGCCGGACGCCGTCAGAACTTGAACGTCGCGCCGGCGAACGCAATCCGCCCCGAATAGCCGTTGGTCCAGAACCGGGCCTTGGTATCGTTGCCCAGGTGCTGGCGCAGCTCGGACTTGGTCAGGTTCAGCACCGATGCCGTCAGCACCAGTTGCGGCGTGATGTTGAACGCGACGTTGACGTCCACCTGCTCGTACGGCTCGGTATAGATGGTCAGCTGGTTGTGGGTGCCGTTCACCACCTCGCCGCGCCGGTTGTACGATGCCCGCGCGAGGAACCGGTCGTTCTCGTAGAACAGCGTGAAGTTCGCCTGGTTCTCGGCGCTGCCGACCAGCGGCGATTCCGCGATCTCGCGCCCGGCCAGCACGACGGCGGCGGTGTTGGTGTCGTTGAACGTCAGGTTGGCCTGATAGCCGACGCCGAAGTCGAACGTATGCTGGGCATAGAATTCGATGCCCTGCGACACGCCGTTCTGCCCGTTGGCCTGGGTCGAGAAGTTGCGGACGTTGACCGTCTCTCCGCCGATCGTCACCGCCTGGTCCTGCGACACCGGCACGACGAAGTTCTTCACGTCCTTGCGGAACAGGCCGATGCCGATCACCGACCCGCGATGGTAATACCATTCGAGGCCAAGGTCGTACTGCCACGCCTGGAACGCCTCGAGGTCCTTGTTCGAACCGCTGCCGGTCCAGCCCGGCTGGCTGGTGCCGCCACCGGCCACGCGGTCGCTGCTATATTCCTCCGACACGAAGTTCAGCGCGCCGGGGAAGGCGAGGTTGGTGAACGCCGGCCGCGCGATCACCTTCGCCACCGCGCCGCGGGCGACGAGGCTGGGGGTGAAGTCGAACGCGACGTTCAGGCTGGGCAGGACGTCGGTATAGGTCTTGTCGAGCGTGTTCAGCTCGAACGTCTTCTCGCGCACCTCGGCCCGTACGAACCCGCTTTCGCAGATCTGGTTCGCGGCGCCCGGCGTACAGGCACGCGGACGGCCGTCGGGACCATCGGCGAAGTAATCGAGGAAGCGCTCGACCGCGTCGGTCGATTCCGCGCGCTGCCTGGTGTGGACCACCCGCACGCCCCAGTTGCCGCGCAGGCGATCGGTCTTGAAGTTCGCCTGGACATAGCCCGACCAGATCTTCTCACCCACTTCGTAGATGAAGTCCGGCTCCTCGAACCGCACCGACCCGCCGTAACGATTGTCGAGATAGCCCAGATAGTTGGTGAAGTTGATGCCCGGGAACACGTTGGCGCTGAACCCGCCGGGGATGTTGGTGATCGGGTCCGACAGGAAGAATTCGGGCCGTGCGGTGCTCGCGGTCGTATCGCACTGCTGGTAGCGGGTGGTCGTCCCCGGGCAGTTCCAGATGGTGTTGCCGGTGTTGCGATGCACCGATCCGTCGCGATACTTCACGCCGAACTGCAACGTGTCGAACGCCCCGTTCGACACCAGCCACGTGCCGTCGGCCTGGCCGTAATATTGCGAGATGCGGGTGTTGATCCACGACGAGTCGGTCGACCCCACATCGACCTCGGCAAAGCCGCCGAGGATGCGGTCCTGCAGGTCGGGCGAGAAGGTCATCGACGGCGTGCCGGTCAGGTCCCATGCGGTCGAACGGTTGCCCGGCTGATACTGGCCGTTGATCGCCACGCGCGGCTTGGCCGACATGCGGAAATTGATCGACGGTCCGCCTTCGGACCAGGTGCGCCCGAGCTTCACCGCGCCGACGAAGTTGTCGCTCTTGTACTCCGCCTCGAAATCGGCGGTCTGCGACAGTGCTTCCTCGCGGCTGTAACCGCCGGTCAGCTGCGGGGTCGGCACGGTGCAGTCGTCCGGACCCCAGCCGCCGGGACGCTGGCCGCCCGCTGCGGCCTGCGCCTCGCTGCAATAATATTGTTTGCCGTTTACCAGGCTGAACTGCGCGCCGGTCACGATCGTGCCGCTCGGATCGAAGTTCAGCCGGTCGAGCAGCCGCCCGCCCGCCCAGTTGCCATCGCCGTTGAAGCGGGCGATGTTCCACTCCGGCACCTTCAGCGAATTGTTGACATAGTCGCCGGTCAGGTTGAACCGGAAATAATTGGCGGTCAGCGTCAGGCCATCGGTCGGCCGCCACTGTGCCGTCGCCTGCACGCCCAGCCGTTCGCGATTTTCGTCGCGAATGCCGAAATTGACCGCGGTCGGCATGAAGAAGCCCGAATAGCGCCGGCCGTTCTGGTCGTTGAACCCCGACTGGCCCCACCATTCGCTGGGCTGCGGCGAAAAGGGCGTGCCGTTGACGTCGACGCCGCTGCGGGCCGGGTTCTGATCGTACCACAGCCAGTCCTCGGTCGTGGCGCTCATCGTGCGCGTCTGGCGCTTCTGCCACGTACCGCTCACCAGCACGCCGAACGTCTCGTCCTTGTTCTTCCACGACAGCTGGCCCGACAGCTGCGGGTCGACGCCCTTGGTCGTGTCGGCATAGGTGCCTTCGGCCGTGACGAAGCCCGACCACGCCGGCAGGTCGAGCGGACGGCGGGTGTGCAGGATCACCGTGCCGCCGATGCCGCCTTCGTCGATGCGCGCTTCGGACGACTTGAACAGCTCGGCCTTGCCCAGCAGGTTGGACGGCATCAGCAGGAAGTTGAACGAACGGGTCGCCTCGCTGTTCGTCTCCGACGACGCGATGTAGTTGCCGTTGAGCAGCGTCAGCGTCAGGTCGGGTTGCAGGCCGCGCACGCTGACCGTGCGTCCTTCGCCGCCGTCGCGGGTGATGACCACGCCCGGCACGCGCTGCAGCGCGTCGGCGACGTTGCGGTCGGGGAACTTGCTGATGTCCTCGGCGGTGATGACCTCGACCACCGCGGCGGCGTTGCGCTTGTCGCGCAGGTTGCGGTCGATCGACGAACGATAGCCGCTGACGACGATCTCGCCCTCACCCTCGCCCTGCGTCGCTTCCGCCGTGGTCGCCGGCGCGTCGGTGCCGACCGGATTGGCGCCGACGGTCGCCTGCGCCTGCGCGCCGCCCGCCAGTCCGAACATGCCTGCGGTCGCGACGCCGGCCATCAGCCCTGCGCGAACGGTACCGCCAAATCGAAACGCCTTCATCCGGTCTTCCCCGTCCCTGTCGCGCCCTTGCGGCCGCGTGTCCCTTGTCCCCGTCGGTCTTCCGCCGATTCGAGTCATCACATGATGTAATCGATTACATGCATGATCTGTCGCGAATATGTCAAGAGTCTTTCTAATCGCTGCAACCGGCCTCGATCGACATCCGGCCGAGGTTGAATGGCTCGGTAGCGGTACCGCGCACGACCACCGCCACCGCCACGTCGCCGGCCAGCCGCCGCACGCACCAGCGCGTCGTCCGCCAGTCCGCCGACCGGGGCATCGCATGCGCGACACCTTCGCCCACTTTCAGCGCATAACCGGCCCCACCACGGCTGACCGTCGTCACCGTCACCGGTCCGCCCAGCCGGAATGCGTAGAGCGGCACCGTCGCCCTCCCGCCCGAACCCTGCGGCGCGATCCTGAGCGACGACCCGCCGCGGAACGGCCGGGCAAAGTCATAGTCGACGGTGACGCGACGCCGGCCGAGCGTCGCGAACTGCCAGGTCGGCAGCACGTCCTGCCGCGCCATGTCGTGCCACGGCCCGCCGACGATCGCGCCGTCCCGCGCATCGACCCTGCCGTGCCCGGTGTTGAAGCTGGTGCGGAACGGCAGCACCGGCACGATGCCGCTGGTGGGGGCAAGCGAGGCCACCCCCGGCCAGCCGGTGCGCGCGGGATCGGCAAGGTTGCGCGTATCCCCAGCGAACAGCCGCCGCTCGGCGTCGTAGAACCGTGCCACGTCGCGCGGATCGCGGTCGAAGTCGCTGAAACGCGGCGTGCGCGCGCCGCCGGGAAAGCTGTACCCGAAATGCGGTGCGAACAGCGCGATCGATCCCAGCGCCTTGCCGCCGGGCCGCTCGCGCACGCTGTCGAGCCAGCCGGAGTCGCGGAACGCCGGCTGCGCATCGCGCGCCGGCCACAGGTCGGCACCGATGAACAGCTCGTAGCGGCTGCGCCCCAGCCGCTGCGCCAGCGCCGCGCCGTCGACCAGCCCCTGTCGCGTCCAGTCGTAATTCAGGAACATCGCGTCGGCCGTCCGCCGCGTCCCGTCCTGCAAGAACCGGGCATTGGCCGGGTTCAGCGCATTCTGCCACACGACGCGCCCGTCGGGCAGCAGCGCGTCGTACCAGTGGATCGTCATGTCGCCGGGTGCGATCCGGCGCAGCTCGGCCATGAAGTCGATCATCGCCGCGCCGTCCGCGCCGGCGGTCTCGGCATTCACGAACCAGCCGTCGAACCGGTAGAAGCGCGCGATCCGCACCAGTTGCGCCGCCGCCGGGAACCGTCCCTGCGCATCGCGGCGCAGGAACGACGCCACCGTCTGCGGCGATCCGCCCCATGCCACCGGCGCGAAGAACACCGTGCCGATCACCGGCACCCCGTTGCGGTGCGCCGCCTCCACCCAGCCGCGCGACGGCAGCTGCACGCCGCGTATCGCGGTGCCGGCGAACCACGCGAAGATGTCGATCTGCGGCCAGTGGGTGAAGGTATAGCCGTTGAACCGCGCCGTCGCGGTGCGCTGCCCGCCCAGGTCGTTCATCCCGTCGGGGGCGTAGAGCACGCGCACCTGCGGATCGATGGCCGACCGCCGGTTGAGCGGTGCCACCCGGAACCGCTGCGCCAGCGGCACCCGCGCGACATTGCCCGGATCGGCGGTCGCCCCGTCCGGGGTCCAGCGCATCAGTTCGTCGATCGTCAGCGCGAGCGGCGCCCCCTGTGCCGCCGCCGGCGTACTCGCCAGCAGCGCGGCGGCGGCGACCGCCGCCCTCATGGCCGCGCAATCCAGTCGGTCAGACTGCCGGCCGACACCGCCGCCCCGTCCGGCAGCCGCCCGTCGCGCAAGCAGACCCGCCGCTCCTCACCCGGCAACAGGTCGAAATAATTGTCGGCCAGGTCGCCATGCCCGGCATCGACCACGATCCGTACCGCGCGCGCGAAGCGTTCCGCGGCCACGACGACCGCGCCATCCTCGACCCGCGCCCGCAACCCCGGATCGGGCAGGTCGCGCACCTCGCCCGACATCCGCACGTCGCGCGCGATCTCGACCCCTTCGGCGACGATCCGCCCGACCAGCACCGCGCCGCCATCCACCGCCGGCACGCGTGCGACGACCTCGGCACTGTTGCCGGCAATCGCCACCGGCCGCTCGCTGCGCCACGCCACCGCGCCGTCGAAACCGATCAGTTCGAGCACCAGCACCCCGTCGACCGGCTCGATCCGGTCGGACACGATATGGATGGCATGCCCGTCCGCCACCGCCTCCGCCGACAGGATCACCGGCGCGAACGACCGTGCCGCCTGATAGTGCAGCGCCTTCCACCGGCCGTAATAGTCGATGCTCGACCACGAGATCGCCGGGAAACAGTCGTTGAACTGCCAGTACAGCGATCCCATGCAGCGCGGCATCGCCCGGCGATGCGCCTCGAACGCGATGCGCAGGGCATCGGCCTGGGTCAGCTGGCTCAGGGTGCAGAAGGCGGCGAAGTCGCGCGGTTCGCCATATTCCTCGCGCAGGAACCGGCCGATGATCGCATCGCCGCGCGGATGCTTCTGGTGCAGCGCCAGCACCGCCGATCCCACTACCCGGTCTTCGGTATCGGTGAAGCGCTCGACCGACGCGATGTCGGGATAGGACTGGAACCCGTATTCGCTCATGAAGCGCGGCACGCGCTGCGCATAGGCGCTCAGCGGCTCCTCGCCATGCCATACGCCCCAGTAATGATTGTCGCCGCGCGCATCGTCGTCGGGGTCGTTCCAGAACCCGATCGGCGACGACGGCAGGTAGAAGCGTTCCGGGTCGTGTTCCTTCACGAGATCGGGCAGCAACCGCTCGAACAGGTCGCGATTGGCCGCGACCAGCCGCTCGAACAGTTCGGGCGGATAGCCGAACGTCGTCGGCCAGTTCCAGTGCGCGATGCCCAGCGATACCTCGTTGTTGCCGCACCACAGCGCCAGCGAGGGATGCCGCCGCAACCGCCGGATCTGCTGCCGCGCCTCTTGCGCCACCGTGTCGAGGAACGCCGGGTCGGACGGGTACAGCGTGCAGCTGAACATGAAGTCCTGCCAGATCAGGATGCCGTGTTCGTCGGCCAGATCGTGGAACAGGTCGCTCTCATACGTCCCCCCGCCCCATACCCGCAGCATGTTCATGTTGGCGTCGACCGCATCGCGGAACACCCGCGCGTAACGCTCGGGCGTCACGCGTTCGAGGAAGCTGTCCGACGGGATATAGTTCGCGCCCTTCATGAAGGTGCGCCGCCCGTTCACCTCGATCTCGAAACACTCGCCGATCGCGTCCGGCTCGTTGCGCACGCGGATGGTGCGCAGGCCCACGCGCGTCGTCGCCCGGTCGATCACCCCGGCGTCGTCGCTGAGCGTCGCCGTGAAGCCATAGAGGAACGCCTCGCCCAGCCCGTTCGGCCACCAGCGCCGCGGGTTCTCGATCACGACCCGCGTCGTCGTCCCCCGCACCGGCGCGACGCCCGCCACATCGCACGCGATCTCGACCGCGCCCGCACCCTCGACCGCCACGTCGAAGCACACCACCGCCCGGGCATCGTCGAGCACCTCGATGCGATACTGCACGTCGACGATCCGCCCGCGTCGCACCACGTCGAGCCACACCGGCCGCCACACGCCCGACGGCACGTATTTCGGCCCCCAGTCCCAGCCGAAATGATAGGGCGCTTTCCGCACATACGCGCTGGCATGGGCGTCGGTCTTGTCGTTCTCCGCCGGATACAGGAACCCGTCCGCCGCCTGTCGCGCCTCGCCGTGCAGGACCGGCGAGCGGAAGTGCAGCGCCAGTTCGTTCGCGCCCTCCCGCAGCAGCTCCTTCACCGCAAGCCGGTGCGCACGGAACATATTGTCGCTCGACAACAGCGCCACGCCGTTCAGCCGCACGTCGCACAGCGTGTCGAGCCCGTCGAACACCAGCGCCACCTCGTCGCCCGCCAGTTCCCCGGCCGTGACCTCGAACACGCAGCGATATTCCCAGTCGGCCCGCTCGATCCATTGCAGCCGCGGTTCGGCGTCGCGGTGATACGGGTCCTCGATCACCCCGGCGCGCCACAGGTCGGTGAAGTTCGACCCCGGCACCTGCGCCGGCAGCCAGTCGTCCTGCCCGACCTGGCGAAAGGTCCAGCCGCTACCCAGTACGCGGCGGGTCGTGGCAGGCGTCATTGCAGGTTGATCTCGTCGAGGAACAGCCACGACGGTCGACCCGGTGGCTTGAGGGATGCGGGCAGGTCGCCCCATGCGACCCCGCGGATACGGTAATAGCGGTATGCGCGGCCGGGCAGCGCGATGCGGATACGCTCGACCTTCTGCGTCACCCCGCCCCACGGCCCGATGTCGCGATGACCGATCGGCACCAGCCGCGCGGGATCGTCCCCGGCCAGCACCTCGATCCGGCGCGGCGGCATGATGCCGTTCATCGAATCGTCGAGATAGCCGATGGTCAGCGTCCGGGCCGGCTTCGCGCTGCCCAGATCGATCGTCGCGGTGATATCGCCCACCCGCCCGGTCCAGCGTTTGTCGCCGTACGCCGGACCGCCGACGATCCCGTCGACAAGCATCGCGCCGTCCTTCGCGCCATAGCCGATGCCGTCCTCGGCGATCGCGATCCGCGGGAAACCGGCCGGCGCGCCCTTCAGCAGGCTGCGGACATACTGCCGCTCCAGCGTCGTGCTCCGCCCCGGCGCCGGGTCGAACGCGGCGGCGCGCAGCACGGTGTCGCGATCGATCCGGACCGGCGCGGTATAGCGCGTCGACCCCGGCGTTGGCTCCCCGGCACCCCGCGTATAGCGGATGGTCCCGCCCGCCGCGCGCAGCGTCACGTCGCGCGTCGCCGCGAAGCGCGGATCGTCGACCGGGTCATAGGGCGCCCATGGCGCACGCTGCGTCACCGCGACCGGCGCCTTGTCGTCGAACGCGCCGAGGCTGCTGTCCGCCACCCCGGCACCCCAGCGTGACGGCTTCGCCCCCATCACGAAGCGCAGCGTGCCGCCCGCCAGCAATTGCCCATGCGTCAGGTAGCTCGACGTCAGCGGCCTGCCGTCCAGAGTCGCCGACTGGACATAGATGTTGCGCGACGACAGCCCGTCCGCCTCGACCACGAACGCCCGCCCGCCGGGCAGCGTCACCGTCGCGCGCCGGTGATAGGGCGCACCGATCTGGTAGGTCAGGTCGCCCGGCGCGACCGGATAGAAACCCAGCGTGCTGAACACATACCATGCCGACATCTGGCCGAGGTCGTCATTGTTGACCAGCCCGCCGGGCCGGTCCGAATACATCTCGCGCAGAACGCGGTTCACGTAATACTGGGTGCGGCCGGGCTGTCCCGCGAGGTTGAACAGATAGGGCATCTGGTGCCCCGGCTCGTCGCCATGGCCATAGCGCCCGACGAACCCCGACAGGTCGACATGCTGTTCGCCGCCGATCGGCGTCGTGTCGCGAAAGATGTCGTCGAGCCAGTTGCCAAAGGCCGCGCGGCCGCCGTGCAGCCGGATCGCCGCCGCCATGTCGTGCGGGGTATAGGCGGAATAGGCCCAGATGTTGCCCGACACGTAATGCCGGTTCAGGTCGCCCCAGTCGTCGCGTCGCATCGGTGCGAAGCGGCCATCGGCCAGCCGCGGCAACAGCCAGCCACTGGCCGGATCGTACAACTGCCGCCACCCGGTCGCGCGCGTCGCGAACAGCGCGGCGTCGTGCGTGCGGCCAAGCTTCGCCGCGACCTGTCCGATCGTCCAGTCCTGATAATTCTGCTCGGTCGTCTTCGACACCGAACTGGCGACGTCGGCGGGCACGAAGCCATAGCGCAGATAGCCGTCCATCCCGTTCAGGTCATAGACGTTGCTGTGCTTGGTCCGGTCGAACGCGCTTGCCCGGATCGCGGCATAGGCGCTGGCCGGATCGACGCCCGGCAGCCCCTTGATGACCGCATCGGCGACGATCGACACGATCGGATAGCCGATCATCACCCGGTTGTCGTGGCCGACCGCTTCCCAGCTGGGCAGGACCAGCCCGGCATCGCGGTGGCGCGACACCATGCTGGCGACGATCCCGCCGGCCTTGTCCGGATCGACGATCGTCAGCAGCGGATGGACCGCGCGATAGGTGTCCCAGTTCGAGAAGTTGCTGTATTGCTGGATTCCGGAGCGCAGTACCCGCCCCTCGACCCGGTAGTCGCCGGTCACGTCCGACACCAGATTGGGCGCGATCGCGGCATGATAGCCGGCGGTGTAGAAGACACGCTTCTTCGTCGCATCGCGCTCGTCGATGCGGATCGCCGACAGCCGCTTCGCCCATGTCGCCTGCGCCGCACGCCGCACCGTGTCGAAGCCCTGCCCCTCCGCCTCGGCCCGGAAATTGGCGAGCGCGCCTGCCGCCGACGCGTGCGAGATCGCCACCGCGACTTCCACCTGCCCGACGTTATTCGCAAATCGCACATAAGCGCGCCGCGCCGCGCCCGTACCCTGCCGTCCGGCGACCGGCCGATCGCCCTCGGTCAGCTGCGCCGCGACGAATGGCTGCGAGAAGCGCGCCACGAAATAGACGGTGCGCGCGCCCGCCGACGACCCGATCGTCCGCCGCCAGCCGCGAATCTCGCGGTCCGACACCACCTCGATCCCCGCCTCCAGCGCATGGTCGTCGCCGACCGCATGGATCGGATCGATCACGACATAGCGTTCGGCCGCGCCGTTGAACCGATAGCGGTGGAAGCCGGTGCGCAGCGTCGTCGTCAGTTCGACATCGACATCGGCGTCATCGAGGTGGACGCGGTAATAGCCCGCCTGCGCCTGCTCCCGGTCATGCGAGAAGCGCGAGCGATAGCCCGTCCCCGGCCGGTCGAGCGCACCCGCCGCCGTCCCCGCCACCCGCGTCGGCATCAGCAGGATGTCGCCCAGCGCGCCCAGCCCCGCCCCGCTGATATGGGTATGCGCGAACCCGTCGATGACGGTGTCGGTGTAATGATAGCCCGACGTCCATTTCCACCCGTCGCGGGTGTTCGACGGGCTGAGCTGCACCATCCCGAACGGCAGCGTGGCGCCGGGAAAGACATGGCCGTCGCCATCGGTGCCGATCATCGGATCGACCCATTGCACCGGATCGTCGGCCTCCTGCGCGGCTGCCGGCATCGCCAGCGCCAGCAGCATCGCCCCTGCGAACCACCTCACGGCCGCTGCTCCGCCGGGCCGTCGCCCAGATCCTCGGGCCAGTCGGCCAGCCGCCGATACCAGGTCCGCCACAATATCCCTCCACACACCAGCACGACCGCCAGACACGCGGCCATCGCGGCAAAATTCTTGACCACCAGAAACACCGGCGTCGCCACCAGCGCGGTCTGCATCAGCGTGCCGACGACGATGTTGAACGCATTGCGCGGCAGATCGCGATTGGGCTGCGCCGCCGGGTTCTCCGCCTGCAACAGCGCCTGTACCGGACCCCAGAAGCCCCATGGCCGCACCTGCCGGTAGAAGCCCAGCAGCACCGCCGGATCGGTCGGCTTCGTCATCAGGCTGGCGGCGATCGCCACCGCGCCCGACACTAGAATGATGAGCGGGAACAGGTACAGCGGCAGGATCGCCCCCGCCCCCGGCAACAACGGCCCGAACACGAACGGGAAGCTCAGCGAACAGGCGATGCCCGCCACCATGCCGGCGAAATAGCCCTCGCCGTTGAAGCGCCACCAATACCATTTGATGACGTTCGATACGGTGTATCCGCCCCACAGCCCCGACACGATCCATTGCAACGCATCGTTGATCGACTGGACGAACAGCCCGATCCCCATCGCCAGCAGCACGACGGCGATCGACACCGCATAGCTCAGCCGCACCAGCAGCCGCTGCGACGCATTCGGGTTGACGTAGCGGCGATAGACGTCGTTGACGATGTAGAGCGGCGCGGCGTTCAGGCTGGACGCAAAGGTCGCCATGAACGCCGCCAGCAGGCCCGTGATGATGACCCCGCGCACGCCCGCGGGCATGAACGCCTGGATCGCGGCGGGCAGCAGGTTCTCGAAATCCACCTTGCCGCCCGACGCCAGATCGAGCCGGTCGACGAACACCAGCGCCAGCACGGTAAACCCGGCGATCATCAGGTACCGGATCGGCATCAGCACCACCGACACGAACCCGGTCACCTTCGCCGCGTCGCGCGGGGACCGCGTCGCCAGCACGCGCTGCATGTCGTAGCTGGGCGCAGGCCCCGCCGCGCTCTTGAGGATGCCCGAAAACAGCATCATCATCATCAGCGCGGTGAACAGCTCATACCCGTCGCCGGCGATCTTCGCCGCCGCCTCGGGCCGGATCGCGCTCCAGTCCAGTCCCAGATGCCAGCCGAAGCCCGGACTCATCCACCCCACGGGCGTCGCCGCCGCGATCTGCTGCGGCGTGACCATCGTCATCGCCATGCCCGCCACGAAGAACGCCGCCAGCGTCATGATCCCGAACTGCAGCACGTCGGTCCACACGATGCCCGGCAATCCGCCCAGCACGACATAGACCGTGACCAGCGTGGTGAAGAACACCGCATATGCGACCGGCACCTGCGCGGGCGACAGGTTCAGTCCCAGCGCCGGGCCGATCGCCTCCCACGGCAGGAACAATTCCATGAACTTGCCGATGCCGACGAACGCATAGACGAGAAACCCGACGACGCAGATGACCGAGAACAGCACGACCGACAGATGCGACAGCCGGCTGCCGCGATTGTCGCCGAAGCGGAACAGGATCCATTCCGCCCCCGAGCGCACGTTCGACCGCCGCAGCCAGATGGCGAGATACGCCATCAGGAACACCTGGTTGAACACCGGCCACAGCCACGGCAGCCAGATGCTCTTCATCCCGTACAGGAACAGCAGCGTCGACAGCCACATCGTGCCCGAAATGTCGAACATGCCCGACGCGTCGGACAGGCACAGCAGATACCATGGCATCTTCTTGTTGCCGAGATAATAGCTGTCGATGCTCTCGGCGGCGCGCGCGCGCACCTTCAGCGCGATCGCCAGCGTCGCCACCAGATATGCGAGCACGATCAGCCCGTCGATCGGCGCCACGCCGCCCCTCCCACTCCGTCCGGGCCATGCCGGAACCGCTTCGTTGCCGCGAAGACTAGGCAGCATCGCCGGGGCTCGCAAGCGAATAATGTAATGGATTACATGCGTCACACGGCGTATGCGCGTCGTCCATCCGTGCCCCGGCATGGCGCGCTTGACTTGGCGTCGGCGGTTGGCAGAACGATCACGCGGGGGAGCACCGGACATGAGCAGCATCATCGACGTCGCGAACGCGGCCGGCCTGTCGACCGCCACCGTGTCGCGCGCGCTGCGCACCCCCGAAAAGGTGACCGAGGCGACCCGTGCGCGGGTGATGGCGGCGGTGGTGGCAGTCGATTACCGCCCCAACCTGCTGGCGCGCAACTTGCGCTCCGACCGGTCCTTTTCGGTGCTGGTGCTGGTGCCGGGCATCGCCAACCCGTTCTTCGCCAACGTGACCGCCGGCATCGAATCGATCGCATGGCGGCGCGGCTACTCGGTGTTCCTCGGCGACACGCGCGACTCCCGCGACCGCGAGGCGCATTACGAACAGCTGGTCGAAACCCGGCTGGCCGACGGCGTGATCCAGCTGAGTCCCGATTACGGCTTCAACGCGCGCCAGCGGGCGGCGACCTATCCGATCGTCCATGCCTGTGGCTGCGAACTGACGCAGGCGCCCTCGGTCCGCATCGACAATGCCGGCGCGGCGCGCGAGATGGTCGACCACCTGATCGCCGCCGGCCACCGCCGCATCGCCGCGATCAGCGGCCCGGCGGCCAATCCGCACGCGGTCGACCGGATGAAGGGCTATCGCGCCGCGCTCGACGCCGCGGGCGTCGTGTTCGACCCCGCGCTGGTCCGTTTCGGCAACTGGACGATGGAATCGGGGCACAATGCGGCCGCCGAATTCCTCGCCCTGCCCGATCGTCCCACCGCGCTGTTCAGCATGAACGACGAGATGGCGATCGGCGCCATCCAGTCCGCCACGGCGCAGGGGCTGCGCGTGCCGCACGACCTGGCCATCACCGGCTTCGACGACATCAGCTTCGCCGCCCACTCCACCCCGTCGCTGACCACCATCGCCCAGCCAGCCGAGGCGATGGGTGCCAAGGCATGCGAGATCCTGATCGACCGGATCGAGGGCAAGGGCGCCGACGACACCGTCCATGTCCTGCCCCACGCGCTGATCGTCCGCCAGAGCAGCACGCCGCACTGACGGTGCAACCCGAACCCGATCGTACCCCCGCGCAGGCGGGGGTCCAGAGCCCGAAAACGAGACGGCCGCATCACCCCGGATTCGCGCCTGCGCGGCAATACGCGACGATCGTCCAGCGCTCACCGTACCCCGACCTTCGCCGGGGTACGGGACGGCAACCTCAACGCCGGATCGCCTGCAACCACGCACGAATTACCCTTGGCGCGGCCCGATGTAATGGATTACACGACCGACGAAGCGATGGCGAACCCGCCACGCGGCCGACAGGAGGGTGGATGATCGTCGGGGTCGATATTGGCGGACACCATGTCGCGGCGGCGGCGATCGCCGATGACGATCGCGGTGCGCTGCTGCCCGACAGCTATCGCCACGACCCCTGCGCGCCCGATGACGACCGCGATACGCTGATCGCCGCATGGGCCGGCGCAATCGATGCGGTGATCGACCGGGTTGGCCCCGACCGCGTCACCGGCATCGGCATCGCGATGCCCGGGCCGTTCGACTATGCCGCCGGGATCGGCCATTTCGCCGGCAATGCGAAGTTCACCGCGCTGAACGACGTCGATGTCGGCGCGGCGCTGGCGGCGGCACAGCGCTTCGCGCGCCCGGTCCGCTTCCTGAACGACGCGACCGCCTTCGCGATCGGCTGCGTGGCGATCGGGGCGGCGCCGGCGGACGACAACGTCGTCGGCGTCACGCTCGGCACCGGATTGGGCTCGGCGTTCCTGCGCCACGGCATTCCGGCGATCGACGGCGACGACGTGCCGCCGCACGGATCGCTGTGGCACCTGCCCTTTGGCGACGGCATCGCCGACGACCATGTCTCCGCCCGCTGGCTGACCGCGCGCATCCGCGACCGGCTGGACGGGGTCGATACCATCGTGGCGGGCGCCGAAGCCGCGCGCGCCGGCAACGCGGCGGCGGGCACGATCTTCGCCGAATATGGCACCAGCCTCGGCACGATCCTGTCGCCATGGGTGACCCGGTTCGGCGCGGGCACCGTCATGCTCGGCGGGCGCATCTGCGGGGCGTTCGACCTGTTCGGCCCGGCGCTGGCGGCGACGCTGCCTGCCACCGCGCTCGCGGTCCACACCGATACCGAGGACGCCGCGATCATCGGCGCCGCCGCCACCTTCGATCCCGCCTTCTGGGATCGCGCCCGCCACCATCTGCCGACCCGTTGAGAGAGAGGACCGTGTTCATGGCCCCGCCCCGCCTGACCGCCGCCGCCACCGCACTCGCATTGATCCTCGGCACCCTCGCCCCGGCGACCGCGCAGGAGCGCCGCGCCGATCCCGCCGATCTGGTCAACCCGCTGATGGGGACCGATTCGACGTACGAACTGTCCTACGGCAACACCTATCCGGCGATCGCGCTGCCATGGGGCATGAACTTCTGGACGCCGACCACCAACAAGGCCGGCGACGGCTGGGCCTATCGCTACCGCGACAGCAAGCTGTGGGGATTCAAGCAGACCCATCAGCCGAGCCCCTGGATGAACGATTACGGCGCCTTCTCGCTGATGGCGATGACCGGCGCGCCGAAACTGGCCGAGGCCGACCGCGCGTCGTGGTATTCGCACAAGGCCGAAACCGCCCGCCCCTATTACTACAGCGCCTACCTCGCCGACTATGACACCACGGTCGAGATCGCCCCGACCGAACGCGCCGCGCAGTTTCGCTTCACCTTTCCCGAAAGCGACCAGAGCTGGATCCTGCTCGACGCGTTCGACAAGGGATCGGCGGTCACCATCCTGCCGAAACAGCGCCGCATCATCGGCTGGGCGAAGAACAACAGCGGCGGGGTGCCGGCCAATTTCAGAAACTACTTCGTGCTGGAGTTCGACCGCGACTTCGCCGTCGCCGACACCTTCGGCGACGGCTTCAGGCGCCAGAGCGGGGTGACGACGGCCGAGGGCAAGCGCGTCGGCGCGCTGATCGGGTTCCGGACGCGCAAGGGCGAACAGGTGAACGTCCGCGTCGCCTCCTCGTTCATCAGTGCCGAACAGGCGCAACTGAACCTCGACCGCGAGCTTGGCCGCGACGGCTTCGACGCGACGAAGGAAAAGGCCCGCGCCACGTGGAACGCGCTGCTGGGCCGCTACAAGGTCGACGATCCGGACATCGACAATGTCCGCACCTTCTATTCGGCGCTCTACCGCACGCAGCTCTTCCCCCGCCGCTTCCACGAATATGACCGCGCCGGGAAGATGGTGCACTACAGCCCGTATAACGGGCAGGTGCTGCCCGGACCGATGTTCACCGACAACGGCTTCTGGGACACGTTCCGCGCAGTGTTCCCGCTGTTCACGATCATGGAGCGCAAGCTCGACGGCGAGATCATGGAGGGCCTCGCCAACACCTATCGCGAATCCGGCTGGCTGCCCGAATGGGCCAGCCCCGGCCACCGCGACGTGATGATCGGATCGAACTCGGCGGTGAACATCGCCGATGCGTATCTCAAGGGCATTCGCGGCTACGACATCGAAACGCTGTACGAAGCGATCAAAAAGAACGCGACGACCAGCGTCGGCCGCCCCAGATCGGCGGACGGCAAGACGATCAGCGCGGTCGGGCGCGAGGGCGTCGAATATTACAACCGCCTCGGCTACGTCCCCTACGACGTCGGCATCAAGGAAAGCGCCGCCCGCACCCTCGAATATGCCTATGCCGACTTCACCATCGCGCGCCTCGCCGAAGCGCTGGGCAAGAAGGACGACGCGGCGATGTTCCGCGCCCGTGCGCAGAACTACCGCAAGCTGTTCGACCCGACGGTCGGCTGGATGCGCGGGCGCAACCGGGACGGCACGTTCCAGACGCCGTTCAACCCGCTGAAATGGGGCGACGCCTTCACCGAAGGCAATTCGATGCACTATAGCTGGTCGGTGTTCCAGGACGTGCGCGGCCTGATCGACCTGATGGGCGGCGACCGCGCCTTCGTCGCGAAGATCGACCAGGTGTTCGACAGCCCGCCGAAATTCGACGACAGCTATTACGGCTTCACCATCCACGAAATCCGCGAGATGCAGATCGTGAACATGGGCAATTACGCCCATGGCAATCAGCCGATCCAGCACATGATCTATCTCTACGACTATGCCGGCGCGCCGTGGAAGACGCAGTGGCATGTGCGCAACGTCATGCGCCGCCTCTATGCCGCGCAGCCCGACGGCTATCCGGGCGACGAGGACAATGGCCAGACCTCGGCATGGTACGTCTTCAGCGCGCTGGGCTTCTATCCGGTGACGCCCGGCGCGAACCAGTATGTCATCGGTTCGCCGCTGTTCCGGCGTTCCGAACTGGCGCTGGAAAACGGCAAGCGCTTCGTGGTCGAGGCGCCGGGCAACAGCGCCGCCAACGTCTATATCCAGTCGGCGACGCTCAACGGCCGCAAGCTCGACCGCACCTGGATTTCGCAGGACGAGATCATGGCCGGCGGCACGCTGCGCTTCGTCATGGGGCCGACCCCGAACAGGACATGGGCGACCGGCCCCGGCGCCGCGCCCTATTCGATGACGCCGGCCGGGTCCGCCCGGTAGGCCGTCAGCCCGCCGGCCGGCGCAACAGGCTGTGGCGCCGGCTGTACAGCGCGTAGAACGCCAGCCCGACCGCGTTCCACACCGCGCACCAGAACAGCGTCGTCATCGGCAGGCTGGAAAACAGGTACAGGCAACCGAGGATCGTGAACGATCCGACGACGAACGGCGCCGGACAGCGGAACCGGCGCGGTGCATCGGGCGCACGGCGGCGCAGGATCATCAGGCTGGCCCCGACCGCGATGAACGCGATCAGCGTGCCGGCATTAGCCAGTTCGGCGATCCGGTCGAGCCGCACGAGGCCCGCGATCACCGCGATCGCGACGCCGGTCAGCAGCGTGATCCGGGTCGGCGCGCCCGAACGCGGACTGACCGCCGACAGCCAGCGCGGCAACAACCCGTCGCGCGCCATCACGAAGAACACGCGGCTCTGCCCGTACATCATCACGAGGATGACCGACGGCAGCGCGACCACCGCCGCCAGCGCGATCAGATACGCCGCGCCCGGTTGCCCCAGCGAGCGCAGCACCAGCGCCAGCGGCTCCGGGCTGTCGGCCAGCTGGCGGAACGGCACCGCCCCCACCGCGGCGACCGCGACCGCCATGTAGATCACGGTACACACCAGCATCGACCCGACGATCCCGATCGTCAGGTCGCGACCCGGATTGCGCGCCTCCTCGGCCGAGGTCGCGACGGTATCGAAGCCGTAGAAGGCGAAGAACACGATCGCCGCCGCCGCCATCACGCCGCGCTTGGCGCCGTCGACCTCGGTACTGCCGAAGCCATAGGGCATGAAGGGTTGCAGGTTGCCGCCGTCGAACGCGGGCAGCGCAAAGGCGACGAACACCGTGAGCGCCACCAGCTTGATGATGACCAGCACGATGTTCAGCGTCGCGCTCTCGCGCGTGCCGAACAGCAGCATTCCCATCACCGCCAGCGCCACCAGCACCGCGGGCAGGTTGACGATGCCGCCGCCATGCGGCCCGACCAGCAGTTCGGGCGGCAGCGTGACGCCGACCGCCTGCACCCATCCGACCAGATAGCCCGACCATCCGACCGCGACCGTCGAACATGCGAGCGAATATTCGAGGATCAGGCTCCATCCCACCACCCACGCCACCGTCTCACCGAGCGCGGTGTAGCTGAACGTATAGGCGCTGCCCGCCGCCGGGATCATCGTCGCCAGTTCGGCATAGCACAGCGCCGCGCAGGCGCAGACCGCCCCGGCGATGGCGAAGGCGAGGATCACCGCCGGCCCGGCGCGTTCCGCCCCCACCCCGGTCAGCGTATAGATGCCGGTGCCGACGATCGCGCCGACCCCCAATGCGATCAGGTGCGGCCAGCCCAGCGTCTTGGCCAGCCGCCCCTCCGGCGCCGCCGCGCTCGCCAGCGTCTTGCGTGGTCCGAACATCCTCACTCCCCCCTGTTATTCGTTGCCCGCACGCTGGACCCGTCGAAGCGATTGCGCAACATTCGTGCGTCGGGTGAGCGCAGGTACTTCCCCGAAGAAGTTCCGTTTGGTTCGAGCCTGTCGAGAACGGGGTTCCGCGGGAGGTAGCGCCGACGGGAAGACCCGCCCTCTCCCGTTCAGTTCGAGGACCGATCGACATTCAGGCCGTACCCCCGCGCAGGCGGGGGTCCAGAGTAACGGCAGGACGACATTCGTGGCTCTGGACCCCCGCCTGCGCGGGGGTACGTGAACCAGAAAGGCTCCTGATCCTGCTGGATGGCGCTCCAGTTCGCTGAACGTCGATCGGTCCTAGCCTGTCGAGAACCCGCCTGCCCCAAACAGCCCGTTCTCGACGGACGCTTCTCGACAAGCTCGAAGCTGCTCGAACCAATCGGTGTGGGTGGGGCCGGTGCGGGTAGCCAAGCTTGGCTTAGCCCATGTGGAATCTCATGAACCGTTCATGCTGAGTAGGGACTGAGCTTGTCGAAGGCCCGTATCGAAGTACCCGTACCTCCGGTCTCCCATCCGCCATTCCGACAATCACAATGACTACTCAACCCAAACGGGTCGGCGTAAGGTCGATCCCCTCCGCACCCCGCACAAGGACCAGCAGGCATGACCATCGGCGGATCGACCGCAGCGACCGAACTCGCGGCGCTCCAACCCTGGGCCACGCCCGCCCCGTCGATCACCCCCGCCGAACGCCGCGCCCGCATCGAGCGCGCCCGCGCGCTGACCGAGGCCGCCGGCGCCGATGCGTTGCTGGTCCATACCGGCGCGTCGCTCGACTATTTCACCGGGATTCCGTGGGGGCCGAGCGAGCGGATGGTCGCGCTGCTGCTGCCCGTCGCGGGCACCCCGCGCATCGTCTGTCCGGCGTTCGAGCGCGGCACGCTGGAGGCCGACCTGACCATCGCCGCCGACCTGCTGCTGTGGGAGGAGGATGCCGATCCGACCGCGCTGGTCCGCGACGCGCTGCCCGTCGGCGCGCGCCTCGCGATCGATCCGCTGCTGCCCTTCGCCTGGGGGCAGAAGCTCGCCCGCCACGGCCTGTCGCTCCTCGACGGCGCACCGGCGATCGACGGCTGCCGCAGCCGCAAGTCGCCCGCCGAACTGGCGCTGCTGCAACAGGCGAAGGACATGACGCTGGCGGTACAGGCCGCCGCCGCGCGCATCCTGCGGCCCGGCATCCTCGCCAGCGAGGTCGTCCGCTTCATCGACGACGCGCACCGCGCGATCGGCGGTGGCGGGTCGTTCTTCTGCATCGTCCAGTTCGGCCGCG
This sequence comes from Bacillus sp. 2B10, assembly GCA_003946805.1. Lineage (GTDB taxonomy): Bacteria > Pseudomonadota > Alphaproteobacteria > Sphingomonadales > Sphingomonadaceae > Sphingomonas. The sequence goes on along the minus strand of RPSH01000004.1, from coordinate 55,307 downwards.
CCACCGCCTTTCCCCACGGCCTGCCCGGCGACCGTGCGCTGGCGGAGGGGGAACTGGTGCTGGTCGACACCGGCTGTCGCGTCGGCGGCTATCACAGCGACATCACCCGCACCTACGCCTTCGGGCCGGTCGCCGACGAAGTCCGCGCGATCTGGGACATCGAACACGCCGCGCAGGCCGCCGCCTTCGCCGCCGCCGCCCCCGGCGTGCCGTGCGAGCAGGTCGATGCCGCCGCCCGCGCGCTGCTGGTGCGCGAGGGGCTCGGCCCCGACTATCGCCTGCCCGGCCTGCCGCACCGCACCGGCCACGGCATCGGCCTGTCGATCCACGAACCGGCCTATCTGGTGCGCGGCGACACGACGCCGCTTGAGCCCGGCATGTGCTTTTCGAACGAGCCGATGATCGTCGTCCCCGACCGCTTCGGCATCCGGCTGGAGGATCATTTCCACGTGACCGACGACGGCGCGGCATGGTTCACCCTGCCGCAACCGTCGATCGACCGCCCGTTCGGCTGACGAGACGCTGGTGAATGTCGCTCCCTAAGGGCCGATCGACATTCAGCGAATTGGAGCGCCATCCAGCAGGATCAGGAGCCTTCTGGTTCACGTACCCCCGCGCAGGCGGGGGTACGGCCTGAATGTCGATCAGCCTCTAGAAGTCGAGCCGCACCGTCGCCGAGATCGCCCGGCCGGTCAGCAACCGTCCGCGCACGATCCCGCTGGCCGGGATGCGGTCCTCGTCGATCCCGGTCAGCGCCACGACGTCGAACAGGTTGGTCGCGTTCAGCGACAGCAGCAGCCGCTCGGTCGCATGCACCTGTGCAAAGGCGTTGGTGGTGACATAGCCCGGCATCTTCAGCAGGTTGACGTCCTGCGCATAGCTGTCGGTCGTGCCGATGAACACCGCGCCCACCGCGAAGCGATCAGTGCTGATCTGCGGCGTCGCCTGGAAGATCAGGCTGGCCTGGTGGCGCGGCTTGTTGCCGTTGACCGTCGGATCGACCCGGTCGCGGACGATTTCCGCGTCGGTATAGGTCGCGCCGCCGTTCAGGCTGAACATCCCGTACCGGACGCCGCCTTCGAACTCGAGCCCCTTGGCATTGTAGTCGCGGGCGATGACCGCCCCGGTCGAGGTGTTGATGTTCGAATCCTGCGCATCGACGTGGAATCCGGTCAGGTTCAGCGTCAGGTTCGACCGGCGGTACTTCACGCCGATCTCGGCCTGCCTGACCGGGTCATAGGCCGCCGACGGGACCGCCAGGGCGCCGGTGGCGTTGTCGATCACCGTGCCGAAGGTGATGCGGTCGGCATTGGCCCGCGCGCCGCGGCTGTAGCGGGCGAAGACCGCCAGCGGTTCGGCGATGCGGAAGTTCACGCCGGTGGAATAGGACAGGTAGCGATAGCTGTAATCGACCAGCCCCGGTGCGCCGGGCGTCACGCCGACGCGCTGTTCGGGGGCGGAAATCACGCCGTCGCCGTCGATGTCCCGCACGACCTGCCCGATGCGGCCGCCGCCCAGTTCGACGCCGAACACCTGCCCCCTGGCATCGCCGAAGTCGTAGCGCAGGCTGCCGCCGATCGACACCCGGCCGATCTTGTAGTTGGCCGACGCGAACGGCGCGTTGACGCTGTAGTCCAGACGCAGCGTGCGGCGCTGCGTGCCCGACAGCGGGTTATAGGCATAGATGCCCGTGGCGGTCCGTGCCACGCCCGCGGCGGTGAACACGTCGAGCAGTTCGGCATCGCCGCCGCCCTTCACTTCGGTCACCGCGACGCCGTACAGGATCGACGTGTCGATCGCCTGCCGCGCGGCATAGAAGCCCGCGGTGGTCGTCAGCGCGCCCTCGCCCAGGTTCCAGACGCGACTGGCGCGCAGATCGTTGGTGACGTTGCCGACATCGGCCTGGCGACGGTTGCGGATGTTGTAGATGCCGATCAGCCCGTTGCCGTTGAGCGCGGCGGGATCGGCGACGATCTGTCCCGCACTGGCGCCCGTCGCATAGCGGAAGCTGCCGCCGGTCGCGCCCAGCCGCGTCAGTGCCGCCGCCGGGGTCAGATACTGGCTGCTGAACGGACCGATCAGCCCGCCCGAGCGGGCCGCGACGCGGAAGCGTTCGGTGATCGTCCAGTCGGCCAGCGTGAACTGCCCCTCGACGCCGACCGAGCGTTCCTTGACGCGCTGCCCCTCGCGGATGTCCTGCGTGATCGGCACGTTGCGTTCGTCCAGCAGCGTCACCGACTGGAGCGCGCGGGTCGACAGCGTGTCGCGGGTCGGGTCGAAACCGGCCACGGCCTTCAGTTCGGCATCGTCATTCGTGCCGCTGACCCGGAACGGCACCGAGTCGTAGAAGGGCGAGCGGTCGTCGAGATACTTGCCGTACAGCCGGATATAGCCCCCGGTGAACTCGCGGGTGATGTTCGCCTTGATCTGGCCGCCGCGCTGCCCGTCGAAGCCGATCCGGCGCGGCCCTTCACCCTGCCGGTAGAAGCCGCCGACGTGGAAGCGCACGGTGCTGGACAGGCGGCCGCCGTAATCGACGTCGGCACGATACTGGTCGAAATCGAGCCCGCCGGTCAGCGCGATCGCACCGCCGTCGCGTTCGCCCGTCTTGGAAATGAAGTTGATGATGCCGCCCGGCGAATTGGACGCGAAGGTCGACGCCGATCCCCCCCGGATCGCCTCGACCTGCGCGAGGTTCAGGTCGACGCGCAGGAAACTGTCCGAACTGGCGCCGACGATGTCGCCGAACTCCATGACCGGCAGGCCGTCTTCCTGCAACTGCACGAACTTGGCGCCCGACGACGACAGCGGCAGGCCGCGGATCGTGATGTTGGCGATGCTTTCGCCATTGGGCGCCTCGGCCAGCACGCCGGGAATGTCGCGCAGCAATTCGCCGACCGACCGCGGCGACAGCTTGGCGATCTCCGCCTCGCGCAAAACGCTGGTCGACGTCGCGCTGTCCAGCCGGTCGCGCCCCTTCGCGACGCCGGTCGTCACCGTGTCCGACCCCGGCGGCTGCTGCCCCGGTTCGACCGGCGCGGCACCCGCCACGCTCGCCATCACGCTGCACGACAGCGCCAGCAACACCCGAATTACCATCAATTCCCCCGATATGTTCGATTCGGGTCGGGGATAGCTGCGGCTGTTTGTAATAGGGTTAAGGCCGCAGCCGCTCTGCCACCACGGGGCCGAGCCGTGCCACGATCCGGTCGACGCCCTGCGCATTGGGATGGATGCCGTCGGGCAGCATCAGCTGCCGGTTGCCGATCACCCCGGCAAGGATGAACGGATCGAGCGTCGCGCCATATCGCTTCGCCATGTCGGGCCAGATGCGGTTGAACGCCGCGGCATAGTCGGGTCCCAGATTGGGCGGCACCATCATGCCGGTCAGCACCACCGGAATGTCGCGCCGTTTCAGCTCGTCCAGCATCGCGACGAAGTTCGCCCGCGTCTCGGCCGGCGGGATCTGGCGCAGCAGGTCGTTGCCGCCCAGGCCCAGCAGCACGAGGTCGGGCTTGCGATCCAGCCGGTCGAGCGTGAAGGCCAGCCGCTGCCGCCCCGCCGCGCTGGTGTCGCCCGAAATCCCGCCATTCACCACCCGCGCGTTGATCCCGTCGGCGCGCAGCGCGTCCTGCAGATCGTCGGGCAGGCTGTCGCCGCGCGCCAGCCCGTATCCGGCATACAGGCTGTCGCCGAACGCCAGCACCAGCCGCTCCGGCCCCGCGACCGGCGCTTGGGCACCGACCGGGCGCGGCGTCGCGTCGGCGGCGACGTTCACCGGGATCGCGTCGTTGCCCTCCGTCAAATCGGGCTGATTGCACGCGCCCAGCAGCAACGCGCCTTGGAGAATGGCGAACGTGCCCGCATATGGAAGTCCCTGCTTCGTCACTGGCGATAAATCTCCCATGCACTCGGTTCCGAACGATATGGTCATCGACGCGCGCGGTGTCACCCTGACGCTGGGCGATGGCGACGCCGCGACCGCCATCCTCCACGGCATCGACCTGGCGGTCCCCGCCGGGTCCAGCGTCGCGCTGCTCGGCGCATCGGGATCGGGCAAGTCGTCGCTGATGGCGGTACTGTCCGGCCTCGAACGCGCCAGCGGCGGGCAGGTCCATGTCGCCGGGGCCGATTTCGGGGCGATGGGCGAGGACGACCTGGCACGCGCGCGGCGCGGGCGCATCGGCATCGTGCTACAGGCCTTCCACCTGCTGCCGACGATGACCGCGCTGGAAAACGTCGCGGTGCCGATGGAACTGGCCGGGATGACCGACGCCTTTGCCCGGGCCGGGGCCGAACTGGAGTCGGTCGGCCTTGCCCACCGCCTCCACCATTATCCCGCGCAGCTGTCGGGCGGCGAGCAGCAGCGCGTCGCCATCGCCCGCGCGCTCGCCGGACGGCCGGCGCTGGTGTTCGCCGACGAACCGACCGGCAATCTCGACCGCGCGACCGGCCATGCGATCATGGACCTGCTGTTCGAACGCCGCGCCGCGACGCAGGCGACGCTGCTCGTCATCACCCACGACCCGTCGCTCGCCGAACGCTGCGACCGGGTGGTCGAACTGGCCGACGGCCGCATCGCACGGGACACCGGCCGGTGAGGGCGCTGCCAGCGCCCCCCGTTCGTACCCCCGCGCAGGCGGGGGTCCAGGGCGACAAACGCGACCGGCGGTTCTTCGCGGCTCTGGACCCCCGCCTGCGCGGGGGTACGCCGAATGTCGCGGAGCGGCACTTGCCTGCGGGTGCCCAATGACCGGGTGGCGACTGGCGTGGACGTTCGCCCGCCGCGAACTCGACGCACGCTTCCGCGGCCTCCGGCTGCTGCTGGTCTGCCTGATCCTCGGCGTCGGCGCGCTGGCGGCGATCGGCAGCCTGACGCGATCGATCACGCAGGAACTGGCGGCGCGCGGGCAGAGCCTGCTGGGCGGCGACATCGAACTGTCGGTGTCGCAGCGGACGGCCGACGCCGCCGAACGCCGGTCGATGGCGCGGCTGGGCCGGGTGTCCGAAACGGTGCGGATGCAGTCGATGGCCGCCAACTTCGGCGGCGACACCGCCCCGATCGAGCTGAAGGCGGTCGATACCGCCTACCCGCTCTACGGCACGCTGACCCTGCAAGGCGGCACCGCCCGTCCGCTGTCGCCGACCGAGACCTATGTCGGGCCGGCGCTGGTCGAACGACTGAACCTGCGCGTCGGCGGCCCGGTCCGCTATGGCACGGCGCGCTTCACCGTCGCCGGGATCATCGCCGACGAACCCGACCGGCTGAGCGAAGGCTTCACGCTGGGCGCGGTGGCGCTGGTGTCGCTGGAGGGATTGCAGCGCACCGCGCTGATCGCGCCGGGCAGCCTGTACGAAGCGAAATACCGCATCGCCGGCGGCTACGACCCGGCGACGGCGATCAAGGCGTTTACCGATCGCTATCCGGCGCAGGGCTGGGACAGCCGCACCCGCGACCGCGCGTCGCCGGGTGCCGAGCGGTTCCTGACCCGGATGGGCGAGTTCCTCGTGCTGGTCGGGCTGACCGCGCTGGTCATCGCCGGGATCGGGGTCGGCAACGGCGTGTCCAGCTACCTTGCCACGCGGCGGTCGAGCATCGCGACGCTCAAGGTGCTGGGCGCGACCTCCGGGCTGATCGCGCGCGTCTATCTGCTTCAGATCGTCGTCGTTTCGGCAATCGGCATCCTGATCGGCATCGCCATCGGCATCGCCGCCGTGCCGCTGATCGTCGCGCTGGCGGGCGACGTGCTGCCGGTCGCGCCGCGCTTCGCGATCCATGCGCTGCCGCTGGTGCAGGCCGCCGCCTATGGCCTCCTGATCGCGCTCGCCTTTGCCGCCCCGCCGTTGTTGGCGGCGGGCGCGGTGCCTGCCGCCGGGCTGCTGCGCGGCGTCCATGACGGGCGGCGCGCGCCGCGGTGGCAGGCGGCGGCATGGATGGGCGCGGCCTTTGCCGGGATCGTCGCGCTGGTGCTGGCGACCAGCGAACGGCCATGGTTCGGCGCGGCGTTTCTTGCCGCCGCTGCCGGACTTCTCCTGCTGTTGTCGGCACTTGGCTGGCTGATCCGTTGGGGCGCCGCGCGCCTGCCACGGGCCCGCCGCCCGCTGTGGCGCCTCGCGGTCGCCGCGCTGCACCGCCCCGGCGCGCGGACCGGGGCGCTGGTGGTGGCGCTGGGCCTCGGCCTGACGCTGTTCGTGCTGCTGGCGGCGATCCGCACCAGCCTCGACGCCAACATCCAACGCACCGTGCCCGCCCGCGCACCCGCCCTGTTCGCCCTCGATGTCCCTCCGGACCGGGAATCGGCGTTCCGCGGCACCATCGCCAACATCCAGCCCGGCGCCGAGGTCCAGACCGTCCCCCTGATGCGCGGCACGATCACCGCCTATGGCACCACCCGCGTCGCCGACCTCACGACCATTCCCGAGGGCGCATGGGCGCTGCGCGGCGAACGCGGGCTGACCTTCGCCGCCGACCTGCCGCCGGGCAGCGAGCTGGTATCGGGCAAATGGTGGCCGGCGGACCATGCCGGTCCCCCGCTGGTGTCGGTCGACGAACGCATGGCGCAGGCGCTGAACCTGAAGCTCGGCGATCCGCTGACGATCAGCGTCGCCGGGCAGGAACGCACCGCCCGCATCGCCTCGTTCCGCAAGATCGAATGGGACACGATGGGGTTCAATTTCGTGATGGTGTTCAGCCCCGACGCGCTGTCCGACGTGCCGCACAATCTGGCGGCGACGATCACCATGCCGCCGGGCCGCGAACGCGCCATCGTCCGCGCGCTGTCGGCCGCCTTCCCCTCCACCTCGGTGGTCGAGGTGCGCGAGGTGATCGGGCAGGTGCGCACCATCGTGTCGCAGATGGCGACCGCGATCGCCGCGGCGGCCGGCATCGCGATCCTCGCCGGCATCGCCGTGCTGGTCGGCGCGATCGCCGCCGCGCGCGAGACGCGGACCTATGATTCGGTGATCCTCAAGACGCTGGGCGCGACGCGGGGGCAGATACTGGCGGCGCAGGCGCTGGAATATCTGTTGCTCGCCGTGATCCTCGCCGCGCTGGCGGCCGCGATCGGGATCGCGGGCGGCTGGTATGTGGTGGTCGAACTGTTCGCGTTCGACTGGCTGCCCGATTACGGCGCGATCGCCGCGACGCTGGCGGTGGGCGTCGGCGTGACGGTGGGGATCGGGTTGCTGGGCGCGCTGCCGATATTGGGTGCGCGGCCGGCCCGGGCGCTACGCGAACTCTAAAATCCTCCCCGGCACGGGGAGGATTGATAGAAAAACCCCGGCAGTTGCCTGCCGGGGCCTATCGTTACACCGAAGCGCGCGGAGCGCCGCCGCCACCGCCGCGCCCCCGGCCGCCGCGACCGCGACCACCGCCGCCACTGCCGCCGGCCGGACGGCCAGCGCCACCCGGACGCCCGCCACCGCCGGCACCGGCCTCACGCTGCGGCGGACGACCGCCGCCGCCCTGGCCTTCGGCGCGCTGCGGCTGGCCACCGCGGCTCGGGTTGCCGACCGGGCCGCCGCGACCATGCGCCGGCTTGGCGCCATGGGCATGGGTCGCCCGCGGACGGGCCGGGCCGCGCTCGCTGGGCAGGCGCTCGGGCCGATCGGGAGCGTATGGGGCGCGGCTCGCCTTGATCTTGGCACCCTGCTCGACGAAGTCGGCCGGCAGCGGCACGACGTCGATCTTCTGCTTGGTCAGCCGCTCGATCCCCTTCAGGAACGGCCGCTCGTCATCGGCGCAAAAGCTGAACGCCACGCCCGACGCGCCCGCACGAGCCGTGCGGCCGATCCGGTGAACATACTGTTCCGACACGTTGGGCAGTTCGAAGTTCACGACGTGGCTGACCCCCGACACGTCGATGCCGCGCGCGGCGATGTCGGTCGCGACCAGGATCGGCACGGTGCCTTCGCGGAACGCGGCCAGCGCCTTTTCGCGCTGCGGCTGCGACTTGTTGCCATGGATCGCGTTCGACGCGATGCCGTTCGCGGCCAGCAGCTTCACGACGCGATCGGCGCCATGCTTGGTGCGGGTGAACACCAGCGCGCGGTCGATCTTGGTATTGCGGAAGAACATGGTCAGCAGCGTTTGCTTCTCCGCCTGCTGGACGAAGGTGACGTACTGTTCGACGCGCTCGGCGGTCGACGACACCGGCGTCACCTGCACCGTGGCCGGATCGGTCAGATACTTGTCGGCCAGCTCGCGAATGTCCTTGGGCATGGTGGCCGAGAAGAACAGCGTCTGGCGCGACTTCGGGACCATCGACACGATGCGGCGCAGCGCGTGGATGAACCCCAGGTCGAGCATCTGGTCGGCTTCGTCGAGCACGAGGATCTCGAGTTCGCCGAGGCCAAGGCACTTCTGGTCGATCAGGTCGAGCAGGCGACCCGGCGTCGCGACGAGGATGTCGACGCCCGCCGCCACGTCGCGGATGTTGCGCGGCACCGGCACGCCGCCGAACACGGTGGCGACGGTCAGCTTGCTGTGCTTGGCATAGGCGCGGGCGTTGTCGGCGATCTGGCTGACCAGTTCGCGCGTCGGGGCCAGCACCAGCATCCGGCAGCGCATCGGGCGGCGACGGACATTGGCCTTCACCAGCAGGTCGATCGAGGGCAGCACGAACGCGGCGGTCTTGCCGGTGCCGGTCTGGGCGATGCCCAGCAGGTCGCGCCCTTCGAGTACCAGCGGGATCGCGTCGCGCTGGATCGGGGTGGGGGTTTCGTAATTCTTGGCGGCGAGCGCGTCGAGAATCGACTTCGACAGGCCGAGTGACTGGAAGGACATGGAATTTCCTGAAATACTTCCGGCACCCGTGGCGCAGCGAGGGCGCACGGGCAGCGGGGCAAAAAATGCCACCCGCGTGACTGGGGAAGCCGGTTGGAGCCGCGACGCGGAGCCGAGACCCCGCGGGGTCCGATCACGCTGCCTGAAAAGCGTCGCTGCGTTGCGGCAAATAGGCGAAGGCGGCCCGATGGTCAAGGTTGCGCGGGGCGACCGGTGCCGATTGGCTATGGCTACTGGTGAATCCGGCCGTTAAGAACGCCCGATGATCGATCCCGCATCGACCGACATGGCCGTCGACGGCATGCCGCGACGCCATCTGCGCCTGCTGGGCGAGGCGGCCGACCGGCTGCTCGCGGCAGACGACCCGGCGGGGATGGTCGACGACCTGTTCACGCTGATCGCCGACGAACTGCGGCTCGACGTCTTCTTCAACTATCGGCTCGACGGCGATGCGCTGCTCCTCGAAACCCATGGCGGGCTGACCTCGGCCGAGGCGGCGTCGTTCGAACGCCTCGCGATCGGCGAGGCGGTGTGCGGCTGCGTCGCGCGCGATCGCCGGCCGATCGCCACCTTCGGCGTGCAGCGGTCCGACGACCCGATGGCGAAGTTCGTCCGCGCGCTCGGCGTGGACGCCTATGTCTGCACCCCGCTGATGCACGGGTCGACGCTGCTCGGCACGCTCAGCTTCGGAAGGCGCTGGAGCGACCGGTTCGAGCCCGACGAGCTCGCGTTCATCCGCACCGTGTGCCACTATGTCGCGCTCGCCAAGCACCGGCTGCGGATCGAGGCCGAGCTGCGCGAGGGGATCGCCGTGCGCGAACGGCTGCTCGCGGAACTCAACCACCGCGTGCGCAACGCGCTGCAGACCGCGGTCGCGGTCGTCCGGCTGGGCGCCGCCGACCTGACCGACGGGAGCGCGCGCGGCGCATTGGCCGACGCGGCGGCGCGGCTGGAGGTGCTCGCCGCCGCGCATCGCCCGCTCTATGCGACCGACAGCCCCAGCCGGATCGACATCGTCGCGCTGATCGGGTCGATCGCCGAACGCACCGACGACGAACCCGTCGCGATCCTCGGCACCGGCAACCCGTCGCTCGCGATCGAGCAGGCGGCTGCGGTCGCGCTGCTGACCCATGCCTTCATCGCCGTCGATCCGGACGCGCTGGCGCAGGTCGCCATCGATGCGACCGCCGACGCGCTGCGCCTGACGCTGACCGGCACGGACATGGGCCGGCCGCGTCCCGCGATCGACGACGGACGGCTGGTGCGCGGCCTCGCGCGGCAGCTGCGCGCCGACGTGGCCCGCGACGGCGCCGGGCAGTTGACGATCCTCATCCCCGGTCGCGCCCATGGCTGAACCGCTGCGCATCCTGCTGGTCGAGGACGAGGCGCTGGTCGCGATGCTGGTGGAGGACGCGTTGGCGCTGCACGGCCATGTCGTCACCGGCATCGCCGATACCGAGGTCGAGGCGCTGGCGCTGGCGACCGCGGATCGGCCCGACATCGCGCTGTGCGACGTGCGGCTGGCCAATGGCGATTGCGGGCGCCGGACCGCGACGGCGCTGGCCGAGCGCGGCATCCCGTGCCTGTTCCTCAGCGGCAACTGCCCCGACGGCGCCGACCACCCGCTGATCGTCGGCTGCGTCGCCAAGCCGTTCCACACCGCCGCACTCGGCCGGGTGATCGAGGCTACGCTAGCCAAGCTGCGCGGCGAAACGCCCGACCGGCTACCGGGCGAGCTGCGCTTCTACTGAACCGCATCGCTGCCGGCTTCCAGGGCTTGATCCGTCCGCATGGGAAACGTCACCCCGGCGAAGGCCGGGGTCTCCATCGGCTCGTGCTCCGCGCTACCACCGGAAGATCCCGGCCTTCGCCGGGATGACGCCCGGTTCGAACAGGATGGATCGGACTCCAGCGTCACTCCCGCGCAGGCGCGAGTCCAGCGGCGCTGCCGTGGATGCCAGCCGAGACCTGAGCGTTTGATCCGGTCGATTCGAACGGCGGGCAGCGTGCGCTACACCCGGTCGATCCGCCCGTCCGCGACCTCGAAGCGGGTGGCGTCGCCGGGAATGTCGCTGAACAACCCCGCCTCGGTGCCCGTCAGCCACACCTGCCCTGCCCCGGCCGCCCGGGCGAACAGCGCGGCGCGGCGGCCGGGGTCGAGATGCGCCGCCACCTCGTCGAGCAACAGCACCGGCGGCCGCCCGGCGCGGTCGGCGACCAGTTCGGCATGCGCCAGCACCAGCCCGAGCAACAACGCCTTCTGCTCGCCGGTCGAACAGCGCGCGGCGGCCATGCCGCGGTCGCGGTCGGTGACGATCAGGTCCGCGCGATGCGGTCCGCTGAGCGCCCGTCCCGCCGCGGCATCGCGCGCGCGCCCTGCCGCCAGTTCGCGCGCGAACAGCCCCGCATCGCCATGCCACCCCTCCAGCGCCAGCGCGGCGCGCGGAAAGTCAGTGGCGGGCAGCGCGGCGATCCGGTCGTCGAGCATCGCGACGCACTCCGCCCGTGCCGTGCCCAGCGCCATGCCATGTTCGACCATCCGCGCCTCCAGCGCCGACAGCCAGTCGGGATCGGGCGCGGCATCCTCCGCCAGCAACCGGTTGCGCTCGCGCATCGCCGCTTCGTAGCGCGTCGCCTGCGTCGCATGACCGGGCAGCAGCGCCAGCGTCATCCGGTCGAGAAACCGCCGCCGCTCGCCCGCCGGTTCGACGAACAGCCGGTCCATCGTCGGCGTCAGCCACAGCACCGACAGCCATTCGGCCAGCGCGGTCGCCGCCGCGCCCGCGCCGTTGACCCGCACGATCCGCCGTTCGGGCGCATTCGCCTGCGTCCCCGTGCCCAGCCGCACGTCGCCGATCAGGTCGGCGGCGACGCCGAAGCCGCCCGCCCCGCCCTCGCGCGCCATGTCCGACAGCGGCGCCCGGCGCAGCCCCCGTCCGGGCGCGAGCAGCGACACCGCCTCCAGCACGTTGGTCTTGCCCGCGCCGTTGGGACCGCTCAGCACGACGAAGCCCGCGCCGGGTTCGATGGTGCCGCCGACATGGTTGCGGAAATCGGTCAGGGTCAGGCGGGTCAGCATCCGGCGTCGACCGTTAGCGGTGCGGCCCGCCGCGCGAAACCCTTGCCGCCGGACTACAACGTTATACGAACGAAACTTTCCGCGCGGTGGGGAATTGGAACAGGCGAATTACGACAGGAATTGCCGATGCCCCGTTTCGTCCTGATGGCTGCTGCCGCCTTCGCGCTGACCGCGTGCGGTTCGCAGACCCCCGAACAGCAGCGCGCCGGCCAACTGCGCGATCAGGCCGATGCGGAAGCCGACGCGATCGAGGCCTCCGCCGAGAATCAGACCGCGCAGATGAAGGTCGAGGCCGAGGGGCTGGTCAACCAGGCCGGCCAGGCGGGCGGCTACGACGCCGAACGGCTCAAGGTCCGCGCCGATGCGCTGCGCGAGGAAGCGAAGCTGGTCGAGAAGCAGGCCGAGGCGCGGGCGAAGGCCGTGCGCGATCGCGGCGAGGCACAGGCGAGCGCCGCGCTGGCGAAATAGGCGGCGACGAGGCGGGAACGCCCTTTACGCGATAAGGTCACCCCGGACGTGATTTAGACCTCTGCAAAAGCCTCGAACAGAGCCAACCCTTCGCCGTACCCCGGCGAAGGCCGGGGTCCAGTTGGAAAGGCTTTTCCGTATCTTACCAATGTCCCCCAACTGGGCCCCGGCCTTCGCCGGGGTACGGATTGAGGGCTTTCGCAAAGGCCTCGACGTGATCCGGGGTGAAGACGATGCCGACTGTCCGGCTCTACCGTGAACCCGCGCCGCCACGCGCAGTTTCAAATCCCCGCCAGCCCCTGCTCGCGCAACCGGGCCTGCGCCGCATGATAGGCCACCGGCTCGGCGATGTTCAGCCGCCGGCGCGCCGCGTCGAGCGGTTCGGCCAGCAGCGCCTCGTATTCCTCGGCATGCAGCCAGCGCGCGCGGCGGCCGTTGCGATAGCCTTCCCATACCGCCTTCGCGAACGCGCGCTCGCCGGTGATCCGCAGCGATTTCAGCGCCGCGCCCAGCCCGATCGCCGCCCAGCCGAGCCCGCCGGTCTGCGCATAGGAAAAGGCGACGAGGCATGCCTCGCCCAGATGCTCCTCGGCGGTATAGCCGGTCAGCACGTGCCAGATGTCGTGGACGTCGCGCTCGCGCCGGCCGAACCATGCGACCGGATGCACCGCGTCGCGCCAGCCTTCGTTGTCGGCGGCGCTGATCTCGGCCAGCCCCTGCGCCGAAAAGCCGGTACGGTCGAGGAACGCGCGATAGTGCGCGCCGACGCTGCCGTCGGGCAGCGCGTCGATCCAGCTGCGATCGGAAAACCGCTCGGCCAGTTCGACATGGTCATAGGCGATCCGCCCGCCGCCGGGTTCGCCCAGCAACCGGGCATAGTTGCGATGGCTGGTATCGGCGTTGAGCGCGCGCATGATGCGGAACACCTGCACCGTGTCGTTGCCATCGGCGAGCAGACGCCGGAGCGCTGCCCATGCCGTGCCCCAGTCGCGCCGGAGCGGCTGTACCGTGTCGATTCCCTGCGTCGCCATGTCCGACTCCACTACTTACAATGATGTAAGTAATTGGAGGCGAGCATTGCGTCAAGTAGCGACAGGTTGGCGGCGATACTCCATCGTCCACGCGCGGACCAATGGTGTATCAACCGCCTCCTTCATATTGTTACCCCGGACTTGAATGAAACCTCTGCGAACGCCCTCAATCCGTACCCCGGCGAAGGCCGGGGCCCAGTTGGGGAGCATCGGCAAGATACCGAAAAGCCTTTCCAACTGGACCCCGGCCTTCGCCGGGATGCGGCCAGGAGTTGGGTCTGTTCAAGAATTTCGCAGAGGTCTGGACTTGAGCCGGGTTACGAACCCGCAGGGGGAGTGGCCTGTTGCCGACCGGTCGCCCGCTCAGCCCTGGCGCGGCTTGCCCCGCTTCGCATTTTCGACGACGAACTGCCCGCCGCGTTCGCACGCGGCGCTGATTACCGGATAGGACAGGTCGGTGTTGCTGGCGAGCATTGCGGGCATCGCCGCCTGACACTCTGCGACCGATTGATAGCTGGCGGGAGCGACGCGCTCGCGGGTGCAGGCGGCGCCGTCGTCGCCGCATCCGAGGATCGCCATGACATAGACCAGAGGTGCCATTCGTCGTCTCCTTCCACCGGTTTCAATACCTGTGGAAGCCGCTTGTTCCGACGAACCGTTGCACGCCCGCGCCCGCTTCCCCAAATGGCGCTTGCAATGCCGCCAGAAACCCATTCCGCCTCCGGTCCCACCCGGCCGATGCTGGCGACGCTCCGCCGTTTCCTCCCCTATCTGTGGCCCGCCGGCGCCACGGGGCTGAAGGTGCGCATCGTCGCCGCGCTGCTGCTGGTGGTCGCATCGAAGCTGGTGCAGGTGTACGGCGCGCCGTTCGCGTTGCAGGGCGCGATCGACACGATGGCGGCGGGGTCGCGCGACGCGCTGTGGCTCGTCGTCGCGCTGGTCGCGGGCTATGCCGCGGCGCGCTTTGCCGGCACGTTGTTCGACAATCTGCGCAACGTCGTGTTCGAACGCGTCGGGCAGGATGCGACGCAGCGGCTGGCGGCGTCGGTGTTCCGCCACCTCCATGCGCTGTCGCTGCGCTTCCACCTCGAACGCCGCACCGGCGCGGTCACCAAGGTGGTCGAGCGGGGCACCAAGAGCATCGACACGATGCTGTATTTCCTGCTGTTCAACATCGCGCCGACGATCCTAGAACTGGGGTTGGTCCTGTCGATCTTCGGCACGCGGTTCGGCGCGTGGCTGGTCGGCGGCACCATGGCGATGGTAGTATGCTACATCGTGTTCACCCGCTGGGTCACCGACTGGCGTTCCGCCTTGCGCGAACGGATGAACGACCTCGACACCGGCGCGGTGGCGCACGCCGTCGATTCGCTGCTGAATTTCGAGACGGTCAAATATTTTGGCGCCGAGGAGCGCGAGGCGGCGCGCTACGACCGCGCGGTCGCCAGCTATGCCGATGCGGCGGTGAAGTCGGAGAATTCACTCGCGCTGCTCAACATCGGCCAGTCGCTCATCACCGCGCTGATGCTGGGCGGCGGCATGGCGCTGATCGTGTTCGGCTGGTCGAGCGGGCGCTTCACGCCGGGCGACATCGTGCTGGTGTCGACGCTGCTGACGCAACTGTTCCGCCCGCTCGACCTGCTGGGCATGGTGTATCGCACCGTGCGGCAGGGGGTGGTGGACATGGGCGCGATGTTCGACCTGATCGATACCCCGGCCGACGTCGTCGACGCGCCCGGCGCGCCGACCTTGGTGGTCGGTCGGGGACACGTCCGGTTCGAGGGCGTGGGCTTCGGTTATGGTGACGGGCGAACGATCCTGGACGGCATCGACCTCGACATTCCGCCGGGTACGACGCTGGCGGTGGTGGGGCCATCGGGCGCGGGCAAGTCGACGCTCGCCCGGCTGCTGTTCCGCTTCTACGATCCGACCGCCGGACGGATCACCATCGACGGACAGGATATCGCCGCGGTGACGCAGGCGTCGCTGCGCTCGGCGATCGGGATCGTGCCGCAGGATACCGTGCTGTTCAACGACACCATCGGCTACAACATCGCCTATGGCCGCGCCGGTGCCACGACCGGGGATATCGCGCGCGCGGCGCAGGGCGCGTCGATCGCGCCGTTCATCGCCAGCCTGCCGCAGGGATTCGACACGCGCGTCGGCGAACGCGGGCTGAAGCTGTCGGGCGGCGAGAAGCAGCGCGTCGCGATCGCGCGCACGCTGCTCAAGAACCCGCCGGTGCTGATCCTCGACGAGGCGACCAGCGCGCTCGACAGCCGGACCGAGGCCGACATCCTCGACACGCTGGAAGCGATCGAGCGCGGGCGGACCACCATCGTCATCGCCCACCGCCTGTCGACCGTGGTCCATGCCGACCGCATCGTCGTGCTGGAGAACGGGCGCGTGGTCGAAAGCGGATCGCATGCCGAACTGCTGCGCGCCGGTGGCACCTATGCCGAGATGTGGGCGCGCCAGGCCGCCGAGCGCGAGGCGGCGCTGGAGGACGCCTGAAACGTATCCGATGGACACTCCGCCACGCCCGAGCGTATCCCCGGCAACGCGGGAGGATGACGCATGAAAGACGTGTTCAAGAAGGCGGCGATGACGACGGCGCTGATCGGCGGCGGCCTCGCGCTGTGGACCGCGCTGGCGGCGGGTGCGGCGGAGGCGCTGGTCCCGGCCGACGGCGCGTTCGTCGACGTGCCGGGCGGGCGGCTGCATTATGTCGACACCGGCGGCGATGGTCCGGCGATCGTGCTGCTCCACGGCATCTATGGCCAGCTGCGCAACTTCTCCTACGCGCTGACCGCCGAACTCGCCGACCACCGGCTGATCCTGGTCGACCGTCCCGGCTGGGGCCATTCGACCGTGGAGGGCGGGCACCCGACGTTGGAGACGCAGGCGCGAATGATCGCCGACCTGATCGACGCGCTGGGACTCGACCGGCCGCTGCTGGTCGGCCATTCGATGGGCGGCGCGGTGGCGTTGACGATGGCGCTGAACCAGCCCGCCAAGATCCGCGGCATCGCGCTGATCGCGCCGCTGACGCAACAGGTCGAGCGGCTGCCGCCGGTGTTCCGTGGCAAGGTACCGCCTGCCCCCTTGCGCGGCCTCGCCGCATGGACCGTCGGCGTGCCGCTCACGACGCTGACCGGCCCGGCGGTTTCGAAGCAGGTGTTCGCACCCGATCCGGTTCCGCTGGACTTCGGCACGCGCGGCGGCGGCCTGACCGCGCTGCGCCCGGCGAGCTTCGAGGCGGGGGCGTTCGAGCTGGAGGACGCCAATCGCGCGCTCGCCACGCTGGTGCCGCGCTATGGCACGATCGCCCTGCCCGTCGCGATCCTCTATGGCCGCGACGACCAGCTGCTCGATCCGGGGACGCAGGGCGAGCCGACCGCTGCCGTCATTCCCGGTGCCGAACTGACCATGATCGCGGGCGGGCACATGATCCCGGTCACCCATCCGGCCGAGACGGCGGCGTGGCTGCGCGGGGTCGCCGCGGCGTGAGGATCGCGGCGCTGCTGCTGGCCGCGCTGCTCGGCGGGTGCAGCGCCTATGGCGACGGCATGGGCGACATTCTGCGCGGGACCGGCATCGCCGCGCGCGAACCCGATTATGACGTGCCCTATGTCCCGACCCCCGAACCGGTGGTCGAGGCGATGCTCGACATGGCGCAGGTCGCCGCGTCGGATACCGTCATCGACCTCGGCTCGGGCGATGGCCGCATCGCCATCGCCGCGGCACGGCGCGGGGCCGCCGCCAGCGGCGTGGAGATCGACGCAGCCCTGGTCGACCGCGCCCGCCGCAACGCCGCGCTCCATGGCCTGCAGGACCGTGCCCGCTTCTCCAACGCCAACCTGTTCGACGTGCCGCTGCGGCCGGCGAGCGTCGTTACCATGTACCTGCTGCCACGCATCAACATGGCGCTGCGCCCGCGTCTGCTGACCGAACTGAAACCCGGCACGCGGATCGTCACCCACGCCTTCGACCTCGGCGACTGGCGCGCCGACGGCGAACGGCTGGTCGGCGACCGCCGCGTCTATCTGTGGATCGTACCGGCGGTGGCGGGCGGTACGTGGCGCGCGACGCTGGCGGACGGGCGCGCGGTGACACTGACCATCGACCAGCGGTTTCAGGACGTAACCGGCACGCTGGGCAGCACGGCACTGACCGGCAGCCTGCGCGGCGTCGCGCTCAACTTCACCGCGGGCGGTCGCGAGTATCGCGGGACGGTCGGCGAGGCAGCGATCGGCGGCGAAGGCTGGCGCGCGGTGCGGGTGGAGTAGACCCCCAGGCGTCACCCCGGCGCAGGCCGGGGTCTCCGGCGATTCCTGTCCTGTCCTGCAATCGAGAAACCCCAGCCTGCGCCGGGGTGACGTGCGGGGCGAGGCGGTAGTCGCGCCGATAAACCCACCCCACCCCTCGACGCCCCGGCCCCGCATCCCTAGGGGAAGCCCGATGGCGCTCGACCCGATCCCCGTACTGCAATCGACCTTCGGCTTTCCCGACTTTCGCGGCGTCCAGCGGCAGGTGGTCGACCGAGTGCTTGCCGGGCAGCGCACGCTGGCGGTGATGCCGACCGGTGCCGGCAAGTCGCTGACCTATCAGTTGCCCGCGCAGATGCTGCCGGGCACCTGCGTCGTCGTCTCCCCGCTGATCGCGCTGATGCATGACCAGTTGCGCGCCGCCACCGCGGTCGGCATCCGCGCCGCGACCCTGACCAGCGCCGACGACAATCGCGCCGAGACGCGCGGGCGGTTCCTCGATGGCGAGCTCGACCTGCTCTACGTCGCGCCCGAACGCGCCTCGGGCAGCGATTTCCGCGAGTTGCTGGCGCGCGGCAACCTGTCGCTGTTCGCGATCGACGAAGCGCATTGCGTCAGCGAATGGGGCCACGACTTCCGCCCCGACTATCGCCTGCTGCGCCCGCTGTTCGACCAGTTCCCGGAGGTGCCGCGGCTGGCACTGACCGCCACCGCCGACGCGCATACCCGCGCCGACATCCTCGAACAGCTCGGCATCCCGCATGACGGGCTCATCGTCGCCGGCTTCGACCGGCCCAACATCCGCTACCACATCACCCCGCGCGACCAGGGCACGCGCCAGATCGCCGACGTGATCGCCGCGACCCCCGGCCCCGGCATCGTGTATGTCCAGTCGCGCGCCGGCACCGAACGGCTGGCCGAGGCGCTGGCGAAGACCGGGCGGCCGACACGCGTCTATCATGCCGGCCTCGACCCTGCGGTACGCCAGCGCAACCAGCACGAGTTCGTCGCGTCCGAAGACATGGTGATGGTCGCGACCATCGCCTTTGGCATGGGCATCGACAAGCCCGACGTCCGCTTCGTCGCCCATGCCGGGCTGCCGAAATCGATCGAGGCCTATTATCAGGAAACCGGCCGCGCGGGCCGCGACGGCGATCCGGCGGTCGCGCACCTGTTCTGGGGTGCCGACGATTTCGCCCGCGCGCGCCAGCGGATCGGTGAGGTCGAACCGAACCGGCAGGCGGGCGAGCGGCAGCGGCTGAACGCACTGGGCGCGCTGGTCGAAACCGCTGGATGCCGCCGCGCGATCCTGCTCCGGCATTTCGGCGAGTCGCCGCCCGAAACTTGCGGAAATTGCGACAATTGCCTGACCCCGCCCAACGCGGTCGACGCGACGCAGGTGGCGCAGAAATATCTCTCCGCGGTGTTCCGCACCGGCATGATGTTCGGCGCGACCTATATCGAACAGGTGCTGACCGGTCAGTCGACCGAGCGCAGCATGACCAACGGCCACGAAAACCTGTCGGTGTGGAACATCGTCGAGGGCGACGAGGTCGCGCTGCTGAAACCCGTCGGCCGTGCGCTGCAACTGCGCGATGCGCTGCGCGCCAACGACCATGGCGGGCTGGAATTCGGCCCCGCCGCACGCGGATTGCTGAAAGGCGGTGATACGCTGTCGCTGATCGTCCCGCCCAAGCGCGAGCGGCGGCGAAGGGGCGATGCGACGCCCAACCCGACCGGCGATCCGCTGTTCGAGGCGTTGCGCGCCAAGCGCCGCGAACTGGCGCAGGAGGCGGGCGTGCCGCCCTATGTCATCTTCCACGATTCGGTGCTGCGCGAGATGGCGGCGGACAAGCCGCAGACGATCGGCGGCATGCGGCGGATCACCGGCGTGGGCGAGAAGAAACTGCAGGCATATGGGGACGCGTTCCTGGCGGTAATCAGGCAAAACTGATCCTCCCCGGCACGGGGAGGATTTGCGTCGTCCCCTGCCCCCCGCTATCCCCTCCCCATGGATATCCGCCGTATCGACGACCGCATCTCGGTCAGCCCGCAGATCACCGCCGACGACGTCGCGACGTTGAAGGCACAGGGCTTCACCACCATCGTCAACAACCGGCCCGAGGGCGAGGAAGCCGGCCAGCCGACCGGCGACGCCATCGCCGGGGCAGCGGCGGCGGCGGGCATGGCCTATCACGCCATCCCGATCACCCATGCCGGGTTCAGCCACCCGCAGCTCGACGCGATGGCGACCGTGCTGGGCGACAGCGGCGGCCCGATCCTCGCCTATTGCCGTTCGGGCACGCGCTCCTGCAATCTGTGGGCGCTGGCGAGCGCCAAGACCGGCGGCGATCCGGACACGCTGGTCGCGGCCGGTGGTGCGGCGGGCTATGACCTGTCGGGCATCCGGCCGACGCTGGACGCGCTGTCGCAGGGCTGACGTCCCGCCCGGCAAAACCGCGCCCGACACGCGCCGTCCAACCTTAAGTTCAGCGTGCGTTAACGTACCGAACCGTTGCGGTTAGCCGCGTTAACCAAATCGCAACCCCCGGCCGGCAATTTCGTGCCTGTACCAATGGGGGTTCAGAACATGGGCATTAGTCAGAAAGGCGCCCGCTTCCTCTCGGAAAGCCGGGTGGAAGACGCGGGGCAGGATAACAGCACGGCGTGGTTCGATCTCGGCATCTGCTATTCCAGCGGCACCGGCGGCGCGACCATCGACCTGGTCGAAGCACATAAATGGTTCAACCTCGCCGCCATGTCCGGCGTCGAGGAGGCGCAGGAATGGCGCGCGGAAATCGCATGCGACATGACGGCACGACAGATCGCCGACGCGCAAAAGGCGGCGCGGGCGTTTCTGCAATCGGGCGCGCGGGTGAACTGAGAGGTACCGGGTGGTGCGACCCGGGCCTGTTCAAAGCATCGTCACCGCACGTAACTCCGCTCGTCCTGAGTAGCCATTGAGCTTGTCGAAATGGCGTATCGAAGGACCGCTTGTGGCGGGTACTTCGATACGGGTCTTCGACAAGCTCAGCCCCTACTCAGCACGAACGGTCAAGCTTCAAGCCTTGGGCGCAGGCTTCTTGGCAGCCGGCTTTTTGGCCGGCGCCTTCTTCACTGCGCCATCCTTGGCCGCGGCCTTTTTGGGCGCGGCCTTCCTCGCCGCGGGCTTCTTCTTGCCCTTGGCCGGGGCCGCCGCCGCGCGGTCGTCGATCAGCTGGGCGGCTTCCTCCAGCGTCAGTGCGTTCGGTTCGACCGACTTCGGGATGGTCGCGTTGGTCGTGCCGTCGGTGACGTACGGGCCGTAGCGCCCCTCCATCAGCCTGATCTCCAGCTCGGTGCGCGGATGCGCGCCCAGCACCTTGAGCGGTTCCTTGGCCGCGCCTCGGCCCGCGCGTCCGCCGCCCGCCGCCGCTTCGGCCAGTTTGACCACCGCCGCGTTCATGCCGGTTTCGAACACGTCCGCCGTCGATTGCAACCGCGCATATTTGCCGGCGTGCTTGAGATACGGGCCATAGCGCCCGATCGCCGCCTCGATCGGTTCGCCCGTCTCCGGATGATTGCCGATGGTGCGCGGCAGGCTCAGCAGCTTCAATGCCCATTCGAGGTTCAGCTCGCCGATGTCCTTGGGGATCGACGCGCGCTTCGCCTCCTTGCCATCGCCCAGCTGGATGTACGGGCCGAAGCGTCCCGACTTGCGCTCGACCTCCAGCCCCGTGTCCGGGTCCTTGCCCAGCCCTTCCGGCCCGGCGTCGCCGCCCTCCTCGCCGCCCGGCTGCGCGAAGCGGCGGGTATATTTGCACTCGGGATAATTGGAGCAGGCGATGAACGCGCCGAACTTGCCGCCGCGCAGCGCGAGGCGCCCTTCGCCGCAATTCGGGCACAGGCGGGGATCGGTGCCGTCGGCCTTTTCGGGGAACAGATAGCTGCCGAGGAATATGTCCAGTTCGGCGGTGATCGCGCTGGGCTGCTGCTCCATCACCTCCGAAGTGCGCGGCTTGAAGTCGCGCCAGAACGCTTCGAGCACCGCCTGCCATTCGGCGCGGCCGCCCGACACGTCGTCCAGTTCCTCCTCCAGCTCGGCGGTGAAGTCGTAGCCGACATATTTCTCGAAGAAGCGTTCGAGGAACGCGGTCAGCAGCCGCCCGGTTTCCTCGGCAAAGAAGCGGTTCTTCTCGACGCGGACATAGCCGCGATCCTTCAATACCTGGATGATCGAGGCATAGGTCGACGGGCGACCGATGCCCAGTTCCTCCAGCCGCTTGACCAGCGACGCTTCCGAAAAGCGCGGCGGCGGCTGGGTGAAATGCTGTTCGGCGACGACGTCCTTCTTGGCCGGGGCGTCGCCCGAGCGCAGCAGGGGCAGGCGGCGCGAATCCTCGTCCGCCGCATCGTCGCGGCCTTCCTCGTACAGCGCGAGATAGCCGGGGAAGAGCACGACCTGTCCGGTGGCACGCAGCCCGGTCTGGCCGGTCTGGTCCTCCAGCTCGACGGCGGTGCGCTCCATCCGTGCCGACGCCATCTGGCTGGCGAGCGCCCGCTTCCAGATCAGGTCGTACAGCCGGCCGTGGTCGCCCGACCCGGCACGGTCCTTCGAAAAGTCGGTCGGGCGGATCGCCTCGTGCGCTTCCTGCGCATTCTTGGCCTTGGTCTGGTACTGCCGCGGCTTGTCGGGGACATAGCTGCCGTCATAGCGCTTGGCGATGGCGCCGCGCGCGGCATCGATCGCCGATCCGTCCATCTGCACGCCGTCGGTCCGCATGTACGTGATCGCGCCGTCCTCATAGAGCGACTGCGCGATCCGCATCGTGTGGCTGGCGGAGAAACCCAGCTTGCGCGCGGCTTCCTGTTGCAGCGTCGAGGTGGTGAAGGGCGGCGGCGGGTTGCGCGTCGCGGGCTTCGTCTCGACGTTGATGACCGTGAAGCGGCCATCGACCACCGCCGCCTTCGCGACCTCGGCCGATCCGCCGTCGCCCAGCGACAGGCGGTCGAGCTTCTTGCCCTTCAGCTTGACGAGGCGCGCGTCGAACGGCGTGCCGTCGGCCTCCATCTTCGCGACGACCGACCAGTATTCCTGCGCGATGAACGTCTCGATCTCGCGCTCGCGCTCGACCAGCAGGCGCAGCGCCACCGACTGCACGCGCCCGGCCGACTTGGCGCCGGGCAGCTTGCGCCACAGCACCGGCGACAGGGTGAAGCCGACCAGATAGTCGAGCGCCCGGCGCGCGCGATACGCGTCGATCAGGTCGGTATCCAGCTCGCGCGGGGCCTTCATCGCCGCGAGGATCGCCGGCTTGGTGATCGCGTTGAACGTGACGCGTTCGACCTCCTTGGGCAGCGCGCGGCGCTTCTTCAGCACCTCCTGCACATGCCAGCTGATCGCCTCGCCCTCGCGATCGGGATCGGTGGCGAGGATCAGGCGGTCGGCGGTCTTGGCGAGATCGGTGATCGCCTTCAACTGCTTGGTCTTGTCGGCGTACGTCTCCCAATCCATCGCGAAGCCGTCGTCCGGGTTCACCGACCCGTCCTTGGGCGGCAGGTCGCGGACATGGCCGTAGGAGGCGAGGACGCGGTAATCGGACCCCAGATATTTTTCGATGGTCTTCGCCTTGGCGGGCGATTCGACGATGACGAGCTGCATGATGGGCGGTCGGTCCTTGTGCGTACGCGTAC
Source organism: Bacillus sp. 2B10 (assembly GCA_003946805.1). GTDB lineage: Bacteria > Pseudomonadota > Alphaproteobacteria > Sphingomonadales > Sphingomonadaceae > Sphingomonas. Next base: position 32,003 of record RPSH01000004.1, on the reverse strand, counting down.
GAGAGTGGGGAGCGCCGGGGGGTGGCGTCAAGTCGGGTGGTGGATTGCGGCTATCGGGAAATCGTTACGAACCGGCGGCAACGATTGCTGGCTATGCGCCGAACGTATATACATCGTCAGTATCTGCTGGAGCGTATCGATGACGAAGGCCGCCGTGTTCACGATGAAGCTCGAGCCGGAATTGCGCGCCGATTTCATGGCGGCCGCCGAAGCGGCACATCGCCCCGCATCGCAGGTCATGCGCGAACTGATGCGCGATTTCGTGGCACGACAGCAAGTCGCGGACGAGCATCGCGCCTTCGTCGAGCGCAAGGTCGCGCGTGCCCTGGCATCGGCGCACGCCGACGACGGCCGGTCGAACGAAGCCGTTGCGGCAGACTTCGCCGAACGACGCACCGCGCTTTCGACCCGAGCGTGAAGATTCGCTGGACGCCGGAGGCGGAGGCGGATCGATCGACCATCTGGGATTACCTCGCTGCCCGCGACCCTGCCGCCGCGGTTCGGATCGACAGCGCCATCGACCATGCCGTTACCCGCCTCGCGGATTTTCCGTCGTCGGGACATATCGGAGCGGTAGCGGGTACGCGCGAAGTCCATCCGCATCGCAACTACCGCCTCGTCTATGCGATCCTCGGCAACACCCTGTGGATTCTCACGATCGTCCACGCCGCCCGGCAATGGCCACCGATCACCCCAGACTGACCCGGCCACCCGCATACCGGTCCAGCCGCCCCGCCAGCTCCAGTTCCAGCAGCACCGTCTGCACGACGGTCGTCGGGCACCCCGACTGCCGCACCAGTTCGTCGACCGCGACCGGCACCGGGCCGAGCAAGCCCACGATTCGCGTCCGTTCCGCCTCGCTCGCGTCCGCTGCCGCCGGTTCGGGGCGATAGACCCCACCCGGCGAGCGCACCGCCCGCGCATCGATCGGGCGCAGCATCTCCGCCACGTCCTCCGCATTCTGCACCAGCGTCGCGCCCTCGCGGATCAGCGCGTTGCATCCTTGCGCCCGCGGGTCGAGCGGCGATCCGGGCACGGCCATCACCTCGCGCCCCGCCTCACCCGCCAGCCGCGCGGTGATGAGCGACCCCGATCGCGGCGCGGCCTCCACCACCACCGTGCCCAGCGCCAGCCCGGCGATGATGCGGTTGCGCGACGGGAAATGGCGCGCCAGCGGCTGCGTGCCCGGCGGCTGTTCGGCGACCAGCAGCCCGCGGGTCGCGACATCCTCCTGCAAGGCGGCATTCTCGGGCGGGAACACCACGTCGATGCCGCTGGCGATGACCCCGATCGTGGCATGGCCGATCGACCCCAGATGCACCGCCGTATCGATCCCGCGCGCCAGCCCCGACACGACGACATAGCCCGCCGCGCCCAGTTCCCCGGCAAGGCCGCGTGCGAAGCGGCACGCCGCCGCCGACGCGTTGCGCGCGCCGACCATCGCCACCGCCGGCCGGGCCAGCAGGCCGAGGTCGCCGCGCACGATCAGCGCGGGCGGCGCGCTGTCGATCTCGGCCAGCAGCGCCGGATAATCGGCATCGCCGAACAGCACGTAGCGCCCGCCCAGCCCGCGCACGGTCGCGATCTCGCGCCGCACGCCGGCTTCGTCGGCCAGCACCGGCGCCCGCCCGCCGCCGCGCGCCGCCAGCATCGGCAGCGCCTCGATCGCCGCCGCCGCATCGCCATAGCGTTCGATCAGCGCGCGAAACGTGACCGGCCCGATATTGGCCGACCGGATCAACCGCAGCGCCGCGAACCGCGCCGCTTGCGGTTCACTCACGCTTGCGCCCGATCCTCGGCTCGGTCCCGGCGATCAGCCGCTCGATATTCTCGCCGTGCTTCCACAGCACGATCATGGCGAGGCCGAGGAACAGGATCACCAGGTCGAACCGCCCGGCCCATGCCGCCGCCAGCGGGGCCGCGACCGCCGCCGCCATCCCCGCCACCGACGAGATGCGCAGCCCGGCAAGCAGCCCCAGCCACACGATCGCATAGACGAGGCCCGCCGGCGGGCTGAGCGCGACCACCACGCCCATCATCGTCGCCACGCCCTTGCCACCGCGAAAGCGCAGCCACAGCGGATAGCAATGGCCGACGAACGCCGCCGCCCCCGCGATCAGTTCCTCGCCCGGAAACAGGTGCTGCACCAGCAGGACCGCCGCCACGCCCTTCAACAGGTCGAGCAGCAGCGTCGCCGCCGCCAGCCCCTTGCGCCCGGTGCGCAGCACGTTGGTCGCGCCGATATTGCCCGACCCGATCGTGCGCAGGTCGCCCGCCCCGGCGATCCGGGTCAGCAGGATGCCCCAGGGAATCGATCCCAGCAGATAGCCGATCAGCAACGCCGCCGCCGGCGGGAACCAGATGATGTCGCTCGGCAGATGCGCCCCCGTGAAACTTGCCGTCTGTGGGGCACAGGGTAAGGGGTTCGGCGGCGGCTTGCAACGCGGCGGGCGACGGCAGGGAGTAAGCGATCATGGCCGAACCGGCGCAACCGGTCCTGTTCTTCGATTCGGGCGTCGGCGGCCTGTCGGTCGTCGCGCCGACGCGCGTGATGCTGCCGACCGCGCCGATCGTCTATGCCGCCGATTCGGCCGGCTTTCCGTACGGCATCAAGACCGAAGGCGAGATCGCGGCGCGGGTGCCCGCCCTGCTCGGCCGGCTGGTCGAGCGTTATCGCCCGCGCCTCGTCGTCATCGCGTGCAACACCGCGTCGACCATCGCGCTGCCGGTGGTGCGCGCCGCGCTCGACGTGCCGGTGGTCGGCACCGTGCCCGCGATCAGGGTCGCGGCGGCAGCCAGCAAGACGCGGGTCATCGGCGTGCTCGGCACCGAGGCGACGGTGCGCCAGCCCTATGTCGACGACCTCGCGGCACGCTTCGCCGCCGACTGCACCGTGCTGCGGCACGGATCGGCGGCGCTGGTCGAACTGGCCGAGGCCGCGCTGGCCGGCACGCCGCCGGACCATGACGCCGTGGCCGCCGAACTCGCCGGGCTGTTCGATCAACCGGGCGGCGGCGCGATCGACGTGCTCGTCAACGCCTGTACCCATTTCCCGCTGCTGGAGGACGTGATGCGCCGGGTCGCGCCGCACGTCGCGTTCGTCGATGGCGGCCCCGGCATCGCGCGGCGGATCGTTTCGCTGACCGCCGGGCAGGCGTTTCCCGCGACTCCCGTTCCCGGACGGCTGGTCTTCACCCGGCTGGGGACACGCGAACGGCAAATCGCGGGCGGGCTGGAGGCGCAGGGGTTCGGGGTGGTCGAGGCGCTGTAGGGCACGCGCAGAGGTACAGAGGACGCAGAGAAGGGCTCGCCTGGTGCCCTGCCGACCTATTTACACCCGTCATCCCAGCGCAGGCTGGGATCTCTCGGTCAGGGAGCGCGCGCCTCGCCGCAGGAGGCCCCAGCCTGCGCTGGGGCGACGGGCATTTGTCGAATGCGCGTCTCTGCGCGAACCCCTTCCTCCCACAATGCCCCTTGGACAATATGTCCAACCCCGACGATCACGGTAACCGCTTTTATCCGCTGGAAACCCGCGCCCCCAACAGGTACACCCGCGCCCCATGAGCATCGACGCAGTTCCGGCCCGCTCGGTCGATTACAACCGTGTCTTCGCACAGGCGATCGACCGCCTGCACGAGGAAGGGCGCTACCGCGTCTTCATCGACATCCTGCGCAACAAGGGGCAATTCCCCAATGCGCGCTGCTTCGCCGGGCATAACGGGCCGAAGCCGATCACCGTGTGGTGTTCGAACGACTATCTCGCCATGGGCCAGCATCCCGCGGTCATCGCCGCGATGGAGGAAGCGCTCCACGACGTCGGCGCCGGTTCGGGCGGCACGCGCAACATCGGCGGCAACACGCACTACCACATCGACCTCGAGAACGAGCTGGCCGACCTGCACGACAAGGAAGCGGCGCTGCTGTTCACGTCGGGCTACGTCTCGAACGAGGCGACGCTGTCGACGCTGGCGCGCATCCTGCCGGGCTGCATCATCTTTTCCGACGAACTGAACCACGCGTCGATGATCGCGGGCATCCGCCATTCGGGCTGCGAAAAGCGCGTGTTCCGCCACAACGACCTCGCGCATCTCGAGGAACTGCTGGCGGCCGAAGACCCCGCGGTGCCCAAGCTGATCGCGTTCGAAAGCGTCTATTCGATGGACGGCGACGTCGCGCCGATCCACGCGATCTGCGACCTCGCCGACAGATACAACGCGCTGACCTATCTCGACGAGGTCCACGCGGTCGGCATGTACGGCGCGCGCGGCGGCGGCATTTCCGAACGCGACGACGCCGCATCGCGCCTGACCATCGTCGAAGGGACGCTGGGCAAGGCGTTCGGCGTCATGGGCGGCTATATCGCGGCCGACCGCACCGTCATCGACGTCATCCGCAGCTATGCGCCCGGCTTCATCTTCACGACCTCGCTGTCGCCGGTGCTGGTCGCGGGCGCGCTGGCGAGCGTCCGTCACCTGAAGGCATCGCCCACCGAACGCGAGGGGCAACAGGCCGCCGCCGCGACGCTCAAGGCGCTGTTCGCCGATGCCGGGCTGCCGGTGATGGACACGACGACGCACATCGTGCCGCTGATGGTCGGCGATCCGGTCAAGGCCAAGCGGATCAGCGACATCCTGCTGCGCGAATACGGCGTGTACGTCCAGCCGATCAACTACCCGACCGTGCCGCGCGGCACCGAACGGCTGCGCTTCACCCCGGGCCCGGCCCATGACACCGCGATGATGCACGAACTCACCGCCGCGCTGGTCGAGATCTGGGGCCGGCTGGAGCTGCGCAAGGCGGCGTAACGCAAAACTCTCCCCGGCACGGGGAGGGGGACCATCCGCAGGATGGTGGAGGGGGCTGTCCGCATATGGCGTAGTCGCGTTGCGCGGCGACCCCCCTCCACCATCGCCTTCGGCGACGGTCCCCCTCCCCGTGCCGGGGAGGAGCGCTCGACTACACCTCGACCCGGTTCCCGCCTGCCGCCATCGCGGTCTCGATCTTCGCGCGCGCCTCGCGCAGGATCACTTCGAAATTGCCGACATGGTCGGGAACGATCGCCGCCGACGCGGTCACCCGCCCGATCGACTCCCCCGATTCGCGCAGGCGAAAATTGCGCTCGGCCAGCAGTTGCAGCACTTCCTCGGCAGCCACGCGCACCGCGGTGATCGTCTTCCCCGGGATCACCACGATGAACTCGTTGCCGCCCCAGCGGATCGCTTCCTGTTCGGGGAATATCCCGCGCAACTTGGCGGCGAAGGCGTTCAGGATGTTGTCGCCGACCGAATGGCCGAATTCGCGGTTGATGCCCACCAGCCGGTCGATGCCGAACATCAGCACCACGAAACGCCGGTCGTGCTGCCCCATCTCGTCGAGGATGCGCCGCGCCCCGGTCTGGTTCAGCGCATTGGTCAGTTTGTCGTGGTCGCCGTCCCCGCCCTGTAACAGCGCCCGCAGCGTCGCCACCTGATCGCGCAGCAGCGCCACGTCGCGCTCGGTCGCGCCGATCCGCATCGCCAGCGCGTGCGGATCGGCCGGGTCCGACCGGCTGCCGCGCAACGTCGCGTAGAGCTGCGCCGCCCGCGTCGCGTCCAGCCCCGCCTCCCCGGCGGCGGCCGCCTCGATCGCCTGCGACAGCGACGGGTCGGCGGCAGACAGATGGACCAGCGCCAGATCGTACAGGTCCGGCGTCGGTTCCAGGTCGTGGCGTTCGAGAAACGCCAGCGCAGCATGGGCTTGGTCGAACCGGATCGGCATGGCGCGCACGCTAATCCGCCGGACCGCGGCTTTCAATCGCCGCGACCGGTCGCACGGAGCGGAAAATGGGTTAATGCCCGTGCGCTATCGCTGTGCCAGCAGCCCGGCCAGCAGCGTCAGCGCCGCCAGCCCGACCGACAACGGGACGCGCAGCTTCATCCACCATGCCGGGACATGGCCTGCGCGCACCAGCGCCATGTCGACCAGCAGCGACCCGAGCAGCCCGGCGGCGACGACCGCCGCCGCCGACACGACCGATGCGAACAGGACCGCACCTGCCGCCAGCGCCACCAGCGTCGGCACCACCGCGACCGCCAGCCACAGCGTCAGCGCCGCGCCGGTCACCCGCGATGCTGCCGCGCCCCACCACATGCCGCCGAGGAAGCTGAGGATCAGTGCGGCATAGAAAAGCGACAGGGCCAGCATCATGCCACCCTTCGAAGGATCGACCACCCGGATCGCGATGGCGACCATCGGCGGCAGCAGCCCGGCATAGCCCAGCAGCAGCGCCGCCACCGGCGGCCGGACGGTCGCCACGGGCATCGCGACCGGATCAGTCACGGCAATAGCCTTCGCCCGGCTTGACCGTCAGGCAGTCCTTCTTGCCGGCCAGCCATTTCAGGCCGGTCGCATCGCCGTCGCCGGGGCGCAGCACCAGCGTCTCGCCACCGCGCTCGAACCGGATGCCCTCGGGCGTGATCGTGCCGGCGAACTGCCCCTTGTTGTCGAGGTCGTACTGCATGTCGAGCAACACCTCGCCCTGCGCGGGCGCGGTCACGTTCAGTACCATGCCCTCGACGCCGACCCAGCGCCCCAGATAATGGTTCGCGCCAAGCGTCGCGGTGGCCGTCGCGCTGGGGGTCGGCGTTGGCGTCGGCGACGGTGCGCGCGGCGGGATCGGCGCGGGCAGCGGCGTCGCGGCGCTGTTCTCGATATCCGCCTGCGTTTCGGCCCCTTCGCTGCGCCGTTCGTTGGCGCCGCACGCGCTCAACAAGAGTGCCGCCACGATGATCGATCCACGCATCCGTCCATCCTTTCCTGCCCGTCGCCGACACAGCCTAGCGTCGCCGCATCGGGACCGCTAGAAGCGGCCGCATGGCCCGTATCGCAATCGCATCCGACCACGCCGCCCTGACGCTCAAGGCAGAACTCGCGACTTGGTTGCATGACCAGGGCCACGATGTCGCCGACCTCGGCCCGCACGACGCCGCCAGCGTCGACTATCCCGATTATGGATACAAGCTTGCTCAATCGGTTAGCGGCGGCGAGGCCGATATCGGCGTCGCGCTGTGCGGATCGGGCATCGGCATCTCGATCGCGGTCAACCGCGTCGCCGCATGTCGCTGCGCGTTGGTGTCCGAACCGTTGTCGGCCGCGCTGGCGCGTGAACATAACGATGCGAACGTCATCGCGATGGGCGCGCGGATGATCGGCAGCGAGATGGCGAAGGCATGCCTCACCGCCTTCCTCGCCACCCCGTTCGGCGGCGACCGCCACCGGCGCCGCGTCGACAAGCTGGGCAATCCGCCGGTTTAAACGGATAGAAGGTTGGTTCACGCTGAGGCGCGGAGGCGCGGAGGTGGTGCGCCAGCGGACATCGATCGCGCAGCGATCTGCTGCGGTTTTCGTTGCCGAGCTAACAGAAGGCTCGCTGGCGCGTGCCCCCCCTCTTCTACCACCATCGGCCCCGAAACCCGATTCACCGGGTGGCAATTATGTGACGTCGGCAGTAAAGCGCGCGCGACCTCTTTTTCAGCGGGAGCCGCGCCCCATGATCGACCAGTTCCGCCCCGACGGTTTCTTCGAAACCAGCCTCGCCGATGCCGATCCCGCCGTGTTCGCCGGCGTCGCCCACGAACTGGAGCGCGAGCGCTACCAGATCGAGCTGATCGCGTCGGAAAACATCGTGTCGAAGGCGGTGCTGGAGGCGCAGGGCAGCGTATTCACCAACAAATATGCCGAGGGCTATCCCGGCAAGCGCTACTATCAGGGCTGCCACCCCTCGGACGAGGTCGAGCAGTTGGCGATCGACCGTGCCAAGGCACTGTTCGGCTGCGGCTTCGTCAACGTCCAGCCGCATTCGGGCGCGCAGGCGAACGGCGCGGTGATGCTGGCGCTGACGAAGCCCGGCGACACGATCATGGGCATGAGCCTCGATGCCGGCGGCCACCTGACCCACGGCGCCAGGGCGGCGATGTCGGGCAAGTGGTTCAACGCGGTGCAGTACGGCGTCGACCGCGAAACCCACCTGATCGACTATGACGCGGTCGAGGCGCTGGCGAAGGAACACAAGCCGACGCTCATCATCGCCGGCGGTTCGGCCTATCCGCGCCAGATCGACTTCGCGAAGTTCCGCGCGATCGCCGATGAGGTCGGCGCGAAGTTCATGGTCGACATGGCGCATTTCGCCGGCATCGTCGCGGCGGGCCTGCACCCGACCCCGTTCGGCCACGCCCATGTCGTCACCACCACCACGCACAAGACGCTGCGCGGTCCGCGCGGCGGCATGGTGCTGACCGATGACGAGGCGATCGCCAAGAAGATCAACTCGGCGGTGTTCCCGGGGCTGCAGGGCGGTCCGCTGATGCACGTGATCGCAGCCAAGGCGGTCGCGTTCGGCGAAGCGCTGCGTCCCGAGTTCAAGGACTATATCCGCGCCGTCGTCGAGAATGCGCAGGTGCTGGCCGCGACGCTTAAAGGTCGCGGCGCGGACGTCGTCGCCGGCGGCACCGACACCCATCTCGCGCTGATCGACCTGACGCCGCTGGGCGTCACCGGCAAGGATGCCGACGAGGCGCTGGAACGCGCCGCGATCACCTGCAACAAGAACGGTATTCCGTTCGACCCGCTGCCCCCGGTCAAGACCAGCGGCATCCGCGTCGGCAGCCCGGCGGGCACCACCCGCGGTTTCGGCACCACCGAGTTCGCCGAGATCGGCCACATGGTCGCCGATGTCCTCGATGGCCTGCGTGCAAAGGGCGAAGCCGGGGACCCGAGCGTCGAGGCGGACGTTAAGGCACGGGTTCGGGCGCTGTGCGAGCGGTTCCCGATCTATCCGGGTCTGTAAGGAGTTAGGCAAGATGCAGGACAAGTCGCTTGGCAAGAGCATGGCGAAATGGGGCGCGCTGGGCGCGGTCGTCGCCATTCCGGTACCGTTCGTCGGCCCGCTGATCGGCGCGGCCGCCGGTGCGGGTTATGCATATTACAAGTCGAAGAAGCAGCCGCGCTACTGACGCGACACGCCGGCCGCTCCGCCGATGTGGCGGAGCGGCGGGTCCAACGGGAATTTCACGTGCGCTGTCCCTTTTGTGCCCATGAAGACAGTCAGGTAAAGGACAGCCGCCCCAGCGACGATGGCGCCGCGATCCGCCGCCGCCGGCAATGTTCGGGCTGCGGCGCGCGCTTCACCACCTTCGAACGCATCCAGCTGCGCGACCTGACCGTCGTGAAGTCCGGCGACCGCCGCCAGGCGTTCGACCGCGACAAGCTGCTCCGCTCGGTCGCCACCGCCTGCCGCAAGCGCCCGATCACGCCGGCGCAGGTCGAACGGCTGGTATCGGGCATCCAGCGCCAGCTCGAAACGTCGGGCGAGAGCGAAGTCCCCTCCGGCCGCATCGGCGAGCTGGTGATGGAAGGGCTGCAAGGGCTGGACCCCGTCGCGTACATCCGCTTCGCCAGCGTCTACAAGGACTTCCGCGAGGCGAAGGATTTCGAGGAATTTGCCGGCACTGTGGGGGATGCGGCGAAGGGGTAAGGTTCGCCCCACCCCCGACGCACCGTATCCTCACCACCCGTTCGTCCTGAATAGCCATGGAGCGAGGTCGAAATGGCGTATCGAAGGACCGTTGGCGGTCAGTGTTTCGATACGGGTCTTCGACAAGCTCAGCCCCTACTCAGCACGAGCGGATTCCTATCGGCGTTCAGCCCACTTTCCCCCGATAGGTTCAAGCAGTAGGACATGGGCTTTCCCGCCACCGTTCGTCCTGAGTAGCGGCTGAGCGAAGTCGAAGACGCGTATCGAAGGACCGCCATGAGTTTCGCCACGTACATGCTCCATTGCGCCGACGGAAAATATTATGTCGGGCATACGGACGATCTGGAACGGCGGATCGCACAGCACCAGTCCGGCGAATTTCCGGGCTTCACCGCCAGCCGCCTTCCTGTCCAACTGGTCTGGAGCGAGAACTTTCCCACGCGTGAGGAAGCAGTCGCCGCCGAAACCCGTCTGAAAGGCTGGTCGCGCGCGAAGAAGAAGGCGCTGATCGGTGCCGATTGGGCAACGGTCAGCGCGCTTGCCCGCAAGTCCTTCGATACGAGTCTTCGACAGGCTCAGCCTCTACTCAGGACAAACGGTGGGGAGGAAACAATAGCGGCCAAACCACCCGTCATCGTCCTCGTCCGCCCGCAACTGGGCCAGAATATCGGCAAGGCCGCCCGCGCCATGCTGAACTTCGGCCTGGTCGAAATGCGCCTCGTCGCCCCGCGCGACGGCTGGCCCAATCCGGAAGCCGGCCCGGCCGCCAGCGGCGCCGACCAGGTGTTGCGCGATGCAACCGTCTACGACACCGTGGCGGAGGCGGTCGCTGACTGCGCGCACGTCTATGCGACCACCGTCCGCAAGCGCGGCATCACCAAGCCGGTCGTCACCCCCGAAGCCGCTGCGCAGGCGATCCGCGCCGAACCCGGCCGCTCGGCGATCCTGTTCGGCCCGGAACGCTCGGGCCTCGAAACCGACGACGTGGCGCTCGCCCGCACGATCCTGACCGTGCCGATCAACCCCGAGTTCGGGTCGCTCAACCTTGCGCAGGCAGTCATCCTCGTCGCCTATGAATGGTCGAAGGGCGAAGGCCTTGCCAGCCCGCCGGTCGTCGACCTCGGCCAGCCGGCCCCGCACGAGGAACTGGAGGGCATGATCGGCCAGTTGGACGACATGCTGGAGGCGGCGCGCTTCTTCTTCCCGCCCGAACGCGCCGCGACGTCGCGGCGGACGCTGCGCACGCTGCTGACCAAGGCCGGCTGGACGTCGCAGGAGGTGCGGACGATGCGCGGCGTGCTGTCGGCGCTGGACGGCGCGAAGCGGCGAAGATAACATCGTATCCGATCCTATCGGAGGTGTTCACCGTCCTGTCCGTCGTCGCCGCCCTTCAGACTCCCTCGGCCGTACCGACCCCGAAGCCGAAACCGCCCCGCAAGATTTGTCGCGAAGCCCCCGATCTCGGCACGCGCGTCACCCGGCCGAAGATCTGCAAGACCGCGGAGCAATGGAATACGGAAACGGCCCGTCTCCAGCAGCGGCTGGATCAGGATGATGTCGATGCCGAAGCGCGCGCGTCGATGCAGGCGTCGGAGCCGCCGCGCTGATCCTGCGTCACCCCCGCGTAGCGTCGAACCGCGCCAGCTCGTACCCGATCGACGCCTCGACCAGCCGCTCCCACAACTCTGCCACCACCCCCTCGGGCACCCCGGCCGCCACCGCCGCCGCCCGTGCATTGGCGATCACCTCGGCCTTGCGCGCCTCGTCGCGCACCGCCTCGCGCCCCGGCTTGATCCGCGCGGCGGCATCCATATAGGCGAACCGGCGCGCCAGCAGCGCCACCAGTTCGCGGTCGACCTGGTCCACGCCGGCGCGGACTTCGGTCATGGTGGTGCAGTCGGGGCCGGGCAGGATCGTCATGGCCGCCGCCTGTGCCGCCTGCGCCCGCCCTTGTCCAGCTTGACTCCGCGGGCGCACCCGGCTAACCGCGCCGCTTCGCAATTCGGCCCCGCATTCCCGGTGAAGCGGTGGCCCTGGCCGAAAGGTCGGAGGCGAAGACCGGGAGCCGCGATCGTCCGTCCGGATGGTCAAACGTTACTGCAATTGCATTGGAAATACCCATGTCGAAGCGCTCCAGCGCCAAGTACAAGCTCGATCGCCGCCTTGGCGAGAATATCTGGGGTCGCCCCAAGAGCCCGGTCAACAAGCGTGAATACGGCCCCGGCCAGCACGGTCAGCGCCGCAAGGGCAAGATGTCGGACTTCGGCATCCAACTGCGCGCGAAGCAGAAGCTGAAGGGCTATTACGGCGACGTCACCGAGAAGCAGTTCAAGCGCACCTACGAAGAAGCGTCGCGCATGAAGGGCGATACCGGCCAGAACCTGATCGGCCTGCTCGAACAGCGCCTCGACATGATCGTGTACCGCGCCAAGTTCGCGCCGACCGTGTTCGCCGCGCGCCAGCTGGTCAGCCACGGCCATGTCCGCGTCAACGGCGTGAAGTGCAACATCGCGTCGCGTCGCTGCTATGTCGGCGACGAGATTTCGCTGGGCAGCAAGGCGCAGGAAATGGCGCTGGTCCTGGAAGCACAGACCCTCGCCGAGCGCGACGTGCCGGAATATATCGGCGCCGAAGGCACCAAGGTCACCTTCACCCGCGTCCCGACGCTGGACGAAGTGCCCTATCCGGTGAAGATGGAACCGAACCTGGTCGTGGAATTCTACTCGCGCTGATCTCGCGCCGAGCCATGGTCCAGCAAAGCTGGACCGAGGCGCATCCTCGGCGCGAGCGGCCGGCGGGGCCAAGGCCCCGACCGACGCCATGGGCTTTGCCCATGGCGCTGGCAGAAACGAAAGGGCGGCCCCGCAAGGAGGCCGCCCTTTTCGTATCCACTTTACCCGCGCCTGATCCTGCGACACGGTGCCACCTCCCAGCCGGTGAGGTCCCATGCGCCACCTGACGATCGCCCTGTCCGCCCTGTTGCTCGCGGCGTCGCCCGTTACGGCGCAGCCGAAACCGCCCGCCCCGCTTTCCGACAATCCCGAAATGGCAAAGATGTTCGCCGAGGATCAGGCGATCCGCGAGAACGTCAAACCCGAATGGTTCAAGGACATGACGTTCGTCCGCAAGATGTGGGCCGACGACACCGCCCGCCGCGAACGCACCCGCGCCCTGCTCGACCAGGGCAAGCTCGCCACGGCGGAGGATTATTATGCCGCCGCGTTCGTTTTCCAGCACGGCGAAAAGCCCGAGGATTATCTGCTCGCCCATACGCTGGCCGTCGCCGCAACGGCGCGGGGCAAGAAGGACGCCAGCTGGATCGCCGCCGCGACGCTCGACCGGTATCTGCAAGCCATCGGGCAGAAGCAGATCTACGGCACCCAGTGGCGGGCACCGGAGAACCGGGAACTGACGCGCGAGCCCTATGATCGCGTGCTCATCCCCGACGCCCTGCGCACCGCGCTCGGCGTGCCGGTGCTGGCGGTACAGGACCAGCGCCTGGCGGAGATGCAACCCAAGGCAGCGGCCAGATAAACCGCTTTCCTACAGCATACCCGTTCGCCACGATCGCCGACGCGGTCCGCTCCGTCCGCCCGCTCTTTGACATGGCGAAATCCCTCCTCGCAATGGCCCCACCGGCAATGGTCGTCGTGCGCGCGATCGTCACGAGTGTGAACTTCGTGAACTTTGGGCGAGGCTGCGGCCACACGGGTCGTCGTACGCAACGTCGCCACTAGTGTGAACTTCGTGAACTTTGACCCCTTGCTACAGCCCGTTGGCGCGCAATTGCGCCCGCAAATTGGCCCGCGTCCGTTCGTCGACCGGCGGCAATTCGCGCGCCGCCCTGCCCTTGCGCAACCGCGCCCGGTCGCGCTCGCCGGGCGACACCACCCGCACGCGCACCGGCACCACACCGCGCCCGCGCGCACCCAGCGCCTCCGCCGCCCCCTGCGACAGGTCGAGGATGCGGCCCCGTCCGGTGAACGGCCCGCGATCGTTGACCCGCACCAGAATGCGCCGCCCGGTGTCGAGTGCGGTCACCTCGACATAGCTCGGCAGCGGCAGCGTGGTGTGGGCCGCGGTGACCCAGCCGGGCCGGAAGCGTTCGCCATTGGCGGTCCGCCGCCCCGATTCGCTGCCGTACCAACTGGCCAGCCCCAGCATGTCGTAGCGGGGGTCGCTGGCCGGCGTATAGGTCACGCCGCGCACCCGGTACGGCGCGCCGATCCTGACCGCATCGTCGCTGACCGGGCGATAATTCCCCCCGGCACATCCCGTCAGGACCAGCAGCAGGGCGAACAGAAAGATACGCGACGACATGGCCACGCCTGTTAGCCCATCGCACGCCCCTTGCCGAGCCCGCCATGCCGCCGCTACTCCGGCGCGATCAAGGAGATGCCCTCATGAAGACCCGTGCCGCCGTCGCATTCGAAGCGAAGCGCCCGCTCGAAATCGTCGAACTCGACCTCGAAGGCCCCAAGCCGGGCGAAGTCCTGATCGAGATCATGGCGACCGGCATCTGCCATACCGACGCCTATACGCTCGACGGCCTCGACAGCGAGGGGCTATTCCCCTCGGTCCTCGGCCATGAAGGCGCCGGCATCGTCCGCGAAGTCGGTGCGGGCGTGACCAGCGTGCGCGTAGGCGACCACGTCATCCCGCTCTACACCCCCGAATGCCGCCAGTGTAAGTCGTGCCTGTCGGGCAAGACCAACCTGTGTACCGCGATCCGGGCGACGCAGGGCAAGGGGCTGATGCCCGACGGCACCACGCGCTTCAGCCATAAGGGCCAGCCGATTTTCCATTATATGGGCTGCTCGACCTTCTCGAACTTCACCGTCCTGCCCGAGATCGCCGTCGCGAAGATCCGTGAGGACGCGCCGTTCCGGACCAGCTGCTATGTCGGCTGCGGCGTCACCACCGGGGTCGGCGCGGTGGTCAACACCGCCAAAGTGCAGGTCGGCGACAACATCATCGTGTTCGGCCTGGGCGGCATCGGCCTGAACGTGCTGCAGGGTGCGCGGATGGCCGGGGCGAACATGATCGTCGGCGTCGACGTCAATCCCGATCGCGAGGAATGGGGCCGCCGCTTCGGCATGACCCACTTCGTCAACCCGAAGGACGTGGCCGGCGACCTCGTCCAGCATCTCGTCGCGCTGACCGATGGCGGCGCCGACTACACGTTCGACTGCACCGGCAACACCGACGTCATGCGACAGGCGCTGGAGGCATGCCATCGCGGCTGGGGCACCAGCATCATCATCGGCGTCGCCGAAGCGGGCAAGGAGATCGCCACCCGCCCGTTCCAGCTCGTCACCGGGCGCAACTGGCGCGGCACCGCGTTCGGCGGCGCGAAGGGGCGGACGGACGTGCCGAAGATCGTCGACTGGTACATGAACGGCAAGATCGAGATCGACCCGATGATTACCCATGTGCTGAGCCTCGAGGAGATCAACAAGGGGTTCGACCTGATGCACGCCGGAGAGAGTATTCGCTCGGTCGTCGTCTATTGACGAATTTGGTTTTGACAGGTGAAATTTCTTCGCGAATAGTCGCCGGGAGAGGATAGGCGATGACGCATAGGCAGGCACCCGCCGAACTGGGTTTTGGCGGGGCCGCGATCGGGAATCTGTATCGGCCGGTCGGCGATGATGCCGCCCGCGCGACGATCGACGCCGCATGGGAACGGGGCATCCGCCGCTTCGACACCGCCCCGCATTACGGCTTCGGCCTGTCCGAACGGCGGCTGGGCGATGCGCTGGCCGATCTCGATCCCGGCGGCAGCGCGATCGTCTCGACCAAGGTCGGCCGCGTCCTGCGCCCGGTTCCCGACCGCGACCTTGCCGTCGAGCGACAGGGGTTCGTGTCGCCCGAACCGGTCGAGAGCACGTTCGACTATTCGCGCGACGGCATTCTCCGGTCGTTCGACGCCAGCCGCGGTCGGCTGCGCCGCGACCGGATCGACCTGCTGCTCGCCCATGACCTGGGCGTGATGACGCACGGCGCCGACCACCGGGCGCAGATGGCGACCTTCCTCGACGGCGGCTATCCGGCGATGCGCGAACTGCGCGACGCCGGCGCGGTCGGGGCGATCGGCATCGGCGTCAACGAGATCGCGGTGTGCGAGGAACTGCTTACCCAAGTCGAACTCGACACGATCCTGCTGGCCGGACGCTATACGCTGCTCGAACAGGCGGCGCTCGACACGCTGCTGCCGCGCTGTGCCGCGCTGGGGGTCGCGGTGATCGTCGGCGGACCGTATAATTCGGGCATCCTCGCCTCCGGCACCGGACCGGACGCGCGCTATAATTACGAAACGCCGCCGGCCGACATCGCGCGGCGGGTCGATGCGATCGCCGCGCTATGTGCCCGCCACGGCGTGCCGATGGCGGCGGCGGCGCTGCAATTCCCCATGGCGCACCCGGCGGTGTCGGCGGTGATCCCCGGCATGGCCGATGCGTCCGAAGTGGCGCAGGCGGTGACGCTCGCCACGCTGCCCATTCCCCACGCGCTGTGGCACGATCTGATCGACGCCGGCCTGATCCGCGCCGACGCCCCTGTTCTCACGGAGACCGCATGATCCGCCTGTCCGGTAAAACCGCCATCGTCACCGCCGCGGCCCAAGGCATCGGCCGCGCCGCCGCCGAACTGTTCGCCCGCGAAGGGGCGCGCGTCCTCGCGCTCGACATCAACGCCGACGCGCTCGCCACGCTGACGGGCTGCGAGCCGCATGTCGTCGATCTGCTCGATCCGCGGGCGATCACCGATTTCGCGGCGCGGATCGGGGCGGTCGACGTGCTGTTCAACTGCGCGGGCTATGTCCATGCCGGCACGATCCTGACGACGGGGGAAGCCGACTGGGACTTCAGCTTCGACCTGAACGTCCGCGCGCAATATCGCCTGATCCGCGCGCTGCTGCCGGCGATGATTGACGCGGGCGGCGGGTCGATCGTCAACATGTCGTCGGTCGCCAGCCATGTGATCGCGGTCCCCAACCGCTTCGTCTATACCGCGTCCAAGGCGGCGGTGATCGGCCTGACCAAGTCGGTCGCGCTCGATTTTGTCGGACAGGGCATACGTTGCAACGCGATCTGCCCCGGCACCGTGCAGTCGCCCTCGCTGGAGGACCGCATGGCCGCGACCGGCGATGCCGATGCCGCCCGCGCCGCCTTCACCGCGCGCCAGCCGATGAGTCGCCTCGGCCGGGCGGAGGAGATCGCCGAGCTGGCGCTGTACCTCGCCTCCGATGCATCCTCGTACACCACCGGCGCGGTCCATGTGATCGACGGTGGCTGGTCGAACGCATGATCCGCGTCCTGACCCTCGACCTGATCGACGACGCGGCGGCGATCGCCGAATATGAACGCTGGCACGTCCCCGGCAACGTCCCCGCCCCGGTGGTGGCCGCGATCCGCGCCTCGGGAGTCACGGAAATGGAAATCTTCCGCACCGGCACCCGGCTGGTGATGACGATGGCGGTCACGCCCGGCTTCGACCCGGCGGCAAAGGCCGATGCCGACGCCGCCGACCCGCAGGTCGCCGAATGGGAGGCGCGGATGGGCACCTTCCAGCGCGCGCTGCCCGCCGCGCCCGACGGCAGCCGCTGGACGCCGATGGCCCCGATCTTTCGCCTGAGCGACCACCCATGATGCCGCCCGCCACCCCGCAGGGCTCCGCGCCCGTCGCCGCCGCGCGCCGCTTCATCACGCCGGGCTACGCCACCGGCTTCGCGGTGGTGGTCAGCCTGTTCTTCCTCTGGGCGGTCGCCAACAACTTCAACGACATCCTGATCCGCCAGTTTCAGAAGGCGCTCGACCTCAACCGAGCGCAGGCCGGGTTCATCCAGTTCGTCTTCTATATCGGCTATTTCGTCATGGCGCTGCCGGCGGGGCTGGTGCTGCGCCGCTTCGGCTACCGCGCCGGCATCCTCGCGGGCCTCGGCTTCTACGCGGTCGGCGCGCTGCTCTTCTATCCGGCAGCCGAAGTGCGCGAATATGCCGCGTTCCTCGGCGCGCTGTTCGTCCTGGCATCGGGCGCGGCGTTCCTCGAAACCGCCGCCAACCCCTATATCGTCGCGTTCGGCGATCCCGCCCGCGCCGAACAGCGACTGAACCTCGCGCAGGCGTTCAACGGCCTTGGCGGCGCGATCGCCCCGGTGATCGGCGCGAGGTTCATCTTCTCCGGCGTCGAGCACGATCGCGCGGCGCTCGACGCCATGGCCCCCGCCGCGCTCGACGCCTATCGCGCGACCGAGGCGCAGATGGTGCAGCTGCCCTATCTGGTGCTGGCCGGCATCGTGGTGCTGATCGCGCTCGCCATCGCCGTCGTCCGCCTGCCCGAAGTGCCGCGCGAAACCGGCGGCGATACGCTGGGCGGGCTGCGCTCGGTCCTCGGCGTCCGGCTGCTGCGCTGGGCGGTGGTTGCACAATTCTTCTATGTCGGCGCACAGGTCGGGGTGTGGAGCTTCTTCGTCGACTTCGTGAAGACGCTCAGCCCCGCCACGCCCGAGCGGGAGGCGGCGTATCTGCTGTCGATCAGCCTCGCGCTGTTCCTGGTCGGCCGCCTCGTCGGCACGGCGCTGATGCACCGCATCGCCGCCACCCGCCTGCTGGCCGGTTTCGCGGTCGCCAACATCGCGCTGATGCTGGTCGCCGCGCTGGGCAGCGGCATGGTGGCGATCGGGGCGTTGCTGCTGACCGGCTTCTTCATGTCGATCATGTTTCCGACCATCTTCTCGCTCGGCGTCCGCGACTTGGGCACCCGCGCGCCGCTGGGCGCGCCGCTGATCGTCATGGCGGTGATCGGCGGGGCGGTGTTCCCGCCGGCGATGGGGTGGCTCAGCCACGGGCCGGTGTCGATCCAGATGGCGATGCTGGTCCCCTGCCTGTCGTTCGCGGTCGTGCTGGCGTTCGCGTTGGCCGCCGCGCGCAGCGTTCAGCGGTAGAAGCGGACCTTCGCCAGTTCGAGCCACGCCCGCCCGCCGGGCTCGCCGCTCAACCGCATACTGACGCTGCGCAGCCGGGCGAGGTCGAGCGGCGTGTCGCCATCGGCAAAGGCGCTGAACGGCAGCCGGATCTCGCGCCGTTCCCCGCTCGCCTCGAACGGCGCGCGGAAGCGTGATCGTGCGCCATGGACGTCGAATGCCACGACATAGCGTCCCGCCCCGCGCGCCTCGAACGCGAGGCCGGTGAAGCCGCGCGCATCGGCAAGGGCGATCGCCCCCTTCGTCAGCGGCAGCACCAGCGCGGCGAACGGTCGGTCCGCCGCGCCCAATCGTGCGACGGCGAACAGCCGCGGGTCGTGCGGCGCATCGGGACGGACGATGTCGAGCCGGCTGTGATCGGTCCCCGGTTCGGTACTCTCGACCGGCAGCGTGTCGAGGTCGGTGCGCCCGTCGCCGCGCACGCCGGTATCGATCGGCCCCAGCATCGCGTGAACCGGCATCGTCGTCGGCGCGGGATCGTCGATCCGTCGGCGCAGCGCCGCCAGCGGCATCTCGCGCCCGCCGACGAACACCCGGCGCACGTCGTGCAGGTCGTCGATCGCCACATCGGGCCGCCCGCCGACGAGGATCAGGTCGGCACGCTGGCCGATCGCGATCCGGCCATGGTCGCGCTGACGCAGGATATCCGCCGCCCCGCCGGTCGCCGCGACCAGCGCCTGCGCCGGCGTCAGCCCCAGCCGGGCGAGCAGCCGCGTCTCGCGCACCGCGCTCGACCCGTGATAGACGCCGCCGATCCCGGCATCGGTGCCGACGCCGATGCGGATGCCCGCGGCGTGCAGCGCGCGGACATTGGCCCGCAGGATCGCCCAGCGTTTCGATTCGAGGTCGGGGATCGCCTCGACCGGCCGCGCCATCCGCGCCGCCTCGCCCGCGCGTTCGGGGGCCGCCAGCTGCTGCCATTCGCGCGGCAGGAACGTCCGGTCCTGCTGCGGCTCGTACACCACCAGGGTGGGCACATAGGCGACGTTCCTCGCCCGCATCAGCGCGATCAGTTCGGCATCGACCGGCGCGTCGCCGATGCCGTGGCCCAGCGCATCGACCCCGGCGGCGGCGGCGATCTTCGCGCCGGCCAGCGTCACCGTGTGGGTGATGACCGGCAGGCCGGCGGCATGGGCATCTTCGACGATCGCCGCCAGCGTGGGCACGTTCATGCTGGCGAGGTCGGGCGAGCGGCCATAGCGCCAGCCATCGGCGAACACCTTGATGACGTCGGGCCGATACGCCAGCGCGGTCCGCATCGCGACATGCGCCGCACGCGGCGTCGTCGCGGTCAGCGTGAACGAACTGCCCCAGCCATATTCGGTGCCGTGGCCCCCCGGCACGCCCAGCCGGATGGCGAGGTTCAGCCGCGGTGTCGCGGTCGTGCCGTCGGCGGCGATGGCGCGGATCGGACCCAGCATCTCGCCCGACACCGAAAAATCATTCGCGCTGGTGATGCCGTTGGCGAGGTGCGCGGCCCATGCCTTGCCCAAATCGTCGGGACTGCCATAGCCCGACGCGCGCAGATGGGTGTGCAGGTCGTGCAGTCCGGGCAGCAGCGTCAGCCCGCGCGCATCGACCACTCGCGCACCGCGCGTCCGCGACAGGTGCCGGCCCATCGCCGTGATCCTTCCCCCCTCGACCAGCACGTCGCCCGCCACCGCCGCCGCGCCGGTGCCGTCGAACACCCGCGCGCCGCGGATCAGCAGCGCGTCGCCCGGCGGCGTCGGCCGGTCGGCCGCGACCAGCAGCAGGGGCATCAGCGCGAGCAGGAGACGATGGAGCATGGGTCCATGTGTATCGGCTATACCGTGCCGGTCCAACCGGTTGCGCGGCGTTCGGCGCGCTCTAGGATGCAGCCCATGCACAGGATATCGACGATCTTCATCGGCGTGGCGGGGATGATGTTGACGGCGGCCGCGCCCGACCCGGGCATCGAGGCGACGGTCCGCGCGGCGTTGGCGAAGGCGCCGCCGGGCACGCGTTTCGGGCTGGTGGTCAGCGACGCTGCGGGGGTCGAACGGGTGGCGATCGACCCTGACGGCCGCTACGTCCCTGCGTCCAATACCAAGATCTTCACGACGCTGGCGGCCTTTGCCACGCTGCCGGTCGATGGGCCGGACGATGCCGGGACGGGCGTGCGGATCGAGGGGAACGACGTGGTGCTGGTGGGGGCGGGCGACGCGCGGCTGTCGAGCGCCGCCGATTGCCGGGTCGATTGCCTGTCGACGCTGGCCGATGCGGTCGCGGCGCGGACGCGGGTGGTGGGCGACGTGATCGGCGACGACAGCCGCTTTCCCGACCAGCGCTGGTCGCCGGGCATGGGGTGGAACAACATGGCCGGGCGCTATGGCACCGCCACGTCCGCGCTGACGCTGGACGACAACGAAGTGGCGCTGACGGTGACTGCCGAGGGCGGCCGGGCGGTCGTCAGCGGTTCGGATTACTACCGGATCGACAACCGGGTGCGGGTGGGTGCGGCCAGCGACGTCGGCTTCGACCGGATGCCGGGCAGCGACCTGTTGCGGCTGTCGGGGACGGTGAAGCCGGGCGGGGCGACGACAGTGCGGGTCGGGGTGGAGGATGCGGCGCATTTCGCGGCGTGGACGTTGGCGAAGGTGTTGCGGACGAAGGGCGTCCGGGTGACCGGAACCGTGGGGGTCCGTCACCGTCCCTATCGGGCGGCGGAGGATGGCGGCGTCGTGGAAGGTGGCACGCCGCCGCCGATGTTGGCGCAGCTTCGGCCCGGACCGCTGGTCGAGGACGTCGCGACCACCAACAAGACCAGCCAGAACCTGCACGCCGAACTGCTGCTGCGCCGTATCGGGCGCGTGCGCGGCACCGGATCGATCGCCGACGGGCTGCAACAGGTGGCGGGCGTGATGCAGGCGGCGGGCGTGCCGCGCACCGCGTGGAGCCTGTCCGACGGGTCGGGCATGTCGACCTATAACCGGGTGAGTCCGCGGGCGATGGTGACGCTGCTGCGCTGGGCACAGGCGCAACCCTGGGGCGCGCGGTGGGTCGCTACGCTGCCGGTCGGCGGGGTCGACGGGACGCTGGCCCGCCGGTTCCGCGACACCCCGCTGGCGGGCAGGCTGCACGCCAAGACCGGCAGCCTGAGCGGCGCATCCGCGCTGGCCGGCACGATGACCGCGGCAAGCGGGCAGACGCTGACCTTTGCGATCTATGCCAACGACCATCCCGACGGCAGTCCGGCGACCCCGGCGATGGATGCCGCGCTGCTGGCGGTGGCCGCCGCGCTATAGCCGCAAGCTATGGCATTGCCATGAAATTTGGGTGACTGTTACCGTAACGCTACGGTCCCGGCGAAAAGCGCCCCGCCCGCCCCTTCCGCTCGATGACGCTTTTGTTGCTTACTGTTGCCGACAGCCGCCGGGGGGCGGCGCGGACATGGGGGCGACGACATGCGGGCAGGCAGGGCGATGATGCTGATGGGCGGCTCGCTGCTCGCCGCGGTGATGGCGGGCACCGCCGGCGCGCAGACGGTCAGCGAGGGCGTGACGACGCAGGAGGCAGCGACCCCGACCGGCGTCGCGGTACAGACCACGTCGGCGTCGAAGGCCGAGGACGGCGAAATCCTGGTGACGGGATCGCGGATCAAGCGCGATCCGAACAACAGTTCGTTGCCGTTGCAGATCATCAGCAACGCCGAGCTGGAACGCAACGCCATCGCCAGCCCCGAACAGCTCATCAGCCTGCTGACCAGCAACGGGACCGGGGCCGACAACCTCGCCTCCAACGCCGACGTCACCACGGGGGCGCAGCGCGGCACCAACGGGCTGTCGGCGGCCAACCTGCGCGGGCAGGGATCGGCGGCGACGCTGGTGCTGCTCAACAGCCGCCGCGTCGCGGCGCACGGCCTGTCGGGCGCGGCGGTCGACGTGAACCAGATCCCGTTCGCGGCGATCGAACGGGTCGAGGTGCTCAAGGACGGCGCCTCGGCGATCTACGGCACCGATGCGATCGGCGGCGTCATCAACTTCATCACCCGCACCGATTATCAGGGCGTGGGCGCAATGGGCGCGACCGACGTCACCGAACAGGGCGACGGCAACATCTATCGCGTGTCGGCGATCGCCGGCTATGGCGACCTCGACGATCAGGGGTTCAACGTGATGGGCGCGATCGCCTATCGCTGGAACAACATCCTGCGCGGGTCGGATCGCGATTTCGTGAACGGCAATCAGCCCGACCGCGGCCTGTCGGTCGACACCCGTGGCACGCCGATCGCCACCGCCTTTCCGCTCAACCGCTCCGCGCTGTTCTTTCCGAACGGCACGCTGCTGGGCGGCACGGCCACCGCGCAGGTGCTGGGCGGCCTGACCATCCCCGGTACCACGGTGGCGGCGAATGGCGGGATCAACCCGCTCGACCTGCCCGGCGGTGCCGGATGCGAATCGATGGACGGCGGCATGGCGTATGACGATGCGCTGTGGAACAACCCGTCGGCACGCTATGCCTGCGCATGGGATACCGGCCGCGCGGCAGTGATCCAGCAGCCGATCAGGACGCTGACCTACCTTGCCCGCGCCGTCGCGCGGGTGGCGGACGACCACCAGATCTCGCTGGAGGTTACCGGCTCGAACGCCAGTTCGGCAAAGCTGTTCTCCAATGCGCAGGTGTCGGGCAACACCACCAACCTGCAGGTCGCCTATCCCCTCAACGGCCTGACCGCACCGACCTATAACGCGGTGTATAACGCTATCGCCGCGACCTTCCCGGCGGTCAGCGCCAATTACGGCAAGCCGATCGCGTTCCGCTGGCGCTGCCTCGCCTGCGGCCCGCGCGAATATGCCACCGATACGAAGACGCTGCGCGTCACGCTGGCCGCCGAAGGGCCGCTCTGGACCGACTGGGACTATCGTGCCGGCGGGTCGTACGCGCGCAGCGAATCCAGCTCGCTGCTCGGCAGCGGCTATTACTATCGCGGTACGCTGAACAACGGCGCCTATGACCCGAGCGCCCCGACCGCGCCGGGCGCCGCCGGCCCGGGGCTCGCCGGGCTGCTGAACAGCGGCATCCTGAACCCCTTCACCGTCAACCAGACCGATGCGGCACTGGCGGCGCTGGCATCGGTGTCGGCCGAAGGGTCGACGCTGTATGGCGGGCGGTACGAGGTGAAGCAGATCGATTACTCGATCGCCGGCCCGCTGTTCCGCCTGCCCGGCGGCAAGGCGCAGCTGGCCGCCGGTGTCGATTTCCGCAGCGAAACCTACAGCTTCAACGGGTCCGAGGCCGCCGCTGCGGCGGCGCCGGTGATCTTCCTCGCCGCGTTCGACAATGTGAACGCGCTGCGCCGGCGCAACCGTCAGGTGAAGGCGGCCTATACCGAAATCCTGCTGCCGCTGTTCCGCGGGTTCGAGCTGACCGGCGCGCTGCGCGTCGACGATTATGGCGATTTCGGCACCAGCACCAATCCCAAGGTGTCGGTAAAGTATCGTCCGTGGGAACCGCTGATGTTCCGCGGGTCGTTCAGCACCGGGTTCCGCGTGCCGACCTTCAACCAGATCTTCAACGGGCTGACCGATTCGCCCTATGCCGGGCGCGACCTTGCCGACCCGGTGCGCTGCCCCGGCGGCGTGCCCAATACCACCAACCCGGCATGTACCGCGGTGCAGCCCAACATCTACACCGGCGGCAACCCCGATCTGGGACCGGAAAGCGCGCGGATGTTCAGCGCCGGCGTGGTGTTCCAGCCCGCGCCGAAATTCAGCGCCTCGGTCGATTTCTGGGCGATCAACGTCGACGACACGATCCAGCTGCTGACCGAGCGCGAGCTGATCGACAATGCCGCGCTGTTCGCCGACCGGTTCCGGCGCGACCCGGTGACCAACGAACTAACGATCATCGACCGGCGCTGGATCAATGCCGGCGCCCGGCGGACGCAGGGCCTCGAACTTACCGCGCGTGGTGGCGTGGACGGGCTGGGCGGCAGCTTCCTTGCCGGGATCGACGGTACGTACATGCTCAAGCGGCGCGAGAAGCTGACCGAGAATTCGCCCTATGGGCGGAGCCTGATCGGCGTGTTCAGCTTTGCCGGCGACCTGAGCCTGAAGTGGAAGCACAATGCGTTCGTGAGCTATACCAACGAACAGGTGACGGTCGCGCTGACCCAGCTGTATCGCGACGGATACCGGAACCAGGCGCTGCCCGGCATCGCGGCGGGGACGGTGACGCGGCCGGGGTTCAACGCATATGTGAAGCCCTATGTGACCTACAACCTCGCGGTCAGCTTCCTGAACCTCGGCAACAGCGCGACGCGGCTCACGCTGGGGGTGAAGAACCTGTTCGACGTCGATCCGCCGTTCGCGATCACCTATGATTCGAACACCGGGTCCGGCGGCGCATGGGAACCGCGCGTCGCCGATCCGCGCGGGCGGGCGTTCACGGTGCAGGCGGATGTGAAGTTCTGACCTCCGTCACCTGCACCCGTTTGCTTGGAGCCTGTCGAGAACCATAGTCGAGAAGGGGGCGCCCCAAGCGACCCTCTTCTCGACAAGCTCAAAGCTGCTCGAACCGAACGGGGGAGAGGGTAGTTGCAGGTAGAGTGGAACTGGAGCGAACCCCATGCCCATGATCGCCGCCCTCCTCGCCACCGCCGCCACCCAACCGGTCGCCGAGGTGCGGGTCGCGTTCGACCGGCGCGGCGAAACCTCGGTCGTGGCGACCGGCCTTGCCGATATCGCCGCCGACCGCCCCGTCACCGCCGACGATCCGGTGCGCGTCGCATCGATCTCCAAGCTGGTGACGGCGATCGCGGTGCTGCGGCTGGCCGATGCGGGGCAGATCGACCTCGACGCCGACGTGTCGGACCGGCTGGGCTGGCGGCTGCGGCATCCGCGCTATCCCGCTGTGCCGATCACGCTGCGCATGCTGTTGTCGCACCGGGCGGGAATCGTCGACGGGGTCGATTACGTCCTGCCGCTGGATGGCGAACTGGCGCCGGTGCTGGCCGATGCGAAGGCATGGGATGCGGGCCATGCGCCGGGCACGTGGTTCGCCTATGCCAATCTGAACTTCCCCGTGGTCGCCAGCGTGATCGAGCGGACGACCGGCGAGCGGTTCGACCGGGCGATGCAGCGGCTGGTGTTCGCACCACTCGGCATCGAGGCGTGCTACAATTGGGCGAGCTGTTCGCCAGCGTTCGCGGCGCGGGCGGTGGTGCAGTATCGCGCGGGCAGGCCGACCAAAGACGACCATCGCGGGCTGGCCCCGCCCTGCCCGGTCGAGCCGGCGCGCGACGGGTCGTGCGACCTGTCGCGGTGGCGCGCGGGCACGAACGGCGCGATATTCTCGCCGCAGGGGGGCCTGCGCATCTCCGCGCGGGGGCTGGCGGCGATCGGGCGGATGCTGCTGAACCGGGGACGGACCCCGAACGGGCGGCTATTGTCGGCGCGGGCGTTCGGGGTGCTGACCACGCCGCTCTGGACGTGGGACGGGCGCAACGGCGACACCGGCAGCGATGCGACGACGGGGGCGAAGCAGGCGGGGTTCCTGTGCCGCTATGGCCTGGCGGTGACGTTCCTTGCGACGCCGGTCGCCGGATGTCGCGACGACCCGTTCGGCGACGGGCGGATGCGCCTGGGCCATGCCGGCGATGCCTATGGGTTGCGCTCGGGGCTGTGGGTCGACCTGCGGCGCGGGACGGGCGTCGCCTATTTCGCAACCGACGTGGCGGTCGCAGCGTCGCCGGGATCGGCGTTCACCCCGACCGAGGAGCGGCTGGCACGGGGGGATCGGTAGCCCCCCGCCCTCAATGCCTGCGAGGAACGAGGTGCAGTACGCCGGCGATGATCCCGCCGATCACGATACCGAACACCGCGGCGGCCGCGGCGTTGACCAGCCAGTCGAGGACGCCGCCCAGCGCGGGCACTGCCTGCGCCACATGGTGCGCGGTGTCGTGGACGAGGTGCGGCAGGGCGGCGAGGCCGAATTCCTCCATCCCGTGCAGGATGATCTGCCCGCCGACCCACAGCATCGCCGCGGTGCCGATCAGCGCCAGCGCCTTGAGCACCACCGGCATCGCCTTCACCAGCCCGCGGCCGACCGTCTGCGCGACGGCGCTGGAGCGGCGGGCGAGCGCGAGGCCGATATCGTCCATCTTCACGATCAGCGCGACGACGCCGTAAACGCCCACGGTGATCGCGATGCCGACCACCGCCAGCGCGATGCCCTGCATCCAGATCGACAGCGCGGGCAGTTCGTTGAGCGCGATAATCATGATCTCGGCCGACAGGATCAGGTCGGTGCGGATCGCGCCGCTGACCTGGGTGCGTTCCATTTCGGCCGGATCGGTGCCGGCGACCGTCTCCGCCGCGTCGTGCCCGCCGAGCAGCGGGGCGAGGACCTTTTCGGCGCCCTCGAAGCACAGGAACGCGCCGCCCGCCATCAGGATCGGGGTGATCGCCCATGGCGCGAAGAACTTCAGCAGCAGCGCAGCGGGCAGCAGGAGCAGCAGCTTGTTCTTGAGCGATCCCAGCGCGATCTTGCCGATGATCGGCAGCTCGCGCGCGGGCGACAGGCCGGTGACGTAGCGCGGGGTGACCGCGGCATCGTCGATGACGACGCCCGCCGCCTTGGCCCCTGCACGCCCCGCCGCCGCGCTGACATCGTCGAGCGACGCCGCGGCGAGCTTCGCGATCGCGGCAATATCGTCGAGCAGCGCAACCAAACCACCAGCCATCGACCATTCCCCATCCTGTACGGGCCGAGCGGTAGCGGCAGGAGCGTCACATTTCCACGAAAAGCGTTCAGGCGGCGGTGTCGGCGCGCGCCAGCCCGGCATCGACGAGGTTGCAGACGAACTGGTCGGTGCAATGCGACCAGCAATAGGCGGCGCCGGCGCGGACGCAGGCGTCGCGATCAGCGGTGAGCGCCAGCGCGACCGCCGCGGCGAGATCGTCGTCGACCGCGCCGATCCGCGCCGCGCCGCCGCCGGTGCCGTCCGTGCCGACGATGTCGAGCGGGCCGGGCACGGGATAGCCCGCGACCGGCGTGCCGCACGCCAGCGCCTCGATCATCACCAGCCCGAAGGTGTCGGTGCGGCTGGGAAAGACCAGCACGTCGGCGGCGCGATAGGCGGCGGCAAGGCCCGCGCCCTGCTTGAGCCCGACGAAGCGGGCGAGCGGATAGCGGCGTTCGAGTTCCGCGCGCGCGGGACCGTCTCCGACCAGCAGCCTGGTGCCCGGCGTATCGAGTGCCAGGAACGCCTCGATATTCTTTTCCACCGCGATGCGGCCGACATGGAGCAGGATCGGGCGCGGGAGCGTCGCGACGTCGAGCCGTGCGCCGTCGGGCCTGAACAGCGACAGGTCGACGCCGCGCGACCAGCGCTTCGTGTGGCCGATGCCATGGTCGCGCAGCGACGCGGCGACGCGGGCGGTGACGGTCATCACCCCGCTGGCCGCGGCATGGAAGCGGCGCAGGAACGGCCAGAACAGCCCGGCCGGCAGATGCGTGCGCATCGCGAGGTAATCGGCGAAATTGGTGTGGAACGACGTGGTGAAGCGCGCGCCCTGTCGCCGGCACCACGCCCGCGCCGCCCAGCCGAGCGGCCCTTCGGTGGCGATGTGGATCGCATCGGGTCGGAAGGCGGCGATGCGCCGGCCGAGTTCGGGACCGCAGCCCAGCGCCAGGCGGATCTCGGGATAGCCCGGGCACGGTCGGGTGGCGAAACCGTCGGGGGTGAAGGTTTCGACCACATGGCCGCGCTGCTGCAACCGGCCGATCGTCGTCTGGAGCGTGCGGACGACGCCGTTGACCTGCGGACTCCACGCATCGCTGACGATCGCGATCCTCACGCGGTGGCGACCGCCCGGCCGGGGGCGTCGGCCCTGCCCGCCGCCTTCGCCAGTTCCCGTTCCCACGTCTCGGCACGCCAGTCGATCAGCGACATGGCGCCGGCATGATCCTCGACCAGCGCGGTGCAGCTCTCCACCCAGTCGCCGTCGTTGTAATACATGATGTCCCCGATGCGGCGGATCTCGGCGGTGTGGATATGGCCGCACACCACGCCGTCGACGCCGTGTTCGGCGGCGGCATGGGCGACCGTTTCCTCGAACCGGCCGATGAAGTTCACCGCGTTCTTGACCCGGTGCTTGGCATAGGCCGACAGCGACCAATAGGGCAGGCCGAGCTTGCGGCGGGCGAAGTTCCACACGCGGTTGGCCTTGAGCAGCGCGGTGTAGGCATGGTCGCCGAGGAAGGCGAGCCATCTGGCATAGAGCACCACGCCGTCGAACTTGTCGCCGTGCAGCACCAGCAGGCGGCGGCCGTCGGCGGTTTCGTGGATATCCTCCTCGACCATCTCCACCCCGCCGAATTCGAGGCCGACATAGTCGCGGAACGCCTCGTCATGGTTGCCGGGGATGTAGATAACGCGGGTGCCGCGGCGCGCGAACTTCAGGATCGAGCGGATGACGTCGTTGTGGCTGGACGGCCAGTACCAGCCGCGGCGGATCTGCCACCCGTCGACGATGTCGCCGACGAGGTACAGCGTCTCGCATTCGAACGAATGGAGGAAGTCGACGAGCTGCGGCGCGCTGCATCCGGTGGTGCCGAGATGGACGTCCGAGATGAAGACCGTGCGATACGACTTCTTCGGACCTTCCGCCTGATAGCTTTGCGGATCGTTGATCCAGTCCGGAATCTTGCGCGCCAGCGACTTCATCGTCGCGCTGCGGGATGTTTCGGGGTCGGTCCGGGATAAAAAGGCCGTCGTCATCGTTACCCTCCGGAATTGCGGATCGTAATACCGTCCTCGGTGCTGTTCCCGCCCTAGCCGCCCCGCGCGACAATAGTATTTCGCGGATGTGACGGCCGCCCTCATCAAACTGAAACCTTTCCGCCACGGGCATGACATTGCGGTGTCATCGAACCGCGTCACCTTGGTCCGCCAGACAAGCCCGACACGGCGCTGGACAAGGAAACCATCGGATTGGCTCAGGAACTGAACCGCGTCGGCGTGGCGAGCGCCTATGATCGCTGGGCACCCATTTACGACCTGGTATTCGGCCCGGTGTTCCGCCGGGGTCGCCGCGCGGCGATCGACGCGGCCGAGACGGTCGGCGGACGCATCCTCGAGGTAGGCGTGGGCACCGGCATCTCGCTGCCGCATTATCGTGCCGAAAGCCGGATCACCGGGATCGATATCGCCGACCAGATGCTCGACAAGGCGCGCGACCGGGTGCGGCGGCTGAACCTCGCCCATGTCGAGCGGATCGCGATCGGCGATGCCGAGGCGCTGGATTTCGACGACGCGTCGTTCGACGTGGTGGTCGCGCAATATGTCGTGTCGGCGGTGCCGCATCCCGACCGGGCGTTGAGCGAATTCCTGCGCGTGGTGCGCCCCGGCGGCATGATCGTCATCGCGACCCGGCTTGGCGCGGAAGCGGGGGTGCGCGCGAAGATCGAGCGCGCGCTGATGCCGATCACCAGTCGGCTGGGCTGGCGCACCGATTTCCCGTGGTCGATCTATGGCGACTGGGCGGCGCGCAACCCGCAGGCGGAACTGGTCGAGCGCCGGCCGCTGCCCCCGCTCGGCCATTTCTCGCTGGTATGCTTTCGCCGCGCGGCGGACGCCGAGGACAATCATCCGACGCCCGTGCTGGGCGCGACCGCCTGAAAAAAACCCTTTCATCAAAGGCTTGAACGATGCCCGGATTCAAGGAAGCGTTGCAGGAACAGCGGTGGGACGATCACCGCTATTACCATCACAGCATCATCAACCAGGCGCTGCATTTCGTCAGCGCGACGACGTTCCTGATCGCCTATGTCGTGGTGTGGATCGACCCGGCGGTGGCGAGCCTGCTCGGCTGGCTGGTGGCGATGACCGCGCGACAATCGGGGCATTTCTTCTTCGAGCCCAAGACCTACGACCATCAGAACCAGGCGACGCACGAACACAAGGAAGAGATCAAGGTCGGGTACAACCTGTTCCGCAAGGTCGTCTTCATGGGGCTGTGGGCGGCGACGCCGATCCCGCTGCTGCTCGACCCAACGTTCTTCGGCATCTTCGAACCGCATGTCGGCTTCGTCGGCTTCCTGCGGCACCTCGCGCTGCTGTGGCTGGCGTTCGCGGTCGGGGGGCTGCTGTTCCGGGTCATCCAGTTGTTCATCCAGCGCGACGTGATGACCGGGATCGTGTGGGCGACCAAGATCGTAACCGATCCGTTCAACGACTTCATCCTGTACCGCAAGGCGCCGGTGCAGCTGTTGAAGGGCGCGCGGATCGATACCGATCTGCAGGAAGCGGCGCGCCGGGCAAGGGGATAGCGCAGGCTATCCCCTTGCCGCCCGAGGCGCGCCCGACCGGCCGTCCGACGCCATGGGCTTTGCCCATGGCCGGGCCGTGGGCCAAAGACGACAGTCGGCCGTTCGGCCGGACAGCATGTGCTCCTTTTCAAACCCGCCGAATATGGCGTTGCGGTCATCCGCATCCTGCACAGACGCATGGAACCGTTGCTGCGCCTGTGACCCGGCTCGTTCCGCCCGTGCAACATTTACCTCCGGCACCACCTGTTAAGCTGCCCGCCGCCAACCCATATACGATATGGTCCCGTCGAACCCGGCTGGTCCTGCTACCGGCGCCGGCTGGTCGACCCTTCCCGCGTGGCCCGGCGGTCCGTTTGCTCAGATGATGACTGGACCGACATGCAGGATGATTGGCGACGGGGCGGTACGACCGCGGTGACGACTTCGCGGGCGATGAACGTGAGCATCGCGCAGGCCGATGTGGAGGCGCTGTGCCGCAAGCACGGTGCGTCGATCAGCGCGATCGAGACGCTGCATTCGGGCGGCACGCACGTGGTCCTGAAGAACGGCGATGCCGCCGAGACGATGCGCAAGGCGTTCGGCAAGAAGGTGATCGCCGGCAAGGTCGTGCGCACGCCATGGGTGCGGAACGGCTGAGCGGACAGGCGACACCCCCATGACCCGCGACACCCCGGCACTGGCCCGCGCGCTCGAACTGGCCGCATCGGGCGAGTTCATTTCGGTGAACCATATCCGGCAGGCGCTGCGCCGCGAGGGCTATACCTCGCTGGCGCTGGAGCTGTCCGGGCATCAGGCGAACCGGGCGATCATCGAGCAGTTGCACGCGGTGGCCAACGAACGGCGGGAATGAAGCGGTACGTCGGGTCGGGGCGAGGGCGGATCGGCCTTCGCAAATCCGGCCGGCGGTAGCTTCGCCCCGGACTTGATCGGGGGATCGTTTCCCTAACGTCGCCAGAGTTTGACCCATCTGTATGGAAACGTCACCACAGCGAAGGCTGGGGTCTCCATCGGCTCCTGCTGCGCGCTACTATCGGGAGATCCCAGCCTTCGCTGGGATGACGCCGGTTTCAATATGGATGGATCAAACTCTAGAGGCTGTTATGGACTTGGAAGCGGGCTTGATTCATCCGTTATTGGATGAGCATTTGCCGCAAGTCGTATCTGTCTGACGTCAGTGATGAGGAATGGTCGCTGGTCGCACCATATTTGCTGTTG
>RPSH01000036.1 GCA_003946805.1 Bacillus sp. 2B10 | reverse complement strand
CCGATCGATCGCGCCGCCGCGCTGGTGGCGCTGGCGATCGTGGCGACGCCGCTCGCCACGCTGGGCGGTGCGACGCTGCTGACCGCGCGGGTGCGGGACGATGCCGCGGCTCTCAACCGCCGGGCCGCGCCGCGGGCCGCCGATCACGGCACCCGGCAACGCGCCCGTGCGCTGCTCGCCACGGCATGGCGGCAACCGGCGCTCGGCACGACCGTCGAGGCGATCGCCCGCGCCCTGCCGCCCGACGCCGCACTGCTGCGCGCCGAACGCAGCGGCGCGGGCGCGGTGTCGTTCGAACTGCTGGCGCCCGATCCCGATCGCGTGCTCGCCGCGCTGCGTCGCGACCCCGTGCTGGCAGGCCTGCGTGCCACCGCGCAGGCACGCGCCGACGGCGACGGCCGGATGCGCATCACGCTGGAGCAACGTCCATGAATCCGCGGCTGCCGCTGATCGCGCTGGGGGTCGCCGCGCTGCTCGCCATCCCGACCCATGCGGCGCTCGACACCCTCGCCGCCGCCCGTGCCGATCGCGACGCCGCCCGCGTCGAAGCGACCGCGCCCGCCACCTTCATCGCCGACGCCGCCTTCCCCGCCGACGGCGTGGCGGACGCGCGCACCAGGATGACCGCGCGCGTCCGCGCCGATGCCGCGCGCGGCGGCGTGCTGGTCGAAACGCTTGACGCCGACACCACCGCGCCCGCCCCGCTTGCCGTGCTGACGCTGCGCGCGTCGGGGAGTGAAAAGGCGGTGCTGGCCTTTGCCGACGCGCTGGAGCGCGGGCGTCCGACGGTCCGCATGGCGGCGTGGCGGCTGACCGCCGCGCCGGGCGGCGTCCGGCTCGACGCGCGACTGGTGGCACCATGGCGGGGCTGACCTTCAAGGACCACGCGCTGATCGCCGTCGCCGTGCTGGTCGCGCTGGTGGTGCCGCCATGGCTGTTGCGCGCGCCGCCGCACGGCACCACCGCGCCATCCACCCCGCCGCCCCTGACGACACCGTCGGCCCCGCCACCGCTGCGCGCCGCCTTTGCCCGCACGCTGTTCGCCCCGCCCGCCGCCGACGCGCTGCCCGACGACGCGCCGCAACTGCTCGGCGTCGTCGGACGGCTGGGCCGCGATGCCGTCGCGCTGGTCCGCGGCGCGGAGGGCACCCGCACCCTGTCCCCGGGCGACAGCATCGACGGCTGGCAACTGCGCAGCCTCGCGATCGACGCCGCCTATTTCACCCGCGGCAGCCAGAGCGCGCGCGTGCCGATGGCGGGCGGGGAATAGGCGTCACCTACTGATACGTGGTGCGGATGCGGGTCTCGTTGTCCATTGTCCGATCGGACAATGGCGGCAGATAGGCGTCGCGCGTTGCCGACATCGGCAGCACCTTCGGCGTACCGCCCGGTGCCACGGCGACCGCGCC
Organism: Bacillus sp. 2B10; assembly: GCA_003946805.1. Lineage (GTDB taxonomy): Bacteria > Pseudomonadota > Alphaproteobacteria > Sphingomonadales > Sphingomonadaceae > Sphingomonas. The sequence goes on along the minus strand of RPSH01000036.1, from coordinate 32,430 downwards.
GGCCAGCGACTGCTCCGTCCGGTGATAGAAACCGAACCGCTTGCTCGCACAGCCACCGATCGCGTCGAACATGCCGATCAACGGCATCGCCAGCAGCGATGCCTTCGCCTTGGCCATTGACACCATGACCCGGCATTGTAGCCGCAGGTCACCCAGCCGCCGGTCGTCGATACGCGTCCCGCTCGACAATATGATCGGGCGCAGCGACAGGTCGGATGCCTGTGCAGGCGCAGTCAGGAACCAGCGCCCCTTGGGCACCGGTGCAAAGGCGATGCGGCCGTTCCCATCGATCGTCACCGGAATCTCCCGCCCGGCCGCATCCATCAGTGCCAGTTTCACCCCGTCCGCGCGCACGCGCTTGTTCCCGCGCCATAGCTCGAACTGTAGCACCCCCTGCGGCGACAGTTCGATGCGATCCTCCGCAAACCGGGCCTGTGCCGCGCGCAGGATCTTCGCGTCGACCCGCATCGGCCGATGTCCGGTGACGACGATCTCCGCCCCGCCCGTATCGGAGGCAGGTTCCTGCGCCCCTGCCGACGTCGCGAGAACCATGGCTCCCCAAGCCAGCCACCCCATCCGCATCGCCGAACTCCCAATTGTTTCGTATCCGATATCGACGGTGGATTATGGCGAAAGGATGGTCACATCGCCACGATCCGCGTCGCCAGCCGCTCGGCCTCCGCCGCGTCGTGCGTGACGTACAGGATCGGCAGGCGCAGCGCGTCGCGCAACCGCTCGATCGTCGCCATCACCTCCTCGCGCCGCGCGCGGTCGAGCGACGACAAGGGCTCGTCCATCAACAGGAACCGCGCGCCCGACAACAATGCCCGCCCGATCGCCACCCGCTTCGCCTCGCCGCCCGACAGCGTCGCCGGCCAGCGCTGCAGCAGCGCACCCAGTCCCAGCAGGTCGACGATGTCGTCATAGCCGATCGGCGCGGTCCCCCGCCCCATGCCGTAGCGCAGGTTGGCGGCGACCCGGCGGTGCGGGAACAGCCGCGGCTCCTGGAACACATAGCCGCAGCGGCGATCCGCCACCGCCATGTCGATCCCCGCCGCGGCATCGAACAGCGTGACCCCGCCGACACGGACATGACCGGCCGCCGGGCGCAGCAGTCCGGCGACCATGTTGAGCACGCTTGACTTGCCCACCCCCGACGGGCCGAACAACACGGTCAGCCCGGCATCGCGTCCATCGTCGGGTACCACCGCTCCGACCACCGCCTCGCCCAGCCGCACCGTGACCGCGATATCAAAGGACATGGACGTTCCGCCCGCCGCGCCGCGCCAGCCATTCGGACACGACCAGCGCCGCCAGCGACAGCGCGACCGACATCCCCGCCAGCCGCACGACGCTCGCCTCGCCGCCCGGCACCTGCAACGCGCTGTAGATGGCGAGCGGCAGCGTCGCCGTCTCCCCCGGCACGTTCGAGACGAAGGTGATCGTCGCGCCGAATTCGCCCAGCGCCCGCGCGAAGCCCAGCACCATCCCGGCCAGCACGCCGGGCAGGCTGAGTGGCGCGGTCACGCTCCAGAAGACCCGCGCGCGGCCGGCGCCCAGCGTCCGTGCGGCGCTTTCCAGGCGCCGGTCGACCCCCTCGATCGACAGGCGGATGGCGCGGACCATCAATGGCAGCGCCATCACCGCCGCCGCGATCGCCGCCCCGCTCCAGCGGAACAGCACGCTGACGCCGAACCACGCCTCCAGCCAGCGGCCGATCGGCCCGGCGGGCGCGAACGCCAGCAGCAACAGCCAGCCGGTGACGACCGGCGGCAGCACCAGCGGCAGGTGGACGATCCCGTCGAGCAGCACCCGCCCCGGAAACCGCCCCCGCGCCAGCGCCCATGCCAGTGCATAGGCGATCGGCAGCGCCGCCAGCATCGCCACGCCGCCGATCTTCAACGACAGCAGGACGATCGCCCATTCGGCGCCATCGGGCATCAGCGCGGCGTGAATCCGTATTTGACGAAGATCGCGCGCCCCTTCGGGCTGACGAGGAACCGCCGGAACCGCTCGCCATCGACATTCCGCGACGCCTTCAGCCGCGCGACCGGATAGACGATCGGGGGATGGCTGGCGGCGGGGAAGATGCCGACGACGCGGACCTTCGCCGACGCCTTCGCATCGGTCGCATAGACGATGCCGAGCGGCGCGGCCCCGCGCTCGACCAGCGCCAGCGCGGCGCGGACATTCTCGGCACGCACCACCGACGGCGCCACCGCATCCCATGCACGCAGGCGGGTCAGCGCCGCCTTGCCATAGCGGCCGGCGGGCACCGCATCGGGATCGGCCATCGCCAGCCGTCCGCCGTTGAGCGCCGGCCGCAGGTCCACCCCCGGCCGCAGCGCGACCCGCGCCGTGCCGGCGACCGGCGCGACCAGCACCAGCCGGTTGCCGAGCAGGTTGACCCGGCTGCCCTTCGCCAGCAGCCCGCGCCGGTCGAGATCGTCCATCCATTCGACATCGGCCGACACGAACAGGTCGGCGGGCGCACCCGCCGCCGCCTGCCGCGCCAGTGCCGAACTGGCGGCGAACGACAGGGTCGGGCGCGGATGGCCCTGCTTCGCCCACGCATCGGCGGCGGCGTTCATCGATTCCTGCAGGCTTGCGGCGGCCAGCACGACGGGCGGACGCGGCTGCGCGGTCGCGGGCACCGCGAGCAGCATCGTCGCCAACAGCAACATCATGCGCCGGATCATCACGTTCCCCATTCCTCTGCCGGCGTACCGCCTGCGACCGCGCCATGGCGGCACGATCGGCGACGGTCAACGGTGCGACAGTCAGTCGCGACCGGTCACCTGCCCTACGGCATCGCGGCCGAACCGGGCGATCATCTCGCCGACTTCGCGCGCCTGCGTCATCGAACGGGCGCCCTGGTCGCGCAGGTAATCGGACTGGATGCGCATCACCTCGCTCAGGTCGCTCGCCTGCGCCGCGGCACGCATCGCCCGGAACGCTTCCTGCGTATTGGCTTCCGCCTGCGACAGGATGGTCAGACCCAGCTGCGATCCGTTTTCGGTCATCGCGCTGCCGGCGGCACGCATCCGCTCGGTCGCTTCGGCGGCAGGGTTGGTGGTATCGGCCATCATGCGCTCCTGTTGCACTTGAAACTCCCCGTACCGGGGACTCTCCGGATGCTGGATAGTTCCCCCTCGATCGACCGGCGAATCACGCGATCGCCCCCCGGAAACCCCGTGACGATCCGTAGCAGGCCTCGATTCTGACATTTTCCTGACTGTTGCGAAATTTATTTTCGCTTCATCGCGGCGCAACAACCGGTCATCGCAGGTGCGAAAAGGGACGCCGCATCAGTGGCATTACGATATGTTCTTCAACGGATCGCTCTTTTTGCAATGCAGCAGATTTGCCGTGCCTCGCCAGGGCTCGCTCGCTTTTCCGCGATTTTCCAACGTTTTTCGTGGCGTCGCATATTTGCAATCGTCGCTTTTTGGGACAATCTTCTGTCGGACAAGAACAGGAAGGTGAGAGGATGCACAGCAAATATTCGGGTCGTACCACCATGGCCACCCTCGCCGGCATGACCGCGCTGGGCTGGGCCGGCGTCGCGTTGACGGTGCAGATGGTACTGCGCATCCTCGGCTGACACAGGTCGGCATGGAATCCGGAAAGGGCCGGCGCCGTCATGGCGCCGGCCCTTTTCATTCGGGCGGTCGTCCGAAAACGCGCGGGTCCCGACGATCTCTCAGTTATCGTCGCCCATGCGCAACGCGGCGATGAACGCTTCCTGCGGGATGCTGACCGACCCGTATTCGCGCATCTTCGCCTTGCCCTTCTTCTGCTTGTCGAGCAGCTTGCGCTTGCGGCTGGCGTCCCCGCCATAGCATTTCGCGGTCACATCCTTGCGCATCGCGCTGATCGTCTCGCGCGCGATCACCTTGCCGCCGATCGCCGCCTGGATCGGGATCTTGAACAGGTGGCGCGGGATCAGTTCCTTCAACCGCTCGACCATGCCGCGCCCACGCACCTCGGCGGTGCCGCGGTGGACGATCATCGACAGCGCATCGACCGGCTCCTCGTTGACGAGGATGCTCATCTTGACCAGATCGCCCTCGCGATAGCCGATCTGCTCGTAATCGAAGCTGGCATAGCCCTTCGACAGCGACTTCAACCGGTCGTAGAAATCGAACACCACTTCGTTGAGCGGCAGTTCGTAGGTCGCCTGCGCCCGCCCGCTGACATAGGTCAGGTTCAACTGGATGCCGCGCCGGTCCTGACACAGCTTCAGGATACCGCCCAGATATTCGTCGGGAACATAGATCGTCGCCTTGATCCACGGCTCGCTGATCGTCTTGATCTTGTTGACGTCGGGCATGTCGGCCGGGTTGTGCAGGTCGATCTCGGTCACGCCCGCCGGATCGGGATGGGTCAGCTCGATCTGGTACACCACCGACGGCGCGGTGGTGATGAGGTCGAGGTCGTATTCGCGCGTCAGCCGCTCCTGAATGATCTCCAGGTGCAGCAGTCCCAGGAACCCGCAGCGGAAGCCGAAGCCCAGCGCCGCCGAGCTTTCCATCTCGAACGTGAAGCTGGCGTCGTTGAGGCGCAGCTTGCTGATCGATTCCCGCAGCTTGTCGAAATCGGCGGCATCGACCGGGAACAGGCCGCAGAACACCACCGACTGCACTTCCTTGAACCCCGGCAGCGGCTCGGCGGTCGGGCGCCGCGCGTCGGTGATCGTGTCGCCGACCATCGTCTGCGCCACTTCCTTGATCTGCGCGGTGATGAAGCCGATCTCGCCCGGACCCAGGTCGGGAAGCTGCTCGATCTTCGGCCGGAACGCCCCGACCCGGTCGACGAGGTGCGTCGTGTCGGCGTTCATGAACTTGATCTGCTGGCCCTTGCGGATCGACCCGTCGATCACGCGGATCAGGATGACCACGCCCAGATACGGGTCGTACCAGCTGTCGACCAGCATCGCCTTCAGCGGCGCGGCCGCATCGCCCTTGGGCGGCGGAATCTGCTCGACGATCGCGTCGAGGATCTCGTCGATGCCGATCCCCGCCTTGGCCGACGCCAGCACCGCGCGCGACGTGTCCAGCCCGATCAGGTCCTCGATCTCGGCCTTCACCTTTTCCGGCTCGGCGGCGGGCAGGTCGATCTTGTTGATGACCGGAATGATCTCGTGATCGTGCTCGATCGACTGGTAGACATTGGCCAGCGTCTGCGCCTCGACGCCCTGCGCCGCATCGACCACCAGCAGCGCGCCCTCGCACGCCGCGAGGCTGCGCGACACTTCGTAGGCGAAATCGACATGCCCCGGCGTGTCCATCAGGTTCAGGACATGGCCCTTCCATTCCAGACGCACGGTCTGCGCCTTGATGGTGATGCCGCGTTCCTTCTCGATGTCCATGTTGTCGAGCACCTGCGCCGACATCTCGCGCTCGGCGAGGCCGCCGGTACGCTGGATCAGCCGGTCGGCAAGCGTCGACTTGCCATGGTCGATATGGGCGATGATCGAGAAGTTGCGCAGTTTGTCGAGCGGAGTGGCCACGGTCACACAATCGAAAAGAGGTGGGGTCGCCCGGCCCCTAGCAGCTTCCCCGCCAAAGCCAAACAGTCGCCCGCGCGAATCCCGCTTGCGGACCCCGTGACCGCCCGCTATAGGCGCGCCTCCAAGCAACGGCCGGGCGGCGAAGACGCCCCGCCGATACTCCGTCGGGGAGTAGCTCAGCCTGGTAGAGCACTGCCTTCGGGAGGCAGGGGCCGGAGGTTCGAATCCTCTCTCCCCGACCATGGGTCCGCCGCGCGGGCGGCCCGGATCGCCGATATGATCGGCACGACCCCATCAAATCCTTGCGGCTTTCCGGCGTTTTGTCGTCACGCATGGCCGTTCATCGTCGGACGGATCGCGGCAGCGATATCTGCCGTATGCCGCAGCCACTTCGGCCCGATCCATCAGGGCATCGCTGTGGCTGCCGTTGTTGCTCGCGCGCTGCCGGCATCGTTCGCCATCGGTCTTGCTGCCGGAATAGCGACGAACCGGATCGGCTCGACCACCGCGCGCAAGCCCGGCAGCGCAAGACCTCTGCAAAAGTCTCGATTCCTCGCCTTCTCCCGTACCCCCGCGCAGGCGGGAGTCCAGGGTCACGAGCGCAAGCCGTTGTTATGCTTGGCTCTGCCCCCCCGCCCGCACAGGGGGTACGGTGCACTTTATGGATGGGTTCGAGACTTTTACAGAGGTCTCGCAACGCCCGGGTCGTGGACCTCGCCTGCACCCGCCGGTCGCAATGCCTATTGTGCAGCGCAGCATGAACGCCATATCGTGACGATCGAGGCGCTGGTTCGACCGCGTCGCTCCTTTGCCCAAGGTACCGCCCATGCCGCCGATTTCCGAAACGATCCAGCAATTCCAGCGCCTGCGACAACGACATGCGGCGCCGGCCGTGGCTGACCGGCTGCACGACCTGACCGGCTTCGCCCCCGATCCCGGCAATCTGCGTGCGCGATTGTACGTCCCCGCCACGCTGCGTCCCGGCGCCGCGCTGGTGGTGGCGCTGCACGGCTGTACGCAGGACGCCGCCGGTTACGACCACGGCACCGGCTGGTCGACGCTCGCCGACCGCGAAGGCTTTGCCGTGCTGTTCCCCGAACAGCGTCGCGCCAACAACGCGAACCTGTGCTTCAACTGGTTCGAGGATGCCGATATCGCCCGGATCGGTGGCGAGGCCGAATCGATCGTCGCGATGATCGACGCGGTCGTGGCGCAGCATGCGATCGATCCCGCGCGGGTGTTCGTCACCGGGTTGTCGGCGGGCGGCGCGATGACCGCGGTGCTGCTGGCGACCTGGCCCGAACGCTTCGCCGCCGGCGCGATCATCGGCGGCCTGCCCTATGGCACCGCGATCGGCGTCCGTGCCGCGCTGGAGCGGATGCGCGGCCAGCCCGCCGCCGCGCCGCGCGCCATCGCCCCGGCCGCGGCCATGCCGCGCATCGCGATCTGGCACGGCACCGCCGACCCGACCGTCGTCGTCGCCAACAGCGACGCGCTGGTCGACCAGTGGCGTACCGTCCATGCGCTTCCGACCGAACCGACCGAACGCACCGGTGCCGCCAACTGGTCGCGCCGCGCGTGGCAGGACGCCGCGGGCAGGACGCTGGTCGAGGAATGGCGCATCGCCGGCATGGGCCACGGCGTTCCGATCGACAGCCATGGGGGGATCGGTGCCGCCGGGCCGTTCATGCTCGACGTCGGCCTGTCGAGCACGCTGGAGATCGCGCGCGGCTGGGGCCTGACCGGCACGGCGGCACCGGCGGTCGACGCGAACCCCCGCCTCGAACGCATCACCCCGGCCGCGAGCGCGCGCCCGGCCGCGCCGACGCCCGCCAGCGGCGTACAGGCCACCATCGAAAAGGCGCTGCGCTCGGCCGGCCTGCTGCGCTGACCGCTTGCCGCCGCACCGGCGGCGCGGCACAGTCCGCCGGTGCTCGTCCGCCCGCCCCGCCCCCGCTCGCGCGCGTCGCGCATCGCCGCCGACGATGCCGGACGCCGCGGCGAGCGGATCGCCGGCTGGTGGCTGCGGCTGAAGGGCTGGCGCATCCTCGCCCGCCGCGTGCGGACCAGGGCGGGCGAGGTCGACCTGATCGCGCGCCGGGCGAACCTCGTCGCCTTCGTCGAGGTGAAGACCCGCGCGACCGCGACCGATCTCGACCACGCGATCGACGAACGCCGCCTCGCCCGCGTGGCGGCGGCGGCGGAAATCCTCAGCGCCACCTATGCCGAGGGCTGCGACGTCCGCATCGACGTCATCCTCCTCGCCCCCAGCACGCCCCCGCGCCATATCGAGAATGCGTGGATCGGCTATTGAGCGATGTCGCGGCGGCTATCGCCAAGTAGCGGACATGCCGAAAACGTGTCAGATGACCCTCATGAAAGGCACCCCGGAGCAGATCGCATCAGACTGGATCGCCTACACGCGGCTTGACCCAAACAAAGCGCCGGAGAATGTCCATGAGCGTGGCTGGGTCATATATGACGCCTCTTATGATCAGCCAGTACTAGCTTGGAAGGCCATCAAGGCTGTTGTCAGCCGCTACTCCGAAGGCGAGCTATTTGCCGGAATACGAAACGGAAGCGAAGCGCATCCTTGCCAACACAGCCGCAGGGCCTCTTGAGAACCTTCTTGCCGAACACGGTATCGACTTCATCGAGAGCGTCGAGGTTGAAGCACGGCAGGACCGCCGTATGTTGTGGACTGTCGGATGTGTTTGGCGGAACAGCATGTCCGAAGATGTTTGGATACGAGTGCAGCGAGCGGCCAGTAACATTCCTCGATAGCGTTACGGCAGCTTCCCACCCTATTCAGCCATTCCCGCTTTCCTACAGCCGCCAGACCTGCGAGCATCATCGCTGGCCGTCCTCCGGCGACGCTCTTTGACACTGCCATATCGCCCCTGACGCCAACCGCGCACAAAACGCGGCGAGTGTGACCTTTGTGACCTTTGGCGCTCGCCTACCCGCCGAACCCCGGCACTTCCGGCGGAATCGCGGCATTGCGCCATCGTTCCACCGGCACCGTCACCGCGCCGCCCTCGCGCTCCACCCGCTGGATCAACGTCGCGCCCTGCTGCACCGTGCCGCCGATCGTCGCACGGGTGCGGACCCAGTAATGGTCCGACTTGAACCGCGTGCCGCCGGGCGCGGTCACGTCCTCGCGCGCCAGATCGTCCTTCGACAGATAGCCCTGCCGGTTGCGCGCCGCGATCAGGCGCGCGGCCTTTTCCGGTTCGAACAGCACCGCCATCAATTCGGGCGTCGCCGCGTTCAGGTTGATCGCGGTATCGCCCGGCAGCGCGGTCACCATCCGCGCCAGCAACTGCGCCTGTTCGGGTGGCAGGAACACCGCCAGCGGCCGCAGGTCCTGCACCGGTCCGCGCTCGCGGATCAGCGCCATCGCCGCCACCGCCTTCTCCTCCCCGATCCCCGCCGCCGCCGCGATGCGCAGGAACAGCAGCTGCGGGATCGGGTCCAGCTCGCGCCGCACCGAATTGACGTTGAAGCGCCCCTCGGCATCGGCGATGGCCAGGTCGAAGCGGCCGCCGTCGATCGCGATGCCGTTCTCGCTGATCGCGCCCCATGGCTCGCCGGGATAGTCGGCCTCGGGCGCCACCCGCGCATCGCGTTGCAGCGCCGACAATGCCGACAGCTCGCCGCCGCGCACGATCGCCAGCGCGCGCGACGCCTCGCGCGAGCGGATCGACCGGTCGAGCGCCACCTCCTCGCGGTTTATCATCAGCAGGACCAGCCCGCTGGCGATCGCCACGAACATCAGCACGTTGACCAGGATCATGCCCTGTTCGCGCGTCGGCACGTCGCGGTTCATGTCGTCTTCGCCGGTATCGGCAGCGTGACGATGCGGCGCAGATTGCCGCCGCCTGCGCCGCCGACGTGCAACTCGACCACCACCGCGCGCGGCCAGTCGAGCGCGCGGTCGGGTGCCGGCGGCCAGCTGTCGCGCCAGCCACCGTCGAAATAGCGCCAGCGCGCCGCGCTCACCTGGTCGAGCACCAGCTGCGCCCGGCCATCGACCACCCGCTGCAACTGCCCGTCGGCGACGCGATATCCGACGCCGATCGGCGGCCCGCCCAGCCCCGGCGCGGCCCGCCGGAACCTCAGCCCCGCCGCGTCACCGCCCATCGGCCCCGGTGCGATCTGGTCGAGATCGCTCGACACCACCACCATCGCGCGTTGCAGGTCGGCGACCCGGTCGAGCCGCGCCTCGGTCCGCCCGTCCACCCCGATCACGCTGTCGACCAGCGCGAGGCCCGCCACCGCGATCAGCGCGAACAGCCCCAGCGAGATCATCAGTTCGAGCAGGGTGAACCCGCCCTCGCCGGGCGAACGCGGCGTCATGCCCCGCGGCTCTCCGCCACCTTGTCGTACACGCCGTTGGTGGGGACGAGGATCGCGAAGTCGCGCGCACAGCTGCCGTCCGAACGGAAGCGCACCGGCCCGGTCACGCCGTCGAACCCGGCCTCGCGCAGCACGCCCTCGCGCGTCATCTGGTCCGCCTCGCGCAGCGTCCGGGCGATCAGCGCCGCATCGTTGCCCAGCGCCGCGATCGCCCCCGGCCGCCCGCCGTTGCGCGCGGCATAGGCGGTGGCGAAGGTCGCGAACTTCGTGGGGTCCGGGCTGGCGATCCACGCCCCCTCCAGCGCGGCCAGCGCCTCGGGCCGGTAATCCAGCGCCTGCATCGTTGCCAGTAGTTGCATGCCCCGGGTCTTCAGCACCGGCGCCAGCGCCACCGCCGACCCGGGCACGAACGCCGCATCGCCCTCGACCCCCGGCGGCAGCGTCGCCCCCGTCACCGGCACGATGGTCATCCCCAGATCACCCTCCGCCGCGCGCGCCGCCGCGACCGATGCCTGCGACCATGGCGTGCCGTCGTCGACCGCCACCACCCGGCGCACCCCGCGCGAACGGGCATAGCCGAGGATCGCCGCCGTCGCCTGTGCCGGGGTGATGCCGAACACGAACGCCCCGCCGCCGCGCGCCGCGGCATCGTTGGTCAGCGCGACGACCGGCACCTGCGCGCCCACCGCCGCGGCTACCGCCCGCGTCTCGGCGGCCGACAAGGGCCCCAGCACCAGCCCGGCGCCCCGCTTGACCGCCGCCCGCGCCGCATTCGCCGCGCCCGCCGGAGTGCCGCCGGTGTCGAGCACGCTCAGCGCCGCCGCATCGGTTTCGGCAAGCATCGCCGCATTGCGTATGCTAATGCCCAGCGCGGAACGGTCTCCGCTCAGCGGAACCAGCAACGCGGCCGGGCGCTTGCCCCGCTTGGCAGCCATCAGGGGGGACGCGGCCGATGCCACCGACGACAGCAGCACCGCATCGCGCAGCAGTCCAAGCGTCGAGCGCCGCGATTGCATTGTCGAGTCCTTCGAGGTTGCTGGCACGCCGGCGTAGTATCCGCTTCGCCGCGCTCGGCATAGCCTCGTTCGCGGTCGCGATCGTCGCGACGCTGCCCGCCAGCCTGATCGCGGGCAATACCGACTGGCGCAGCGGCGTCGGCGGCACGGTGTGGAACGGCGAGGTCGGCATCGCCGGGGGCAGCCGCCTCGAATGGCATTTCGCGCCGTTGCGCAGCCTGACGAGCCTCGGCTTCGCGGTCGACTGGACCGCGACCGGCGCCGATACCGATCTGGGCGGACAGGCGCTGATCCGCCCCGGCGGCGTGCGGCTCGACCGGGTGAGCGGTTCGGCCGACGCCTCGCTGCTGGCGGCGCTGCAACCCAACCTGCCCTTCGCGTGCGATTCGACGTGGCAGGTCGACCTGCCCGTCCTGTCGACGATCGCCGGGTCGGCGATGGCCGACGGCCGCATCGCGATCGATCCCGGCAACTGTGTGACGAAACCGGGCAACGTCGCCACACCGACCCCGGCGATGCTGCTGACCGCCGAGCATATCGGCACCCGGACCCGCGTCCGCCTGGCCCCCGAAGGGCAGCGCCGCCGCACGCTGATGGACGCCACGATCGAGGAGGACGGGACCCTGCGCTTCGCCATGACCGGCGACGGCGCGGCGGTGCTGCCCTTCACCGGCCTGCCCGCGGGTGCGAGCGTCCAGGGCAGTTTTTAACCGCCCCCCTCCGCGACGTCATCCCAGCGAAGGCTGGGATCTCCCGGTGATAGCACGGGACGAGCGCCGCTTGAGGCCCCAGCCTTCGCTGGGGCGACGTTTCGGGCACAAGGTACCGTTACCACCCCCGTCAGGACTTGGCGGGACTGCCGCCACGCGATAGCTCTCGTCCATGAGCACCAACCCATCCGCCACGCCCGACCGCGCCGCCCGCCTGAAGGCGATCATCGGCGGGTCCACCGGCAATCTGGTCGAATGGTTCGACTGGTATGTCTACGCCGCCTTCTCGCTGTATTTCGCGCCGCATTTCTTTCCCAGCGACGATCGCACCGCGCAGTTGCTCGGCACGGCGGCGGTGTTCGCGGTCGGCTTCGTCATGCGGCCGATCGGCGCGTGGGTCATGGGCATCTATGCCGACCGCCACGGGCGCAAGGCGGGGCTGTCGATCTCGGTCACGCTGATGTGCGCCGGATCGCTGATGATCGCGCTGACCCCGGGGTTCGAGACGATCGGCGTCGCCGCGCCGATCCTGCTGGTGGTCGCGCGATTGATGCAGGGGCTATCGGTCGGCGGCGAATATGGTGCCAGCGCAACCTATCTGTCGGAAATGGCGGGCAAGGACCGGCGCGGGTTCTTCTCCTCGTTCCAGTACGTCACGCTGATCTCGGGACAGCTGCTCGCGATCCTCGTCCTCCTCGTCCTGCAATCGACGATGAGCGAGGGAGCACTCGACGCCTGGGGCTGGCGCATCCCGTTCGCGATCGGCGCGGTGCTGGCGGTGGTCGTGTTCTGGATTCGCCGCGGCCTCGCCGAAAGCCACAGCTTCACCAATGCGAAGGCGGCGGGCGCGCCAAAATCGGGCTTCATCGAACTGGTGACGAAGCATCCGAAGGAAACCGCGGTCGTCATGCTGCTGACCGCGGGCGGTACGCTCGCCTTCTACGCCTATTCGATCTATATGCAGAAGTTCCTCGTCAACACCTCGGGCTTCAGCCGCGAAGTGGCGAGCCAGATCAACGGCGTCACGCTGTTCGTCTTCATGCTGCTGCAACCGGTGGCAGGCGCGCTCAGCGACCGGATCGGGCGCAAGCCGCTGATGATCGCGTTCGGGCTGGCGGGCGTGCTGTTCACCTACCCGATCTTTTCCACGCTGGAATCGACCCGCGATCCGGTGACCGCCGGGTTGCTGGTGATGGGCGCGCTCATCATCGTCACCGGCTACACCTCGATCAACGCGGTGGTGAAGGCCGAACTGTTCCCGGCGCACATCCGCGCGCTGGGCGTGGCGTTGCCCTACGCGCTGGCCAACACCATCTTCGGCGGCACGGCGGAGTTCGTCGCGCTGAAGTTCAAGGATACCGGCTTCGAACGCGGCTTCTACTGGTATGTCACCGCGATGATCGGCGTCTCGCTGATCGTTTACCTGCGCATGCGCGACACGCGGGCCAACAGCCAGATTCTGGAGGACTGAGGGGCTTCTCTCCCGCTCATCAATCCGTTTGGTTCGAGTAGCGATCGAGCGAAGTCGAGAGCGCGTATCGAGAACGTGGTTCCGCTGGACAGGTGTTCTCGACTGGCGCTTCTCGACAAGCTCGAAGCTGCTCGAACCGAACGGTCCGAAAGGGGACGCGCTACTCCCAATCCTCCGGCGGCACCTCGTCCGGCCAGAACTCCGGCTCCGGGTCGGCCTCCGCCTCCACCGCCTGCGGCAACACCGGCACCGCGCCGTCGAACGCCACCCGGATCGCCGCGCCCATCGGCGTCGCCTGCTGGAACACCGCCGCCACCTCGCGTCCGCCCCGCAGCATCGCGCCGATCCACGCCGCCCGGTCGGCGGTCAGATAGCCGATCTGCACCCCGCGGACGCTGACCACCATCACCGCATGCGGATCGACCGGATTGCGCGGTTCGGGCACCAGCGCCACCGCCTCGCCGGGCAGGCACAGCAGGATTTCGAACCGCCGGTTGCCGCGCCCGCGATTGGGATGATCGGCACCGACGACGTGCAGGCTGAGTTCACGCAAGCCCCGCCTCCCGCGCGAACCGCTGCGTCAGGCTGCGAAAGGTGATCGACCACCGCGTCGCCGCCATCGGCGCGATGCCATGTTCCCAGTCCCATCGCGCCTCGCCGCACAGGTGATAGGCATCGCCCGCCGCCAGCGGCAGCGCGAACCGCGCGAACCCGTCCGCCGTCCGCCGCCGGAACCGCAGCACCGCCGGCGCACCGATCGAGATGCCCACGACATGCTCGAACACCGGGCGGTCGCGATGCCAGCCGATGCCGGCACCGGGATCGTAGCGGGTCAGCAGCGCCTGCACGAGCGCCTGCGCCGGCACACCGGAAAAATCCGCCGCCGCCCTCCGCACGTCCCGCAGCCAGTCGGGCATCGGTTCGGCCATGCCCACCTGCCCGCGTTCGAAATCATAATGCCAGCCATAGGACGCGGTCAGCCGCAGCCCGGTCCATTGCTGGAAGCGAAAGGGGGTGAGCGGCGCGCCATCGATCGACGCGGCGATGGCCGACAGGCGATCCTGCCCCACCACGCCCGCGCGGTGCGACAGCCCGGGCAGTCCGGGTTCGGGGGCGAAGAGGTCGAGTTGCGGCATTCGGCGCGGCTTTCGGTTCGGCTCAAGGCGTGAGGCGGGAGCGACGCAATCGCATCGTCACCAACGAACGACGCCGCGGCAGCGGTCGCCCGCAGGGCGATGACGATGGTGCAAGCCGGTCGAAATCCGCGCGCATGGAACGCAACATGGGTCGGCGGCGTCTGTCCATCAACAAGGGGCGACGGATACGATCGCCCGCAAACGGGGACAACGTCATGCCACAGCATAGCGCGGGCATTCTGCTCTATCGTCGCACGCCAGAGCCTTCGGTGCTGCTCGTCCATCCCGGCGGCCCCTACTGGGCGCGGCGACAGGTCGGTGCGTGGCAGATTCCGAAAGGCCAGATCGAACCCGACGAAGCGGTCGAGGACGCCGCGCGGCGCGAAGTCGCCGAGGAACTGGGCGTCGCGGTGGTCGCCCCGCTCGCGCCGCTGGGCACGGTGCGACAGGCCGGCGGCAAGTCGGTCTCGGCCTTCGCCGCCGAACAGGATGTCGATACGCAGGCGATCACCAGCATGACGTTCGAGCTAGAATGGCCCCCGCGCAGCGGCCGCCGCCGCGCCTTTCCCGAAGTCGACGCCGCGCGCTGGATGCCGGTCGCCGAGGCGCGCACGATGATGCTGAAGAGCCAGCTGCCGCTGCTCGACCGGATCGAACCCTTGCTGGCCTAAGCGGGTTTCCCCCACGCCGGTTGGTCCGGACTTGTCGGGAATGGGGGGAAGGAAGGGCTGCCATACCCTCTCGTCATTCCCGCAAAGGCGGGGATCCATAGACGCCGACGGTTCGGCTGGATTCGCGACGGCAGCATCTATGGCCTCCCGCCTGCGCGGGAGTGACGCATAATGGTAGCCCGACCAATACCGTCATCCCGGCGAAGGACGGGATCCATGGACACGCTCGGCTGCGCTGCCATCGAAAACACCGGGCACAAGGAACTCCGGCCTTCGCCGGAATGACGAAAGGCCGGGTATCGCAAAGGGGACGGCCGCAATCGTCCCCTCCGCCAGCCCTACAGCACCCCGACCGTCACCGTCTCCGCCGCCGCCCGCGTCAACCCGTTGCGCAACGGCAGCGTGAACGGCGCGGCGGCAATCTCGAACACGTCGCCCTCCTGCGTCCGCACCCCGTCGGAGAACGACAGCGTCGCCGTACCGAAGAAATGGACATGGATGTCCCCCGGCCGGCGGAACAGCGCATATTTGAAGTGGTGGTGTTCGAGGTTCGACAGGCTGTGCGACATGTTCGCCTCGCCCGACAGGAACGGCTTTTCCCAGATCGTTTCGCCATCCCGCATGATCCGGCTCGTCCCCTCGATATGCTCGGGCGGGGTGCCGACCAGCAGTTCGGGGCCGAGCGACGCCTGGCGCAGCTTGCTGTGCGCCAGCCACAGGTAATTGTGGCGTTCGGTCACATGGTCCGAGAACTCGTTGGCGAGGCACAGGCCGATGCGATGCGGCGTGCCGTCGGGTCCGATCAGGTAGATGCCGGCCAGCTCGGGCTCCTCGCCGCCGTCCTGCGCGAAATGCGGCATGGCGAAATCGCCACCCGGCGCCACCAGCTGCGACCCGTCGCCCTTGTAGAACCATTCGGGCTGCTGCCCGACCGCGCCCGCCGCCGGCTTGCCGCCCTCGACCCCTTCGAGGAACATGCGCATCGAATCGGTCTGCGTCGCCGCTTCCGCCGCGGCGCGGTGCATCTTGTCGCGCCCCTCGGCAGAGCCGAGATGGGTGAGGCCGGTGCCGGTCATCACCAGATGCGCCGGATCATCATGGTCGATCGGCGATCCGATCGCGCCGTCGGCGAACAGTGCCGACAGGTCGACCGCCTCGCCCCGCCCCGCGGCGGCGACGGCGTCGGCGATGGTCTGCCCCGCCCCGACAGCGCGCAGGGCAAGCGCACGGACGCTGTCCACGCCGGGGACGAGATACGCGCCATCGTGGGTCGCGGCGATGACGGCGCGCGACGGGGCGACGCGCTGCAACAGGCGAAGGGTCATGCGAAATTCCTTATGCAAAGACGTCGGGATCGGCGGGCGCATCGGCGATCGGGTTCGTCACCTTCGATCCCCACAATGCGTAGAAGAGGATGTAGAGTTCGCACGCGGCGGTCAGCAGGAACGACCATTGCAGGCCACAGGCATCGGCCAGCACGCCCTGCACCGCGACCAGCGCGCCACCGGCGATCGCCATGATGAGCAGCCCCGATCCTTCCTCGGTCAGCGGCCCCAGCCCCTTGATCCCCAGCGTGAAGATCGTCGGGAACATGATCGAATGGAACAGCCCGACGGAGATCAGCGCCCACATCGCGGCCTGCCCGCTGGCGAAGGTCGCGATCACCATCACGACGAACGCGCCGATGCTGGCGATGGCCAGCGCGATGCCGGCGTCCATCTTCTGCATTGCGAACGCACCGACCAGTCGCCCGACCATCATCCCGCCCCATAGCAGGAACAGATAGTTCGACGCCTGCTGATGCGTCAGGTTGCCGATGTCGGGCTGCGACACGAAATTGATGAAGAGGTTGCCGACACCGATCTCGGCTATCAGGTAGATGAAGATCGCGGGAATGCCGAGCACGAGGTTGCGGTGCGACCACAGCGACTGGCCCCGGCGTTCCTCCCTGCCCGACCGCCGCGTCGCGACGCCCATCGCCGGCAGCGGGAAGCGCGCGATGACGATCGCCAGTACCGCCAGCACCGCGGCGACGATCAGATAGGGCAGCACCACCGACTGCGCATCGGCCAGCCGCTCGGCCGGGGTCAGCGTCGCGCCCGCCACTGCCGTGCCCGACGTCGTGCGCCCGAGTATCAGATAGCCGCCGAACAGCGGCGCGAGGGTCGCACCGGCCGAATTGAACGCCTGCACCAGGTTCAGGCGCGACGATGCCGTTTCCGGGCTGCCGACGACCGCGACATACGGATTGGCCGCGACCTGCAACAGCGTGATGCCGCTGGCGATCACGAACAGCGCGAACAGCGTGACGCCGTAGGACGGCAGCCGGGCCGCCGGAACCATCAGCAATGCACCGCCGGCCATCAGCGCCAGCCCGATCACCATCGCCCGCTGGTACCCGACCCGTTCGATCAGCTTGGCCGACGGGATCGACGCAAAGAAATAGGCGATGAACCACACGCTCTCGATCAGCGTCGTCTGGAAATAGCTCAGCTCGAACACGCTGCGCAGGTGGGGCAGCAGCGTTCCGTTGATGACGGTGATGAACCCCCACATGAAGAACAGGCTGGCGAGCAGCGTCAGTGCCGAGGTGTAGCTCGCTCCGGCGGGGGCGGGGGCGGTCGCGCCGCCCGGGCGCACGGAAAGGGGGGCCGGCATCCTGTTCGTCTCCCATATGGCATGGCATCGCGGGACGGTTTGTTCCGTCCCATCGCTTGCCCAAGTCTGTTTTGTCTGACTATATACGGCAACGCACGACGTCAACGGCGGTCGGCGGCGGTGGGCAGGACGGACGACGGTTCGTTGCACGGCCCGTTCGACCGGCCCCGATGGCGGCGTGCGTGTCACCTTGCTGGACCGGAATCCCGATGACTGACATGCCCGCCCTGCGCAGCCGCGCCTGGTTCGACAATCCCGACAATATCGACATGACGGCGCTGTATATCGAGCGCTATCTGAACTTCGGCCTCAGCCAGGAAGAGCTGCAATCGGGCAAGCCGATCATCGGCATCGCCCAGACCGGCAGCGACCTGTCGCCCTGCAACCGCCACCACCTCGTGCTGGCCGAGCGGCTGCGCGAGGGGATTCGCGAGGCGGGCGGCATCGTGCTGGAATTTCCGGTCCATCCGATTCAGGAAACCGGCAAGCGCCCGACCGCCGGTCTCGACCGCAACCTCGCCTATCTCGGCCTCGTCGAGGTGCTGTACGGCTATCCGCTCGACGGCGTGGTGCTGACGATCGGCTGCGACAAGACGACGCCTGCCTGCCTGATGGCCGCCGCGACCGTCAACATCCCCGCCATCGCGCTGTCGGTCGGCCCGATGCTGAACGGCTGGCACAAGGGCGAGCGCACCGGCTCGGGCACGATCGTGTGGAAGGCGCGCCAGCTGCTGGCCGCAGGGGAGATCGACAACAAGGAATTCGTCCGCCTCGTCTCGTCCTCGGCACCCTCGACCGGCTATTGCAACACGATGGGCACGGCGACGACGATGAACAGCCTTGCCGAGGCGCTCGGCATGCAGCTGCCCGGTTCGGCGGCGATCCCCGCGCCGTATCGCGACCGGCAGGAAATCGCGTATCGCACCGGCCTGCGGATCGTCGACATGGTGCGCGAGGACCTGAAGCCTTCGCAGATCCTGACCAAACAGGCGTTCCACAACGCGATCAAGGTCAATTCGGCGATCGGCGGGTCGACCAACGCGCCGATCCACCTTGCCGCCATCGCGCGCCATATCGGCGTCGATCTGCCGATCGAGGACTGGCAGGAACAGGGGCACAAGGTGCCGCTGCTGGTGAACCTGCAACCTGCCGGCGAATATCTGGGCGAGGATTATTACCGCGCGGGTGGCGTGCCGGCGGTCGTCAACCAGCTGATGGGTCAGGGCCTGATCGCCGAGGATGCGCTGACCGTGAACGGCAAGTCCATCGGCGACAATTGCCGCGACGCGACGATCGAGGACGAAAAGGTCATCCGCCCGTTCGACCAGCCGCTCAAGACCGATGCCGGCTTCATCGTACTGAAGGGCAATCTGTTCGACGCGGCGGTGATGAAGACCAGCGTGATCGGTCCCGAATTCCGCGACCGCTACCTCTCCAACCCGAACGATCCCGAAGCGTTCGAGGGACCGGCGGTCGTGTTCGACGGGCCGGAGGATTACCACCACCGCATCGACGACCCGTCGCTCGGCATCACGTCCGAAACGCTGCTGTTCATGCGCGGCGCGGGGCCGATCGGCTATCCCGGTGCCGCGGAGGTCGTCAACATGCGCCCGCCGGCGTACCTCATCACCGAAGGCATCCACGCGCTGCCCTGCATCGGCGACGGCCGCCAGTCGGGCACGTCGGGCAGCCCCTCGATCCTCAACGCCAGCCCCGAAGCGGCGGCCGGCGGCGGCCTCGCGCTGCTGCGCACCGGCGACCGCGTCCGCATCGACCTGGGCAAGGGGCGCGCCGACGTGCTGCTGGACGAGGCGGAACTGGCCGGGCGCCGCCGCGAACTGGAGGCGGCGGGCGGGTACCAGTATCCCGCGTCGCAGACCCCGTGGCAGGCGATCCAGCGCTCGGTCGTGGGCCAGATGGCGACCGGCGCGATTCTGGAGGGCGCCGAGGCGTTCCAGCAGATCGCCCAGACGCAGGGATTGCCGCGGGATAACCACTGACGGCTTCACCCCTCCCGTTCGGTTCGAGCAGCTTCGAGCCCGTCGAGAAGCGTGCGTCGAGAACTGGGTCGCTTGGAGCAACCCCTTCTCGACTACGGTTCTCGACAGGTTCGAACCTCCGCCCGAAGCAAACGGGTGAGCAAGAAGTGCGGGCGGGGGTGATGGCTGCCCCCCCGTCTTGCCAATGCGACATCCCCCCGCCACACTCGCCCCGACAACGGGGGGATGCGCATGATTTCGAAATGGCTGCTGCTGGCGACGCTACTCGCCCCGCTGCCCGCCGCCGCGCAGGAAATCCTGCGCGACGCACCGCTGCCCGCGCCGGCCGACATGCCGGAGGCGATCGGCGGCAATGCGCAGGGCGACGTGTCGGTCACCATCTACAACGACGACATCGCGCTGGTGCAGGACATCCGCCCCCTCACCCTGCGCACCGGACAGGTGCGACAGGACTTTCCCGACGTCAGTGCGCAGATCCGTCCCGAAACCGTCTCGCTCGCGGTGCCCGACGCGCGGATCGTCGAACAGAATTTCGACTTCGACCTCCTCTCGCCCTCCAGCCTGATGGAAAAGGCGGTGGGAGAGACGATCACCCTGCTGCGCACCAACCCCGCGACCGGTGCCGAAACCCGCGAGCGCGCGCGCGTCCTGGCGGTCAATGGCGGCGTCGTCCTGCAGATCGGCGACCGGATCGAGGTGCTGCGCGACGACGGCCTGCCGGTACGCGCGATCTTTGACAAGGTGCCCGCCTCGCTGCGCGCGCGCCCGACCCTGTCAGTGACGCTCGACAGTGCCCGCGCCGGCACCCGCCCCGCGACCCTGTCCTATCTCAGCCGCAATCTGGGGTGGAAGGCCGACTATGTCGCCTTGCTCGACCGCAGGAGCGGGACGATCGACGTACAGGGCTGGATCACGCTCACCAACACCACCGGCACGACCTTCACCAACGCACGCACGCTGCTGGTCGCCGGATCGGTCGAATCGGCGGACGACGAGAATGTCTATCGCCCCAACCGCCCGCGCCGCCGCCCGACGATTCAAGCCGGCACCGAAACGGGCGGCCGCGAACAGCTGGGCGGCTTCTACCTCTATCCGCTGCCCGAACGCACCACGATCGCCGACAAGCAGACCAAGCAGGTCAGCTTCCTCGACGTGAAGGGCGCGGCGGCGACCAGCGGCTATCGCTTCGTCAACGACTGGCTCGGCACCGCGGAACAGCCACGCAGCGCGCAGAGCATCGTGCGCTTCAGCAACGCGGCGAAAGGGGGCCTTGGCGACGCGCTGCCCGCCGGCACCATCCGCGTCTATATGCGCGACGCCCGCGGCCAGGCGCAGTTCACCGGCGAGGCAGCGATCGACCACACGCCGCAGGGATCGAAGATCGCGCTGGCCACCGGCGACGCCTTCGACGTGAAGGTCCGCCCGATCGTCGAAAGTCGCACGCGCATCAATGCCACCCGCTGGCAGACGAAGATGCGCTACATGCTGACCAACGCCGGCACCGCGCCGGTGACGATCGAACTGGCGCAGGGCGGGCTCGACTGGAGCGACACCCGCATCACCGAACAGAGCCGCCCCGGCGAGCGCGTCGATGCCGGGCAGAATGTCTGGCAGGTCCCGGTCCCCGCCAACGGGTCGGCGGTCGTCACCGCGACGTTCGACACCCGCTACTGATGCAGGGCAAACGCCGGCGTTCGCCGTGGGACGTGACGTCCTTCGCGGCGATAGCGTACCCCCGCGCAGGCGGGGGTCCAGGGCCAGGCCAACCGACCGTCGCGTCAGACAACCCTTCGCCGGCGCAGGGGTGTGGCCGTCCCGGCCGATGCACCGCCCCTCTGATCGCC
Source organism: Bacillus sp. 2B10 (assembly GCA_003946805.1). Classification (GTDB taxonomy): domain Bacteria; phylum Pseudomonadota; class Alphaproteobacteria; order Sphingomonadales; family Sphingomonadaceae; genus Sphingomonas. The sequence goes on along the minus strand of RPSH01000036.1, from coordinate 11,053 downwards.
GCGCTAGTGGCAACCGCCACGCCGCTGGCGGCCCGCGATCTGGCATCCGCCCCCACCCGTACCCCGGCGGAGGCCGGGGTCCAGTTGGGGGACGATGGCGATCCTGCTGCGCCGCGTTCCAACTGGACCCCGGCCTCCGCCGGGGTACGGAGCGCGCGCGGCGAGGATAGTGCGCCCGCCACCACCCCCGGCGAAAACCGCCACATCGCCGCGATCCCCTATCGCGACCCACCGACCGTCACCTCCCCCGCCCCGCAGACCGTCGCCGTCACCCTCTACCGCGCGCCCCATCGCGGCACGCGCGAGCGGATGGACCTGCGCAACCTGCAAGGGTACGCGCTCGTCACCGAAACCCGCCGCATTACCCTGCCCCGCGGCCGCGCGGTGGTGCGCTTCGAAGGGGTCGCGGGCGGCATCATCCCCGTCAGCGCGGTGATCGACGGCCTGCCCGGCGGGACGGTAGAAAAGAACCGCGACGCGCGCCTGCTCTCGCCCGTCGCGCTGGTCGACGGGACGCTCGGCAACCGCGTCACGCTGCGCCGGACCGACCGCGGCAGCGGCGTGGTGCGCGAGGAACCGGCGACGATCGTCTCCGGCCCTGCCGGCGGCGTCGTGGTGCAGACGGCCAGCGGGGTCGAGGCGCTCGACTGTGCCGGTCTCGCCGACAGCCTGAAATATGCCCGCATCCCCGCCGGCCTGTCGGCCAGGCCGGTGCTCAGCGTCACCACCGACAGCCTAGCGCGGCGCACCGCCACCGTCCGCCTGTCCTACCTCGCCACCGGCTTCGACTGGTCGGCCAGCTATGTCGGCACGTTGCGCGGCGACCGGCTGGACCTGTTCGCATGGACCACGCTCGCCAACGGCAATGGCGAAGGCTTCGCCGATGCCGAGGTACAGGTCGTCGCCGGCCGGCTGAACCGCGAACGCGTGGACGCGGTGAACGCGGCGGCGACCCGGCTGCAACTGCGTTGCTATCCGCTGGGCACGACGACGTCGGACCTGCGGCAGGAAAGCTTCGAGGCTGCAGACGAGATCGTCGTCACCGCCGCGCGGATGGCGATCCCGCCGCCGCCACCGCCGCCGATGGAGGCACCGCCGCCGCCCCCGGCGCCCGCCGCGCCCGAAAATCTCGGCGACGTGAAGCTCTACCGCCTGCCCGGCCGCACCACCGTCGCGGCGAAGGGTCAGAAGCAGGTCGCGCTGCTGCGGCAGGACGGCGTGGCCTATAGCCGCATCTACCGCCGCCGTGTCGGCCCCGGTCAGGTAATTCCGGGCGGTGCGACGGACATCGTATTGCGCGTGAAGAACGAGAAGGCCGACGGCCTCGGCATCGCGCTGCCCGCCGGCACGACCGCGCTCTATGCGCCGCGCGGGCAGGCCAGCCTGCTGATCGGCACCGGCACGATGACCGACCGTGCGGAGGGCGAGACGGTGCTGATCGGTGCGGGCAGCAGCCGGCAGGTGATGGTGACACAGCGACAGACCGCGCCCAACGCCGCCCGCCTGACCCTGACCAACGCCAGCGGTGCGGCAGCCGCCATCGAAATTCCGATCGGCTATCCCGGCGGCAAGGTCGAGGCACCGGGCCTCGAACGGATCGACGGCATCCAGACCTGGCGCGTCACCCTCCCTCCCGGCGACACCGCCACGCTCGACTATCGCTACTGACGCCCGCGCTTCCTGCCGATCCGTCCGGTTCGGGCGGCTTCGGGCCTGTCGGGGAAACGCCCGTCGAGAACCCCGTCCGCGAACGATCCATTTTCCTACAACCCGCAAACCGGTCAGGCTGCGACCGTTCTTTCCCATCGTCGCCGAAATTGCCTGCCGGCCCCCGTTATACCGGCGAGACCGTACCCCCGCGCGGGCGGGGGGCCAGCCAAAAATGTTGGATTCCAGTGACGCATTGTTCGCGTACCCCCGCGCGGGCGGGGGGCCAGCGCCTGGGTGTTTGATCCATCTCTATTGAAACAGCGTCACCCCAGCGAAGGCTGGGTCTCTATCGGCTTTTGCTATGCGCTATCACCGGGAGACCCCAGCCTGCGCTGGGGTGACGTTTCCATACGGATGGATCAAACTCCAGCAGAACAAGGCTCGCCATGCCGCGGCGGCCACGGCCTGCGCAGGGACATGCGAAGGAAGCCACCGGATCACACCAGCAGGCCGAATCACCAACCGGCGCCAACTTCCAGCACCACGCGCCGACAACCCCCTCAAACCAAACGAAAACATACCCCGCAGAACGACAACGTCCCGCAACCTTCGCCCACTTCCGCCGCTACCCCGCAGCCATCGCCCCCATCGTCACATAGTCCAGCTTGCCCGTCCCCAGCACCGGCAGCGCCTCGACCACCCGCACGTCGCGCGGCAGCGCCAGTTCGGCGATGCCATTGGCCCGCCCCCATGCCGACAGCGCACTCGCCTCCGCCCCGGCCTGCGTGGTGAACAGCACCAGCTGCTCGCCCTTCTTCGCGTCGGGCCGCGTCACCACCGCATGTTCCGCCCCCGGCCAGACCTTCGCCGCATAGCCCTCGACCGCGGGCAGCGAGACCATCTCGCCGCCGATCTTGGCGAAGCGTTTCGCCCGCCCGCGGATCGTCACGAACCCGCCGGCATCGATCGTCACGATGTCGCCGGTATCGTGCCAGCCAGCTTCCGGCGGTTGCAGCACCCCCGGCGCGTCGACCTTCAGATACCCGGCCATGACATTCGGCCCACGGATCGCCAGCCGCGCGCCCTCCGCGATGCCCGGCACGCTTTCCAGCCGCGCCTCGATCCCCGGCAGCAGCCGCCCGACGCTGCCTGCCTGGAAATGCATCGGCGTGTTGACCGCGATCACCGGCGCCGCCTCGGTCGCGCCATAGCCTTCCATGATGCGCAGCCCGAACTTCTCGGCATAGACCGCGCGCGTCTCCGGCCGCACCCGCTCGGCGCCGGCAAAGATGTAGCGCAGCGCGTAGAAGTCATAGCCATGCGCCATCCGCGCATAGCCCGACAGGAAGGTGTCGGTCCCGAACAGGATCGTGGCATTGGCGTCGTATGCCAGCGCAGGCACGATCCGGTAGTGCAGCGGGCTGGGATACAGCACCGTCTTTACCCCCGACAGGATCGGCAGCAGCGTGCCACCGGTCAGGCCGAAGCTGTGGAACACCGGCAACGCGTTCAGCACCACGTCGGCCCGGTTGAAATCGATCCGCGACGACAGCTGCAGGCAGTTGGCCAGCAGGTTGCGATGGGTCAGCACCACCCCCTTGGGCACGCCTTCCGATCCGCTGGTGAACAGGATGACGGCGGGCGCTTGCGGAGACACCCGCTGCCGCCGGTGCAGTCGCCCCGCCATCCGCGACCGGACCAGCGCCATGATCTTCGCACCGGCACCGATCCGTTCGCGGATATCCTCCAGATAGCGGATGGCGATCCCCTCGCTTGCGAGACCGGCGACGATCTCGCCCAGCCTCGCCTGCTCGACGAACGCCCGCGCGGTCACGATCGTCCGGATCCTCGCCGCGGTACAGGCGGCGCGCAGGTTGGCGAGGCCCGCGGTATAGTTCAGCATCGCCGGCACCCGCCCGGTCGCCTGCAACGCGAAGAAGGTCACGACCACGCCGTTGACGTTGGGCAGCAGCACGCCGACCGCCTCACCCTGCGCCGTACCCTTTGCCAGCGGACGCGCCAGCGCCTGCGTTCCCGTCACCAGCCGGTCGTACGTCAGCGGCGCGCGCTGAACGTCCTCGACCACGCCCATGCCAGCGCCATGCAGGTGCCGCGCGTCGATCAGCGCGTCGTACAGCGTGCGGTCGGTGTCCGACGTGGCGAAGATCATCTCGCTCATCACGTCGTACAGCCGCCGCCCGGCGATCGCCCGCCGCTCGCGCGCGCTCACCCCCTCGGGCAGCGCGAAGCGGCGCTGCGGCAGCACGGTCAGCGCGATCCTGGGGAACCAGTGCAGCCGCGCCTTGCCCTTCAGGCGCGAGAAGCGGGTATATTGCGCGCCGTCGATCCGGACCGGCACGATCGGCGCATCGGCGCGGTCGGCGACCATGCCGGGACCGTCGAACACCTTCATCAGCGCGCCGGTGACGGTGATCCGCCCTTCGGGAAAGATCACCAGCGTCCGCCCCTCACGCACCGCCTTCACCATCGCCTTGGCCGACATCGGATTGGTCGGATCGACGGGAAAAGCATCGAACAGCTTCAACAGCGGCTGCATCCACCATGTCCGCGCGAATCGGCTGTGGATCGCGAAGGTCGGCTTGCCCGGCAGGAACGCGGCCAGCAGCAACCCGTCGAGGAACGACACATGGTTCACCACCACCACCGCGCGCTCGCCCGGGGCCGGCATGTTCTCCGTGCCATGCACCTCGACCCGGTACAGCAGGCGCAGCAGCCCGCGCACCACGCCCTTGAACACCGTCTCGGGCAGCAGCCAGCACGATATCAATGCGATCGTCAGCGTGGCGAAGCCCAGCGCGCCAAAGATGCCCGCCACGCTGCTGCCCGCCCCCAGCATCGCGGTGACCACCGCGACCATCAGCACGGTAACGATCGCGTTGATGACGTTGTTGGCGGCGATTACCTGCGACCGCTTTTCCGGCGGGCTCCACGTCTGGAGGATGGCGTAGAGCGGCACGACGAACACGCCGCCGCTGATCGCGATGCCCGCCAGGTCGACCAGCATGTGCCAGCTGCCCGGCGTGGCGAGGAACGCGGGGATGTCCGCGCCCGGCGTCACCACCGTGAACCGGCTGCTGGTGATCCACAGGTCGACCAGGAACACCGCCAGCCCGATCGCCGCGATCGGCACGTAGCGCGCCGACACCTCGCCCTTGAGCAGCCGGTTGACCAGCAGCGACCCCGCCGCGACCGACAGGCTGAACACCGCGAGGAACAGCGTCACCACCTCTGCCTGTGCGTTCAGCGTACCCGCGACCAGCGGCGCGAACTCCGACAGGACCACCGCCCCGACCGAGAAGAACCAGCTGATGCCGAGGATCGCCAGCCAGACGCCCCGCCCGCCATGCGCCGCGCGCAGGATCGCCCAGGTGCTGCGGAACGGGTTCGGGTCGATCCGCATGTCGGGCGCCGCCGACGGTGCCGACGGCACGGCCAGCGCGGCGAGGAACCCCAGCACGGCGACGCCGAACGCCACGATCCCCGCCTCCCATGGCGGAATGACCCCACCCAGCAGCTGCCCTGTCAGGATCGCGACGAACGTCCCCGCCTCGACCAGCCCGGTACCGCCCATCAGTTCATGGGCCCGCAGGTGCTGCGGCAGGATCGAGTATTTGACCGGCCCGAACACCGTCGAATGCACGCCCATCAGGAACAGGCAGGTGAGCAGCACCGGCACCGATTCGAACCAGAACCCGGCCAGCGCCAGCGCCATGATCGCGATCTCGGCACCCTTCACCGCGCGGATCAGCCACGCCTTGTTCCACGCATCCGCCATCTGCCCGGCGAGTCCGGAGAACAGGAAATAGGGCAGGATGAACAGACCGGTAGACACCGTCGCCAGCGTCGCCGCACGCGTCGGATCGGCGCGGTACAGGGTGAAGTTGGCGAGGAACAGCAACGCGAACTTCAACAGATTGTCGTTCATCGCGCCCAGGAACTGGACGACGAACAACGGGCCGTAGCGACGCTTGGCCAGCAGCGAGAAATCGGGTGCAGACATGCTTGTCCCCTGTCGGGTTCGATCGTCGCCCGCCGGGCCGACGGGATACCCCCGTCTTCCCGAATCAGGCCGTTGGGACAATGCCTAGCATAAATTTATCACTGTTCAATAGTTCAGTTAGACCGCGTCGGATCGGTCATCGGATCGGCCATCTCGCTGGGGGACGGCAGGCGGGTGACGGGCAGCGACCCGGTCTGGCGCTCGATCATGCGGTGGACGCGCGGCGGCTCGGTGCCCTGGTGCAGGGCCATCAGCGCGTCGCTGTTCGCCCGGTCCGCCTCGGTCCGCCGCTGGTTGTGGCGGATATATTCGAGCCAGGTCGATACGTGATAGCGTTCGATCCACAGCCCCGGATCGTTCAGGTCACGCAGCAGCGCCCAGTGATGGGCCCCGTCGCGCCGCCGGATGCGTCGCCGCTCGTTCATGACGCTCAGGAAGGTGACGACGTTCTTCGCCGCGATCCGGTAATCGATCGTCACCACCACCGGCCCCGACCGCGGCTCGACCGGCACCTGCGTATCGGGCGCCTCCCATCCGCGCGGGGCGAGGTTGCCGGTCTCGATATCGCGCAAGGGCAAGCGCAGCCCGGCCAAAACGCTCAGCATCTGCACCGCCGCCGCCGCCAGCAGCGCGACCTGCACGCCGGACCCTTCGGCGATCGACCCGAACAGCCAGCTGCCCATCGTCATGCCGCCGAACGCAGCCATCTGGTACAGCGCCAGCGCACGCGCCACGACCCAGCGGGGCGCGGCCATCTGCACCGATACGTTGAAGGTGCTGAGCGCCGACACCCATCCCGCCCCGGCCAGCACCAGCGCGGCCAGCGTCAGCGGCAGCCACGGACTGAGCCCGGCGATCGCCGCCCCGCTCGCCAATGCCGTCGCCGCGACGCGCACCAGCCGTTCGGGGCTCCAGCGCCGCCGCAGCCGCACGCTGCCCAGCGCCCCGGCGACCGCCCCCGCCCCGAACGCACCCAGCAGCGCGCCGTAGGTCAGCGGCCCGCCAGTCACCAGGTCGCGCGCCACCAGCGGCATCATCGCCGGCACCGCGCTGGCGGCGACGCCGAACAACCCCGCGCGGATCAGGACGGTGCGCAACGACGGCGACATCCGGACATAGCGGACCCCGGCCGCCATCGCGAGGCCCAGCGTCTCGCGCGGCAGGATGCGGGGCGCATAATCCGGCCTCCACCGCGCCAGCACCGCGATCAGCCCGATATAGCTCAGCGCATTGGTCAGGAATGCCGCCGCCGCACCGGCGATCGCGACGATCGCCCCGCCCAGCGCCGGCCCGACGCTGCGTGCGATGTTGAACCCCATCGAATTGAGCGCGACCGCACTCGGCAACACGCTGCGCGGGACCATGTCGCCGACCGACGCCTGCCATGCGGGCCCATTGATCGCCGTCCCGCATCCGAGCAGGAAGGTGAACGACAGCAGCAGCCACGGGCTGAGCCACCCCGCCCATGCGCACGCCGCCAGCGCGACCGACACGACCAGCATGAAGCCTTGCGCCGCCAGCATCACCCGCCGCCGGTCGAGATTGTCGGCAACCGCCCCGGCCCATAGCGACAGCAGCATGATCGGCAGCGTCGTCGACGCCTGCACCAGCGCGATCATCTGCGGCGACGCCGCCAGCGACGTCATCATCCACGACGCGCCGACCGACTGGATCAGGCCGCCGAAGTTCGATGCCATCGACGCGATCCAGATGGCACGGAAGATCGGGATCGACAGCGGCGAGCTGTGCGTCGCCGTCGCGGTCGTTACGGGGGTCGATGCCATGCAGGGGGAATGCGGCAAGCGCCGCTTTGTGCCAAGGATTCGATGCCGGCTTGCACCCGACCCAGGTTCGAGGGCAGGCGAACGACCATGCCGCCGCCCTTCACCCTCGACGCCGATGGCGTGACGCTGACCATCCGCGTGACGCCCAAGGCATCGAGGACTGCGATGACCGGCGTGGCGACGCTGGAGAATGGCGCCACCGCCCTCGGCCTGCGCATCGCCGCGCCACCGGTCGAGGGGGCGGCGAACGACGAAGTGGTTCGGTTCGTGGCGAGGCAGCTACGCGTCGGTCGCCGCGCGGTGACGCTGGTTTCGGGCGGGACGGCACGGGTGAAGCGGGTGCGGATCGGTGGCGATCCGGTCGCGCTGGCGGCAGCGTTGCATGAATGGATCGATCCATGACCCGACCCCCGGCCTCCACCGGTCAGTCGCGCACGATGTCTTCCTCCAGCGCCCAGACCAGATCGCCCTTGCCCAGCGCGCGGCCGTCATGGCTGAGCACCGCGACCGGCTGGACGGGACGCCGGTCGCGCGTGTCGACCAGGATCGGGTTGGCCGGGACGCCGGTCTCCCACCGTTCGCCCCATTGGCGCAGGGCGACCATCGTCGGCAGCAGCGCATAGCCTTTCTCGGTCAGGCGATACTCGATCTTGCGCCGGTCGCTTTCGACCGCACGGCGCTCGAGAATGCCGTGACCGACCAGCCGCGACAGCCGGTTGGCGAGGATGTTGCGCGCGATACCCAATTCCGACTGGAATTCCTCGAAATGGCTGAGACCGTTGAACGACCCGCGCAGGATCAGGAACGACCAGCGCTCGCCCATCGCCTCCAGTGCGGCCGGCAGGCTGCAGCGGTTGGCCAGTTCGCGCAGCGGCTCTCGAAGCGTCGTCGTCATTCGCACCCATGTAGCGCAACCCCGCCATCAAGGGAAATAGTGCGGCGCAGCAATCATTTCTATTTACAACTTACATGAATGTATATTAGCGAATACCACCTGAATTTTGCTCCGGAGTCGCGTTAGATGAAGATGCTCGCCCTGTTCGCTGCCGCTACCATGACCTTGTCGTTCGGCGCCGCAGCACAATCGCGCGGCTTCACCGCTACGCCGGCGACCGCGCCGGGCGTGGCCAGCATCACGACCCGCGATACGCTGTGGAAATGCGCGGGCGACCGCTGCGTCACGCCGCGCGCCGACGGCAGCCACCTGACCATGTGCCAACTGGCCGCGAAGGAGCTGGGGGTGCTCACCGCCTTCACGGCGAATGGCGAAGCCTTTGCCCCGGAACAGCTCGCCCGGTGCAATGTTCGCGCCAGGGGTGCGTAACGCGGTCGAAAACGGTTGCATTGCGGCACCGGCCCGCCCCATCTAGATTCCATGCTGCGGCAGTATGAATTGGTGGAGCGGGTCAAGGCCTATGATCCCGACGCGAACGAGGCGCTGCTGAATCGCGCCTATGTGTTCTCGATGCACGCGCATGGCAGCCAGAAACGCGCATCGGGCGACCCCTATTTCAGCCACCCGATCGAGGTGGCCGGCATCCTGACCGACCTGCATCTCGACGACGAGACGATCGCCACCGCGATCCTGCACGACACGGTTGAGGACACCGTCGCTACCCACGAGGAAATACAGGCGAAGTTCGGCGAGAATGTCGCGCGACTGGTCGAGGGCGTGACCAAGCTGTCGAAGATCGAGGCGCAGACCGAGAACGAACGCGCTGCCGAAAACCTGCGCAAGTTCCTGCTGGCGATGTCGGACGACATCCGCGTGCTGCTGGTCAAGCTGGCCGACCGGTTGCACAACATGCGCACGCTCCATCACATCGCGAAGCCCGACAAGCGCAAGCGGATCGCGCGCGAGACGATGGATATCTATGCCCCGCTGGCCGAGCGGATCGGCATGTACGAGTTCATGAACGAGATGCAGACGCTGGCATTTCGCGAGATCGAACCCGAGGCGTATGAATCGATCACGCTGCGCCTCGCCCAGCTGGAGGAAGGCGGCGGCGACAGCGTCGCCAAGATCGGCGGCGACCTGAAGGCCATGCTCGACCGCCACGGCATCGCCGCCGAAGTGTCGGGCCGGCGCAAGCATCCCTATTCGATCTGGCGCAAGATGTCGGAACGGCATGTCAGCCTCGAACAGTTGTCCGACATCATCGCGTTCCGCGCGATCGTCGACAGCGAGGAGGAATGCTACCGCGCGCTCGGCATCATCCATCGCCGCTGGCCGATGGTGCCGGGCAGGTTCAAGGACTATATCTCGACGCCGAAGCGCAACGGCTACCGCTCGCTGCACACCGCCGTCATCCATGCCGAGAACATGCGGATCGAGGTGCAGATCAGGACGCGCGAGATGCACGCGCAGGCTGAATTCGGCCTCGCCGCGCACTGGGCGTACAAGCAGGATGCGGTGCGGCCCGACACGCAGGTCCGCTGGATCCGCGACCTCGTCGAGATTCTCGACAATGCCGAGAGTCCCGAGGAGCTGCTCGAACATACCCGCATGGCGATGTATGCCGACCGCATCTTCGCCTTCACGCCGAAGGGCGAGCTGCACCAGTTGCCCAAGGGTGCGACGCCGATCGACTTCGCCTATGCGGTCCACACCGATCTCGGCGATCAGGCGGTGGGGGCGAAGGTCAATGGCGGCGTCGTGCCGCTGCGCACCGAACTCAAGAACGGTGATCAGGTACAGATACTGCGGTCGAAGGCGCAGCGCCCGCAGGCCAACTGGCTCAATTTCGCGATCACCGGCAAGGCCCGCGCCGCGATCCGCCGCTACATCCGCCTGCGCGAACGCGACGAGACGGTGGCGCTGGGCACCAAGCTCTATCAGGAACTGATCGCGCGCCTGCCCGTCCCGCCGGGCACCGACGCGCTGGCCGAAGGGCTCAAGCGCCTGAAGATCGCCGACGAGGCGACCCTGTTCGAGGGGCTGGCGCGCGGCAAGCTGAGCGAGGAAGCGGTGATGGAGGCGGTCATGCCGGGTGCCATCGCCGATCCAAAGGCCGAACCGATCCCGGCGCAACGCGCGCCGATCGAGATCAAGGGGCTGACCGCGGGCGTCGGCTACGACCTCGCCACCTGCTGCCACCCGGTGCCGGGCGACCGCATCATCGGCGTGCGCCGTGGTGCCGGCCGGTTCGAGGTGCACGAGATCGGCTGCCCGACGATCGAGGCGATCGATCCGCACCACTGGATCGACCTGACGTGGGGCGACAATGCCGAGGGCGCCACCGCGCGCATCGCGGTGACGCTGAAGAACGAACCGGGCGCGCTGGGCGCGGTCGCGACCGTCATCGGCGGGCACAAGGCCAACATCCTGGGGCTCCGGCTCGACAACCGCGACACCACCTTCCACACCAACACGATCGACGTCGAGGTGCGCGATGCGGCGCACCTGATGAAGCTGCTCGCCGGGCTGCGCGCGGCGGATGCGGTGAACAAGGCCGAACGCACCTGAAATCCTCCCCGGTACGGGGTGGGGGGGCATCCGTGAAGGCCGCGGTATCGGCTCCTGCTCCCGCGTTGGCGAATATGGATTCTCGCTTGCGCCGGAATGACTGCGTACCACGCAGGGCTTCCCCCCCTTGCC
>RPSH01000035.1 GCA_003946805.1 Bacillus sp. 2B10 | reverse complement strand
AATATGGTGGTTGTAATAAGACATATGAGCCGACTTAGCTTTAAACGATACCATGACACCTTGTATGCCACAGACCGCAAGCCGCCGCCCACATGTCCCTTCATCTCATCAACTATGTGAAAGAGCGGACAAAGAAACCGGCGTCGCTTCGCTACCCCTTTTTTAGGAGGGGCGGTTCGCGTCGCCTGCGTTTCGCTGTCCCGGTGAAGCGTTCCTAGTGGCTCGCCCCGTCCGGTGAACAGGCCTCTACGGGGGCCTGCCGAAACCGTCAACGGCTTTTTGCACTTTTGTGTCGAGAAAGTTGCAGATCGACGGATTTCCGCGGGTTTACGCGCCATCAATCGGTTGGGTTACAGTGTCGGTCGATGGAACCTTCCGCCGAATCAACCGCGCCGCCCGCCGAATCGCTGCAGAATCAGGTCCGGCGTGCCGTCATCTGGCGGTCGGGGAGCCAGATCGTCGGCCAGATCGTGTCATGGGCCTCCACCTTCCTCGTCATCCGGCTGCTGACGCCGGGCGATTACGGGCTGGTGGCGATGACCGGGGTCGTGCTGCTGCTGCTCAACATGCTGAACGGCCACGGCCTCGCCAATGCGCTGATCCAGCATGGCGAGGTGACGCGCCACCAGCAGCGGCAGGTGTTCGGCATGTTGCTGATGCTCAACCTGCTGCTGGGTGGATTGCAGTTCCTGCTCGCGCCGCTGGCAGCCGCCTATTACCGCGAGCCGTTCGTCGCCGACCTGCTGCGCGTCCAGGCGCTGCTCTACGTCACCACGCCATTCAGTTCGTTCGCCTATGCGCTGCTCGCACGACGGATGGATTTCCACCGGCAGGCGCAGGTCAACCTGTTGTCGTCGCTGTTGGCAGCCCTTGCGGCGATCGGCGGCGCCTATGCCGGGCTGGGAGTGTGGACGCTGGTGCTGGCGCCCGCCGTGATGTTCGCCACCCGCGCGATCGGGATGATGACCGCAGCCCGGGCATGGATGTGGCCGAGCTTCGACTTTCGCGGCGCCGGGCACCTCGCCCGCTATGGCGGAGTCGTTGCCGGCGCGAGCCTGCTCGGCTTCGCGCAGAGCCAGGCCGACATCCTCGTCGCCGGGCGCGCATTCGATGCCCATGCCGTCGGCGTCTATACCACCGCTCTGTTCCTCACCCAGATCTTCACGAACAAGGTCGTGCCGCCGATCAACGAGGTCGCCTTTTCCGCCTATGCGAAGATGCGCGACGATCCGGCAGCGGTGGCACAGGGGTTCGTGCGGTCGGTACGGGTGCTGATGCTGATCGCGGTACCGTTCTTCGTCGGGCTGGCGGTGACGGCCGGGCCGGCGGTCGCGATCGCGCTGGGGCCGAAATGGTCGGAGGCCGCGCCGCTGGTCGTGCTGCTCGGCCTCGCCATGCCGTTCATGACGTTGCAGGCGCTGTTTCCCCCCGCGGTCGATGCGCTGGGCAGGCCAGGCACGACCGCCGGCACCACCGCGATCGGCGCGGTCATCCTGCCGATCGCGTTCCTGATCGGCGCGCGCTTCGGGATCGAGGGGGTGGCCGGGGCGTGGATCGTCGCGCACCCGCTGCTGCTGGCGATCGTCGCCGCGCGGGCGCTGCCGGTGATCGGACTGTCGGCCGGCGCCTTCCTGCGCGCGGTCGCGCCGGCGTTCGGCGCGGGCGCGGCGATGGCCGGCGCGGTGACGCTGGCCGCACGGGTTGCCGCCCCCCTGTCGCCGGCACCGATGCTGGCACTGTCGGCCGCCGTCGGCGGCATGGTCTATGCCGGGTCGCTGTGGCTGTTCGCCCGCAGCGCCGTGCTCGACGCATGGGCGATGCTGCGCAAGTCCTGACCCAGCCGTTCGATCGCGGTACGCGTCGCCGACAGATAGGCATCGCCGTGGAAGCGATAGGTGCCGATGAAGTGGACGAACGCGGGATCGGTCGGAAAATGCGCCCGGCCGAACAGCGCGGCGTTCCAGAAGTTGAGATAGCGGGCATAGGGCAGCAGCAGCGGATCGCGGCCATTGGCGACGACGAAGTTCGACGTCACCTGCTCGCTGCCCCAGCGCGACCAGCTCGCCCGGCCGATCGCATCGTCCATCGCCTGCGAAAAGCCCTCCGCCAGCGCCCGCCCCGGACCGCCCGGCGCGAAGCCGGCAAAACCCGAACAGCCACGGACATATCGCAGCACGGGATGGCCGGGAATCGCGACCGATCCGATCGCAGCCTCGGCAGCGTCCTGCACATGCAGGCCGGGACGCCGGGGGTCGACGCCGGCCCGGTCGCGCGCGATCGCGTCCGCCGCGCGGCTCTCGGCGCTCGCCTCGCCGCGCAGGGTGAAGTCGCGGCCCGCATCGATCGCCGCGCGCACCTCGGTCAGGTCGCCCAGCGTCACCGTGTCCGAATCGACCTGGATCACATAGGCGTCGGTCCGCAGGTCGAGGATCGTCAGCAGCCGCTCCCACGTCCCGCCGCGCGGACACGGTCCGGTATCGACATCGCCGATCGCGACGATGCGCGGATCGTTCAGGTGATGCGCCAGCACGGCGTGATCCCCGGCGGTCAGCGTACCGTCGTCTAGGATCACCACCCGTCCGCGCCCCAGCTGCTGCCGCAGCGACTTCACCGCGACCAGATAGGGCAGCAGCACCGCCGTCCCGATCATCGAGAACAGGATGACGCCATCGTCGCCGTGCGGAATCGGCGGCGTCGTCAGCACCCGCCGCGCCAGCCGCCGGTGCAGCCACTGCTTGACGTGCCAGTTGAGGTGTTCGGCGATCGTGGGCGAGGACATGGACACGCTGTATCGCGCCGGCCTTAACTGCCGGTCAACACCGTCTGTCCTCAAAGGTTGTTTGGAAACTCGCGAAAGAGCGAGTTTCGGGCGGCACCAGCCCGCTCCCCCACCCGGCCACCCATCAAGGATACGCTGTGGGTGGCCGGGTGGGGGAGCGGGCGAAACCCGCCAAGGTTCCGACGAGCCGCAGGCTCGTTGGAATGCGGGTGAAGGGTGGTGCCGTGAATGCGCCTCGACGCATTCCAAACGCGCTCACGCCTGCTGGATATAGTCGCGCATCGCCCGCGCCTCCGCCTCGATCCCGTCGATGCGGTGCTTGACGAGGTCGCCGATCGACACGAACCCGACCAGCCGTTCGTCCTCGACCACCGGCAGGTGGCGGATGCGCCGCTGCGTCATCAGCGACAGCGCGCCCAGCACCGATACCTGCGGCGTCACGGTGATCGCCGGGCTGGTCATCCGTTCGCCGACGGCCATGTCGAGCGCACCCGCGCCGACCTCGACCAGCGCATGGATCATGTCGCGTTCGGAAAAGATGCCGGCGACCTGTCCCTCGACCAGTACCGGCACCGCGCCGATGCGATGCTGCGCCAGCAGCGCCACCACCTCGCGCACCGGCCGGTCGGCGCCTACCGACACCACGTCGCGTCCACCCGAAATCGTTGCGATCGTCATCGCCCTCTCCTGTCGCCGGCACGGGCAGCCTTGCCTGCCCGTGTCTCCGGCTTGAGAATTCCACGCTTCGCGCCCATTGAAAAGCCATGGCGAACGACCTCGACGATCCCGACTATGCCGCCTTTGCGTGGGCGCGGTTTCGCTGGATGCTCAAGATCATGGCCGGGGTGTCGGTGGTCGCGGCGCTGGTGGCGCTGGCCGGCATCTGGTGGTGGATCGGTTCGATGCACTGGGTGACCGCCGCCGCGACGCTGGGCGGGGTCGGCGGATCGGTGATGCTGGGCGGCGTGCTGATGGCGCTGGTGTTCCTGAGCAACGGATCGGGCCATGACGCCGCGGTCGATGCGTTCAATGCCGATCGCGACCCGGGGCGCGATTCGCGGGGGTAGGTGGCGTTGGGGCTTCGGGTGCGACCCGCCCCTTTCGTCACTCCCGCGTAGGCGGGAGTCCATAGGCGCCGACGTCGCCCTTCCTGCCGAAACGGTAGTAGCTATGGATTGCCGCCTTCGCGGGAATGACGGACGTTGGCGGCACCGACCTGCACGCCGTTACCCTGGAACTGATCCGGGACGACGATGGGACGAGCGTCGACACATCCGTCACACCCCCACAACGCAAAACCCGCCGGATGCCCTGTCGGCACCCGGCGGGTTTTCGCGAAACGGACCGGCCCGGCAAGGACCGGACGCGCTTACTTGATCTTGGCTTCCTTGAACTCGACATGCTTGCGCACGACGGGATCGTACTTGCGGAAGGTCAGCTTCTCGGTCTGGTTGCGCGGGTTCTTCTTGGTGACATAGAAGAAGCCGGTATCGGCCGAGCTGACGAGCTTGATCTTGACGGTGGTCGGCTTTGCCATGACCCAAAAACCCCTTGGGCCTGACGCCCGCGAAATGACAATGGAAAGCGACCCGCCACGACGCGGGCTGCTGCAAGTTGGGGGCGCATGGGGCAATCGCGTGGCCGAGTCAAGGCCGCAGCCCTTCACCGGAACGTAACCTGTCGCCGGCATGTTGTGAATCAGGCGATTGGGAGGCGGTGATGCGGATCGAGTCGGTGCATATCGATGCGGAGCGGGCGATGACCCTTGGCGGCCGTACCCACCCCTTTGCCGAGATCGAGGCGATTCGCGCGATCGCCACTGCCGAAGCCAGCCTGCCCGCGCTGTCGGTGCTCGCCGTCATGGACGCAGCGATCGCACGCGGCGAGCGGCGCTCGATCGGCGAATGGACCGCGCTGGCCCGCGAAGCCGTGCGCTGCGGGCGCAGCGATGCGGCCACGGCGCAGGCCTACGCCGCGGTCTGCACGGTACGCCTCGCCGACTGATTTCCACCACAGCGATGGACCCGCTCGTTCCCGCGTTCGTCGCGGTCCTGCTGGCGGGGGTCGGCGACCGGCCGGCGCTGCTCGCCGCGATCCTCGCCGACCGTCACGGACGCGGCGCGACGATCGCCGGCATCGTCGCGCAGGCGATCGGCTTCGGGGTTGCCGCGGCGGCGGGTGCGCTGGTCGCGCCGCATTTGACCCCCAATGCCCGCAACCTGCTGCTGGCCCTCGCCCTGCTGTCGGCCGGCGGATCGGCGCTGGTCGCGGCGCGGATCAGGGACCGGCTGGACCATTGGCGGCTGCCGGGCTGGCTGACCGGGCTGCTGGGCATGGCGATCCTCGCGTTCGGCGACCGTGGCCAGTTCCTCGTCTTCGCGCTCGTCGCCCGCACGCCCGATCCGGTCGCGGGGGCGGTCGGCTCGACGCTGGCGGCGGGCGCGCTGTCCGCCGCCGCGGCGACGCTGGGCGAGCGCGGCTGGCTGGCGCTGCCGTTACGCCGGGTCCGGCCGGTGGTCGGCGGCCTGTTGCTGATCGCCGGCGCGGTCCTTGGCCTCGGCGCGCTGCGCCTGCTGTGATCCACCGCGTCGATCGACGTCAGCGGATATTTTGCGCGACGGCGGCGGGAAAGAATCGGCGGTGCGATCGTTGCCCAACCGAATCATATCCAGCCGGAGAACCCGCCGTGACCAACCCCGCGCTCGACACGCCCACCGACCTGCCCAACAACAAGGTCGCCAGCGTCGCCGACGGCCTGAACGCCGCCCTTGCCGACTGCTTCACCCTGTATCTGAAGACCAAGAACTTCCACTGGCACGTGTCCGGCCCGCATTTCCGCGACTATCACCTGATGCTCGACGATCAGGCGTCGCAGATCCTCGCGGTCACCGACGTGATCGCCGAGCGCGTGCGCAAGACCGGCAACACGACGCTGCGCTCGATCGGCGACATCGCGCGTCGCACCGCGATCAAGGACAATGACAAGGACTTCGTGAAGCCCGACGACATGCTCGCCGAACTGCGCGACGACAATCTCAAGCTGGTCGAACGCCTGCGCGAAGCCCGCGAAGCCGCCGAGGATGCCGGCGACACCGCCACCAGCAGCCTCGCCGACGACTGGATCGACCAGGCCGAGGAACGCGCATGGTTCCTGTTCGAGGCCGCCCGCAAGGGCTGACCTCCCGCCCGCCAGCGACCCGAAGCCCGCCGGTGCATCCGCCACCGGCGGGCTTTTTGCTGCCCCCGCGCCGTCCGGGTCGGAACCGCAACCCCTGTCGGGCGCTCCCCCCTGTATCGCGGCAACGACGCCGCCGGGCTACGGAGCGAATGGCATGTTGAAATGGGCGGTGATCTTTCTGGTGGTCGGTCTGGTGATGGGCGCGCTGGGCTTCGGCGGGATCGGTGGCGCGTTCGTCGGCCTTGCCAAGATCCTGTTCTTCGTCGCGATCGCCGTGTTCGTCGTGCTGCTGGTCCTCGGGCTGCTGGCGGGCAAGGGCGTGAAGCGCGCGCTCGACTGACGCGCACGCGATGCGGGCCTTTGCCGACCTGCTCGACCGGTTGATCTACACCCGGTCGCGCAACGCCAAGCTGGCGCTGATCGGCGCCTATCTGCGCGAGACGCCCGATCCCGACCGGGGCTGGGCGATCGCCGCGCTGACCGGCGATCTCGACCTGCCCGCGGTCAAGTCGGCGACGATCCGCACGCTCATCATCGAACGCACCGATCCGGTGCTGTTCGCGATGAGCCGTGACTTCGTGGGCGACACGGCGGAAACGGTCGCGCTACTGTGGCCCGAACCGCCGCCGGGCGCGGTCCCCGATCCCGTTCCACTGACGCTCGACGCCGTGGTCACCCGCTTGGGCAGCCTGTCGCGCTCCGACGCGCCGCGCGCGCTGGCGGACATGCTCGACCGGCTCGAATCGGACGAACGCTTCGCGCTGCTGAAACTCGCCACAGGGGGCTTGCGCGTCGGCGTATCGGCCCGCCTCGCCAAAACCGCGCTGGCGCAGGCGTTCGGCCTCGACGTCGATGCGGTCGAGGAAGTGTGGCACGGCCTCGTCCCGCCCTATACCGAACTGTTCGCCTGGGCCGAGGGGCGCGGCGAACAGCCGCACGCCGCCGACCTGCCGGTGTTCCGCCCGTTCATGCTCGCCCACCCGCTCGACGACGGCGTCGTCGACCTCGCCGACTATGCCGCCGAATGGAAATGGGACGGCATCCGGGTACAGCTGGTCCATGTCGGCGGCGAGACCCGGCTCTACAGCCGCGCGGGCGACGACATCACCGCCGCGTTTCCCGAAGTCGCCGCCGCGTTCCGCACCCCCGGCGTCCTCGACGGCGAATTGCTGGTGCGTGGGCTGGGACAGGGCGACGCGCTCCATGCCGACGACACCGGTGCCGCCAGCTTCAACGCGCTGCAACAGCGGCTGGGGCGAAAAATCGTGTCGAAGGCGATGCTGGCGGAATCCCCCGCCTTCGTCCGGCTCTACGACATCCTGTTCGACGGCTCGCAAGACCTGCGCGAACGCCCGTGGACCGAACGCCGCGCGCGGCTGGAGACGTTCGTCGCCGCGCTCGACCCCACCACCTTCGACCTGTCGCGTGTGATCGACGCAGCCGACTTCACCGCGCTGGCCGACCTCCGGTCGCGCGCCCGCGATTCGGCGATCGAGGGCGTAATGCTCAAGCGCCGCGACTCGCCCTATATCGCCGGACGCCGCGTCGGGCTGTGGTACAAATGGAAACGCGATCCGCTCGTCGCCGACTGCGTGATGATGTACGCGCAGCGCGGGTCGGGCAAACGCTCGTCTTTCTATTCCGACTATACCTTCGGCTGCTGGACCGCCGATCCGGTCGAGGGCGGCGAGCTGCTGCCGGTGGGCAAGGCCTATTCGGGCTTCACCGATGCCGAGCTGAAGGACCTCGACCGCTTCGTGCGCCAGCATACGGTCAACCGCTTCGGCCCGGTGCGCGAGGTCGAAAAGACGTTGGTGTTCGAAGTGGCGTTCGATTCGATCCACGCGTCGAAACGCCACAAATCGGGCGTCGCGATGCGCTTCCCCCGCATCAGCCGCATCCGCACCGACAAGCCGGCGGCGGAGGCCGACCTGATCGCGACGCTGCTGAAAATGGTGAGCTGATCCACCACGAACGTCATCCCGACGCAGGCCGGGGCGTCGTTCAGGATTATTGTTCCACCGGCTCCAGCGCGATCTCGAACAGCGTCGGCCACCATTTCCCCGTGACGAACAGCCGCTTGCCCGCCGCATCCCACGCGATCCCGTTCAGCACCGCTTCCGGATCGAGCGCGCCCAGCTCGGCGCGCAGCGGCGCAAGGTCGACCAGCCCGTCGACCGCGCCGGTCGCCGGATCGATCCGCACGATATAGTCGCGGTGCCAGATATTGCCCCACAGCCTGCCGTCGATCATCTCCAGCTCGTTGAGGTTGTGTATCGGCCGCCCATTGGCGGTGACCGTCACCCGCCGCCGCTCCCTGAACGTCTTGGGGTCCATGAAGCGCAGCGTCGGCGTCCCGTCCGACAGGATCAGCGACGTGCCATCGTTCGCGAGGCCCCAGCCCTCGCCCGGATAGCGCGCCCGCCCGACCGGCTTCAGCGTCTTCGCGTCCCAGCGATGCGCGATCCCGTCCTGCCACGTGATGCTGACCAGCTGGTTGCCGTCCACCGCCAGCCCCTCGCCGAACTGCAACCCCGGCAGCTTCGTACGCGCCAGCACCTTGCCGTCGGCCAGCCGCACCCGCCGCACGTCGGACACGCCGGGCTGTCCGGTACTTTCGAACAGCGCGCCGTCATGCCACACCAGCCCCTGGGTAAAGGCGGTGCGATCGTGCGGATAGCGCGCGACGATCCGCGCCGCGATCCCCTCGACCGGCACGGGCGCGGGCGCCACCGGCGGCGTGCCGGTCTGCGCCGCGGCGGCGGTGGTCGCGAGCGCGAGCGTCAGCGGTAGCATCCAGCGAATCATGGGTGTCCTTATCCTCGCAACCGTCCTGCCCGCGTCCGACCCGATCAGAACGCCACCGCCGGCCCGGCGGGCACGATGCCGGTCGGATTGATCGCCGTGTGGCTGCGATAATAATGTGTCTTGATCTGGTCGAGGTCGATCGTCTCCGCGACCCCGGGCAGCGCGGCGACCCGTTCGGCCAGCGCGCGCAACCGCGGATAGTCGATCAGCCGCCGGACATTGCATTTGAAATGCCCGTGATAGACCGGGTCGAACCGCACCAGCGTGGTGAACAGCCGGATATCCGCCTCGGTCAGCGTATCGCCGACCAGCCAGTCGCCCGCCAGCCGCGTCTCCAGCCAGTCGAGCGTATCGAACAGCGCATGCACCGCTTTGTCATAGGCGTCCTGCGTCGTCGCGAAGCCGGCGCGGTACACGCCGTTGTTGACGCTGTGATAGACCCGGTCGTTCACCGCATCGATCTCCGCCCGCAGCGCTTGGGGATAATAGTCGCCCGGCCGCGCGCCGAGATCGTCGAACGCGGTGTTCAGCATCCGTAGGATCTCCGACGATTCGTTGTTCACGATCCGCCGTTCGCGCCGGTCCCACAATACCGGCACCGTGACCTTGCCCGTCATGCCGGGTCGGGCGAGCGTGTAGAGCTGGTGCAGATGGTCGGCGCCGTTCACCGGATCGCCCGTCCCGCCGAACGCGGGGGCAAAGCTCCACCCCTGCGCGCCCATCAGCGGCCCGACGACCGTGACCGGCAGCATCGCCTCCAGCCCCTTGAGCGCACGCACCACCAGCGTGCGATGCGCCCACGGACAGGCGAGGCTGACATAGAGGTGATAGCGATCCCGCTCCGCCGGCACGCCGCCCTGCCCGTCCGGCCCCGGCCCGCCATCCGCCGTCAACCAGTCGCGAAAACCGCTTTCGGCGCGCTGGAAATTGCCCGACGCGTCGGTCGGCGCGACCGGCGTATCGTTGGTCCACACCCCGTCCTGCACCATGCCCATCGTCGATCCCTTTCGCGTGTGTCCTGCAACACGATCAGGACGCGTCGGGGTTCCCGTTGCGTGCCCTGCTCTCGCGCCGGAGCGGCCGTGCGACCGGACAGACTTCCTGCACGAAGCCGTTCAGCGTGTTGGCGAGGTTGTCGGGCACCAGCCGGTAATAGACGAACTGCCCGCGCTTTTCGCTCGTCACGAGCCCCGCCGCATCGAGGATCGACAGGTGTTGCGAGATCGACGGCTTCGACATGTCGAACCGCGCCGCGATCTCGCCCGCGCTCATTTCGGCATGGGCGAGATAGGCGAGGATCTTGCGCCGGGGCACCGACGCCAGCGCTTCGAAGACACGTTGCATCCCGCCGATATAGGCCGGACCATCCCGCTTGACAAACATGCTTCGCTATTTAGGAATATACCTAATTACCGAAGGAGCGCGTTATGCCCGATCGTTCGACCCGCCGGATCAAGGCGCTGCCCGAAACCTCCGCCGTGGCGGGAACGGTGCGATGGGCACCGCGCAAGTCGATCTGGATCGGCGGCATGACGGCGGTCGCCCTGATCGCCGGACCATGGTTCGTGACGCCGGGCGCGGTGCTGCTGTTCCTCGCGACCAGCGCCGTCACCCTGTGCGCCGGCCATTCGATCGGACTGCACCGGCTGCTGATCCATCGCAGCTTTTCCGCGCCCCTCTGGGTTGAACGCGTCCTCGTATATCTCGGCACGCTGGTCGGCATGGCCGGGCCGATCGGCATGGTCCACCTGCACGACATGCGCGACTGGGCGCAACGCCAGCCCGACTGCCACCCGCTGCACGCCCACCGCACCACGATGGCGCGCGATGCGTGGTGGCAGATGCACTGCCAGCTCGACCTCGACCATCCGCCGCGCTTCGTGCCCGAGCGGTATCTGCGTGACGACCGCTTCCTGCGCGCGCTCGAATCGACGTGGATGGCGCAGCAACTGCCCTGGGCGTTGCTGTTCTGGTGGGTCGGCGGGTTGCCATGGCTGGTCTGGGGCGTGGCCGTCCGGGTCGCGGCCGGCGTCACCGGACACTGGCTGGTCGGCCACATCACCCATCGCCGCGGGCCGCAGGGCTGGGTGGTCGACGGCGCCGGCGTGCAGGGCCACGACCTGCCCGCCGCCGCGCTCGTCACCTTCGGCGAAGCGTGGCACGGCAACCACCACGCCTTTCCCGAATCGGCGCGACTGGGAATCCTGCCGGGCCAGCACGATCCCGGCTGGTGGGTGCTGCTGGCGCTGCGGCGGGCCGGGCTGGTACGCGATCTGAACGAACCGGCGGACCTGCCGCCGCGCGCGGGGTTGCGGCGGGTACAGGGCGCAGCGGCGGTGGAGACGGTCGCGTGAACGTTGCCGCACCGTCGGTCTGCCGGCGCATCGCATCGGTCAGCGTCGCGGCCATGGCGGCAGTTACCATTCTGATCGCATCCTGGGGATTGCGAGAGGGGATCGACCATGGATCGGTCGTCGACGACCGCCTCCCCGGACTGATGCAGTTGGGGCTGTTCGGCATTGTCGTCGGATCGTGCATCGCAGTACCGATCTGTCTGATGCTCGGGCTGCCGCTATGGGACTTCGCGATACGATCGGGACGGCAGCGCCGCAGCGACGCGCTGCGCTTCGGGCTGATCGCCGGCGGCTTCATCGGCGCGGCAATGGCGATCATCGGCATTGCCGGCACCCGCTGGTTCGACGAACCGCTCGACTTCCTCGGCTATTGTCTCGCCGGCCTCTGTGCTAGCCGGGTAGCACATCGGCTCGGCTATCCTCGAAGCTGAAAGCGCGCCGGCTTCGGCCTGACCCATCCCGTTCGAAACGAGCGTCATTCCAGCGAAGGCCAGGATCTCTCGGGGTAAAGCGCAGCAGGCGCCGCGAGAGGCCTCGGCCTCCGCCGGGGCGACGTTCCGGGCGGAGGGATCGGCCTCTACCCTCCGATAGCTTCGACCATGTCGAGGGGCCGATACGAATAGCCGGCCGGCCTCTTCACCCCTCCCCGATCAACCGCAGCAGCGAGCAATCGGGATCGAGCAACGCTCCGATCCGCAACCCGTGCTGCGGGACCGGCGGCTGCAACCGGGGAAAGCCCTCGGCCTTCTCCGGCACGCCGGCGGCCACCGCCACCGCATAGAAGGCGTCGACGTCGTCCAGTCGCAGGCAACTGCCATAACCGCTGGTCGCCGGATCGAAGTCGGGCCACGCAAAGAATTCGAGCTGCAGCGCGCCCCGGGTCAGGATCATCCACCCCGCATCGCGCCAGCCCTCGACAAAACCGAGCTTGGCGAAGAAGGCCGACGTCACCGCGAAATCGCGCGACGGCAGGTTGGGTGTGGCACGGTCCATCTTCTTTCCCCCAGACGAAAAAGGGCCGGCTATCCCGAAGGACAGCCGGCCCTGATTTCATCGCCGTGGCGAAACCTCAAAGCTTGTTGAGGTTCACCGCTGCGTGCTTGCCGCGACGATCGACTTCCAGCTCGAATTCGAGCCGGTCGCCTTCGTTGAGCGTCGGCAGACCCGCGCGCTCGACGGCCGAGATGTGGACGAATGCGTCCGGCTGGCCATCGTCGCGCTGGATGAAGCCGAAGCCCTTCATCGCGTTGAAGAACTTCACGACGCCGCTCGCGCGCTCGCCGGTCAGCTGCCGCTGCGGGCCGCCCATGCCGCCGCCACGCGGGCCGGCATCACGTGCTTCGCGCGGTTCACGCGGGGCACCGCCGCCGGTGACTTCCATCGGCTCGCCGTCGATCTTCAGGTCGGTCGCCGAGATGCGGCCGCCACGATCGACGAGGGTGAAGCCCATCGGCTGCCCTTCGGCAAGCGCGCTGAGACCAGCCTGCTCGACCGCCGAGATGTGCACGAACACGTCCTCGCCGCCGTCGTCGCGGACCACGAAGCCGAAGCCCTTCTGCGCGTTGAAGAACTTGACCACGCCTGTCGCCTCGCCGACGACCTGCGGGGGCATGCCGCGGCCACCGCCGCCGCCACCACCGAAGCCGCCACCGCCGCCGCCGAAGCCGCCGCCACCACCGCCGCCACGGAAACCGCCGCCGCCGCCGCCGAAGCCGCCACCGCCAAACCCGCCGCCGCCGAAGCCACCGCGGTCGCCGCCGAAACCGCCGCCGCCGCCGTAGCTGCTGCCGCCGCCTTCGTCACCAAAACCGTCGCGCTTGTCCCTGCCGCGCCCACCGCGCTCGCCGCGCCGTCCTCGATCGAAACTCATTGCCCTGTTCGTCTTCCCGGTTCGCCCAACTTCATCGTAAACCCAAGCGTCGAGCGAAAAACGCAGGTGTCCGGGCACCGCCAAACCGGGTGCCACTCGCTTGTCATAGCCTAAAAGCGCACGGTCCCAAACGAATTTCGCCGCTGCAATCGTTCCGCTGGCCGCGAACCTTGTCATATTGTGGCGAAACCGGCACAGAATCGCCCCATGGATACCATTTTCGCGCTTCTGGCCGACCCGACCGCCTGGGCCGCCTTCCTCACGCTGGTCGTGCTGGAGGTCGTTCTCGGTATCGACAACCTCATCTTCATCTCGATTCTGTCGAACAAGCTGCCCCCGCATCAGCAGCAGCTGGCGCGGCGAATCGGTATCGGTCTCGCGCTAGTCATGCGGCTGCTGCTGCTGTCGATGATCGCGTTCATCGTCTCGCTGACCACGCCGGTGTTCGACCTGGGGCTGCAGGGCGCGCCCGACGGCTATGGCCGGCCGGCCTTCGAAACCGCCTTTTCGTGGCGCGACCTGATCCTGATCGCGGGCGGGCTGTTCCTGGTGTGGAAGGCGACCAAGGAAATCCATCACACGATGGACGACGAACCGACCGGCGACGCGCTCGACCGGAAGGGCAAGGCCGCGATCGGCTTCGGCTCGGCGATCGCGCAGATCGTCGCGCTCGACATGGTGTTCTCGATCGATTCGATCCTGACCGCGGTCGGCATGACCGACGAGGTCCCGATCATGATGGCGGCGGTCATCGTGACGGTCGCGATCATGCTGGTCGCCGCCGATCCGCTGGCGCGCTTCATCAACGCGAACCCGACCGTCGTCATGCTGGCGCTGGGCTTCCTGCTGATGATCGGCGCGGTGCTGATCGCCGACGGCTTCGGCGTGCATGTTCCCAAGGGCTATATCTATGCGGCGATGGCGTTCTCCGCCGGGGTCGAGACGCTCAACATCGTCTCGCGCCGATCGAAGACGAAAAAGCGTCTCGCCCGCGAGGGCGCTGCTTCCTGATGCCGGGCGAATGCCCGACATGCGGCGCCAGCCCGCTCCCCCACCCGGCCACCCACACGGTATTCTCGATGGGTGGCCGGGTGGGGGAGCGGGCTGGCACCGCGAATCTCGCGCCAAGCGAGTTTTCAAACCCGCCTCCAACCGCTAGGCGCTACCGATGACCGTTTATTTTCACGAAGAAGACCTGCCCGAAGGCGTCTTCGCTCCCGGTGCCGACATCGCCGTCGATACCGAGACGATGGGCCTCATCACCCCGCGCGACCGGCTGTGCGTGGTGCAGCTGTCGGACGGTGGCGAGGACCAGCATCTGGTGCGCTTCAACCCCGGCAGCACCTATGCCGCGCCGAACCTGAAGGCGGTGCTGGCCGATCCGGACCGGGTGAAGCTGTATCATTTCGGCCGGTTCGACCTGGCGGCGATCGAACATTATCTGGGCGTCGTCGCCGCGCCCGTGTTCTGCACCAAGATCGCGTCGCGGCTGGTGCGCACCTATACCGACCGGCATGGGCTCAAGGAACTGGTCCGCGAATTGCTGGGGCAGGATATCTCCAAGCAGCAGCAGTCGTCCGACTGGGGCGGCCCGGTGCTGTCGGAGGCGCAGCGCGACTATGCCGCGTCCGACGTGCGCTTCCTGCATGCGCTACGCGAGGAACTAGCGAAGCGGCTGGCGCGCGAGGGGCGGAGCGATCTGGCGCAGGCCTGTTTCGACTTCCTCCCGCACCGCGCGCGACTTGATCTTGCCGGCTGGCCGGAAACCGACATTTTCGCGCACATCTAGAGGACCGGCATGTCGGAGATCGCCCGCCAGGAACGTACGCGCCGACAGCGTCGCGCCGCACCCGGCAGCGCGCATGACCGGCTGATCGCGCTGCTGATGGTCGCGCTGCCGATCGCGATCGGCGTGCTGGCGGCGTTCCTGGTGATGGCGCCGCTGTTCATGCGCGGCGACACCAGCTTCGTCCTCGACAAGAACAAGGTCGACGTCGCGCAGGAACGCATGCGGCTGCGCGCCGCCGAATATCGCGGACAGGATGCCAAGGGGCAGCCCTTCGTCATCGACGCCGGGTCGGCGGTGCAGAAAAGCTCGGCCGAACCGGTGGTGCATATGCAGCAGCTCGCCGCCGGCATCCGCCTGCCCGACGGCCCGGCCCGGCTGACGGCGCCGCGCGGGCGCTACGACATGGACACCGAACAGGTGCAGGTGCTGGGGCCGATCCGGTTCCGCGCCGCCAACGGCTATGCGCTCGACACCACCAACGCGACCGTCGACCTCAAGACCCGTCGCCTGCGGAGCGGCAGCGCGGTCACCGGCACCACGTCGATGGGCAATTTCAGCGGCGACCGGCTCGACGCCGATCTGGAGGAACGCACCGTGCGGCTGACCGGCAATGCGCGCTTGCGCATCGACCCGGCACGCACGAAATAGTCGGCCATGATTCGCCCTGCGCTCCCCGGCTTCCTCGCCACCATCGGCCTCCTCGCGATCGCAGGCTCGGCCCCGGCGCAGACGCGACATGATTCGAACGCGCCGATCGACATCTCGGCCAACGCGATCGAGCTGCAGGACAAGCAGCGGCGCGCGGTCTTCACCGGCGGCGCGGTGTTCCGCCAGTCGACGATGACGCTGAACGCCGATCGCGTCGTCATCGCCTATACCGGCCAGATCACCGACGGCGCGCCACAGGCGACGCGGATCGACGCAACCGGCAACGTCGTGCTGACCCGCCCCGACCAGACCGCGCGCTCGCGCTTCGCCGTGTACGACATCAACCGCCGCGTGGTGACGATGATCGGCGGCGTCCGCCTGACACAGGGGGCCAACACGCTCAACGGCGGGCGGCTGTCGATCGACCTCGACACCGGCCGCGCGACGATCGACGGATCGGGCGTGGGCGGCGGCACGACATCCGGCGGCACCGTGCAGCAGAGCGGCGGGCGCGTGACCGGCCGCTTCTCGGTGCCCAAGCGCAACTGACGCCGGGCCAAAGTAGCCAAACCGTTCGTGCTGAGTAGGGACTGAGCGTGTCGAAGGCCCGTATCGAAGCACTTGGCGCCAGTCCTTCGATACGCCCCTTCGACAAGCTCAGTGGCTACTCAGGACGAACAATCGGGGGTCGATGGCAGACGGGAATTGGCCGCACATCTCACCCAACCCACCGATCCGTGCTTTCCTTTCCCGCGCCCGTCATGCAATAATCCTGCCAAAGTCGCGGCGGTAACGCCTCGATAACCGTCGCCATGCGATCAGGACGTTGCCGATGCCCGACACCACCCTGCTGACACCCGCCACCGAAGCGCGCCCGTTCGCCGAGATCCCGTCGGATCGCGGCCTGTCGGTCGTGTCGATCGCCAAGTCCTACGACAAGCGCGTCGTGCTGTCCGACGTGTCGATGTCGGTCGGCCGCGGCGAGGTCGTCGGTCTGCTCGGCCCCAATGGCGCGGGCAAGACCACCAGCTTCTATTCCGCCATGGGGCTGGTGAAGCCCGACGCCGGCCGCATCCTGCTCGACGGTGAGGATATCACCGCGCTGCCGATGTACCGCCGTGCGATCCTCGGCCTCGGCTATCTGCCGCAGGAAACGTCGATCTTCCGCGGGCTGTCGGTCGAAAAGAACATCCTCGCCGTCCTCGAACTGGCCGAACCGGACAAGGTGGCGCGCGCCGCGCGGCTCGAACAGCTGCTCGACGAATTCGGCCTCACCCGCCTGCGCACCGCGTCGGCCATGGCGCTGTCGGGCGGCGAGCGGCGCCGCGCGGAGATCGCGCGCGCGCTGGCCGCCAACCCGACGATCATCCTGCTCGACGAACCGTTCGCCGGCATCGACCCGATCTCGATCGCCGACATCCGCGACCTCGTGATCCAGCTGAAATCGCGCGGCATCGGCGTGCTCATCACCGACCACAATGTCCGCGAGACGCTGGAAATCGTCGACCGCGCCTACATCATCTATGACGGGCGCGTGCTGTTCGCCGGCTCGCCCGCCGAACTGGTCGCCGACGCCAATGTCCGCCGCCTGTATCTCGGCGAAGGCTTCGAACTCTAACCGTCATGAGCCTCGCCCCTCGCCTCGACCTGCGCCAGTCGCAATCGCTGGTGATGACGCCGCAGTTGCAGCAGGCGATCCGCCTGCTCGCGCTGTCGAATCTGGAGATAGAGGGGTTCATCGCCGAGGAGGTCGAGAAGAATCCGCTGCTCGATTCGGGCGGCAGCGGCGGCGACGACGACGGCCCCGTGTTCGAAGCGCCGGAGACGCCATCATCGTCCGACCCTGCCGGATCGGACGAACTGCTCGGGATCGGCGCGGCGAGCGGCGAATCGCTCGACATGGACCTGGGCGAAACCTTCCACCACGACAGCGCGTCGGACGGCGTCGGCTCGCTCGACGGCGGCCTCGGCCTCGGCGCGACCGGCAGCGGCGGCTATGAGGACGCGCCCGATCTCGACGCCTTCGCCAGCGACGACATCTCGCTGACCGACCATCTGCTGCAACAGGCCGGGGCCTGCGTCGCCGGCGGTGACCTGTTCATCGCCAGCGCGATCATCGACCAGATCGACGAATGCGGCTATCTCTCCGCCTCGCTGCTCGACATCGCCAACCGCCTCGGCGTGCCGCTGGCGCGGGTCGAATCGGTGCTGGGCATCGTCCAGACCTTCGACCCCAGCGGCGTCGGCGCGCGCAGCCTAGCCGAATGCCTGACGATCCAGGCGAAGGAGGTCGACCGCTACGACCCCTGCATGGCGCGGCTGATCGACAATCTCGACCTCGTCGCGCGCGGTGCGCTGCCACAGCTGCGCCGCATCTGCGACGTCGACGACGAAGACCTCGCCGACATGATCCGCGAGTTGCGCAGCTACGATCCCAAGCCCGGCTGCCGCTTCGGCGGGGAACGCACGCAATCGGTCGTCCCCGACCTGTTCGTCGCGCCGCGGGGCACCGGCTGGGCGGTCGAGATCAACGGCGCCACCCTGCCGCGCGTGCTGGTCAATCGCGGCTATTTCGCCGAACTGAGCGCGAACGGCGACAAATCGTCGAAGGCATGGCTGTCGGACTGCCTCGCCAGCGCCAACTGGCTGGTGAAGGCGCTCGACCAGCGGCAGCGCACCATCCTGAAGGTCGCGACCGAGATCGTGAAGCAGCAGGAGGCGTTCTTTCGCAACGGCGTCGCCCATCTCCGTCCGCTGACGCTGGCGAAGGTGGCGGAGGCGATCGAGATGCACGAATCGACCGTCAGCCGGGTGACCTCCAACAAATATCTCGCCTGCCCGCGCGGGCTGTTCGAGCTGAAATACTTCTTCACCTCCGCGATCCAGTCCGCCGATGGCGGCGAGGCGGTGTCGGCCCTCGCCGTCAAGGACGCGATCCGCACGCTGATCGCGGCCGAAGACCCCAAGAAGATCCTGTCCGACGACACGCTGGTCGAACTGCTGAACGCCAAGGGCTTCGACATCGCCCGGCGCACCGTCGCGAAATATCGCGAGGCGATCGGGCTCGGCTCGTCGGTGCAGCGCCGCCGGCAAAAGGCACTGGGCGGGTAGGACTTTCCTACAGGCGTGGACGTCGCCATGATCGCCGGTGCTCTTTCCCACCGTAGATTCCGCCGCCCTGCCGATTGGGTGAGGTCACGCACATCGCGAAACGCGCACGAGTGTGACCTTTGTGACCTTTGGCCGTCGCACCACGGTCAAGTGGTTAAAATCATTCAACCCCGTTCGGTTCGAGTAGCGATCGAGCGAAGTCGAGAGCGCGTATCGAGAACGGGGTTCCGCTGGGCAGGCGTTCTCGACGAGGGTCGGATTGTCCCCCGGACAATCCTGATACCCAAGCAGGGCATGGTTCACCCGACCCTCTTCTCGACAGGCTCGAAGCTGCTCGAACCGAACGGATCATCAGGTTCAGACGTCCAGCTTCTCGTAATCCGCCGGCGGCGGCACGCCTTCCATCCGCTCGGCCAGCAGCGGGCGGAAGCTCGGGCGGCTCTTCATGCCGACATACCAGCGCTTGGCGAGGTCGTGCGTCTTGAAATCGATCCCGCCCAGATAGTCGGCGATCGAAATCTGCGCGGCGGCGGCCAGGTCGGCGAGGCTCATCGTCGCGCCGCCGATCCACTGCCGGTGGTCGAGCAGATAGTCGATATAGTCGAGATGCTCGACCGCCGCCTTCATCGCCTCGCGCAGCACCCGCGTGTCGGGCGTCTGGCGGTGGACGATGCGCTTCTCCATCCGCTCCATCAGCAGCGGGCCGGTGATCTCGCGGTAGAATTGCGTGTCGAACCACGTCACCAGCCGCCGCTGCTCGGCACGGTCGGCGGCGCTGCCGTTCAGCATCGCCGGCTTGTCGCCCGTCTCCTCGATATATTCGCAGATCGCCATCGAATCGATCAGCCGCACGCCGGCCGCGTCGTCGATCATCACCGGGGTCTGGCCCGCCGGGTTGATGTGCAGGAATTCGTCGCGCCGCGCCCACGGCGATTCGCGCACCGGCTGGTAGCCGATGCTCTTTTCCGCCAGCAGCAGGCGGACTTTCCGCGAGAAAGGACATAGCGGGAATTGCAGGAGCTGCCACATGGTCCCGTGTTAGGCGGCACGGTTGCGCGGCGGAAGGGGATTCTTGTGGGATTGCTCGTGTGCGTGCTGTGGCTGGTCGCGGCGGTCGCGCTGGCCGACCGGTCGCCGCGCCCCTGGGT
Organism: Bacillus sp. 2B10; assembly: GCA_003946805.1. Taxonomy (GTDB): domain Bacteria; phylum Pseudomonadota; class Alphaproteobacteria; order Sphingomonadales; family Sphingomonadaceae; genus Sphingomonas. The sequence continues at coordinate 14,762 of RPSH01000035.1, read as the reverse complement.
ACAGGGCGTTGCGGCGGTGCTGGCGGGCATTGCCGGCACGACGCTGCCCGATCTCGACCTGTTGCTGCCGATCGGCCACCGCAGCGGCCTGACCCACTCGCTGCTGCCGCTGGCGCTAGCGTTGTTCGCCACGCGCTGGCGACCGGTGATGGCGGGCCTCGCGATCGGTATCGGCCTGCACCTTGCCGCCGACAGCTTCCCCAACGCTATGCGGGGCTATGCCACCGTCAAGCTGCCGGGGACCGGATCGATCGGTGCCGCCGCCTCCTATGTCTGGCTGGGGGTACAGGCGGTGGTGGCCAGCGTCGCGGGCGCGGTGCTGCTGGCCGCGTCGCTGCCGCTGCGGATCGCGGTGCCCGCCGCCGCCGCGCTGGCGGCGATCGGCGCGGCCTATCTCTTCGCCACCGATGGCGGCTGGCCGGCGCTCGGCATCTATGCTGCGTTCGGCTGGCTCACGGTGCGGCACCGCGCAACATAAGATCGTCCGTTCGTACCGGGACGTTCGCTTTTTGTCGGGTTAAACGATCTGGAAACCGTTGCTGCGCGACAATTCGTCGATGCAAGCCAGCTTCTCGATCACCAACGATGTCGCCCACGGGTTGATGCGGATCACCATGGCCGGATTCTTCGAACCCGCCGACATCGCCCGATTCGTGACCGAGCGCGATGCCGCGTTCCGGCAACTCAGGACCCGCCCCAACGAGCATCTGTCGCTGGTCGACATCCGCGCGATGGATATCCAGGCGGCGGAGAGCGTGATGGGATTCCAGCAGGTGCTGTCCGATCCGCGCTACCGCTCGCGGCGCATCGCCTTCGTCGTCGGACGGTCGCTGGCGGCGATGCAGATCCGCCGCGCCGCCAAGGGCCGCGACACGCAGTATTTCGACGAGGCGGACGAGGCGGAGGCGTGGCTGCTCGCCACGCCCCCCGAAGCCAGCCTGTCCCGCCGCACCGGTTGACCGCTCAGGCGGCGACCCCGGCGCGGACGGCCTCGGCCTCGTCGCGCAGCGGATGCGCCAGCCGGGTCAGCATCTCGCGCGGCACCACCTGCCAGAAGCGCTGCTTCGCCCGGTCCCAATCCTCGAGGATCGCGCCCGACCAGCGGCTGTCGGTGGTGGCATGATGCTCGGTGATCAGGCCCTTCAGCACATTCTCCCAATGCGCCGTCCCCAGCCGGTGGAGCGTGATGCTCTCCGGATTGTGGTTCCGCTCGAAGCTGTCGTCATGGTCGTAGATGAACGCCATGCCGCCGGTCATGCCCGCGCCGAAGTTCGTGCCGGTCCGCCCCAGCACCACCGCGACGCCGCCGGTCATGTATTCGCACCCGTTCGCGCCGCAGCCCTCGACCACCACGGTCGCGCCCGAATTGCGCACCGCGAAGCGCTCGCCCGCCTGCCCCGCCGCGAACAGCCGGCCAGAGGTCGCGCCGTACAGCACGGTATTGCCGACGATCGTGTTCTCGTGGCTCAGCAGCGGTGACGACACCATTGGGCGGACGGTGATGATCCCGCCCGACAGCCCCTTGCCGACATAATCGTTGGCGTCGCCGAACACCTCCAGCTTGATGCCCTTGCACAGGAACGCGCCGAGGCTCTGCCCCGCCGAACCGCGCAGCCGCACGGTGACGTGCCCGTCGGCCAGCTTCGACATGCCGAACTTGCGCGTGATCTCGCTCGACAACCGGGTGCCGACCGCCCGGTGGGTGTTGCGCACCGAATAGGTCAGCTGCATCTTCTCGCCGCGCGAGAAGACCGCCGCCGCATCCTTTATCATCTGCGCATCGAGGCTGTCGGGCACTTCGTTGCGGAAGGTCGACAGGCTGAAGCGCCGCTCGCTCTCGTCCGCATCGACTTTCGCCAGGATCGGGTTGAGGTCGAGGTCGTCGAGATGCTCCGCGCCCCGGCTGACCTGCCGCAGGAACTCGGTCCGCCCGACCACCTCGTCGAGGCTGCGCACGCCGAGGCGCGACAGGATCTCGCGCACTTCCTCGGCGATGAAGGTCATCAGGTTGATGACCTTTTCGGGCGTGCCGGTGAACTTGGCGCGCAGCCGCTCGTCCTGCACGCACACGCCGACCGGACAGGTGTTGCTATGGCACTGGCGCACCATGATGCAGCCCATCGCGACCAGCGACAGCGTACCGATGCCGAACTCCTCGGCGCCGAGGATCGCGGCGGCGACGATGTCGCGCCCGGTCTTCAGGCCACCATCGGTGCGCAGCACCACCCGCCCGCGCAGGCCGTTCAGCGTCAGCGTCTGGTTGACCTCGCTCAGCCCCATTTCCCACGGCGTGCCCGCGTACTTGATCGAGGTCTGCGGGCTCGCGCCGGTCCCGCCGACATGGCCCGACACGAGGATGACGTCGGCATGCGCCTTCGCCACGCCCGCCGCCACGGTGCCGATGCCGGCCGAACTGACCAGCTTCACGCACACCCGCGCCTTCGGGTTGATCTGCTTCAGGTCGTAGATCAGCTGCGCCAGATCCTCGATCGAATAGATGTCGTGGTGGGGCGGCGGGCTGATGAGCGTCACGCCCGGCGTCGCGTGGCGCAGCTTGGCGATGAACTCGGTCACCTTGAAGCCGGGCAGCTGCCCGCCCTCGCCGGGCTTGGCCCCCTGCGCGACCTTGATCTCGATCTCGTCGCAGGCGTTCAGATATTCGGCGGTGACGCCGAACCGGCCCGACGCCACCTGCTTGATGACCGAATTGCCGTTGTCGCCATTCTCGTACGGCTGGTAGCGGACGCTGTCCTCGCCGCCCTCGCCCGACACCGCCTTCGCGCCGATGCGGTTCATCGCGATCGCCAGCGTCTCATGCGCTTCCGGCGACAGCGCGCCCAGCGACATGCCCGGCGTCACGAAGCGCTTGCGGATTTCGGTGATCGCCTCGACCTGATCGATCGCCACGCCGGTCTCGGGGAAGTTGAACTCCAGCACGTCGCGCAGATACACCGGCGGCAGATCGCGCACCCCGCGCGAGAACTGCATGTAGGTCGAATAGCTGTCGGTCGCGACCGCCGTCTGCAACAGGTGCATCAGCTGCGCCGAGTAGGCATGCGCCTCACCGCCGCCGCGCTGGCGATAGAAGCCGCCGATCGGCAGGTTCACGACCGCGCTGTCGAACGCCGCGTCATGCCGCTGCGTCGCGTTGACGTGCAGCGAATGATAGCCCTCGCCCGAAATCTTCGCGGGCATCCCGGGGAAAAAGTCGTTGACCAGCGCCCGGCTCAATCCCACCGCCTCGAAATTGTACCCGCCGCGATAGCTGGAGATCACCGCGATCCCCATCTTCGACAGGATCTTGAGCAACCCTTCGTCGATCGCGGTACGGTGGCGCTTCAGCGCCTCGTCGATCGAAATCTCGCCGAACAGCCCGCGCGCATGGCGATCGGCGATGGCGGCCTCGGCCAGATACGCGTTCACCGTCGTCGCGCCGACGCCGATCAGCACCGCATAATAATGGGTGTCGAGGCATTCCGACGACCGCACGTTGATCGACGCATAGGACCGCAGCCCCTTGCGGACGAGATGCGTATGTACCGCCGCCGCCGCCAGCACGCCTGCGATCGGCACCCTGGTCGCATCCAGATGCTCGTCGGTCAGGAACAGCTCGCTGCGCCCCTCGCGCACCGCCTGTTCGGCCTGCGCGCGGACCCGGGCGATCGCGGCGCGCAGCGCCTCCGGCCCCTCGCCCGCCGGGAAGGTGCAGTCGATCTCCGCCGCCTGGTTCCCGAAATGCGCCTTCAGCCGCAGCCAGTCGGTGTTGGTCAGCACCGGGCTGTCGAGCACCAGCACCGCGCTCGCCCGGTCGCCGGTGTCGAGGATGTTGGCGAGGTTGCCGAACCGCGTCTTGAGCGACATGACATAGCGTTCGCGCAAGGGGTCGATCGGCGGGTTGGTGACCTGCGAGAAATTCTGGCGGAAGAAGTGGCTGATGAGGCGCGGCTTGTCGGAAATGACCGCCAGCGGCGTATCGTCGCCCATCGATCCGATCGCTTCCTTGGCCCCCTCGACCATCGGCGACAGGATCAGCTCCATATCCTCCAGCGTCTGTCCGGCGCACACCTGCCGCCGGGCCAGTTCGGCGCGGTCGTAGCGCAGCGGCTCGGCGGTGGCGGCGGGCAGGTCGTCGATCGTCAGGAACTTGCCGGTCATCGCGGCATAGTCCGCCTCGCCCGCGATCTTGTCCTTGATCGCGCGGTCCTTGTAGAGCTTGCCCTCGCCCAGATCGACGGCGAGCATCTCGCCCGGCCCCAGCCGGCCCTTTTCAACCACCGTCGTCTCGGCGACCGGGACCATGCCCGCCTCCGACCCGACGATCAGCAGCCCGTCACCGGTCAGCGTGTAGCGCAAGGGGCGCAGCGCGTTGCGATCCAGCCCGGCGACCGCCCAGCGGCCATCGGTCATCGCCAGCGCGGCGGGGCCGTCCCACGGCTCCATGACGCTCGCGAGGTAATCGTACATCGCGGTATGCGCCGGCGGCATGTCGGACGCGCCCTGCCATGCCTCGGGCACCAGCATCAGCTTGGCGGTCGGCGCGTCGCGGCCCGACCGGCAGATCGTCTCGAACACCGCATCCAGCGCCGCGGTGTCCGACGCGCCGGCCGGGATCACCGGCTTGATGTCTTCCGAGCGTTCACCGAACGCGATGCTCGCCATCTTGATCTCGTGGCTGAGCATCCAGTTCTTGTTGCCGCGGATCGTGTTGACCTCGCCGTTATGCGCAAGGCAGCGGAACGGCTGCGCCAGCCACCATTGCGGAAAGGTGTTGGTCGAATAGCGCTGATGAAAGATCGCGACGCGCGATTCGAAGCGTTCGTCGGTGAGGTCGGGATAGAAGTCCGACAGGCTCTCCGCGAGGAACAGCCCCTTGTAGATGATCGAACGGCACGACAGCGAACAGAAGTAGAAACCCGTGATCTGCGCGGCGATGATCCGCTTCTCGATCCGGCGGCGGACCAGATACAGGTTCTTCTCGAACTCGGCCTCGTCCATCTCTTCGGGCGCAGGGCCGGCGATCATGATCTGCTCGATCTCGGGCCGGGTCGCCTGCGCCTTCATGCCGATCACCGACACGTCGACCGGCACCTGCCGCCAGCCATAGATCGACCAGCCCGCCTCGATGATCTCCGATTCGACCAGCGTGCGGCACGTCTCCTGCGCGCCCAGGTCGGTGCGCGGCATGAACACCATGCCGACCGCGAGGCGGGCGTGCATCGGCTTGTGCCCCGACGCGGCGATCGCATCGTCGAAGAAACGGTGCGGCAGGTCGACATGGATGCCCGCGCCATCGCCGGTCTTGCCATCGGCATCCACCGCGCCGCGATGCCATACGGCGCGGAGCGCATCGATCGCCGACTGCACGACACGGCGCGACGGCTTGCCATCGGTCGCGGCGACCATGCCCACGCCGCAGGCATCGCCCTCGAACTCGGGGCGATACATGCCTTCGGCGGCGAGGCGGAGGCGTTCGGATTCGATGGTCATCTACTTTCCCTTCGCGGGGGCGGTCAGCGACCGCATCGTCATCATGATCGACCGTCCCACGGCAGACGTGATCGCCTGGGCCAGCTTGTTCGTTTCGTCGGTCACCGCCGCCTGCAACTTCGGGACCACCGCCTGGAACCGGCGACCGGCCGGCGTGGCGCTGAACTTGGCCAGTTCGCCGATTTGCGCGGGCGTCATCGCCTGCAACGATCCGACGAGGTTCATCGAACCCGTCAGGTCGTTCGTCGTGAGCGCGCCATTGGTCTTCGCTGCCGCCGCGATCTTTGCGGTATCGACATTGGCCGCCACCGCATTTTGAGCCGCCTGCCCGGTCGGCGACAACAGGAACCGGGTCACGTCGCGCAGGTCGGCCGCCGACAGGTTGGCGGCAGCAACCGCCGCGATCCGCTGCTGCATGCCCGGCAGGCGTTCGCGATAATTCCGCTCGACGACGGTAGCACCTATATCGAGCAGCTTGGCGCGCGTCCCGGGGTTACGCTGTTCGATCGTGACGAGCATCGGCTGCTGCGCCAGTGCGCGGGCGCCTTCGGTCCGGAACGACGCGACGGCGGCGCGCGTGGTCGCCTCGGCCGGGACATAGGCCTCGCCAAAGGCCCGTGCCTCGGCCGACAGCGTGGCGGTCGCGGCGGGCGAGGCCGGCGGGGCCGGGGCCGCTGCCGGGGCCTGCACCAGCAGCAGGGCGAGCACGGCGATCATGCCGCCACCTTCGCGGCCTTGGCCTTCGCCTTGAGATACGCGTGCATTCGCTCGGTCACGTCGCGCCCGTCGCGAATCGCCCACACCACAAGGCTCGCGCCGCGGACGATGTCGCCCGCCGCGAACACGCCGTCGAGCGACGTCATCATCGACTTGCCGTCGACCCGCACCGTGCCCCAGCGGGTCACGCCCAGTTCGGGCGCATCGAACAGCGTCGGGAGGTCCTCCGCATCGAAGCCCAGCGCCTTCACCACCAGATCGGCGTCGAGCAGGAATTCGTTGCCCGGATCGGTTTCCGGCGCGCGGCGGCCGCTGGCGTCGGGCGCGCCCAGCCGCATCCCCGTCGCACGGACCTGCACCACCCGTCCGTCGCGCTCGTCGAACGCGGCGGGGGCGGAGAGCCAGACGAACTCGACGCCCTCTTCCTCGGCATTGGCGACCTCGCGCTGCGATCCCGGCATGTTGGCGCGGTCGCGGCGGTAGAGGCATTTCACCGACGTCGCGCCCTGGCGGATCGCGGTGCGGACGCAGTCCATCGCGGTGTCGCCGCCGCCGACGACGACGACATTCTTGCCCGCCGCGTTCAGCGACCCGTCGTCATAGGCCGGCACGCTGTCGCCGAAGCCGATCCGGTTCGACGTGGTGAGGTAATCGAGCGCATCGACCACCCCGCCGCTGCCGATGCCCGGCGCCTTGATCGCGCGCGGCTTGTAGACGCCGGTCGCGATCAGGATCGCGTCGTGCCGCTCGCGCAGCTCGTCGAGCTTGGCGTCGCGCCCGACCTCGAACCCTTCGTGGAAGACGATGCCACCTTCCTTCAGCCGCTCGACGCGGCGCATGACGACCGGCTTCTCCAGCTTGAAGCCGGGGATGCCGTAGGTCAGCAGCCCGCCGGCGCGGTCGTGGCGGTCATAGACATGCACGTCGTAGCCGAGGTTGCGCAGCCATTCAGCCGCGGCAAGACCCGCCGGTCCCGCCCCGACGATCCCCACCGACTGGCCACGCGCCGGACCCACCGCGACCGGCTCGACCCAGCCCTTTTCCCACGCGGTGTCGGTGATGAACTTCTCGACCGACCCGATCGTCACCGCGCCGTGGCCCGAGAATTCGATGACGCAATTGCCCTCGCACAGCCGGTCCTGCGGACAGATGCGCCCGCAGATCTCGGGCATGGTCGAGGTGCTGTTCGACAGCTGATACGCCTCCTGCAACCGCCCCTCGGCGGTCAGGCGCAGCCAATCGGGAATATGATTGTGCAGCGGGCAATGGACCGAGCAATAGGGAACGCCGCATTGCGAACAGCGTCCCGCCTGATCCTCGGCCGTCGGCGGCGCGTAGCGTTCCGCGATCTCGCGGAAATCCTCGGCGCGCAATTCGGGCTCGCGTTTGGCCGGATAGGCCTGTGGTCGCGAAACGAACTTCAGCATTGCTTGATCGGCCATGATGCCCTCCGGACGCCCGAAAAGCATATCTGGCCGACGGAGTCACGCAACAAACGATCTTAAGGTAAGCTATGCTGACCTTGTTTTGCAGGTCGACCTGCGGTTTACTTTAGAGTCGCTCGCAACAAGGACTTTTAGAACCGAAACGGCCCTATGCCGTTGCGGTAATATAGCCCTGCGAGAGCAGGTAAATCAGCGTTCCGCCCAGCATTAGGCGGTAGACCACGAACGCCATATACCCCCGCGTCGACACGAGCTTCAGGAATCCGACGATCGATGCATATCCCACGACGAACGAAATGATCGTCGCCAGCAGCGTGGGTCCGGGACCATAGGGGCCGAACTGTCCCCAGGTCTTGTGCAGCTGGTACAGACCCGACGCCAGCACCGCAGGGATCGCCAGCAGGAACGAATAGCGTGCCGCCGCCTCGCGGGTGAAGCCCATGAACAGCCCGGCGGTGATCGTCCCGCCCGATCGCGACACCCCGGGCAGCAGCGCCATCGCCTGCGCGAACCCGAACACGATGCCGCTGCCCCAGCGCAACCGGTCGATCCCCCAGCGCCGCCGCCCGACGACGTCGGCGATGCCCAGCAGGATGCCGAACCCGATCAGGCTGAACGCGGTGAACCACAGGTTGCGCAACGACGTCTCGATCGCGTCCTTGAACAACAACCCCAGCACGACGATCGGCAACGTGCCCACGATCACCAGCCAGCCAAGTCGCGCATTGTCGCGCGCGGCATGGTTCTGCCGTCCCGTGAACTGGCCCAGCCACGCGGTCGCGATGCGCCAGATGTCCTTGCGGAAATACAGCAGCACCGCCGCTTCGGTGCCGATCTGGATGATCGCGGTGAACGCCGCGCCCGGATCGGTATGCGACGGCAGGAACGCGCCGGCGATACGCAGATGCGCGCTCGACGATACCGGCAGGAATTCGGTCAGCCCCTGGATGATGCCGAGGATCGCGGCTTCCAGCCACGCCATGGCAGGAGTCACGCGCGCGCCACCTTGTTGAAGCGGCCGTACTTGCGATAGACGACCAGCCATTCCGGCGCGACCGTCGCCAGCGGCACCGGCCGCACGTCGAACGCCTCGATCCCCGGCACGTCGCCGCCCGCGACATTGTCGCGCGACAGCATCGCCCACTGATCCTTGCTGATCGGGGTGAGCGGCATCGCCGCGATCGCCCCGCCCAGATCGCTCGGAATCTCGACGAAGCGCACGTCGCGCCCGATCGCCTGCGCGATCCAGCGGTTGAGTTCGCCCATCGTGATCACGTCGGGTCCGCCGATCGCATAGGTCTGCCCGCCGAAACGCTCGGGATCTGCCAGCGCCTTGACCACCACCTGCGCCAGATCGACGACATAGATCGGCTGGAACTTCGTGCCGGCCGCCATCACCGGCACGATCGGACGACCGATCAGCGCAGGCGATGCCGAGATCATCCCGGCAAAGCGATTGACGAACCCGTCCTCGCGCCCGAACACGATCGAGGGGCGCAGGATCGTCGCGGTCGGGAACGCCGCGCGAACCGCGTCCTCGCCCGCCGCCTTCGACCGGCCATAAGCGGACGGCGACGCGGCATCGGCGCCGATCGCCGAGATCTGCACGAACGCCTTTGCGCCGGCCGCAGCGGCAGCCTCGGCGATGGTCCGTGCGCCGGCGACATGCACCTTGTCGAAATCACCCTCGAGGATGCCAACGAGGTTCACGACGGCATCCGATCCGGCGACGGCACGCGCGACGGTATCGGGCCGCGACAGGTCGGCGGCGACGAACTGCGTCTGGCCGAGCCCCCCCTGCGTGCGCAGGTACAACGCCTGCCGCGGATCGCGCTGCGCGATGCGGACGCGCGCGCCCGCCTTCAGCAATTCCTGCACGACATAGCGGCCGACAAAGCCGCCGCCACCGAACAGCGTCACCAACTGGTTCTTCATCGAGTCCGCCTTGTGCCTGCCTGTGTGCCGTCCCCATGCCGCTCCCGCAGCAAAACGGCAAGGACCCCGTAAAAAACGCGCAACAAGTTGTTGACACTCCGCCGACCCACCCGTAGAGGCCCCCTCCTACCCCGTGCCCAGATGGCGGAATTGGTAGACGCACCAGCTTCAGGTGCTGGCGATCGCAAGGTCGTGGAGGTTCGAGTCCTCTTCTGGGCACCATTCACCCCTAAGGCTTAGAAAGCCTAGGGTTTGGCAGAAATCCTAGGATTTTTACGAGCGTCTAGTACAAAGGTACGAGGACGACAGCCAATGTGTTCATACCTCCATCGCGCCCCGAACGGGGTCTATTATTTCCGCATGGGGATACCCGCGGACCTGCGCCCCTTCATGGCTGGCAAGCGAGAGATTAAGCGGTCGCTAGGTCTAAAGGACCGGGAAGCGGCTAAGGCCCTCATCCCTGATATCACCAAGACGGCCCATGCTCTGCTCAAGCAAGCTGAGCGGGATAAGGCCGCTGCCGTCCCTCCCCCTATCATTGCCCCTAAGCCTGCGTCCCAGATCGAACGGGAGCGGAAGCGGTGGGAAGCTGACCAGTTACAGGCTGAGCTTACGGCCGACGACCTGTTTGCATCTGACAGTGAGATAGAGCGGCTAGAGCCGGTCATGGATGCATTGGCAGCGGGGATAGAGACAGACGCTTCCCCGGCTGACGTGGCTAGGGCTGGCAAGCTGTTAGTCGGGCATGAGCGGGAGAATGCCGGGGCGCTGATCGCGTCTATGCAAGCTCGCTACGGAAAGACTGCCCGCGCATCGGAAAGCCAAAATCAGGCCGTCGAGTACAGTCCGGATGCCTCCAATGAGGGCGAGGGCAAATACCTAGATACAGATATCCTCGACGGTTGGGCCGCTGAGCGTAAGCCGTCGCCCCGTGGCAAGGATGCCTACTGGCGGGATGCCAAGCTGTTCAATGCCATGATGGGCCGTAAGTCCGTCGAGCTAATCACCAAGGCCGATGTGATGGCCTACAAGCGCAAGCTGATAGCGGACCCTGCGCGTTCTCAGGTCAATGTACGGGATCGGCTGGCCTACCTGCGGACCCTGCTAGAGTGGGCGGCGCAAGAGGATATCGTACCCGTCAACGTGGCCCGTGATGTGAAGATGGCTGTGACTGAGCGTGGAGAGAAGCGGAAAGACTTCTCTGCCGATGACCTCAATGCCCTGTTCGCTGGCCCGGTTCATGCCAAGGGCGAACGGCCTAAGGGCGGATATGGTGAAGCTGTCTATTGGCTTCCCCTGCTAGCCCTGTACATGGGTGCGCGCCGGGAAGAAATTGGACAGCTACGGGTGCAGGACGTGAAGCCCGTTGCCTACATAGACGATGACGATAAGCGACAAGAGGTATGGTGCATCGACATTACAGATACGCCCGATGACGATGCCTTGCCTAATCAGATCAAGAATGAGGCAAGCAATAGGCTGGTCCCGCTGCATCCCAAGCTAATCGAGCTAGGGTTCATCGACTATGTGCAGAAGCTGCCAGATCAAACAGGCCGTGTATTCCCCGGCTTAAAAGCTGTAGGCATCGGCAAGAAACTAACCGATAAGGTAGGCCAGTGGTTCAGCCGCTATAAGCAGGATTGTGGAATAGAGGATAAGGCCAAGGTCTTTCACTCATTCCGCCATACATGGAAGACCCATGCCGTAGATGCCGGTATCCCTGAGCGGGTATGCCGGCAGTTCCAAGGGCATGAAGGTAAAGACGCTGCCGACAAGTACGGGGCTGCTCCATCTATGCGGGTAATGGTAGCGGCTATTGCATCTTATCGGGTGCCGGGTTTGAATATGACTGGCCGGAGCGAACAGGCGACGCTACCAAGTGAGTAGGCCATTCCTGTAGCGGGATACTAGCGATGCCATATGAGCGATGGATAACGGCTGATACATGCTGGCTTCTATCGCTAATTGTGCTTCCCATCAGTGTCAAAGCGGAAGGGTATTTCCAAGCGTGCGCTGTTGCTGCGATCATTGCGTATTTATGGTGGCGCAATCGTGAGGGACGCAAAGCGGATTGGCTTGATGAGCAAGAGCGGCAAATAAGATTGCGGTCTGAATTGGACGCCGAGGCGAACCTTTGACCCCGAACGAACCGAACATACAGATACCCGGTCTCGCCCCCGCTCAGCCCCGTCAGGAGTCGATTGGAAGCGTTCGGGTGTCTGTAGGCCGGGATGAGCTATCGCCTCTCAGCGACTCTCCTAGGCAGGTTCTCAGGCATCCGGTCCAAGCGGTACGCCAGCCTCGCGGCGGGCAGCCTCCCCGGTCGGTGCGATACGGACGCCGGTCGCCGACTGCATATAGGCCATGTCGCCGACGGGGGTGCCATGGGAGCGGCGGGCGGCGTCTCCGGTCTGGGGTGCGCGGATGCCGGTCGCATCCTGTCCGCCCTTGTAGGGATCATAGCCGGTCATGCTCTGCCCCGCCTGCGGAGCGGCTGGGGGAGCCTGCGACACGAGGGTATAGCCGGTCGGACCCATGATCCACTGCGGGCCGCTTGCCGGTGCCTGAGCGGGCACTGCGGGAGCCTGAGGGGCATTGGGTTTCAGGCCGTTGAAACCGAACGAGCTTGCCACGGTCATCCCTGCCGGGATCGAGGCGGCATCGGGAACATCAGGAGTATCGGCATATGCGTCACCCGTGCTGCCAAGCGCATCGGCAATGGTCCAGTTAGCGGCATCGGCTTCGGTCACTTCACCCTTGCTGATTGCCAGCGCCTTCGCATCCTCAAGGATCATCGGGGCGAGGCTATCCAGATGGCTTTCGTCGCCACTGTTGTTATAGGCAGTCAACGCCTTGTCATACTGAGCGACCGTAGCATCATCGCTATTGTGGATCAGATCGACAGCGATATGCAAAGTATCTCGCAAAGCCGGAACGCGTTTGGCGAAAGCATCTAGCGCCATCTTATAGGCCACATTGGCGGGCTGGCCTTTGGCAACCTCCGCTTGTGCCTGTTGCTGTACAGCGCGAGGATTATAGCCGTGAATAGCAATAAGGGAGAGAGCCGCCTTTACCTTAATGGCTTGGCGGGGAGTTAGTGCGGTCATGGGTTTTCCTTAGGATTGGAGTGGCGGAACGTCGCCAATGGTTCGCTGTGGCGGGATCGATCCAAAGCGGATGCAGGCGACTAGGAAGCGAAAAGCATGCTTGAACCGGGTAGCGTCGAGATTGGGACGGCCAGCAGCCTCCCAGAGCGCACGAACATCAACGGCCATACGGCGGGCAATGCCTTGGGCATCCTCTGGCAGGTCGTAGATTGCAGGCGTTACAGCCCGGTCAGAAAGCTGGGGCCATCCGGCGTCATGCTCGATCGCTTGCCGGGTCAACAGGAGAGACAAGCCCACCGCACCGCTGGGGATATTGGCGGCAGCTAGGACCGCATCGGCCTTGCCACTCAAATGCCATGCAGTGACAGCGCCCCATTCTACATGCGCTCGGGTAGCGTCAGCGTAGCGGCCTGCCCGCTGTAGCAGATCATCAAAGGTACGGGGTTCGACGTGCCATCTAGGCCGGGTATCAGCGGGGAATGAGCGGGGAGGCTTGGGTGCCTCTCCCGTTCCCCAATCATGCAGGTCGTCCATTACGCGGATGGCTGGCCTTTGAAATAGCCGCGAGCCTTGCTCTGCATGTAGATGCTCATTGCTTCCTGCGGCTTGCCGGGAGCAAGGGCCATGATGACGGCAGGGATGGCTTGGGGTTTTTGCGTTACGAGATATTCGTAAGCATCATCGACCAGTGCAGCGAAGCCGTTGCATTCATGCTCTTTGGGAACAGAGTCTTTGAGGTTGTCGTCCCATGTTTTCTGCATGTAGCGGATAGTGAAGCCCGTACTAATCAGGTTGTTGTCCGCATTGCTCTTCGTCTCAACGCGGATATCTGAGAAACGGCTAAGCCGCTTGGCCCGGTCATCGGCATCTTGCTTGGCAAGGGCAGCAGCGAAGCGATCCTTCGCGTCCTTCAATTCGCCAGTGAGCTTGCTAACTGCATCAATAGCAGGCTGTCCAAGTAGATCAGTAAGGGCATTCGCCTTGGCGAGGTTGGCGCTTAGAGTTTCGATCTCATCGGCGATACTGCCAATCGTATTGATGTTGGTCATTGGTTTTCCTTGTAGTGCGGTAAGGAGTTAACGGCGCGGAGCGAATACGCCGATGCCGCGCTTTTCATGGCGATAGGTGCGGATAGTGCCGCTATCGGCATCGGCAGCAGCCATCAGCTTTGCAATGGAGGGACGGCCAGCAGGCTTAGTCTTTGCGTAGTCGGGAAGCGGAATGCCGAGAATATCAAGGCAAAGGCGGAAGCCGCCACGGACACGGCTATCCACATTCTCAATATGGGCAGCAACACGGGGATCATGAATGCGATCGAGATTAACAGGAACGGGGTTCATCGTGCATCCTTCGATAGGAGGGAGTAATATTGACAAAACTTACAGATAGATGTCCCGTTTGCTCGTAAGCAAACAGGAACGGGTAATCTGATATGCTCGGAATAAGGGCCTGCCAGATACCAACAGGAGCAACGTGAATAACTGGCAGTCCTATTAGTGTCGTACCCATGGCCGATGGGCAGAAGTCATGGAGATGGGAAGACACTAAGGGGAGAGGATAGGCATTCCTCAGATTGATACCGCACTCGGCTAGGTGTCTGGGAAACCATGACCAGAGAACCCAATACCTATGCGGTTACGACACAAGGGCTTATGCTTGCCTTGGACCGGAGCACGATATCAATCGGAAGAATGTGTATGGGAGATACGGTATTGAACCGTGGATTAGGATATACCTATAATGGTATGATCGTTAGATTTGATAGATTGACTGTATCCCGTGGTCCCCCCGGACAGATAGATAGCCGGATTGAGCAAATCCGCTCTGTCACTATGGAGGAGCACTACAGCAAGCATGATCGTTGAGTTTGATTAGCTGACTTGTATTGCCCGTGGTCCGATACCATGCATCATCCTGTTAAAGATGGCACATCCCGTCGCTCTTAGAGCCCAACCGGAAATTAGGTTGAGCGATTTCAGCCAGTTGTGATTCACCGAGGGTTGCGAAGACCACGGGGATCATATGGGCTGGACCGAAACCGCTCGCCGCGAGCATGACAGAAGAAGGCTGC
>RPSH01000034.1 GCA_003946805.1 Bacillus sp. 2B10 | reverse complement strand
GCGCTGCACCGGGGGCGGGGGGTGACGGTCACGGCCGATGTGCCGGCCGTCACGGTGGCGGTCGACGCGGCGGACCTCGACGAACTGGCAGGCAACCTGATCGACAATGCCGCGCGCCATGCGCGATCGTCGGTCGTGGTCGGTGCCGGGCGGCAGGGTGGCTTCGTCGAACTGCGCGTGACCGATGACGGCCCCGGCATTCCCGCCGCGGACCGGGCGCGGGCGACCGATCCCGGCGTACGGCTGGACGAGCGCGGCGACGGGCATGGTTTCGGCCTGACCATCGTGCGCGATCTGGCGGCGCTGTATGGCGGACGGCTGGAGCTGGGCGAGGCGGACGGCGGCGGGCTGGTCGCCGCCGTCACGCTGCCGCTCAGCGCGGCAGCTGGAAGTTGATCCGCGTGGCGTTGCCGGTGCATGCGGTGTCGTTGTCGGGGCGGAAGCTGCTGCGGAAGCGGGTGGCGGCCACCATCTTCTGCGCGGCATCGCCGAAGACGAACGGCGGGTAGGCGGCGATGGTGCGCGGGGTCAGCGTGCGGCCGTCGGCGGCGATGTCGAACTCGATCTTCGCCCAGCCTTCGAAGCCCATGTTGAGCGCCTCGGCCGGATAGAGGTCGCTGGTGGCCCCCTGCCGCTGGACCGCCGGGGTGGGGGCGATGAGCGCGCACTGATCGCTGGTCAGCCCGGTGCGCCTGAACGCCGCCTGTGCCCCGGCGACGTCGCCACGCTGGGCCGACAGGTCGGCGCGGGCGAGCAGCGCGGCGACCTTCAGCGGGTGCCGGTCGGGCAAGGGGGAGGCGAGCACCGCATCGATCATCCGCGCGCGATCGGCGGCGCTGGTGACGCCGGTTTCGGTCGCGATCAGCATCCGCACCGTTGCCGCGGACAGCGGGTCGGCGGTGAGTTCGGGACGGTCGAGCAGGCCGTGCCGCCTGCGCGCGGCATCGGCATAGTCGCGGCCGTTGACCCACGAGTCCTCCAGGCGCAGGCGGGTCATGACCGCCACCGGCGCATTCGCCGCCTGTCCCGCGGCCAGTGCCTCCGCCGCCAGTGGCCGGCGTTCCTTGTCGGTCAGCAGCTGGGAGTCGCTGAGCCACAGCAATACCCGCATCTGGCCGGGGCGATCCCCCGCGGCGCGAGCGCGCACCGCCTCCGCCTGCGCGAGCGGCAGGGCGCGGGCGGCTGGCAGGTCGGCCCAGGCGGGGGCCGGCGAGCCATGCGCGGTCAGCCACGCATCGACGGCTTCGTCGAGCGGCAGCCGGACCGACGGTCGTTCGGCGGCGGTCGAACAGCGCAGCTCGACCCGGGCGGACTGTCGCCAGAAGGCCGGAATGGCCCGGGCATCGTCGGGCGACCACGACCAGTCTGCGACCGACCGCGCGAAGGCGAGCGCCACCGCGCGGTTGCCGGTGGTGTAGACCGGCGCGACGCTGCGCACGATGCCGTCGTCGCCGAGCGCGAATTCGACGACCGCCATGTCGGTCGGCTTCAGGCCGGTGGCGGCACCGCACGGCGCCGAATCCATCTGGCGCGCGCCCGCGAACGGCGCCTTTTCGAGCCGGCCCGCGCCGGTATAGGCAAGATAGGTCCGCGCCTTTTCCCGGTCGCCGTTCAGCAGCGCCGCCTGCGCCAGATCGGCGCGCGTCGCGACTTCGGACTGGCTGACGCGGCTGTCGAGGCCGCCCTGCTTCTTCAACGAATCCTTGAGTACCGTATAGGCGTCGGCGGTGCGGCCCTCGTTCAGCAGGACGCGGGCATAGCGGGTCTGCACCGCCGCCACCGTTTCCTTGCGTACCGTCGGGTCGGCCTCGACGAGGCGACGCGCCTCGTCGGCATAGACCAGCGCCTTGCCGTCATGGTCGAACGCCAGCGTCCGCGACAGCGCAAGCAGCGGCAGGACGCGGCCCACCCCCTTCGCCAGCGCCAGCGCGTCGCGATAGGAGGCCGTGGCGGCATCATAGTCGAGCGCGTCGAACGACACGTTGCCCAGCGCGAGATAGCCGGCGCCGAGATCGGCAGCGAATTCGTCGGGGTTCTTCGCCAAGGTCGGCAGCCCGCGGCGGATCGCGGCGACGCCGGTGGTGCTATCCCCGGTCCGGACGAGGCAGATGCCCTTGCGCACCGCGATGGCGCCGACCAGCACGGCATTGCTGCTGCCCGCGGTACGGCGTTCGAGCGCGTCGTAGAGCCTGAGCGCATCGGCACAGCGTTGCTCGGCATAGGCGGTGTTGGCGGCGTCGAACTGCGCCTGCGGCGTCTGTGGCGCGGGTGCGGGCGCGGCGGCCTGCGCCATGGCCAGCAGGCCGTGCAGAATCGGGTCGAGCATCTGGTTCCCCCTTGTTCGCCCGTACGAAAGCACGGCAATGTTGCGGCGTCGATGGGGGACGGGATGCAGCGACGCGAAAGATGGAGCGGATGGGCGGCGATCGCATTGCTGGTGTGGATCGCCGGCCCGGCGATGGCCGCGCCCAGGCCGTTGCCGCCGCGCGCGATCCTGCTGTTCGTCGCGTCGTGGTGCGCGCCGTGCCACGGCGAGATCGCGCAACTTCCCCGGCTGAGCGAGGCGGCGCGACCCTATAAGGTGACGGTGGTGCCGATCGATCGCGGACGGGCGACGGCGGCGATGCTGGCGAACGTGCCGGCGGCGCAGCGCTGGGTGCCGGATGCGGCGCAGATGGCGGCGATCCGCGCGGAGTTGCTGGGCGGTACGGCGGGGTTGCCGTTCAGCGTCGCAATCGGCGTGGACGGGCGGGTCTGCGGCGAGCATCGCGGGGTGTTGTCGCCCGGCAAGGTCGAAGCGATGCGGCGGGGGTGCGGGTAGGGGACTTACAAACTCGTATCCCCGTCCGGGCGGGGATTCAGAGCCAGGCAGGGTTGCGCCCGTGGCTCTGGACCCCCGCCTGCGCGGGGGTACGGGTAGCGGGCTGTCGACCCTGACTGCTCACGACTTCATTCCCGCCTTCGCGGAAATGACGAAGGGGTGGCGTAAGGCGGCCGACGGTAGCCCTTACAGCGTGACGCTGCCCCCCGTGCCGCCGCGCAGGGTCAGCGACTTCACCACATTGCCCTGCCGCACGTTCACCTGGTTCACCTGCGCGCGGTAGACGTCGGTCAGCACGGTCGAGCGGACCGCGACGGTCTTCGGCTTGCGCGGCGCCTTACCAGCATATTCGATGCGGACCTGCGAATGCGACAGGTCGGTGGACACATGGGTCAGCGCCACCGGCTTGCCGTCGATCGTCAGGACGAAGCGGCGCTGGACATAGGCCACCAGTGCGCCGACCGCCTTGGGATCGTCGAGGCTGACCTGCGCGTCCGGTGCGATCTTCGACAGCGCGGGTTCGATGTCGTGCGCCTCGAACCGGTGCGACACGGTTACCTTGCCATCGGCGAGCGTCACGACCGCGAGGGAGTCATGCCCGCGATGCGCCTGTGCCGGGGCGATCAGCGCGAGCGTGGCGAGCAGGGCGAGCGGCACCCTCACTTCGCCACCGGGGCGGCATAGGTCTGGAGTGAGCCGGGCTTCACCTGCACGTCGAAGTCCTTCATCCGGTTTTCCAGATCCTCGACATCCTCGATCTCCAGCACCGCCGGACGGATGGCGCCGCGATAGACGTTGTTCGAGCGGTCAGCATCGGCGATTTCCAGCAGCGGATCGACCTCCGCCCCGGTGATCGTCTTGCCCGTCACATATTGCCACGTCACCGCCTTGGGATCGTGGCGCCACACTTCGGCCGGGATACGGACGATTTCGTTCGTTCCGTCGCTGAAGGTCAGCTTCAGCGGGATCGGCATGACGAGGCCGCCGACGTTGCGGAACGAGAAGCGGTAGAACTTGTCCTTCACCTGGAACGCGGCGCGTTCCTCCGGCGTCAGCTTTTCGAGCTTTTCGGCGAGGTCGCGGCGCTGCTGCGGGCTGACGGCGAAGCGGTCCTGCCGGTCGTAGAAGTCGCGGGTCGACGGATCGCGTTCGGTGACGGTCTTCTGCCCGGCATTGCCCTTCACGGTCAGCGAGGTGTTTTCCGCATCGGCCAGCGCACGGCGTTCGCGAGCGTTGGCGTCGAGGTCGCCGCCGGCGATGCGGCCCTCGACCACCTTGTCCAATGCGATGTCGACATGGTCGGTCGAATAGAACCAGCCGCGCCAGAACCAGTCGAGATCGACCCCCGAACTTTCCTCCATCGTGCGGAAGAAGTCGTAGGGCGTCGGCCGCTTGAAGCGCCAGCGATTGGCATATTCGCGGAAGGCGCGATCGAACAGTTCGCGGCCGAGCACGGTTTCACGCAGGATGGTCAGCGCGGTGGCGGGCTTGCCGTATCCGTTGGCGCCGAATTGCAGCACCGAATCCGACTGGGTCATCAGCGGGACCTGATTGTCGGAGAGCATATATTCGGCGATGTCCTTCGGCTCGCCCCGGCGCGACGGGAAGTCCTTGTCCCACAGCTTTTCCGCCTGGAACTGGAGGAAGGTGTTCAGCCCCTCGTCCATCCACGTCCATTGGCGTTCGTCGCTGTTGACGATCATCGGGAACCAGTCGTGGCCGACCTCGTGGATCACCACGCCGATCAGCCCGGTCTTGGCGCGTTCGGTATAGGTCAGCTGGCCGGTCTTCGCGTCCTTCACCGGGCGCGGCCCGTTGAAGGTAATCATCGGATATTCCATGCCGCCGACGGGGCCGTTGACCGACTGTGCGACCGGATAGGGGTAGGGGAAGGCGAACTTGCCATAGACGTCGATGGTGTGGGCGATCGCCTTGGTCGAGTACGCGTCCCAGAGCGGGCGGGCTTCCTTCGGATAGAAGGACATCGCCATGACGTGCGGGTTGGCGGCATAGTCCTGTCGCACGCCCATCGCGTCCCATGCGAATTTGCGCGACGTCGCCCAGCCGAAGTCGCGGACATTCTGTGCCGCGAAGGTCCAGGTCTTGGTGCCCGAGGCGCGACCGCGTTCGGCGGCGAGCGCTTCGTCGGGGGTGACGATGTACATCGGCGCGGTGGCGGACTTCGCCTGTTCCAGCCGCTGGCGCTGGGTCGCGGTCAGCACCTGATCGGGGTTCTGCAACACGCCGGTCGCCGACACGACATGGTCTGCGGGCACGGTCAGCGCGACCTTGTAGTCGCCGAACTCCAGCGTGAATTCGCCCGCGTCGAGAAACGCCTTGTTATGCCAGCCCTCGTAATCCGAATAGACGGCGAGGCGCGGGAACCACTGCGCACCTTCGAAGATGCAGTTGCCGTCCTCGCCCGCTTGCGTGAAGCATTCATAGCCCGAGCGGCCGTCGACGACCTTCTGTTCGGCCATCGGGAACGACCAGTCGATCGACAGCACGACCTCCCCGCCATTCCCCGCGACCGGTTGCGGCAGTTCGATGCGCAGCAGCGTGTCGGTGACGCGGTGGGCCAGCGGCTGGCCATCGGCCCCGCGCACCGCGGCGATGGTGAAGCCGCCCTCCCATTTCTGCATCGCCTCCGCCCGGCGGATCTCGCCGATGCTGATCGAGGTCGCATCGGGCACGGTCGCGCTCATCTGCGCGATCGAGGAACGCTTGTACTGGTTCTGGTCGAGCAGCAGCCAGAGATAGGGCAGCGCATCGGGCGAGTTGTTGCGATAGCGGATCGTCTCCGTGCCGCGCACGACCTTGCTGTTCTCGTCGAGCGATACCTTGACGTCGTAATCGACCTTTTGCTGCCAGTAGCGATAGCCCGGCGCGCCGGAGGCGTTGCGGTAATCGGTCGGGGTCGGCCAGTCCTCCCCCTCCAGCTGGCGGAACTTGTCCTGCCAGTCGCCCTTGGTCTGGCGGATCGGGTCGGCGAGCGCGGGAGTGGTGCTGAGCAGCAGCGCGATCAGCGCGAGACGGGGGGCAGCGGACAAGGGAACGGCCTTTCGATGGATGGCGCGATCGTTGCGCGCGATACGATGCGCGTCAACCATAAGCGTGTCGACGATGTAACATTGTCTCGCGACGCCACCGATCGCGGTGTCGGGCGTTGCGCCATGCGACAGCGAAGGAACCGATCCATGACCCGACCCGCCGGCACCGAAGGCTTCACCCTCAACCAGACGATGCTGCGCGTCCGCGATCCCAGCGCCAGCCTCGCCTTCTATCAGGACGTGCTGGGAATGACGCTCTTGCAGAAGCTGGATTTCGGGGAGGCAGCGTTCTCGCTCTATTTTCTCGGGTTTCTGCGCGACGGCGAAACCGTGCCGGCCGATCCGAAGGAACGCGCGCGGTTCGTCTTCACGCGCGAGACGACGCTGGAGCTGACGCATAACTGGGGGACCGAGGACGATCCCGATTTCGCCGGCTATCATAGCGGCAACGACGATCCGCGGGGCTTCGGCCATATCGGCATCAGCGTGCCCGACGTGGTGGCGGCGTGTAAGCGGTTCGAGGAACTGGGCGTGAACTTCCGCAAGCGGCCCGACGACGGGCGGATGAAGGACATCGCGTTCGTCACCGATCCCGACGGTTACTGGATCGAGATTTTGTCGCCGAATGGCATGACGGCGGCGGTGACCGACGCCGGGGATGCGGCATGAAGGCCATCGCTTTGCGCGCACCCGGCGGGCTGGATCGGCAGCCGGCGCGAGCAGCAGGAGTTCGTGCGTGCACTGGACGCGACCGGCATCCGGCCGGTGGTGGATCGGCGGTTCGCGCTGGAGGAACTGGCCGAAGCGTTCCGGTTTCAGGAGCGAAGCGACCATTTCGGGAGGATCGGGGTGGCGTGGTAGCACCACCCGTTCGTCCCGCAACTGACGCCGTACCCCCGCGCAGGCGGGGGTCCAGGGCCAAATAGCGCGATGGTTGCGTTTGGGACCCTGGACCCCCGCCTGCGCGGGGGTACGGTTGCCTCGGAGGCGACGGATCAATTCCCGCTGGGTGACTTCGCCTTCACCGTTTCCGGCGGGGTGATCGGCGACAGGGTCTGCTTCTGCGTCGCGGTGTTGATGCGGCGGCGGCGGTCGAAGGGGGGCAGGTCGACGCGGCGGCCGGTCCTGAGCGCCTCCACGATCCCCTCGATCACGCGCAGGTCGGCGATGCCTTCCTCGGCATCTGGCTCGGGATCGTCGCCGTTCAGGATGCAGTCGGAGAAATATTTCATCTCGCCGCCGAACTGGTCGGTCGGCTTGAACTTCTCTTCGCGCTTGTCGGTGCCGATCGTGATCGTCTGATGCTGGGTATCGCCATAGCCGAAGGCAGGGTCGATATGGATGCTGCCCTTGGTGCCGGCGATGGTCAGGTGGTCGACATTGCCGGCATGATAGCTGACGGTGAAGCTCGCCAGCCGGTCGCCGGGCATCCGCAGCACGACCGCGAAGGTGTCGTCAAGATCGCCGAAGCCCGCGCCCGCCTGCCGCGTCGCCACCGCCGATTCGACCGCTACCGGTTCCTGTCCGAACAGGTAGCGGATGGCGTTGATCGGATACGGCCCCATGTCGAACAGCGGGCCGGCGACGATGCCGTGCTTCGCGCGGTGGTTGTCAGGGTCGAGCGACTGGCTGAACGTCGCCGAGAAGGTGACGAGGTCGCCGAGCTTGCCGTCGCGGACCATGTCGATCGCCGACAGCGTGCCGGGTTCGAAATGCAGGCGATAGGCGGTCATCAGCTTCGCCGACGATGCCGCCTGCGCCGCCGCGATCGCGCGGCCCTGTTCGACCGAGATTTCCAGCGGCTTTTCGCACAACACGTGGATGCCGGCCGCGAGCGCGGGGATGGCGAATTCCGCATGGCGCCAGTTGGGCGTGCCGAGATAGATCGCGTCGATCGTGCCCGACGCCAGCAGCTCGTGGAACCGGTCGTAATCATAGGTCGCGTCGACGCCGTACATTTCCGCTAGCGCCTTTGCCTTGTCCGCGTCGCCGGTGACGATCGCGACGAGCTTCGAATTGCCGGTGTGCCTGATGCCCGGCAGCATCGAGCGCTGCGTGATGTCGCCCGCGCCGACGACGGCGTAGCGGACCTTCTTGCCTAGCCCGAAGGCGGAAGCGATGCTCATGAAGCGGTTCTCCGTGGGGGGATCATATGGTGCGCCAACGCACGCGCTGCCGAGTATCTCCCGTCGTTCCGGACATTTGCGCCCTATCATGGGTTATCGGCCCCATGTTGTTTCGACCGCGCGCCGCCGACCCCGCCCTGCTCCGCGATGCCGACGGCTATCTGCCGCTCGCCCGCTATGGCGCGCTGGGCGACGGGCGCGCCGTGGTGCTGTCGGGGGCGGACGGATCGATCGACTGGTGGTGCGTGCCGAACATGGATTCGCCCGCATTGTTCGACCGGCTGCTCGACGGGACGCTGGGCGGCTACTTTGCGATCACGCCGGTCGAGCCGTTCACCAGCGAGCAGCGCTATCGCGACGACAGCAACGTGCTGGAGACGATCTTCACCACCGCGACCGGCCGCGCGAAGCTGACCGAGAGCCTGAACAGCGGCACGGCGGGGCGACTGCCCTGGGCCGAGCTGGCGCGGCGGGTCGAGGGGCTGGACGGGCAGGTGGCGTTCACGCTGACGCTGCGGTTCGGGCGGCGGGCGGACACGGTCAGCCCCTATTTCGCGCGCGCCGGCGGCCATGACGTGTTCCATGTCGGCGCGGTGCTGGGGCTGGTCCGGTGCAGCGACGCCGTCCGCATCGACCGGCAGGGCGACGACGGCATCGACGGGCGGATCGCGGTGGCGCAGGGGGAGCGCGCGACGGTGGCGATCGTGGCCGGTGCCGACGAACCGCTGGTCGTGCCGCCGATCGAGGCGATCGATGCGCGGATTGACCTGTCCGACCGCGAATGGCGCGACTGGACCCGGGCGCTCGACTGGTCGGGGCAGCTGCATTGCGACGGTGCGCGTCGCGCGCTGGCGATCCGCAGCGCGCTGGCGCTGAAACTGCTGCTCTATTCGCCGAGCGGGGCGATCGTCGCGGCGGCGACGACCTCGCTGCCCGAAAGGGTCGGCGGGCCGAAGAACTGGGACTATCGCTACGCATGGATCCGCGACGCGGGCTACACGATCAAGGCGTTCCTGCGCATCGGCGCCCATGCCGAGGCGAAGGCGGGCTTCACCTGGCTGCTCAAGCGGCTGGGGCAGGGGGTGCCGAAGGTCTGCTACACGCTGGGCGGCGATCCGGTGCCCGCGGTGCGCGAGATCGACATTCCGGGCTATCGCGGGTCGAAACCGGTGGTGACCGGCAATCTCGCGACCGGCCAGCACCAGCACGGCATCTATGGCGATATCTTCGAGACCGCCGAGCGGTTCGTGGCGTGCGGCAACATCCTTGATGCGACAAGCGCCGCGACATTGTCGCATCTGGCCGACCTGTGCGCCGATCGCTGGCGGCAGAAGGATGCCGGCATCTGGGAACTGCCCGAGGTGCAGCATTACACCATGTCGAAGATCAGCTGCTGGCAGGCGCTGCAACGCGCGGTCGAGCTGGCCGATGCCGGGCAGATTCCGACCACCTGCCGCGACCGCTGGGCGCGCGAGCGCGACCGGATCATGGACTGGATCGGCGAGCATTGCTGGGACGAGGCGCGCGGGGCGTATCTGTGTTATCCCGGAGCTAAGGGGCTGGATGCGTCGCTGGCACTGGCGGTGCGGTTCCGCTTCGACGGGCAGGACCGGCTAGCGCGGACGCTTGACGCGATCGATCGCGAACTGGGCGAGGGCGCGTTCCATTATCGCTATGCTGGGATGGAGCGGGAAGAGGGGTGTTTCCTCGCCTGCACCTTCTGGATGGTCGAGGCGCGGGCGATGCTGGGGCAGCACGACCGGGCGGAGGCGGCGCTGGCCGCGGCGATGGAGGGCCTGTCGCACGGCACCGGGATTTTGCCGGAAATGATCGATCCCGCCACCGGCGACTATCTGGGCAACCTGCCGCAGGGGTTGAGCCACCTCGCGCTGATCCAGGCGATCGCGACGCTGGGCGGGGCGGAATTGTAGGTTCCTACCTTGCCGGACACCAGCGTCGCCCCAGCGCAGGCTGGGGCCTCAAGCGGCCCTTGTTCCGTGCTCTCACAGGAAGATCCCAGCCTTCGCTGGGATGACGCCTGTTTCAACAGGGATGGATCAAACTCCAGGGCGGGTATCCCGGTTGGACGGGGAACCGCGCGGCGTTTCAACAGCTTGGTCGGTTTCCTGACGGGAGAGTTACATGGACTATGGACTGGGCGGCGCGCTGGCGCTGGTGACGGGTGCGGATAGCGGCATCGGGCGCGAGACGGCGCGCATGTTGTTGCAGGAAGGCGCGAAGGTCGCGATCAGTGACCAGGACGCAGACGCGTTGGAGACGGTTCGCGCCGAACTGGCCGAACATGGCGAGGTGGTGGCGATCGCCGCTGATGTCACCGACCTGTCGAGCGTGCAGGCGCTGTTCGCGGGCGTGCGCGAGCGACTGGGCGATCCGGCGATCCTCGTCCATGCGGCGGGCGTGACCGGCGCGACCGGCGATTTCCTCGACATCGACGATGCCGGATGGCTCTCGACGCTCGACGTCAACCTGATGGGTGCGGTGCGCGTGACGCGCGCGGCGATCCCGGCGATGCGCAAGGCCGGCGGCGGACGGATCGTGCTGATCGCGTCGGAGGACGCGGTACAGCCCTATGTCGACGAACTGGCCTATTGCGCGTCGAAGGCCGGGGTGCTGAACCTCGCCAAGGGGCTGTCCAAGGCCTATGGCTGCGACAACGTGCTGGTGAACAGCGTGTCGCCCGCGTTCATCGCGACGCCGATGACCGACGCGATGATGGACAAGCGGGCCGAGGAACGGGGCACCGACCGCGACGGCGCGATCCGGAGCTTCCTGGAGGAAGAACGCCCCGGCATGACGCTCGGCCGTCGCGGCAAGGCCGAAGAGGTCGCGGCGGCGATCCTGTTCCTCGTGTCGAAGCCGGCGAGCTTCGTGAACGGCGCGAACCTGCGGGTGGATTCGGGGTCGGTGATGACGATGGCGGGGTGAGGGGGCCGTTTCGTCGGACCGACGTATCCCCGCATGCACGGAGGTACGATCGCCGCCGGTGATCCTCGCTACCTCCACCGCATGCGTCACTCCAGCGCAGGCTGGGGTCTTTCCGGGCTGGCGTGCCGCGCCAGCGGCGAGAGACCCCAGCCTGCGCTGGGGTGAAGCCCGTGGGGTCGGAGACAGTATGGCCGGGCAGTCCCGATCCGATCGGGACTCGCCCGGCTCAGACCAGTACCTTCTCCGGCGTCTGCACGTCGCCCAGCGGAGTCGTCGCGTCGATTTCCATCAGCGGCTTGAGCAGCCCGTCGCGCAGGTCGTAGACCCAGCCGTGGAGTTCGAGCGGCTGGCCGGTGGCGAACGCCTTCTGCACCACGTCGGTGCGGGCCAGCTGAACCAGCTGGTCGTGGACGTTCAGTTCGACCAGCCGGCTCGCGCGCTGGTCGAGCGGCAATGCGTCCAGTTCGGCGCGATGGTTGTCGACCACGTCGCGGGCGATCGCCAGCCAGTCATGGACATGGCCATCGACCCCGCCGTCCAGCGCCGCCTGCACGCCGCCGCAGCCATAATGGCCGCACACGATGATATGGCCGACCTTCAGCACCTCTACCGCGAACTGCACCACCGACATCAGGTTCTGGTCGCCGGGATGGATCAGGTTGGCGATGTTGCGGTGGATGAACATCCCGCCCGGTTCGGTATTGGTCAGCTGATCGGGCGCGACGCGGCTGTCGGAACAGCCGATCCACAGGAATTCCGGCTGCTGCCCGGCGATCTGCCGCGCGAAATAGTCGGGATTGTCCTCGAGCCGCTCGGCGGCCCATGCCTTGTTGGCGAGGAGCAGGTGCTTGTATTCCCTCATGCGTAGGCGACCTCCTTGCGCGGAGCGTTGATCAATGGTGCGGTCTTGTCGCCAATGTCACCACGCACCAGTACGTTGATGTTGCGATACCCGGCATTCTTGATGAAGCCGTTGATGATGTCGATATTGTCGAGGTCGACATAGCTGGTCGCCGACAGGTCGATCACCACGGTGCAGTCGTCGGGCACCTGTTCCAGTTCCCTGGTCAGCTCGACCTTGTGGATGAAGTACAGGTTGCGCTTCGCGCGGACCATGCAGCTGGCGCCGGGACCCTCGCCATCCTGCACGAACGTCACCGCCGGACGGAAATTGCGCGCGATGACGAACACGAAGCCGACGACCAGGCCGACGATGATGCCCTTGAGCAGATCGGTGAACAGGATCGCGACGATCGTGACGACGAACGGCACGAACTGGGTCATGCCCTGTTTCCAGCGTTTCGTGAACAACTCGGGCTTGGTCAACTTGTAGCCGGTCTGGATCAGCACCGCGGCCAGCGCCGACAGCGGGATCAGGTTGAGCAGCGTCGGGACCAGCAGGACGCTGAGCAACAGCCACGTGCCGTGCAGGATCGTCGACATCTTGGACGCGGCATTGGCGTCGACGTTCGCCGACGAGCGCACGATGACCGAGGTCACCGGCAGGCCGCCGATCAGCCCCGAGACGATGTTGCCGCCACCCTGCGCCAGCAGTTCGTGGTTCTTGTTGGTGATGCGGCGCTTGGGATCGAGTTCGTCCACCGCCTTGACCGACAGCAGCGATTCGAGGCTGGCGACGATCGCCAGCGTCAGCGCGACGGTCCACACGGTCGCGTTGCCAATCTGGCCGAAGTCGGGCAGGCTGAACAGCTTCACGAACCCGCCCAGCCCGTCGGCGATGGGCACGCTGACCAGATGGGTCGGCTTGACCTGGATCGACGGGGCGACGACGCCTAGCAACGCGTTGATCGCGATCGACCCGACCACCACGACCAGCGGCCCGGGGACGAAGCGCAAGGGGCCGTCCTTGGGCTTGTTCTTGTCCCACCAGAACAGGAACGCGATGCTGACCGCTGCGATGATCGTCGCGCCCCACACCACCTGTTCGCGCAGCACGAACAGGATGGTGTTGAAGGTGTTCAGGCCGTCGCCCTGGTTGAACGCGAAGTCGCCGCCCGGATCGCCGTCATAGCCGATCGCGTGCGGCACCTGTTTCAGGATCAGGATCAGGCCGATCGCCGCCAGCATGCCGGTGATGACCGACGAGGGCACGAATTCGCCCAGCACGCCCGAGCGCGAGAAGGACAGCAGAATCTGCATGCAGCCCGCCAGGAACACGGCGAGCAGGAACGCCTCGAAGCTCGGCAGCTTGGTGATCGCGTCGAGCACGATCACGGTCAGGCCGGCGGCGGGGCCGCTGACCGACAGCGGCGACCTGCTGAGCGAGCCGACGACGATACCGCCGACGATACCGGCGATCACCCCGGAAAAGAGCGGCGCGCCGGACGCCAGCGCGACGCCGAGGCACAGCGGCAGCGCGACCAGCGCGACGACGATCGAGGCGGGAATGTCCTGCCGCAGGTTGGCGATCAGAGAGGGTTGCGACATGCTAGCCGGTGGCCTTCGTTAAAACAGGGTGCGCCGGACGCGCTTGGGGGAGCACGCCCGGCGCGGAACCCGCGGCCGACGGAACGGGGGAGGGAAGATTCGCCCCGCCGAACCCGCAGGAACTGGTTATTCGGCGGCCTCGGCCGTCACGAAATCCGCAGCGAGCCGCTTGGCGGCAGGCAATGCCACCGGCAGCGGACGATCCGAATTGATCGGCGCGAACCGGCCGGTTTCGCCGTCCAGCGCCAGGATCGATCCGGCATGGATGTCGACGAACCAGCCGTGCAGCGTCAGCTCGCCCTTGGCGATGCGCGACGCGACCGCCGGATGGGTACGCAGGTGCGAAATCTGGACCACGACGTTTTCGAGGCTGGCGGCGCGGACCGCAGCGGCATCGTCGAGGTCGGGATAGCTGTTTTCGACCACCGAGTGCGCGGCATGGCTGTGACGCAGCCACGCGGCGACGCTGGGCAGGCCGGCAAGCGTGTCGGGCTTCATCAGCGCGCCCATCGCGCCGCAACCCGAATGGCCCGACACGATGATGTCGGTGACGCCGAGCACCGCGACGGCATATTCGACGGTCGAGGTCGTGCCGCCATTCTGCTGGGTAAAGGGGGGAACGATGTTGCCGGCGTTGCGGATGACGAACACGTCGCCCGGCTTCGCCTGCAGGATATGTTCGGGGACGACGCGCGAATCCGAGCACGAGATCATCAGTACCTTGGGGCTCTGCCCATCGGTCGCCAGCTTCGAATAGAGGTCGGCATCGGTGCCGAACACATCCTTTTCGAAACCGAACACCCGTCCGATCACGTCGTTCATCAACTATCCCTCCCGAAATCCGGCAGCGCAGGGACCACCGGTGCAAAGAAGCATATAGGCGAACCAATCTTGCTGCGTTCGGCGGATGTGTAACGAATCATTGCCGCGGGCCGAATGGCGCGGGCAGCACGATCGCGGCGCACAGCCCGCCCTGTTCGCGGTTGTGCAACTCCAGCCGTCCGCCCTCCGCCTCCACCGCGCGCAGTACGATCGAGAGGCCCAGACCGAAGCCAACGGTGTCGCGCTTGCGCGCGGTATCGAGCCGGACGAACGGTTCGAGCACGTCGGCGAGCGACTCGTCGGGAATGCCCGGACCATCGTCCTCGATCCGGATCACGGTCGCGCCGTCCTCGATCGCGAGCGTCAGCGTCACCCGGACGCCATAGTGCAGCGCGTTCTCGACAAGGTTGACGACCGCGCGGCGAAAGCCCGACCGGCGCACCGCGCGTTCGAAATGGTCGGGGCCGACATAGGTGGCGTCATGGCCATGGTCGGCGGCATCGTCGACGATGCTGGCGCAAAGCACCGCGATATCGACCAGCACCGGGCGTTCCGGTTCGCTCTCCCCGCCGAGGAACGCCATCAGCGAGGTGACCATCGCCTCCATTTCGGCAAGGTCGTTCTGCACCGTGTCGCGCACGTCGCGGTCGCGGATCGCATCGGTGCGCAGCCTGAGGCGCGCGAGCGGGGTGCGCAGGTCGTGACCGACGGCGGCCAGCGCGCGGGTGCGTTCGTCGATCAGCCGGTGGATGCGCGCCTGTAACCCGTTGAAGGCGACGACGAGGCGGCGGACCTCGCTCGGCCCCGCTTCCTCGACGATCGGCAGGCTCGATCCGCTGCCGGGACCGAAGCTGTCGACCGCGTCGGCCAGCTGTCGCATCGGGCGCAGCGTCCGGCGGATCAGCAGCCCGCCGACCACCATCAGCGCGACCGCGGGGATCAGCGCCAGCAGGATGCGCCCGATCGCGAGGTCGAACGCACGCAGCGGCTCGAGCGTGCGGAAATAGAGCCAGCTGTCGTCGTCCAGTTGCAGCGCGCCGCTGACCACCGACCGCCGCCCCTGGCCGATCAGCGTCAGGTGCAGGCCGGTGGGGGCGAGGCTCGGCTCCCACGCCAGCACCTGCTGTTCCATCTCGCGCAGTTCGGTGGCGCTGGCCGGCAGTTCGGGGGCGGTCGCGCGCCATTGGACCGCATAGCGTTCGGTGGTCAGCTCGGTCGCCATGCCGGCACGCTGTTCGACCGGGCGCTCCTCGACGATCCGCCGGGCGATCACCAGATGTTCGGCCAGCCGCCGCGCTTCGTCGTCGCGCACCGAAAACTGGCTGGCCCGTTCGTACAGCAGCACCGACACGCCGAATTCGATGACGATGGTCAGCAGCAGGATCGCGACGATCCGCCCGATCAGCCCGACCGGCAATGCGGGGAAGCGCCGCGTCGGCACCCGGTTCAGCGCCGTTCGACCGGCACGTTCAGCATATAGCCGACGCCGCGCACGGTCACGATCG
Organism: Bacillus sp. 2B10; assembly: GCA_003946805.1. Classification (GTDB taxonomy): domain Bacteria; phylum Pseudomonadota; class Alphaproteobacteria; order Sphingomonadales; family Sphingomonadaceae; genus Sphingomonas. Next base: position 20,238 of record RPSH01000034.1, on the reverse strand, counting down.
GCGGGGTGCCGCCCGCGGTCGACAGCTTGCGCCGCAGCCGGCTGATGAGCACGTCGATGCTGCGGTCCGAGCTGTCGCCCAGCCGGGTGCGCGACAGTTCGATCAGCCGTTCGCGGGCGATCACCCGCTGCGCATGGTCGAGCAACACGACCAGCAGGTCGAATTCGGCCCCGGTCAGGTCGACCTGCGCACCAGTCGGCGACGTGAGTTCGCGGCGCGGCAGGTTCGCGGTCCAGCCTTCGAAGCTGTAGATGCCCTCCTCGCGCTGTGCCGCCTGTGCGTTCAGCTCGCCCCGGCGCAGCACGGCGCGGACGCGGGCGATCAGCTCGCGCGTGCCGAACGGCTTGGGCAGATAGTCGTCGGCGCCCAGTTCGAGGCCGATGACGCGATCGACCTCGCTCCCCTTGGCGGACACGAAGATGATCGGCACCGCGCTGTTCTGACGGATCTGGCGGCACAGGTCGATGCCGCTGGTGCCCGGCAGCATGATGTCGAGCAGGATCAGGTCGACCGGCCCCTGTTCCAGCGCCAGCCACATTTCGGGCGCCGCCGAACAGGTGCGGACGAGATAGCCGTTCTCCTGCAACGCGCGGGCGGTGAGGGTGCGCAGCGCGGGATCGTCCTCGACGACGATGATCGAAGGGGCGGTCATGGGACGAAATTCGGCTGGGTCATTGCGCTCCAATCCCGGTCACAGAAGCTTGCGTTCGTCCTGGGTAGCCATCGAGCTTGTCGAAATGGCGTAGCGAAGGACCGTGGTGCCGGTGCTTCGATACGGGCCTTCGACTGCGCTCAGTCCCTACTCAGCACGAACGGAAGGGGAGAAAGGCAGGTTTAGGGGAAGGCTGCGACATGGGTCAATTCACCTCTCGCCCGATCGGGTACAGCAGGTAGCGTTGGTCGTAATAGGGCGTGCGGGCATAGAACCATTGCAGCCGGGCGGTCGGATCGGCGGCGAAGGCGGGGTCGGCGGCGAGTTTCGCGTCGAACTGCGCCTTCAGCGCCGGGTCGCTCGCCAGCATCCGGTCGGCGAGCGGGGCGATGGCGTATCCTTCGATATATTCGGTGCGCTGGAGCATGCCGGGCGCCATGTTCCACGCCAGCACCCCTTCCTCGCTTTCGGGTTCGAGCAGGAAGGCGGCGAGCAGGCCGAGCGGCTGGTCGGCGGGGACGCGCACCGATCCCGCCGGCATCGTCTCGCGCCGGCGTTCATGGACGATCGTTGCCTCCAGCGGGACATGGCCCTCGCTGGCGGGCTGGAGCTTCGGGTTCGTCGCGCGCGCCATGTCGAGGTCGAGCGTGCGCGGGGCGGCGATCGGTTCGACGGTGACGCCGTGCAGCTTGAGCAGGTCGATGACGTGCGGCAGCGTGGGCGGCACCCACCATGCGCGCGGCAGCGTCACCTTCCGGTCGGGGGTGCTGCCGAACACCGGCATCCGGAAGCGCACCGGCTTCGACAGCCAGCGCAGTTCGTCGCGGCCCGAGGCGGGCGAGCGATAGGTGTCGTGCGCCAGCCCGAGGAAATCGACCGAATAGATCGGCGCGGTCGTCGGCTTCCACGTCATCGTCGCGGCGGTCGGGCGCGACGCACGGTCGGCGTCGATCGCCGCGCGCAGTTCGGCGGCGCGCTCGCCCGTGAGGCGCAGCGCTTCCTCGACGAAGACATAGGTGCCCAGCACGCGCTGGCGATAGGGTTTGAGCGAATGCGTCTCGACCAGCACGGTCGGGATATGCGCGATATCGCCATAACCGGTCGAGAAGCGCGGCGTGTCGACGTCCTGCGTCATGCCCTTTTCGGGATCGCGATTGTCGATCGTGCTGACGTAATAGCCCGGGATATGGCCGTTCCGCCTGAGCGCCGCGTCCATCGCCGGGCGCAGCCGCGTGTCGAGGAACCGGCCGATCGCCGCCGACCGCGCATAATAGCCCCGCCAGCCCGAAAAGGCGTAGGTCACGTCGTAGCGATGGTCGATGCCGTCGGTGACGTGCAGGTCGAGGTACAGGATCGGATCGACCCGGCGGATCAGGCCGATCATCCCCTGCGTCTCCGGCGCATCGGCCTTCAGGTAATCGCGGTTGAGGTTCAGGTTCTGCGCGGTGGTGCGCCAGCCCATGTCCTTCGGTCCCCGCTGGTTGGGGCGGTTGTACGGGCCGGAGCGTTCATGGCCGTCGACGTTGTAGATCGGCACGAAGACCAGATCGACCTTGTCGAGCAGCCGGTCCTTGCCGCGCAGCGCGATGTCGCGCAGCAGCATCAGCCCGGCGTCCTTGCCCTCGATCTCGCCCGAATGGATGCCGGCCTGGACCAGCACGACCGGTTTGGGCGTGGTGCCCCCCTGCAAAGAAGGTTTGTGCGCGCGCACCGCATAGAGATCGCGGCCTTCGGGGCTTCTGCCGAACGTCTCGATCGTCAGCAGCGGCGATGCGGCGACCAGCCGGTCGATCCACGCGCGGGTCGCGGTATAATCGGGGGTGGTGACGAACCCGCTCGCCTCCGCCGGGGTGATCCACCGATCGCCGGGCTTCGCGACCAGCTTCTCGCTGGCGCCGTGCCATGACCGGACCGGGGGAAGGGGGGCTTCGAGCGAAGTCTGGGCGGCGAGGGGGGCGGCAAGCAGCCCGGCGGCGAGGATCAGCGAACGCATGGGCGCGATGGTAGCGGAAGTCGCCGGGGACGCCAGTGGGTTGCGTCGCATGTTCGTGTCCCCGCGCAGGCGGGGATCCAGGGCCCAAAGCGGGCGGCGGCGTTCCGGGCTCTGGACCCCCGCCTGCGCGGGGGTACGGCCGGGCGCGGGGGCCAATTCCTTCGTATCCATTGACGACCCGGAACGATCCGTTCCGTAACAAGTTATTGCTGAACCCAACCCCATATGGAGCCATGGCGATCGCCCCGGCGTATGAATTCAAGCCGCACGAGCGGCCGTTCCTGCCCGGTTCCCCCGCGACGCCCGACCATCCGTTCGGGCGGCGGATCGGTTATTTCGCGATCGGCATCCTGCTGGGCGTGACCGGCGGGTTCAACAACGGGCTGCTGATCGCCAACCTGCCGCAGATCCAGGGATCGCTGGGGCTGACCCCGGTCGAGGGCGGGTGGCTGACTGCGATCTATTCGATGACCAGCGTGTGCATGTCGATGCTGCTCATCAAGTTCCGCCAGCAATTCGGGCTGCAGCGCTTCACCCGCATCTTCCTGCTCGCGTTCCTCGTGCTGAACGTCCTGCAGCTGTTCGTGCACAGCTATGGCGTGCAGCTGATCGTGCGCGGCGCGGCGGGGGTCGCGGGCAGCGCGCTGACCACGCTGTGCTTCCTCTACATCATGCAGTCGCTGTCCGCCGCCGCGCGACTGTCCGGCATGATTATCGGTTTCGGCGCGTCGCAGGTCGCGCTGCCGCTGGCGCGGACGCTGTCGCCGCTGCTGCTGGCCGACGGGCGGATCGAGGCGCTGTTCCTGTTCGAACTGGGACTGACGGTGATGTGCCTCGCCTCGGTCGCGCTGCTGCGGTTGCCGCCGTCGGAGCGGACGCCGGCGTTCGAGCGGATCGATTTCCTGACCTTCGCGCTGTTCGCGCCGGGCGTGGCGCTGCTGTGCGCGGTGTTGGTGCAGGGGCGCATCCAGTGGTGGTCGACGCCGTGGCTGGGATACGCCACCGCCGCCGCAATCCCGCTGATCGGCGGCGCGCTGCTGATCGAGCATAACCGCGCCAACCCGCTGCTGAACACGCGCTGGATGCTGGGGCGCAACATCGTCCGGTTCGCGGCGGTGGCGGCGTCGCTGCGCATCCTGCTGTCCGAACAGACGTTCGGCACGGTCGGGCTGTTGACGGTCGTCGGCATGGGCAACGACCAGCTGGTGACGCTCAGCCTCGTCATGACGCTGGCGTCGATCGCCGGGATCGTCGTCAGCCTCAAGACGCTGAACATGCAGGACCTTTACAAGCCGGTGGTGATCGCCGTCGCGCTGATCGGCATCGGCGCGTGGATGGATTCGGATTCGACCAACCTGACACGCCCGTCCAGCCTGTATCTCAGCCAGGCGATCATCGCGTTCGCCGCGCTCTATTTCCTTGGGCCGATGGTGATGATCGGTATCTTCCGCGCATTGGCGCGGGGGCCGAGCCATATCATCAGCTTCTCGGCGATCTTCAGCATCACCCAGACGCTGGGCGGCCTTGCCGGCACCGCGCTGCTGGGCTCGTTCCAGATCGTGCGCGAGAAATATCATGCGTTCGAACTGACCCAGAGCCTGACCGCGACCGACCCGTTGGTCGTGCAGCGGATCCAGCAGCTGGGCGGTGCATATGCCCGGGTGCTGGGCGATCCGGTGCTGCGACAGGCGTCGGGCGCGGGCCTGCTGGGCCAGCAGGTGACGCGCGAAGCCAATATCCTTGCCTATAACGATGTGTTCCTGGGCGTCGCGATCGTCGCGGCCGGGGTGGTGCTGTGGCTGGGGGCGCTGTGGCTGCGCTTCCGTCTCAGCGGCCAGAACCCGCTCGCCGCCGATCTGGCGGCGGTCCAGCGGATGCGACAGAAGCAGATGTCATGACCGATACCAATCTATCGAGGGACGAAGCGGAACGGCTGGCCGATCCGGTCGAGGTGCCGGCGGAACCGACGCGCGCGCGCGGCTGGGCCCCGCCGCGCGGTGGGCTGAAATCGACGATCGGCTTCGTCGCGCTGCTGCTGGGCGGCATCGCGCTGGCGCTCCATGCGTGGGGGCTGTGGCCGTTCGGCAGCAGGGTCCAGGCGACCGACAACGCCTATGTCCGCGGGCAGACGACGATCATCGCGCCGCAGGTCAACGGGTACGTCACGCAGGTACTGGTCCGCGATTTCGAGAGCGTGCAGGCGGGGCAGGTGCTCGCGCGGATCGACGACCGCATCTATCGCCAGCGCGTCGATCAGGCGCGCGCGCAGCTGGCGGCGCAGCAGGCGAACCTCGCCAATTCGCAGCAGAGCGAACGCTCGAGCGAGGCGAGTCTGGGCGGACAGGCGGCGGCGGTGCAGAACGCCCGGGCGCAGCTGGCCCGCGCACAGGCCGACATGGCGCGCGTCAACGATCTGGTGCGCGAGGGATCGGTGTCGTTGCGCGAACGCGACCAGACGCTGGCGGCGCTGCGCGCGGCCGAGGCGGGCGTCGTGCAGGCGCAGGCGCAGCGCAGCGTCGCCCAGGAACAGGTGCGCACCGTCACGGTGGGGCGCGGCGGGCTGACCGCGGCGGTCGAGAATGCGCAGGCCGCGGTACGGCTGGCGCAGATCGACCTTGCCAACACCGTCATCCGTGCGCCGCAGGCCGGGCGGCTGGGCGAGGTCGGGGTGCGGCTGGGCCAATATGTCACGGCGGGGACGCAGATGATGTTCCTCGTCCCGCCGACGGTGTGGGTCACGGCGAATTTCAAGGAAGCGCAGACCGCGCGGATGGCACCGGGGCAACCGGCGACGATCCGGGTCGACGCGCTCGACCATGCCGAATTGCGGGGCAGGGTGGAGCGGATCGCGCCTGCCGCCGCCAACGAGTTCGCCGTGATCCGCGCGGACAACGCCACCGGCAATTTCGTGAAGGTGGCGCAGCGTATCCCGGTGCGCATCGCGGTCGACCGCGCCGACCCGCTGTTCCGGCGGCTGCGGCCGGGCATGTCGGTCGAGGCGCGGGTCGATACGCGCAGCGGCGTGTCGCCGGCGGCACGATGAGGCGGCGCGCGCTGATCGCGCTGATCGCGCTGGCGGGCTGTACCCCGGCGGAGCGGCCGCGTCCGCAGGCGGCCGGCGTGACGCCGCCGCCCGGCTGGCGGACGCCGCTGCCGGGCAGCGCGCCGATCGCCGCCGACTGGTGGCAGGGGTTCGGCGATCCCGAACTGACCCGGCTGGTGCAGGCGGCGCTGGCCAACAACCCCGATATCGCGATCGCGCTCGGTCGCGTCGCCGAGGCGCGGGCGAGCGAGCGGGTGGCGCGGGCGGCGCGCTTCCCGACGCTGGATGCCGGGGTCGGGCTGATCGAACAGCGCGCGCTCAACGCATTCGGGACGGCCGCCACCGGCACGTCGCTGCAACCGGTGTTTCAGTCGGCCTATGAGGTCGACCTGTTCGGGCGGGTCGGGCGGACGATCGACGCCGCGCGGCTGACCGGCGATGCCGCTGCCGCCGCCGCCGATGCGGCGCGGCTGTCGGTCGCGGCGGCCACCGCCAGCGGCTACGTCACGCTGCGCGGGCTGGACGCGCGGATCGGGACGGTGCGCGCGACCATCGCGTCGCGCGGCGAGGCGCTGCGTATCGCCCGGTCGCGGGCGGAGGCCGGCTATACCTCGCAGCTCGAACTGCGACAGGCCGAGGCGGAATATGCCGCCGTCACCCAGACGCTGCCGCAGCTGGAGCTGCTGGCGAGGCGGCAGGAGAATGCGCTGGCGCTGCTGACCGGCACGCCGCCGCGCCCGATCGCGCGGGGGGCGGCGCTCGACGCGCTGGTGCCGCCACCGATCCCCGCCGGCCTGCCCAGCGACCTGCTGCGCCGCCGCCCCGACATCGCGCAGGCGGAGGCGACGCTGGCGGCGAGCGATGCGTCGCTGGCCGCGGCGCGCGCGCAGTTCCTGCCGCAGCTGCGCCTGACCGGATCGACCGGTGAGGTGTTGTCGAGCGCGCTGCCCAATCCGGTCGGCATCTGGTCGATCGGGGCGAGCGTGCTGGCGCCGCTGTTCCGCGGCGGGCAGCTGCGCGGCAATTACGATGCCGCGACCGCGCGGCGCGATCAGGCGGCGTTCGCCTATCAGCGCAGCGTGCTCACCGCGTTCCGCGAGGTCGAGGATGCGCTGGCGGCGGTCGACCGGCTGGGGGCGCAGCGCCGCGCGCTGGAGACGCAGCGGACCGCGACGGCCGAGGCGCTGCGCCATGCGACCAACCGCTATCGTGCGGGCTACAGCCCGTATCTCGAACAGCTCGATGCGCAGCGGGCGTTGTTCAGCGCCGAATTGTCGCTGGAACAGGTGCGCGCCGATCAACTGACCGCGCTGGTCGCGCTGTATCAGGCGATGGGCGGCGGCTGGGGGGCGGGCCGGTGATCGGGGCAGCGATCCGGATGGCGACCGCGGCGGACATTCCTGCGCTGCATGCGCTGGTCGAATCGGCGTTTCGCGGCGACAGCGCACGCGGCGGCTGGACGCACGAGGCGGACCTGCTGGGCGGTCAGCGGACGGACCCGCAGGCGCTGGCCGAGGCGATCGGCGACCCCGACAAGGCGATCCTGATCGCCGGGCGCGACGGATCGGCGATCGGATGTGTTCAGGTCGGGCAGGCAGGGGTGGGCGTTTCGACGCTCGGGCTGCTGGCGGTGCGGCCCGATCGGCAGGCGGGCGGGCTGGGGCGCGGGCTGGTCGCCGCAGCCGAAGCGCATGCCCGCGACGTCCATGGCAGTACCCGGATGGAGATGACGGTCATCGCCGCGCGCGGCGAACTGATCGCGTGGTATGAACGGCAGGGCTATCGCGCGACCGGCGAGACGCGGCCGTTTCCCATGGACGATCCCCGTTTCGGCCTGCCGCGCGTCGATACACTGGCGTTCGTCGTGCTGGAGCGCGGCATCGCATGAGGGGCGCCGAACCGACAAGCCCCGTCCGGGGGACCGGACGGGGCCTGCGACTGCCGCGCAAGGGAGTGCGCGGCAGTCGTTTTAGGACGTTGTCACGAAACCGCAATGATCTTTTTGGAGCATAGGGTATGGCGGCGACCCCAGCATCCGATCGATCGCCGTATCGACGTGCGCGGACATCCGTCGGTAGGCGGCCTCCTCGTCGAAATCCGGGTCGGCGATGCGACGATGCATGATGCCAGCACCCCAGGTCAGGATCGTCTCGGCCAGTTCGTGCCGGGCGTCCGCCTGATCGGCATGGGGGGCGAGTGCGGTCAGCGCCTGTACCAGCGCGCGTTTGACCCGGCGGTTGATGGTGTGGGCGATCCCCTTGATCCGGTCGTTGCGGGCGGCCTCCGCCAGGATCTCGGGCATCAGCGCGCGCGCCTCGGTCGCCTCGCCGCAGCGCATGAACATGCGCAGCCAGTCGCGGATCGCCGCGATGTCGCGACTCTCCACCGCCTGCGCGATCTCCGCTTCGTGCAGGAACAGCCGCAGGTCGTTCTCGACGATCTCGGCGACGATCGCCTCCTTGTCGGCGAAGTCGCGATAGATCTGCCCAACCTTGATTCCCGACTCGGCGGCGATCTGTGCGACGCCGGTTCCGTGGAAACCGTTTTCCGAAAACAGCCTGCGGGCCACCATCACCAATTTTTCGCGTCGCGCCACCGCCCGACTGGCACGACACGCCTCTCCGCACTGCAACAAATTCACGTCAGATTCACCTGTAACCTCTTGCCACATCCGCTCCGGCGGCGTACGCGCCGCCAATGTGTGAGTGATCGATCACTCACGTTTAGCACATCCGTCGAGGACGTTCATGAAAAATCGCATGGCCCCATTGGCATTGGCGCTCATCCTTTCGGCTTGCGGAAGCGGTGGCGGCGACCAGCAGCAACAGCAGGCGCCGCAGGGGCCGCCGCAGGTCGGGTTCGTGACCGTGCAGGCACAGCCGGTCACGCTGACCACAGAATTGCCCGGCCGCACCGCCGCGTACGAGACCTCGGACGTCCGCCCGCAGGTCAATGGCCTGATCCTCGCCCGCCTGTTCCAGGAGGGGGATTATGTCCGCCAGGGGCAGCCGCTCTATCGCATCGATCCGTCACCCTATCAGGCGGCGATCGCGAGCGCGCGGGCGGCGCTGGCACGGGCGCAGGCGTCGATCGCATCGACCCGCAACCTCGCGCGGCGCTATGGCGAACTGGTCAAGATCAACGCGATCAGCCGCCAGGAATATGACAATGCGATCACCGGCGCGCAGCAGGCCGAGGCCGATATTGCAGCGCAGCGTGCCGCGGTCCGGCAGGCGCAGATCGATCTGTCGCGCACGACCATCACCGCGCCCATTTCGGGCCGGATCGGCCGGTCGGTATTCACCACCGGCGCGCTGGTGTCGGCGGCGCAGACCAATGCGCTGGCGACGATCCAGCGAATCGATCCGATGTATGTCGACATCCAGCAGTCGAGCGCCGACCTGCTCAAGCTGCGCCGGCAGATCATGGGCGGCGACCTGTCGCGTGGCGGCAATGCCGCGCGCGTCCGGCTGAAGCTGGAGGACGGCAGCACCTATCCGATCGAGGGGACGCTGAAGTTCACCGACGTCACGGTCGATCCGGCGACGGGGACGCAGGCGATCCGGGCGGTCTTCTCCAACCCGCGCGGGCTGTTGCTGCCGGGCATGTACGTCCGCGCCGAACTGGTCGAGGGGACGAAGGCGAACGGCATGCTGGTGCCGCAGCGCGCAGTGACCCGCGACCCGACCGGCAGTGCCACCGTGCTGGTGATCGGTGCCGACGGCAAGCTGGCTCCGCGCCAGCTCAAGACCGAGCGGACGATCGGCGACCAGTGGCTGGTGTCGGGCGGGTTGCAGCCGGGCGACAAGGTCGTGATCGAGGGCGCGCAGATGCTCCAGCCCGGCACGCCGGTAAAGGGCTATCCGTGGAAGCCGGGCCAGGCACCGCAGGGCGGCGCCCCGGCCGGCGCTCCCGGCGGCGCACCTCAGGCACAGGCGAAGTAACCAGCCATGTCCCGCTATTTCATCGACCGACCCATCTTCGCATGGGTCATCGCCATCGTGATGATGCTGGCCGGCGCGATCGCGATCCGCAGCCTGCCCATCGCGCAGTTCCCCGAGATCGCGCCGCCCGCCGTCGCGATCACCGCCACCTATCCCGGCGCCGATGCCGAGACGCTGGAACGCACGACGACGCAGATCATCGAGCAGCAGCTCAAGGGTATCGACAACCTGCGCTATTTCTCGTCCTCGTCCTCGTCGGCGGGCACGGTGACGATCACGCTGACCTTCGAACAGGGCACCGATCCCGACATCGCGCAGGTGCAGGTGCAGAACAAGCTGCAGGCGGCGACCCCGCTCTTGCCGCAGGAAGTCCAGCGCCAGGGCATCCAGGTCACCAAGTCCGCCGCCAGTTTCCTGCTGGTCGTCGGCCTCGTGTCGACCGATGGATCGCACACCAATACCGATCTGTCGGACATGGTCGTGTCGCAGTTCCAGGACCCGGTGAGCCGCGTGAGCGGCGTCGGCGAGCTTCAGGTGTTCGGCGCACAATATGCGATGCGCATCTGGCTCGATCCGGTGAAGCTCAACAGCTACCAGCTGTCGGTAGCCGACGTGACCGCGGCGGTGCAGGCGCAGAACGCGCAGGTTTCCGCCGGGCAGATCGGCGCGCAGCCGGCGCCCAAGGAGCAGATGCTGAACGCCACCGTCAGCGTCCAGTCGCGCCTGCAGACCCCCGAACAGTTTGCCAACATCCGCCTGAAAACCAACGCCGACGGCGCGGTCGTCCGGCTGGGCGATGTCGCACGGGTGGAGATCGGGGCCGAGAATTACGGCTTCGACGTGCAGTATAACGGCAAGCCGGCATCGGGCTTCGGCGTGCGGCTGGCCGCGGGTGCCAACGCGCTCGACACAGTCGAACTGGTCAAGGAACGCGCGGAGCAGATCGGCAAGGGCCTGCCCGCCGACGTCAAGGTCATCTACCCCTACGACACCACCCCGTTCGTCCGCCTGTCGGTCGAACAGGTCATCCACACGCTGATCGAAGCCGTCGTGCTCGTCTTCCTCGTCATGTTCCTGTTCCTTCAGAACTGGCGCGCGACGATCATCCCGACGATCGCGGTGCCGGTGGTGCTGCTGGGCACGTTCGGCGTGATGGCGGTGGCCGGGTTCACCATCAACACGTTGACGTTGTTCGGCATGGTGCTGGCGATCGGCCTGCTGGTCGACGACGCGATCGTCGTCGTCGAGAACGTGGAACGCCTGATCCAGACCGAGGGGCTGAGCCCCCGTGAGGCCGCGCGCAAGTCGATGGACGAGATCACCGGCGCGCTGGTGGGCATCGGCCTGGTCCTGTCGGCGGTGTTCCTGCCGATGGCGTTCTTCGGCGGATCGACCGGCGTGATCTATCGCCAGTTCTCGATCACGATCGTCTCGGCGATGGTGCTGTCGGTGCTGGTCGCGCTGATCCTGACGCCCGCGCTGTGCGCCACGATCCTCAAGCCGCACGATCCGCACAAGCACGAACAGGGCAACGGCCTGCTCGCGCGCTTCTTCCGCTGGTTCAACGACCGGTTCGAACGTGGGCAGGACAAGTACGAGAACGGCGTCCGGCGCACCACGCGCAGCTGGAAACGGTCGATGCTGGTCTACCTGCTGATCGTGCTGGGCATGGTGTTCGTCTTCACGCGCCTTCCCTCGGGCTTCCTGCCCGACGAGGATCAGGGCACGGTGCTGGCGCTGGTGCAGGGTCCGGCAGGTGCGACGAGCAGCCGTACCGAAAAGGGCCTGAACCTGGTGCGCGACCATTTCCTGAAGCAGGAATCGGCCAACGTCGCCGGCGTGTTCACGATCAACGGGTTCAGCTTCGCGGGGCAGGGGCAGAATGCCGGTCTGGTGTTCGTGAACCTGAAGCCGTGGGACGAACGCGGCGGGGCCGAGAACAAGGCGCAGTCGATCGTCGGTCGCGCGATGGGTGCGTTCATGCAGTACAAGGACGGCATGATCTTCGCCCTCGTGCCGCCGGCCGTGCAGGAACTTGGTAACGCCACCGGTTTCGACGTGCAGCTGGTCGATACCGGCGGTATCGGTCACGAAAAGCTGCTGCAGGCGCGCAACATGATGCTCGGCATGGCGTCGCAGGACCCCCGCGTCGCGCAGGTCCGTCCGCTCAGCCTCGACGATGCACCGCAGCTCAAGGTCAATATCGACGAGGACAAGGCGCGCGCGCTGGGGCTGGACCTTGCCGACGTCAACTCGACGATCGCGACCGCATGGGGCGGCGGCTACATCAACGACTTCATCGACCGCGGTCGCGTGAAGCGCGTCTATGTCCAGGCCGATGCGCCCTACCGCCTGAGCCCGGAGGATGTCGGCAAGCTGTTCGTGCGCAACGCCACCGGCCAGATGGTGCCGTTCACCGCCTTCTCGACGCTGCAATGGGCCAATGCGCCGGTACAGCTGACGCGGTATAACGGCCAGTCGGCAATGCAGCTGCAAGGCTCGCCGGGGCCGGGCCTCAGCACCGGCGCGGCGATGGAGGCGCTGGAGGAAATCCACGCCAAGCTGCCACCGGGCACCGCGCTGGAATGGACCGGGCTGTCGTTCGAGGAACGGCTGTCGGGTGGTCAGGCGCCGGCGCTCTATGCCCTGTCGCTGCTGATCGTGTTCCTGTGCCTTGCCGCGCTGTACGAAAGCTGGTCGGTGCCGATCTCGGTCATGCTGGTGGTGCCGCTGGGCATCCTCGGCGCGCTGCTCGCGGCGTGGCTGACGGGGCTGAACAACGACATCTACCTGCAGGTGGGCCTCATCACGACCATCGGCGTGTCGGCGAAGAACGCGATCCTGATCGTGGAGTTCGCCGAGGAGCGGATGGGCGACGGCATGGGCCCGGTCGAGGCGGCGGTGGAGGCAGCGCGGCTGCGCCTGCGTCCGATCCTGATGACCAGCCTCGCGTTCGTCTTCGGCGTGCTGCCGCTGGCGATCTCGACCGGCGCGGGTGCCGGCGGGCAGAATGCGATCGGCCGGGCGGTGGTCGGCGGCATGTTGTCCGCCACCATTCTCGCCATCTTCTTCGTGCCGATGTTCTTCGTCGTCGTGCTCCGCCTGTTCGGGCATGGCGGCAAGGACACCCCGTCCGCCAACCGGGACGTCGAACCCGATGGCGGCAACCGGTCCTCCGACGGCGGCGAACCTGCGCCGCAGGGGGCATGACCATGAGCAATCGAGTGATGACGCTGCGCACCCTGACCCTGCTGATCGCCACGACCGCGCTGACCGCGTGCAACCTAGCCCCCAAGAACGTGCGGCCGGAAGGGGCGATCCCGCTCACCCTGCCGCAGGGCGGGCCCTATCCCGCGCTGGACGCCGAGCAGGCCGACGTGACCCGGATCGCCTATCGTGATTTCTTCGTCGACCCGCGGTTGCAGGCGGTGATCGCGACGGCGCTGGAGAACAACCGCGACTATCGCGTCACTGCGGCGAACGTCCTGGTGGCGCGCGCCCAGTATCGCGTGACCCGTGCGTCGCAGGTGCCCTCGACCACGGTCAACGGCGGCGTGACCTATACCAACAATCCGTTCGGCGCGCTGGGTGGCGCCGGCGGGGTGGGCGGTGCCGGCGGCGCGGCGGGCGGCGTGCCCGCGCAGACCGGCAACCTCGAAATCTATCAGGCGTCGGTCGGCTTCTCGGCGTTCGAACTCGACCTGTTCGGGCGGGTACGCAACCTGAGCCAGGCCGGGCTCCAGCAATATTTCGCGACCGAGGAAGCGCAGCGCGCCGCGCGCATCGCGCTGGTCGGTGAGGTCGCGACCGCGTGGCTGACCATGGCGGCCGATCAGGACCAGCTGCGCCTGTCGCGCGAGACGCTGAACAGCTTCGGCCGTACGCTGGAGCTGACCCGCGCGCAGTTCCGGGTCGGCGTCATCTCCGAACTGGAGGTGCAGCAGGCGGAGACCAGCTACCAGCAGGCACGCAACGACATCGCCGCCCTGACCGCGCAGATCGCGCAGGACCAGAATGCGCTGAACCTGCTGGCCGGGACGACCGTACCGCTCGAACAGCTCCCGACCGAACTGGGCGAGCGCGACCCGGTGCTGGCCAACCTGCCGACCGGGGTGTCGTCGACGGTGCTGCTGCGCCGACCCGACGTGCTGCAGGCCGAACGGCGTCTCTATGCCGCCAACGCCAATATCGGTGCGGCGCGCGCCGCGCTGTTCCCGACGATCTCGCTGACCGCGACGCTGGGTACGATCAGCACCGCGCTGGGTGGACTGTTCGGGGCGGGGACCGAGAATTTCTCGATCTCCCCCACGGCGGCCCTGCCGCTGTTCGACGGCGGCCAGCGGCGCGGCAATGTCGAGGTCGCGCGCGCGCAGCAGGTGGCGGCGGTCGCGACCTATGAAGGCACGCTCCAGACCGCGTTCCGCGAGGTCGCCGACGCCCTGGCGACGCGCGGCACGATCGGCGAGCAGCTGTCGGCACAGACCGCCCGTGCGCAGGCGGCGGCGACCGCGCAGCGGCTTTCGGACGCACGCTATCGCGCCGGGATCGATTCGTTCCTCAACACGCTCGACGCGCAGCGGACCAGCTATGCCGCGCGCCAGACACTGGTGCAGACCCGGCTGGCCCGTGCGACGAACCTCGTCACGCTGTACCGCACGCTGGGGGGCGGGCTGAACTAGGGCCGGTCGATTTCGCCGGCGTATCGTCACCCCGGACAAGCCCGGGGTGACGGACGGGGGCAGCCGGTCTGATCTGAAACGCCAACGGTCGACCCGGGGCGGGTGAACGACCGCAATCGACCTTTCGGGCAGGACGCGGTTCGTGTCCCTCGTCCCCGGGTGACGGTCCCTGCCGTCCGGTGGTGGCGCGCCGTCGCGACCCCTTGCGTCCGCCCGCGATCGGCATATGCTCTCCAATATAACATAAGGAGAGGTACGATGAACCCGATCGAACCGGGCGATGCCGCCGGCGAAAAGAGCATGGTCATCCTGCAGAGCCTGTTGTGCCTGTTGCGCGAAAAGAACCTGCTGTCGCGGGCCGATATCGAAGATCTCGCGGCGAAGGTCGCCATCCGCGCCGCCGACCGCGAGCATGATCCGCTGCCGTGCCAGTCCGATGCGGTCGTCGCCGCCAAGAGCGAGATGGACCGGCTGGGTGCGTATATCGGCGGACGTTATGGTGGGAAACACCGCCGGATGTGATAGGGGCGCCGCAGCGGAGCGCTGCGCCAGCCGGTGTCATGACGGCGTCAGAATTTGCGGCGACACGCATCCCCGGCATCGGTCGTGCGTTTTCTGCATGTCCGGTTCCACCGGGCGAGTATCAGAAACGGACGCTTGAACGTCCCCGAGAGGTTGTCGTGTCTTCGATTGGACCGGACGAAATGTCCTACTTCGTACGCCGTGCCGAACAGCAGCTGGAACTGGCGCAGCAGGCCGACCACGAGCAGGTCGTGCATGCGCATTACCAGCTGGCGAACCTGTATCTGGACCGGGCCTATGCGCCGGTGTTGCCGGTCGAAAGCGCTGCGCAGGCGGCGTGAGGCCGGCGTTCGGGACACGTGCGGACGTGATGAGGTACGAAGTCGCGACGCGGCTTGAGCCGGCCGGCGCATCCCGCCGATAGTATGCGTCGTAGATGCCGTTGAGCCGGTGGAGCGACTTCGACATCAGACAAGGTGACCTCCACGCCCTTCGTCACCCGGATTTGTACGAGAACTCTACGAACGCTCTCAATCCGTACCCCGGCGGAGGCCGGGACCCAGTTGTAAGATACGGAAAAGCCTTTCCAACTGTACCCCGGCTTTCGCCGGGGTACGGCGAGGCGTTGGCTCTGTTCGAGACTTTCGCAGAGGTCTCGACTTGTTCCGGGATCCACGGCGCGGCGATCGATGGTGCACTTTGCCGCGACAGGGTTTGATCCGTCTGCGTGAAGACGTCACCCCAGCGAAGGCTGGGGTATTAAGCGGGTCCTGCTGCACGCCGTCACAGGGATATCCCAGCCTTCGCTGGGATGACGCCCGTTTCAAAAGGGATGGATCAAACTCTGACGACGACGTTCATGGCCACATGGTCCCCGGAACAAGTCCGGGGTGACGATAGCGGCGGGGGCTTTCGCCGCCGCAGGCAGCCGGACCCTGATTTCGCGCGGTGAATGACGATCGTCCGACGCGAATGGGGGCGACCGACCGGCCGCCCCGCCCTTCCCGGACCGATCGGCGGCCGAAACCGCCGCCGGCTTATTCGCCCTGCTGGTTCGACATCGCGTCGTCGACCGGCTGGTCGTCGTCCTGCCCGCGGGTCGAGCGCGAGGTCATGCCGGTGGCGGACGCGTCGTCCAGTACCTGCTGGTCGGGTTCGACCGGCGGGGGTGGGGGGAGCGTTTCGACCGGCGCGACCGCCGACAGGTTTTCGAAGACCGGCGGGGCCGGCTCGACGGTTTCCTCGGACAGCGGGGTCGGCGGCGGTGCCTCCTCGTCGAACGCGCTGTTCTCGATCGGGGCGTCGGGTTCGTCCGACCCCGAACACGCTCCCACGCCGGTCGCCAGCAACAGGCCGCTGCCCGCCAGCAGCGCTACGCGCCATCCGCTCTTCATCGTCATTCCCCTATCGTGCCGCCAACTGGCTGGCTTCGGCGCGTGCGGCGATCTTGTTCGCCAGCACGCCGTCCCATTTATACGGATCCTCGCGGAAGCTCATCGTCCCGTTCGGCGTGGCGAAGGCGGTCCAGTAGAGCAGGTAGACCTTTACCGGATCGGCGACCTTCGCACGCACGGTCTTGCCCGACGCCAGCGTCGCGTCGATCTGCGTATCGGGCCATTCGGGCGTGGTCCGCAGCAGCAGTCGGGCAAGGTCCTCGGGCTTTTCGAGGCGGACGCAGCCATGGCTGGCGAGCCGGTCGAAATTGGCGAAGCCCGATTGCGCCGGGGTATCGTGCAGATACACCGCGAACGGATTGTCGAAATCGAACTTGAACCGGCCGAGCGCGCTACGCTCCGATGCCTGTTGCAGGCGCCGCCCGCCGCCCTCGGTCTCGATGACGCGGAAACCGTTGCGCTTCAGATAGCCGGGGTTCGCCCGCTCCTTCGGCCACAGTTCCTTGTCGGCGATCGACGACGGCACGTTCCACGGCGGATTGAGCACTATCGAATGGATGGTGGAGGTCAGCATCGGCGTCTCGTCGCCCGGCCGCCCGGTCACCGCCTTCATTGACGTCACCGGCTGGTCGCCGTCGAACACGGTCAGCACCGCAGCGGCGATATTCACCTGGATGCGGTTCTTTTCCAGCTCGGTCGGCAGCCAGCGCCACCGCTCCATGTTCGCCTTGATCTGCTTGATCCGCTCGGTAACCGGCACGTTCAGCGACGCGACGGTCTGTGCGCCGACCTGTCCGGCGGGGTTCAGGCCATAGCGGCGCTGCGCGCGGCGGACCGCGTCGAGCAGCGACTGGTCGAACGTGTCGCCGCCGACCGACAGTCCCGAATCCTCGACCGCCAGCCGCTTGCGCAACGCCGCGACCTGCGGCCCCTTGCCGCCCATGCGCAGTTCGGAACCGGCGCCGATCGTCGACCAGCCGCCATTCGCCTGGATCTTGCGATACCGCGCCAGACCCGCGACCAGCGTGTCGTACCCGGCATAGGGCGGCGGCAGCGAGGCGATCCATGCCGCCAGCCTGTCCTTCGCCACGGCATCACGGAACGAGGGGAGGGGATCGAACCCCTGCGGCCGCATCGCCCAGTCCTTCTGGAAATCGCTGTTGTCCAGCCGGCCCGCACGCACCGCATGGGCATGGTCGAGCGCGGCCTGCACCAGCGCGGTCCCGGTCAGGCTGGACAGCTGCGGCTCGCGGTCCTTGAGGCCCTGCGCCACTTCGTCGCGCGCCAGCAGCCGGGCCAGTTCGCTCTCCTGCGCCGGGCTGAGCGTCGGCAGCGGCAGGGGCGCGGGCACCGGCTGCACCATGGGCGCGGTCGTCGGCAGCGTCGGCACCACCGGCGGCGGCACGACCTGCGCCGACGCGGCACCCGCGACAGTCAGGGCGATGCCGGCGAGCAGCGCGCGGCGCACGATGCGGTCGAAACGATGGCGGTGGTCGGTAATCGCTTTCATCCTAAACTCTTCCGGTGCGCTGGCCGCCTTCTAACGACGCGACCCTGCCGCACGATGAACCGTGCCCCTTGCGAGCCTGTTACCACAAGGCGCGGGCAGATTCGAACCCCCGGCGGTCAGGAAAGATGCCGCTTGTCGAGCTTTCGCGCGAGCGTGCGGCGGTGCATCCCCAGTCGCCGTGCCGCTTCGGAGATGTTGAAGCCGGTATCGGCCAGCACCTGGTGGATATGCTCCCATTCCAGCGTCTTGATCGACGTGGGGGCGGCGGTCAGGTCGGCGGCGGCATTCCCCTCGACCCGTGCGAACGCCGCCTCGATCTCGTCGGTATTGGCGGGCTTGGTCAAATAGTTGGTGGCGCCCAGCTTGATCGCCTCGACCGCGGTCGCGATGCTGGCGAAGCCGGTCAGCACGACGATCCGCATCGCCGGATCGATCGCCGACAGCACCGACACGCATGCCAGCCCCGACGCGCCGCCCAGCCGCAGGTCGACCACCGCATGGTCGGGCGCGAAGTCGCGGGCGAGTTCCTCCAGCCGGTCGGGACCGCCGGTCACCTCCACCACATAGCCGCGGCGTTCGAACGACCGGCACAGCGTGCGGGCGAAGGTCGCGTCGTCCTCGACGATCAGCAGGCGGCGGGCGGTCATCGCGTCTTCTCCAGTGCCAGCGAATCGATCGGCAGCACCAGCGTCGTCTCCGCCCCGCCGGCATCGCGGTTCAGCGCCTCGATCGTACCGCCCAGCGGGCGCAGCACGTTGGTGGCGAGGTAGAGGCCGAGCCCGGCACCCTGCCGGTCCTTGCTGGTGTTATAGGGTTTGCCGAGGCTGGACAGGATCCGGTCGGAAAAGCCGTTGCCGTCGTCGCGCACCGTCAGGCGCAGCATCGCGCCATCGCGCAGCGCGATCAGCGCGATGGCCCGTCCGCCCGCTTCCACCGCATTGTCGAGCAGGTTGGTCAGCGCCTGTGCCAGCGCCCGGTCGGCTACGATCGGAACATCGGGGCCCAGCCGGTCCTCGAACGCCGCGCGCGCCGGGTCGGCGCCGCGCCAGCGGTCGAGCGTGTCCGTCAGGAAGGTGCGCAGCGTGGTGCGGGTCGGCGCCTCGCCGGTCACTTCGCCCGCGGCGAACAGGATGCCGGAGACGATCTCCTTGCAGCGCATGACCTCCGCCCGCATGTCGTCCACTTCGGCCACGAAGCGCGGGTCGCGCCGGATCGCCGGCTCTTTCTTCCAGTCGCCCAGCAGCACCGAGATCGACGACAGCGGCGTCCCCAGTTCGTGCGCCGCGCCGCTGGCGAGCAGTCCCATCCGGACGATATGTTCCTCCTCGACCGCGCGCTGGCGCAGTTGCGCGACCTTGGTATCGCGGTCGCGCAGATTGGCGGCGATGCGGGTGACGAAGGCGACCAGCAACGTCGCGGCCAGCACGAAATTGATCCAGTTGCCGATCAGATAAGCGTCGGACAGGCTGCTGACATAGGCCGGGGGCAGTTGCAGCGGGCGGTGGAACGGCCCGAGCAGCGCGAACGCGCCGCTGGTGATGGCAACCAGCGCCCAGCTCGACCACACCTCCAGCAGGATCGCGCCGATCACCACCTGCAACAGGTAGAGCGAGACGAACGGATTGCGCGCGCCGCCCGACAGGTACAGCTGCGCGGTCAGCGCCGCGACGTCGAGCACCAGCGCGGCGAACAGCGGCAGGTTGGTGTCGCTCCACCGCGAGCGGCGGGCGAGGGTGACGAGGTTGAGCAGCACCAGCGCCGCCAGCACGCTCGCCATCGGCAACAGCGGCAGGCGGATGCCGAGCAGCCCGTCGACGACGAGGATCGTGCCCAGCTGCCCGCCGACTGCCAGCCAGCGCAGCTGCACCAGCAGCAGCATGTTGCGACCCGCGCCTTCCGCCGGCGGCGGCAGCGGAGTCGCGGAAGGGGGGGCGGGCTGCATCGGTCGCATGTTACGCCCGTGGTTCGCGTCGGGCGACCCACCATGTCATGCCGGCCAGCAGCGCGGCGAGCCCGAACCACGTCAGCGCGTAGACGAGGTGGCTGTTGCGGAAGGTGACGACGGTCAGCCCGCCGCGCGGCCACGTGGTGCCGGGCGTCGCGGCGGCATCGATGAAATAGGGAGCGGTGCCGGTCAGGCCGCGTCTGGCGGCGATCGCGGCGACGTCGCGCGAGTGCCAGCGGTCGGCCGCGGGGTCGTTGCTGCGCAGGAAGCCGCCTTCGGGTTCGGTGAGGCGCAGCAGTCCGCGCACGGTGACGGTGCCGGTCGGGGCCGGCACCTTCCCGCGCTGGGCCGGGGGCACGAACCCGCGGTTGATGAGGACGGTGAACCGCCCGGTATCAAGCGGGGTCACGACCCAGAAACCGCCGCCGAGCGCCGTCGCGGCTTGGGTATAGGTGTCGGCTTGCGGACGGTAGCGGCCGGTGACGACGACCGGGCGGTAGACGTCGTCGCTGCCGATCGCGCGCCACGCCGGGGGCGGCGGGGCGGGGACGGGCGG
>RPSH01000033.1 GCA_003946805.1 Bacillus sp. 2B10 | reverse complement strand
TCCCCGTACTTTCCCCTCGGCCCCGCCCTCCGGCGTTGACAGCCGCAGCCCGCTGGCCGAAACCGCGTGTCGACCGGGGGCGGACAGCGGGTTTGGAAGGGTACGAATGATGGACGGCGACAGCACCACGGGCACGCCGCGGACGGCGGGCATGATGCTGCGGTCGGCACGCGAGGCGCAGGGCCTGACCCTGTCCGACATCGCGCAGCGCACCCGCATCCCGCTGCGCCACCTCGAAGCGGTCGAGGACGGCAAGTTTCAGGCGCTGCCGTCGATCACCTATGCGATGGGCTTCGGCCGCGCCTATGCCCGCGCCGTCAACATCGACGAGACCGAGGTCGCCCGCGCGCTGCGCGCCGAACTCGCCGCCAACTACCAGCGGCCCGAACCGTTGCAGGACCTCGAGCCGATCGACATGCGCCGCGGCCCCTCGGGCGGGCTGGTGGCGATCGCCGCCGCGGTCGCGATCGTGCTGCTGCTCGGCGTCGGCCTGTATTTCGGCACGTCGCTGTTCCGCCGCGACGAGGCGGTGACCGCACCCGCCGCGACCGTTGCCGGCGACCTCGGCATGCTGCCCTCGCCGACCCCGGCCGCCGGCCCGGCGGGCGGCGGCGCGCCGGCGACTGCGCCCGTACCCGCGGGCGGCGGGCAGGTGACGCTGACCGCGACCGGCCCGGCATGGGTCCGCATCTTCGACGACACCGGCACGCTGGTGAACAAGGAAATGGCGGCGAACGAGCGCTACGACGTACCGATGACCGCGAAGAACCCGCAGATCCGCACCGGCCGCCCCGACCTGATTACCGTCACCGTCAACGGATCGAACGTGCCGCCGCTCGGCACCGCCGAACGTGCGGTGACCGTCGGCATCAGCGCGGAGGCGCTGCGCGCGCGTGGCGCCGCCTCGCCCACGCCGACACCCGCCGGTTAAGCATGGCGACAGGTCGGTCACCTAGGGTCGCCACGTCCGTTCACCGCCATGCTCCGGGGGGAGTTTTCATGCGTCGTTTCAAAGCCCTGCCGCTCCTCGCTCTGCTCGCCGCCCTGCCGGCCGCGGCCCAGACCACGACCCAGATCGAGCCGCGCGTGAACAAGCTGGAGCGCGAGATGCGCGCGGTGCAGCGCAAGGTCTTCCCCGGCGGCGCGCCTAACCAGGTCGAACCGCAGATCACCGCGCCGACCCAGCCGACCGAAATCCCCGGCAGCCCGTCGAGCGGCCCGCTCGCCACGCTGACCTCGCGCGTCGACGCGCTCGAATCGCAGCAGCAGGCGCTGACCGGCCAACTCGAACAGGCGCAATACAAGCTGCGCCAGCTCGAATCGGCGTTCGAGGCGTACAAGGTGGCGACCGACACCCGGATCAAGGCCGTCGAAAGCACGGGCGCCCCGCCGATCGCGCCCGCCACCCCCGGCGCGGTCGCGGCGGCCGGCGATACCTCGACCGACACCCCGCCCCCGGCCCGCGGCCCCGGCAATGGCGGCGGCACGCTGGGCGGTGGCACGGTGCGTCCGCCCGCTGTCACCGCCCCCGCCGCAGCCGCCGATCCCGCCCGCGCCGCGCGCATCGCCGCGATCGAACGGGCGAATTCGGGCGACGCGGCGGAGGACGGCTATCTCTACGGCTTCCGCCTGTGGAGCGCGAAGCTCTATCCCGAAGCCATCGCCGCGCTGCGTCCGGTCGTGGCGAAATACCCGAAGCACCGCCGCGCCAGCTATGCCCAGAATCTGATCGGGCGGTCCTATCTCGACGACGGCAAACCCAGCCTCGCCAGCCGCGAATTCTACGACAACTACAAGAACA
This sequence comes from Bacillus sp. 2B10, assembly GCA_003946805.1. Classification (GTDB taxonomy): domain Bacteria; phylum Pseudomonadota; class Alphaproteobacteria; order Sphingomonadales; family Sphingomonadaceae; genus Sphingomonas. The sequence continues at coordinate 34,929 of RPSH01000033.1, read as the reverse complement.
TGCCCGAAGGCGAACGCGCTGCCGACAGCCTGTTCTATCTGGCGGACGCGCTGGTCAAGTTGAAGAAGACCAAGGAAGCCTGCGACGTCTATGGCGAGCTGACCGACGTCTATGGCGAAAAGATATCGGCGGGGATGAAGGCGGACGTCGCGAAGGGGCGCAGCGCCGCGAAATGCGCGGCGTAGGGTTCCCCCCGTTCGTGCTGAGCAAGGGCTGAGCACAGTCGAAGACCTGTATCGACAAGCTCGGCAGCTACTCGGGACGAACGGATTTGGATGTCGCTTCCCCTCCGTTCGGTTCGAGCAGCTTCGAGCGAAGTCGAGACGCGTCCGTCGAGAACGCCGCAGTTTGGGGCAACCCCTTCTCGACTTCGGTTCTCGACAAGCTCGAACCTCCGCTCGAAGCAAACGGATGGGGATGGCATAGGTCGAGCGGTACCGTTCCGACGGATCGCATGAGGCGGGGTAGCATGAACCGGACAGGTCCAACGCGCAGCAGGGCCCGCCACCTCGCTGTTGCAACGCATACGGCCACGCACCGATGACCCCACCACCCGAAGCCACCACCCGCTTCGCCACCGACCTGACGGCGCTCGCCACCGCCCCCGCACCCGACCGCCCGCTCGCGATCGCGGTCTCCGGCGGCCCCGACTCGATGGCGCTGCTGGCGCTCGCCGCCACCGCCTTCCCCGGCAGCGTGATCGCCGCCACAGTCGACCACCGCCTGCGCACCGCCTCGGCGCACGAAGCCGCGATGGTCGCGGGCTGGTGCGCGGCCCACGCCATCCCCCACGCCACGCTCCAGCCCGCAAAGCCCCCCGCCGGCGCCAGCCTTCAGGCACAGGCACGCCATGCCCGCTACGCGCTCCTCGCCGACTGGGCGCTGACCGCCCGCGCATCGGCGCTCGCCACCGCGCACCATGCCGACGATCAGGCCGAAACCTTCCTGATGCGCGCCGCCCGCGCCTCCGGTCCGGCGGGGCTGGCCGGCATCCGCCCGTATTGGGCATTTGATCCGGAGCGATGGCACCAAGCCTTCATTTCCCGCCCGCCCCACACGTCACCCCAGCGCAGGCCGGGGTCTCCCACGGTGGAACGCGACGCCAGACAACAGCAAGACCCCGGCCTGCGCCGGGGTGACCAGCAGGGGCACAGACCACGCCTCCCCATCGTCCGCCCGCTCCTGACGTGGCGCCGCAGCGACCTGCGCGCCCTCGCCGCCGACCTGCCCTTCATCGACGACCCGTCGAACACCGACCCGCGCCACGACCGCACCGCCGCCCGCGCGCTGCTGGCCGACGGCGACCTCGACCCGGTCGCGCTCGCCGCCAGCGCTGCGCACTGCCGCGACGTCGACGCGACACTCACCGAAACCGTCGACTGGCTCTGGCGCACCCGCCGCCGCGATGCCGAAGTTGGCACATGCCGCCTCGACATGACCGACCTGCCCCGCGAACTGCGCCGCCGACTCGCCCGCTGCGCGATCACCGCCGTCCGTCTCGACGGCGGCATCACCGAAGGCCAATGGTCCGATGCCGCCAATATCGAATCGCTGCTGACCGCGCTCGATTCGGGCAGAACAGCCACCCGGGCCGGCGTCCTCACCTCGGCAATCCGCGGAATCTGGCATTTCCGGCCCGCTCCGCCGCGCCGATCATGCTGATCGACGTTGTTCCATTGCCATTAACCCGGGCAAGCCTATCTTGGATGCACTGAGAGGTAGCACGTCCGCATGAACGATAACGACAAGCAGAACGGCCCCGAAAACAACGGCGGCAATCCGTGGATGAAGAGCCTGTTGATCTGGGTCGGCATCCTCGTGTCGCTGGCGATCTTTGTGCAGCTGTTCAACGGCCCGTCGACCCAGACCCAAGGGCAGGTGATCCCCTATTCGACCTTCCTGAACAAGGTCGACGAAGGGTCGGTCCGCGACGTCAGCATCGCGAAGAGCACGATCACCGGCACCTACACCAACGACGACAAGTTCCGCACCAACGCGCTGGACGATCCGAACCTGATCGAACGGCTGCGCCAGAAGAGCGTCGTCATGAATGCGCGTCCGGAGGAAGGGCCGAACATCTGGATGGCGATCCTCGTCCAGTCGCTGCCGTTCCTGCTGTTCCTTGGCATCGCCTTCTTCGTCCTGCGCCAGATGCAGAAGGGCGGCGGCGGTGGCGGCGCGATGGGCTTCGGCAAGTCGCGTGCGCGGATGTTGACGCAGAAGGAGGGCAAGGTCACGTTCGACGATGTTGCCGGCATCGACGAGGCACGGGCGGAGCTGACCGAGATCGTCGACTTCCTGAAGGACCCGACCAAGTTCGCGCGGCTGGGCGGCAAGATTCCGAAGGGTGCGCTGCTGGTCGGTTCGCCCGGTACCGGCAAGACGCTGCTCGCCCGCGCGATCGCGGGGGAAGCGGGCGTGCCGTTCTTCACCATCTCGGGTTCGGACTTCGTCGAAATGTTCGTCGGCGTCGGTGCCAGCCGCGTGCGCGACATGTTCGAACAGGCGAAGAAGTCGGCCCCCTGCATCGTCTTCATCGACGAAATCGACGCGGTCGGCCGCCATCGCGGTGCCGGCCTCGGCAATGGCAATGACGAGCGCGAGCAGACGCTGAACCAGTTGCTGGTCGAGATGGACGGGTTCGAGGCGAACGAGGGCATCATCATCGTCGCGGCGACAAACCGCCCCGACGTGCTCGATCCCGCGCTGCTGCGTCCGGGCCGTTTCGACCGGCAGGTCGTGGTCCCGCGCCCGGATATCGAGGGCCGGATCAAGATCCTGCAGGTCCACATGAAAAAGGTGCCGCTGGCGCCCGACGTCGATCCGCGCGTCATCGCGCGCGGCACGCCGGGCTTCTCGGGTGCTGACCTTGCCAACCTCGTCAACGAAGCGGCGCTGACGGCGGCGCGCAAGGGCAAGCGTCTCGTTGCGAACCAGGAGTTCGAGGAGGCCAAGGACAAGGTCATGATGGGTGCCGAACGGCGCTCGATGGTGATGACCGACGATGAAAAGCGGATGACTGCCTATCACGAGGCCGGCCATGCCATCGTCTCGCTCCACGAACCGGCGTCGGACCCGATCCACAAGGCGACGATCATCCCGCGCGGTCGTGCGCTGGGCATGGTGATGCGCCTGCCGGAACGGGATTCGTACAGCTATCACCGCGACAAGATGTACGCGAACCTGTCGGTCGCGATGGGCGGCCGCATCGCCGAGGAAATCATCTTCGGCTATGACAAGGTGTCGTCGGGCGCGTCGGGCGACATCCAGCAGGCGACGTCGCTCGCCCGCGACATGGTCACCCGCTGGGGCATGTCCGACGCGGTCGGCCCGGTCGAATATGGCGAACCGCAGGGCGAAAGCTTCCTCGGCTATTCGTCGTCGGCCCCGGCCCGCATGTCGAACAAGACCGCCGAGCTGATCGACAGCGAGATCAAGCGCATCGTCGAAGGTGGCCTCGATCGCGCACGGCAGGTGCTGACCGACCATGTCGATCAGCTGCACACGCTGGCGGGGGCCCTGCTCGAATTCGAAACCCTGTCGGGCGACGAGATCAAGCGGCTGATCGCGGGCGAGGATATCGGCCGCGACGAGGGAACGCCGTCCACGCCGCTGGCGGCCGGCGGCACCTCGATCCCCAAGACCCGCCGTCCGCGCGGCCCCTTCGGATCGCCGGCACCGCAGGGCGCCTGAACGCGCGATCCGTGCCAACTTCGGCGGCGGCGTCCCCTTCGAACGGAGGGGGCGCCGCTGGTCGTTCGTGGCTGGTATGCGCCAACTTCGTAACCTTCGAAACGGTTCGTATTGACTTCCCGCCCGCGCGGTCGAACGATGTAACATCGTCCCATCCGTGGAGCCGTCCCTCATGCGTATCCGTCCGCTTCTCCTCGCCTGCACCCTCGCGCTCGGCACCTCGACCCTCACCGCACAGACGACGCCCGGCCCCGACATTTGGCCGCCGAAGGGCGACATCCCGGCGAATTTCGTGCCCCCCACCGACAAATACGACTATGTGAAGCGCGAAGTGATGGTCCCGATGCGCGACGGGGTGAAACTGCACACGGTCATCATGATCCCGAAGGGCGCGGCCAACGCCCCGATCCTGCTGACCCGCACTCCCTATAACGCCTCGGGCCGCGTCGCCCGCTCGGACAGCACCAGCTACGTCGCCGCGCTTCCGGAAGGGGACGAGGTGTTCACCCGCGCCGGCTATATCCGCGTGTTCCAGGACATTCGCGGCAAATACGGGTCGGAGGGCGAGTACGTCGTCACCCGCCCGGTGCGCGGGCCGCTCAATCCTACCAACGTCGATCACGTCACCGACGCCTACGACACGATCGACTGGCTGGTGAACAAGGCGAATCTGCCCGAAAGCAACGGCCGCGTCGGCATGCTGGGGTCGTCGTACGAAGGCTTCACCGTCGTCATGGCGCTGCTGAACCCGCACCCCGCGCTCAAGGTCGCCGCACCGGAAAGCCCGATGATCGACGGCTGGATGGGCGACGACTGGTTCCATTACGGTGCGTTCCGTCTGGCCAATATCGGCTGGATCGGCAGCCAGACCGGCTACAAGGGCCCGGGAGCCGCGCCGCCCTCGACCACCTATGACGATTACGACCAGTTCCGGAACGTCGGCTCGGCGAACGACTGGGCCAAGGCGTCGGGCTATGCCCAGCTACCCTTCTGGCAGCGCTTCGTCGCCCATCCGTCCTACGACGACTATTGGCAGGGGCAGGCGCTCGACAAGCTGCTCGCCGCCAATCCCTCGAACGTCCCGACGATGTGGGAACAGGGCCTGTGGGATCAGGAGGACATGTACGGCGCGATCACCGCTTGGGAAGCGTTGAAGGCCAAGGGCAAGGGCGGCAACAACTTCCTCGTCATGGGTCCGTGGCGTCACAGCGGCGCGAACTATGACGGCTCGACGCTCGGCGACCTGAAGTTCAACGGCGACACCGCGCTGCAATGGCGCCAGAACTATCTCTTCCCGTTCTTCGACCAGTATCTGCGCGACGGCCGCCCGGCCTTCACTCCGCCGCAGGCGCTGGTCTACAACACCGGCGAGAACCACTGGGACGAACTGTCGCAATGGCCGCTCGCGTGCGAGAAGGGCTGCGCCGCGCCGCTCAAACCCATCTATCTCGGCGCCGACGGCGATCTCGGCTTCACCGCGGCAAGGGCGGGCGGCGACAGCTATGTCTCCGATCCCGCCAAGCCGGTCCCGCACCTCTCGCGCCCGGTCAATTTCGACGACGGCCGGTGGAAGGCGTGGCTGGTCAGCGACCAGCGCCACGTCGACGGTCGCGGCGACGTCATGACCTATCAGACGCCGGTGCTGACCCAGCCGGTCAAGGTCGCCGGTGCGCCGATCGCCGATATCTTTGCCAGGACGACCGGCACCGACGGCGACTTCGTGGTGAAGGTGATCGACGTCTATCCCGACGTCGTGCCGGGCCAGCCGGCGATGGGCGGATACCAGCTGCCGATCAGCCTCGACATCTTCCGGGGCCGCTATCGCAATGACTTCGCCAAACCCTCGGCAATCCCGGCGAACAAGACGCAGCGTTACCGCTTCCGCCTGCCGACGGTGAACCATGTGTTCCAGCCGGGGCACCGCATCATGGTACAGGTCCAGTCGTCGCTGTTCCCGCTCTACGACCGCAATCCGCAGACCTATGTCCCGAACATCTTTACCGCACCCAAGGACGCGTACAGGAAGGCGACGGTGACGATCGAGCGCGGCGGCAGCAGCCCGAGTGCGGTATGGCTACCAGTGGTAGCGGCGAAGTAACGGCGGGCGCTGAATCCGAAACCGTCACCCCAGCGCAGGCTGGGGTCTTCCCTTTGGTTGGCGGATCGCCCGTCACGAGGAGACCCCAGCCTGCGCTGGGGTGACGCTCTTGGCAGGTAGGGGAAGAAAGCTCTACCCGTGATCCCGCCCGAAATCCTCGCGCGCGTCGTCCTGTCCCTGTTCGACGATCGACCGCCGGATCGCGCGCGTCCGGGTGAACAGGTCGAACAGCTCTTCGCCCTTGTCCCAGCGGATCGCGCGTTGCAGCGCCGACAGGTCCTCTGAAAAGCGCTGGAGCATCGCCAGCACCGCATCCTTGTTCGCGAGGAACACGTCGCGCCACATCGTCGGATCGGACGCGGCGATGCGGGTGAAGTCGCGGAACCCGCCCGCCGAATATTTGATGACCTCGCTCTGCGTCACCGTCTCCAGATCGGACGCGGTACCGACGATGGTATAGGCGATCAGGTGCGGCAGATGGCTGGTCACCGCCAGCACGAGGTCGTGGTGCTGCGCGTCCATCGTATCGATATCGGCGCCTAGCCGCCGCCAGAACTCGGCGACGCGTTCGACCGCCATCGGATCGGCATCGGCGGCAGGGGTCAGGATGCACCAACGGCCCTTGAACAGCGTGGCGAAGCCCGCGTCCGGCCCGCTGCGCTCGGTCCCCGCCACGGGATGCGCGGGCACCACCGCCACGCCCGGCAGCACGTCGGCCAGCGCAGCGGCGATGCCCGCCTTGCTCGACCCGACATCGCTGACGACCACCCCCACGGGCAGGTCGGCGGCGATTTCGGCGGCGACCGCACCGATCGACCCGACCGGCACGCACAATATGACGAGATCGGCATCGATCACCGCCGCGCCGGCATGATCGGCGCAGTCGTCGACCAGCCCGAGCGCGCGCACCTGCTCGCGCACCCCGGCCGACGCGTCATGGCCGGTCAGGCGCACCGTCGGCATGTCGGCACGCACCGCGCGCGCGATCGACGATCCGATCAGCCCCAGCCCGATGATGGCGACCCGTGCGAACGGCAGCATCAGCCGCCCACGATCTCGCGCAGCGCCGCTGCCACGCCGCGCACCTCCGCCTCGGTCCCGATCGAGATGCGCAGACCGTTGGCGAGGTTCTGCCCGGGCAGCCAGCGGACGATGAAGCCCTTGTCCATCAACGCCTGATAGGCGTCGCCGGCGGCGACCGGCCCTTCGAACAGCACCAGCACGAAATTCGCCTTCGACGGCACGGCGCGCAGGCCGGCATTGCCCAGCGCAGCGATCTCGCCTTCGAACCACGTCCGCCACTGGCGGTTGTGCGCACGGCTCGCCTCGACGAAACCCTTGTCGCGGATCGCGGCGATCGCCGCCTGCTGCCCGGCGGTGGTCACGTTGAACGGCGCGCGGATGCGGTGCATCGCATCGATCGCTTCCGCCGAACCATAGCCCCAGCCGATCCGCTCGGCGGCAAGGCCGTGGATCTTCGAAAAGGTCCGCGTCACCAGCACGTTGGGCCGCGACTTCGCCAGTTCGAGCCCGTGATCGTCCTCGGCCGGTTCGAGATACTCGGCATAGGCCTGATCCAGCACCAGCAACACGTCCGACGGCAACGCGGCATGCAGCCGGGCGATCTCGGCACGCGGTGCGAAGGTACCGGTCGGATTGTTCGGGTTGGCGACGAATACGACGCGGGTGCGGTCGGTCACGCAGGCGAGGATCGCGTCGACGTCGGTCGCATGGTCCTTGTCCGGCGCGATCACCGGGGTCGCGCCGACCCGCCGCGTCGCGATCTCGTACACCGCAAAGCCATAGCGGACGAAGATCACCTCGTCGCCCGGCCCGGCATAGGCGCCGGCGGCAAGGTGCAGCACCTCGTCCGATCCGGTGCCATAGATGATCCGCGCCGGGTCCAGCCCATGTGCCTGCCCGATCGCCACGCGCAGGTCGGCGGCGGCGGCATCGGGATAGCGTTCAAGGCTGCGGTCGGCTGCGGCGAAGGCGGCACGGGCGTGGGGCGAGGTGCCGAGCGGATTCTCGTTCGACGACAGTTTCGCCACCTGCCGCCCGTCGTCGGTCTTCGACCGGCCGGGGACATAGGGGGCGATGTCGAGGATCCAGGGCTTGGGAACAGGTGCGGTCATGGGCACGGGCACTGGCAAATGCCGCCGCGTAACGCAAGGTTCGGGGCTGGAGTGTATCTATGGGAACCGCCCCTTTATCGGCATCCCCGCGCAGGCGGTGTTGCATAGCCGCAGCGGCTGCGCCTCCGGCAGGAACGTCAGCAGACATGGATTCCCGCCTGCGCGGGAATGACGATGGGTCCCCGACCCTTGAACCCGCCGCGCCACGCATTTACCGCACGCCGATGGATTCCCGTTTCGGTCCCGATCGCCGCGCGACGCTCGCCACTCCGCTCGCGCTGGATGGCGGCGCGACCTTGCCCGCGATCGACATCGCCTACGAAACCTATGGCACGCTGTCGCCGGCGCGCGACAATGCGGTCCTGATCTGCCACGCGCTGACCGGCGACCAGCATGTCGCCTCTACCCACCCGCGCACCGGCAAGCCGGGATGGTGGTCGCGGATGATCGGGCCGGGCAAGCCGATCGATCTGAACCGGCATTTCGTCATCTGTTCGAACGTGCTGGGCAGTTGCATGGGTTCGTCGGGCCCGGCGAGCGTCGATCCGGCGACCGGCAGTCCGTATGCGATGCGTTTTCCGGTGCTGACCATCCGCGACATGGTGCGTGCGCAGGGGATGCTGCTCGACCATCTCGGCATCGACCGCCTTCGCGCGGTGGTCGGCGGGTCGATGGGCGGGATGCAGGCGCTGTCATGGGCGGCGACGCTGCCCGAGCGGGTTGAAGCGGTGGTGGTGATCGCATCTACCGCGCGCCATTCGGCGCAGAACATCGCGTTCCACGAGGTCGGCCGCCAGGCGATCATGGCCGATCCCAACTGGCGCGGCGGCGACTATTACGCCGACGGATCGCCGCCCGCCGCCGGGTTGTCGGTGGCGCGGATGGCGGCGCACATCACCTATCTGTCCGAAGCGGGGCTGACTGCCAAGTTCGGCCGCAAGCTGCAGGTGCGGGCCAATGGACAGGCGGGTGCCAAGACGTTCGGCTTCGACGCCGATTTCCAGATCGAAAGCTATCTGCGGCATCAGGGCCTGGCGTTCACCGACCGGTTCGACGCGAACTCGTACCTCTACATCACTCGCGCGCTCGATTATTTCGATCTGGCCGAGGAGCATGGCGGAGTGCTGGCCAATGCATTCCGCGCGACGAAGGCGCGGTTCTGCGTGGTCAGTTTCGACACCGACTGGCTGTATCCGACCGCCGAGTCGCGCAATATCGTCCATGCGCTGAACGCCGCCGGGGCGCCGGCCAGCTTCGTCGAACTGTCGTCGCCGTTCGGGCACGATGCGTTCCTGCTCGATTCGCCGGAACTCGACCGGATCATGCGCGGCTTCCTGGAGGGACGGGCATGAGCCTGCGTCCCGACCTCGCCATCATCGCCGCACATGTCGCACGCGGCAGCCGGGTGCTCGACGTCGGCTGCGGCGACGGTCAGTTGATGGTGGCGCTGCGCGACGAACGCCGCGTCGACGCACGCGGGCTGGAGATCGATCCCGGCAATGTCGCCGATGCGATGGCCCGCGGTCTGTCGGTCATGCAGGGGGATGCCGACCGCGACCTCGCCGACTATCCCGACGCCAGCTTCGACTATGCGATCCTCAGCCAGACGCTGCAGACCGCGATGCGGCCGCATGTCGTGCTCGACCATCTGCTGCGCATCGGCGCGCAGGCGTTCGTGTCCTTTCCCAATTTCGCGCACTGGCGGGTGCGCGCGTCGCTGTTGTGGGGCGGGCGGATGCCGGTGACGACGCTGTTGCCGCTCGAATGGTATGAGACGCCGAACATCCACCACCTGACGATCGACGATTTTCGCGCTTATGTCGCGAAACAGGGCATTACCGTGGTCGATGCTTGGTTCCTGTCGGGGGGCAAGCGGACGACCGCGGCGGCGGCGAATTTCCGGGCCGAGCATGCGGTGTTCCTGCTCAAACGCTGACGCCGCGTTAACCATTGTGAAGGCTTTGACGCCGATATTTCCGACTGTCGGGGGACAAGACGGGAATCGGTTCGATGCGTACACGCCTGCTCCTGCTCGCTGCCTGTGGTGCCGCGCTGCTCCATGGCTGCGCGCGCAAGACGCCAGAGGTCGCGGTGGTCACGCCGCCCCCGGTACCGGTCGCTGCGGCACCTGCGCCGAAGCCCAGACCGCCGCTGGGCGCAGCCGTCAACCTCACCATTCCCGCCATTCTGTCCGACGGCAACTATGCGACGCCGAACCATGCGCTCTCGGCGGATGCCGCGGTGTGGCATTTGCGATCGGCGCTGAACGTCGCCGCGCTCCAGTGCGACGTCGCCGACCCGACCGGGGTCGCGCAGTATAACCGGTTGCTGAAGATCCATGCCAGGCGCTTCGCCGCCGCGCACAAGGCGCTGGAGGCCGAATACCGCCGCGGCGGTGGCGACTGGCAGGACCGGTTCGACGACGCGATGACGCGGGTCTACAACTATTTCGCCCAGCCGCCGGTGCGCGACCGGTTCTGCGCCACCGCGCTGCCGATGCTGGCGCAGGTCGCCGACATGCCTGCGGACGGGATCGATGCGTTCGCCGCACCGGGCATCGCCTCGCTCGACCAGCCGTTCGTCGATTTCTACCGCGCATACGACCGGTATCGCGTCGAGCTGGCGGCGTGGCAGGCGGGACAGGTGCCGAAGCTGGCGGTCGATCCGCAGGTGCTGGTGGCGTCGACCGACGTGACCGGCGGCGGGTACCGGATGGCGGCGCGCTGAATCGCTTGTCAGCCGCGCCAGCGCGCGCCACGATCCGCCGATGACACAGGCTCCCATTCGCATCGGCATCGGCGGCTGGAGCTTTCCGCCGTGGCGCGGCACCTTCTATCCCAAGAAGCTGGCGCAGAAGCGCGAGCTGGAATTCGCCTCGCGCGCCGTGACCGCGATCGAGATCAACGCGACCTATCACGGCACGCAGAAGCCGGCGAGCTTCGCCAACTGGGCGGCGACCGCGCCCGACGGCTTCGTCTTCGCGGTCAAGGCGTCGCGATATTGCACCAACCGCAAGGTGCTGGCCGAGGCGGAGGAATCGATCGCGAAGTTCGTCGGTTCGGGCATCACCGAGCTGGGCGACAAGCTCGGCCCGATCCTGTGGCAGTTCATGGCGACGAAGAAGTTCGACGTCGACGACTTCGCCGCGTTCCTCGCGCTGCTGCCGGGTGTCCATGCCGGCGTGACGCTGCGCCACGCCGTGCAGGTGCGCCACGACAGCTTCGCCGTGCCCGAATTCGTGGCGATGGCGCGCAAGGCGGGGGTGGCGATCGTCCATGCCGATTCGGCCGATTATCCCGCGATCGCCGACGTGACCGGCGACTTCGCCTATGCGCGCCTGGAAAATGCGCAGGAGGACATCGCGACCGGTTATGACGACGCCGCGCTCGATCGCTGGGCGACCGCCGCGCGGACGTGGGCAAGCGGCGGGGCGCCGGAGGGGCTTCCCTATGTCGACGCCTCTCCGCCGGCAAGGACTCCCCGTGAAACCTTCGTCTTCTTCATCAACGGGGCGAAGGTGCGGGCGCCTGCCGGTGCACAGGCACTGATCGCGCGGCTATAGCCCTTCGGGGCGCAGCGGACGGCTGAGCAGCGTATCGATCACCTCGCCGACCGGCGTTCCGGCCAGCAGCGCGCCGACCGCGGCGGTGACCGGCATGTCGACCCCGGCCTGCGCCGCCGCCTCGCACAGCACCGGTGCGGTGAACGCCCCTTCCGCGACCGTGCGGCGATCGGACAGCAGTCCGGCGGCGGCGCGCCCCTGCCCCAGTCCCACGCCCAGCGAATAGTTGCGCGACGCGGTCGAGGAGCAGGTCAGCACCAGATCGCCCAACCCCGACAGCCCGGCCAGCGTTTCCACGCGGGCGCCACGTGCCAGGCCGAAGCGGGTCATTTCGGCAAAACCGCGCGCGATCACCGAGGCGCGCGCATTCTGCCCGAGCCCCGCGCCCTCGACCACGCCGCAGGCGATGGCGAGGACGTTCTTCACCGCGCCGCCGATCTCCGCGCCGATGACGTCGTCGCTGGCGTAAGGGCGGAAGGCCGGCGCGGCGAGCCGCTCGGCCAGCCGGTCGCGCAAGGCCGCATCGGCGCAGGCAAGGGTAACCGCCGTCGGCTTGCCCGCCGCGACCTCGTGCGCGAAGGTCGGACCGGACAGGACCGCGACCGGCGCCTGGGGATGGACCGCACGGGCGACCTCGCCCACCAGCATCCGCGTCCCCGCCTCGATCCCCTTCGCGCACAACACCAGCGCGCGGGTGCCGACGTCGATCGCCGACAGGACGCTGCGGACATGCTGTGCCGGCGCGACGACCAGCAGCGCCCCGACATCGTCCAGCGCGGCGACGTCGGTCGTCGCATGGATCGCGCTGGACAGGGTGACGCCGGGCAAGAAGATCGGGTTGGTGTGGGTGGCGTTGATCGCCTGCGCCACTTCGTCCTCGCGCACCCACAGGGTGACGTCGCCACCGCGCGCTGCGACCTGTGCCAGCGCGGTGCCCCATGCCCCGCCGCCGATGACCCCGATCTTCATGCCTTCACTCCTGCCCCGCGCACCTTCTGCGCCGACGGATCGAGCGGCCAGCGCGGGCGCGCTGCCACGTCCAGTGGATCGCTGTGCCCGGCCATGAACCGCTCCGCCCCGGCCCATGCGATCATCGCCGCATTGTCGGTACACAGCCAGAGCGGCGGCGCGACGAAGCGCAGGCCATTGGCAGCCGCCAACCCTTCCAGCGCACCGCGCACCGCGCGATTGGCGGCGACCCCGCCCGCGACCACGAGCGCGCTGACCGGCCCGGCCAGCGCCAGCGCGAGGCGGGTGCGATCCAGCAGGCAGTCGACCACCGCCTGCTGGAACGATGCGGCGATGTCCGCGGTCGAGTGGATGCCGGCATCGTGCGCACGCAGCACCGCGCTTTTCAGCCCGGCGAACGAGAAATGCGGGTCGGGCGTGCCGAGCAATGGCCGTGGCAGCGGAACGGCGGTCGCATCGCCGTCCAGTGCCGCCGCCTCGACCCGCGGGCCACCGGGATAGCCGAGGCCGAGCACCTTCGCGGTCTTGTCGAACGCCTCGCCCGCCGCATCGTCGATCGTGGTGCCCAGCCGACGATATTGCCCGACGCCGTCGACGCGCAGCAACTGGCAATGGCCGCCCGATACCAGCAGCAGCAGATAGGGATAGGCGAGGTCGGGGTCGGTCAGCCGTGGCGAAAGGGCATGCCCCTCCAGATGATTGACCGCGACCAGCGGCTTGCCGGCCGCCAGCGCCAGCGCCTTGGCGGTGACCAGTCCGACCATGACGCCACCGATCAGCCCCGGCCCGGCGGTGGCGGCGATCGCATCGACCTGGCTGAGGGCGACACCGGCATCGGCCAGCGCGCCCTCGACCAGCGAGGGCAGGATCTCGACATGGGCGCGCGCAGCGATTTCGGGGACGACCCCGCCATAAGGGGCGTGCGCGGCTTCCTGTCCGGCGAGGCGGTGCGACAGGATCGTGCGGTCGCCGCGGACGAGCGCGACGGCGGTTTCGTCGCAACTGGATTCGATACCGAGGATGAGGGGGTTGGCCATTGCGTCGGCTTTAGCGCGGATTGGGGCGGGTAAGAAAGGTTGGTTCACCTTGCCCCGATCGCGCCCGATGCGTAGCGAGCAGCGATGACGTTCAAACTAGGCACGCGCGGATCGCCGCTGGCGCTGGTGCAGGCGCATGCCACGCGCGATGCGCTGGCGCTGGCGCACCGGATCGACCCGGCCGGGATCGAGATCGTGACGATCCGCACCACCGGCGACCGGGTACAGGACCGCGCGCTGGCCGAGATCGGCGGCAAGGCGCTGTGGACCAAGGAACTCGACCGCGCGCTGTGCTGCGGGGATATCGACGCGGCGGTCCATTCGATGAAGGATGTCGAGACGATCCGCCCGACCGAAATCCGGATCGCAGCGATGTTGCCGCGCGCCGACGTGCGCGACCGGCTGGTCGGGATCGCGGCGCTGGCCGACCTGCGGGCGAACGGCGTCGTCGGCACCAGCAGTCCGAGGCGGGCGGCACAGATATTGAGCCACCGCCCCGATGCCCGGATCGTGCTGTTTCGCGGCAATGTCGACACGCGGCTGGCGAAGTTGGCGGCGGGGGAGGTCGATGCGACGCTGCTCGCCGCCGCCGGACTGGCCCGGCTGGGGCGGCACGATGTCGGCACCGCGATCGATACCGACACGATGCTGCCCGCTCCGTCACAGGGTGCGGTCGGGATCGAGGTGCGCGCCGAGGACGATGCCGCGCTCGCGTTCGTCCGCGCGGTCGACCATTTGCCCACGCATCAGGCGGTGCGCGCCGAACGCGGGTTCCTGGCGGCGCTGGGGGCCGATTGCCATTCGCCGGTGGGCGCGCTGGCAACGATCGAGGGCGACGTGCTGACGCTGCGCGCACAGTTGCTGGCACAGGACGGCAGCGCGCAGATATCGGACGGCAGCAGCGGAGCGATCGACGACATCGACCTGCCGCGCGCGCTGGCCGAGACGATGCTGGCGCGCGCCCCCGACAGCGTGGCGCGGCTGTTCGCACGGTGAGCCTGCCGCTGGCGGTGCTGCGTCCCGAACCGGGCAATGCCGCCACGGCGCAGGCGATCGAGGCGATCGGCCGGCGGGCGATCCGCCTGCCGCTGTTCCGCATCGTGCAGCTGCCATGGGGAGCGCCGACGGCGGGGGCGCACGACGCGCTGATCCTGACCAGTGCCAATGCGGTGCGACAGGCCGGGGCGGCCCTGAGCAGCTATGCGGCCCTGCCGGTACATGCGGTGGGCGCGGCGACGGCGGCGGCGGCGCGGGCGGCGGGGCTGCGGGTCGTGGCGACCGGCGATGCCGACGGGCAGGCGCTGCTCGACGCGGCGGCGCAGGCGGGGGTGCGCCGCGCGCTGCTGCTGACCGCGCGCGACCGGGCGGTCGGGCGGCATCCGGTGCTGTCGGCGGTGCGTGCGGTCTATGCAAGCGAGGCGATGGCGGATGTCGACCCGGCCATGCTCGCCGGATCGGTCGCGCTGGTCCATTCGCGACGCGCGGCGCTGCGGCTGGCGGAACTGGTCGCCGATCGCCGCGCCATCGCGGCGGCTGCGATCGCCCCGGCGGTCGCGGCCGCGCTGGGCGACGGGTGGCGCGCGATAGCCATTGCCGGGCGGCCGGACGATGGCGGGGTCGTCGCGGCGGCGGCGGCGCTGGCGGAGCGGCTCGCCCACGATTGACCCGGCGGACGGGCGCGGGGATAAGGCGGCATGACCAGCGAAGATCCGCCCTTCCCGACGATCCACAGCCCGCGGCGGCGGGGCAGCGGAGGCTGGCTGGCGATCGCACTCATCGCCTTCGCGATCGGGATCGGCGCCACGCTGATGGTGCTGCGCTACATTGCGCCACGGCTGGGCTGGACCGCGCAGCAGGTCGCGAGCGTGCCGGGTGCGCTGCCGACGCCGCTCGCCACCGCCGCCGCCCCGCCGACGCAGGTCACCGCGCTCCCCATCCTGTCGGCGCGCGAGGCGGCGCTGGCCGCACGGATCGCCGATCTGGAGACACGGATCGTCGGGCTGGACAGCAGCGCGCGCAACGCGGCGGGCTATGCCACCCGCGCGGAAGACATGATGGTGATCGTCGCCACGCGCCGCGCGCTCGACCGGGGACGGCCGCTCGACTACCTCGAACAGCAGCTGCGCGACCGGTTTGGCGGCAGCCGGCCCGATGCGGTGCGGACGCTGGTCGCCAGCGCGCAGGCGCCCGTGACGCTTGACGACCTGCGCAGCGCGCTGGACGCGGTGGCGACGCCGCTGGTGGCGGGCACGTCGAACGAGGGCTGGTGGCAATCGGTACGCCGCGAGTTCGGCCAGTTGATCGTGCTGCGCCAGGGGACGACGCCCAGCAGCCGCCCGGTCGACCGTCTCGATCGCGCACGCCGCCGGCTGGACACCGGACAGGTCGAGCTGGCGATGGCAGAGATCGAGCGGATGCCCGGTGCCGCCAGCGCCGCCGGCTGGACCGCCGCCGCCAGGCGCTATGTCGATGCCCGCAAGGCGCTGGTCGACCTCGAATCGGTGGCGCTCACCACCCCGCGCCCGGCGCCGATCGCCCCGCCGGTGATCGTGCAGCCCGCCCCCGCCCAACCGGATTCCCCGGCCGACACCGATCCGGTCGGCCAGACGCTGTAAGGACATCATCATGGCCGATATGGGCCGGTTCGACTGGCAAGACCCCTTCGCCCTCGACGCGCAGCTGACCGACGAGGAACGGATGGTCCGCGACGTGGCGCATGGCTATGCCCGCGGGAAGCTGTTGCCGCGCGTCACCCGCGCCTTCCTCGACGAGGATTTCGCGCGCGAGATCATGGTCGAGATGGGGTCGCTGGGCCTGTTGGGCGTGACGATCGATCCCCGGTTCGGCGGCGCGGGCATGGGCTATGTCGCATACGGCCTGGTCGCGCGCGAGGTGGAGGCGGTCGATTCGGGCTATCGCAGCGCGATGAGCGTGCAGTCGAGCCTCGTGATGCATCCGATCAACGCCTATGGATCGGACGCGCAGAAGGCGAAGTATCTGCCGAGGCTGGCCAGCGGCGAATGGGTCGGGTGTTTCGGGCTGACCGAACCCGATGCCGGGTCGGACCCGGCGGGCATGCGGACGCGGGCCGAAAGGATCGATGGCGGATACCGCATCAGCGGCGCCAAGATGTGGATCACCAATTCGCCGATCGCCGACGTGTTCGTGGTGTGGGCGAAGTCCGACGCGCATGACGGCAAGATCCGCGGCTTCGTGCTGGAAAAGGGCATGGCCGGACTGTCGGCGCCGAAGATCGAAGGCAAGCTGTCGCTGCGCGCGTCGATCACCGGCGAGATCGTGATGGAGGGCGTGGAGGTCGGCGAGGACGCGCTGCTGCCGCATGTCGAGGGGCTCAAGGGGCCGTTCGGCTGCCTCAACCGGGCGCGCTACGGCATCGCATGGGGCACGATGGGCGCGGCGGAGTTCTGCATGCACGCCGCGCGGCAATATACGCTCGACCGCAAGCAGTTCGGCGTGCCGCTGGCGTCGAAGCAGCTGGTACAGCTGAAACTGGCCGATATGCAGACCGAGATCGCGCTGGGGCTGCAGGCGGCGCTGCGGGCCGGGCGGATGTTCGACGACGGGCTGCTGGCGCCGGAAGCGATCAGCATCATCAAGCGCAACAATTGCGGCAAGGCGCTGGCCATCGCCCGCGTCGCGCGCGACATGCATGGCGGCAACGGCATCGCCGCCGAGTTCCACGTGATGCGCCATGCCATCAACCTCGAGACGGTCAACACGTACGAGGGGACGCACGACGTCCATGGGCTGATCCAGGGGCGGGCGATCACCGGGATCGCCGCGTTCTGATGCACCGCCAGCCGGAGCTGGTCGGCGATCTGGTCCGGGTATCGCCGAGCGTGCCCGACGATTACGCCGCGCTGTATGCGGTCGCATCGGACCCGGCGATCTGGGACCAGCATCCCGCGCACGACCGGTGGCGGCCGGAGGTGTTCCGCGCGTTCTTCGACGACGGGATGGCGACCGGCGGCATGCTGACGATCCGCGACGCGGGCGACGGCACGGTGATCGGGGCGACACGCTATGTCCCCGCCGGGTCCGATGCGGTGGAGATCGGCTGGACCTTCCTTGCGCGCAGCCATTGGCGGCGGGGCTATAATCGCGAATTGAAGCGGCTGATGATCGACCATGCGTTGGCTGAGGTCGCGGCGGTGCGGTTCAGCGCGGGGATCGACAACCACCGGTCGCGGGCGGCGATCGAGGCGCTGGGCGCGACCGAACTGCCCGAGGCGATGGTCGAGCGCGGCGGGCAGATCGTGCCGCGCATCCTCTACGAACTGCGCCGGCGGTGAAGCCGCTGGCCGGCGTCCGCGTGGTCGAACTGGCGCGCATCCTCGCCGGGCCATGGTGCGGACAGTTGCTCGCCGATCTGGGCGCGGAGGTGGTAAAGGTCGAGCGGCCGGGCACGGGCGACGACACGCGCCACTGGGGACCGCCCTTCGTCACCGCCCCGGACGGTTCGAACCGCGACGCGGCCTATTTCCACGCCACCAACCGCGGCAAGCGATCGGTGGCGATCGATATCGCGTGTGCCGAGGGGCAGGCAGAGGTCCGCGCGCTGGTGACACAGGCCGATGTGGTGATCGAGAACTACAAGGTCGGCGGCCTCGCGAAATACGGCCTCGACCACGGCGCGCTGTCGGCGGTGCGGCCGGGGCTCATCACCTGTTCGATCACCGGCTTCGGCCAGACCGGTCCCTATGCGCATCGCGCCGGCTACGACTTCATCATCCAGGCGATGGGCGGGGCCATGTCGCTGACCGGCGAGCCCGACGGCGCGCCGCAAAAGGCCGGGGTCGCCTATGCCGACCTGTTCACCGGGGTCTATTCGGCGGTCGCGATACTCGCCGCGCTGCGCCGACGCGACCTGACCGGCGAGGGCGCGCAGATCGACATGGCGCTGCTCGACACGCAGGTCGCGGTACTCGGCAACCAGGCGCTGAACTGGCTGGCGAGCGGGACCGTGCCGACGCGGATGGGCAACGGCCACCCCAACCTGACCCCGTATCAGACGTTCGAGACCGCCGACGGGGCGCTCGTCATCGCGGTCGGCAATGACGGACAGTTCGCACGGCTGTGCGGATTCCTCGGCCTCGACCTGCACACGGACGCGCGCTTCGCGACCAATCCGGCGCGGGTGGTCCATCGCCGCCAGATGATCCCCGCGGTGCAGGCGGCCGTCGCCGGCTGGCGCAAGGCCGATCTGTACGAGGCGCTGGAGGCGGCGGGCATCCCCGCCGGCCCGATCAACGCGCTGGACGAGGTATTCGCCGACCCGCAGGTGGTGGCGCGCGGCATGGCGATCCGCCCCGACGGGCTGCCCGGACTGGCCGGACCGATCGTGATCGACGGCGAGCGGATGGTCGCCGAACATGGCGCGCCCGCCCGCCCCTGACCGCCAAAGGTCACGAAAGTCACACTCGTGCGCCAATCGGCGACACGTCACACCGGCGGCGTTCGCAGCGACTGTCAAAGAGCGGGCGCAGGTCGCGCGTCGACGATCATGGCGCCGCCGCGAGGTGTAGGAAAGCGTTATCCCAGCACCCGCCCCACCAGCGCGCCGCAATCGGCATTGCCCGCGAGCGGGCGATCGTCGCCGCCGATCGCGCGGCCGATCATGCGCAGGATGCCGCCCGCGCTCTTGATCCCCGGCGGGATTTGTATTTCCGGTGCCTGCAGCCGGCCGGTGATCCGTACCGGCCGGTCGAGATGGAGCAGCGTGCGCTGCTTCGGCGTGCCGGTCAGCGCGATCGACAGCGTCTCGTCGGACAGGCGCACGACCCCCTGCCCCCGAGTCTGCGCGCGCGACGTGTCGATCAGCAGCGGGTCGATCCGCCCCAGCCCGCCCGCGACGTTCAGCCGCAGCCCGAGGCAGCGCAGCCGCGCCTGCGCATCGTCGTCGGTCAACAGCCCGCGCGCGACGTCGGCGCCGAGGAACGACGCCATCTTCGCCGGCAGCGTCCCGCCCGCCGCCGCGAAGCCGATGGTGCCGCTGGACCGGCCGACCGCGTCGCGGATCGTGTCGCCGCTGCCGGTCAGCTTCACCCGCGCGCGCAGCGGCGCATCGACCGGCGCGCCGCCGGCAAAGGTCGAAATGCGCGAGTCTACGAGCTTCAGGTCGAAGCGCGCGAGCGGCGTCGTTCGATCGCGCTGGTCGACGACCACCTGCCCGGTGATCCGCCCCTGCGCCAGCCGCACCGTGATCGGCGCGACGGTCAGCCGGCTATGGTCGATCGCCAGCACGGTATCGAGACTGCGCAGGCCGGGCATGTCGAGCAGCCGGTCGACGCGAATCGCGAGCTTGCCGTCGAGATCGGCCATCTTGGCGAGGTTGATGCGCGTGCCGGGCACGACGCGCGGGCCGATGCGCCGTTCGAGTGCGGCGGCGCGGGCGCGGCCTTCGTCGGTGGCGAGGTCGTCGAACGACAGCGACGCGAAATGCAGCCGCCCGTCGATGCCGGTGCGGCCGTCGTCCCGGGTCACGGTCGCGTTGGCCGCCACCAGCCGCGAGCGGCCGATCGTGCCCGACAGCTTCTCGACCACCCAGGCCGGATCGTCGTGGCGCACCCGCGCGGTGAGGTTGACCGGCTGGGTCCCGAACAGCCCCGCCTCGATCAGTGCATCGAGCGTTTTCAGGTCGTTGGCGCGCGCCGTCAGGTCGACGGTCATCCGCCTGGTATCGAGCGGCGAGGCCATCAGCCCCTTCGCATCGACGGTGATCGTCGGGCCGGCGACACGCGCGGTGAACGGCCATGCGTCGTCGTTCCGGATCGCCGGGCCGGCGAGCGCCACCGTCACCGGGCGATCGTCGATCGCGCCGTTGCCGCCTGCGCGAAACCCGCGTTCGTCGGACGCGACGGTGACGGCGAAGCGGCGGTTCTGCACCGCGTCGCGATAGTCGATCACGAGGTTCCGGATCGTCAGGCTGGTGATCGCCGATGCCGAGCCCTTGTCCCCGCGGCGGTCGGGTGCCCAGTTCTTGCGGCCGTCCCGGCTGCGCACCATCGCCACCCGCCCGCCATCGATGGCGAGCGCGGTCAGATCGAACTTGCCCCGCAGCAGCGGCAGCACCCGAAACCGGAAGTCGATGCGGTCGAGATGGACGAGGTCGCCCTTCCCCGCCCATGCCGGCTGCGCGATCGTCAGGTCGCGGACGATCAGCGTCGGCGAGAAGGACAGCGGCTCGACCCGTTCGATCGTGCCGATCGACACGTCGGCCTTGAAACGCTCGGCCAGCTTGACGCTCACCCGATCGCGCAAGACACCCCAGGGAAAGGCCGCGAGGATCAACAGGATGAGGAGCAGGAGGCCGACGATGCCGCCAAGGATGAACCGCCATGTACGCGAAAGCCGAGCCATAGGGCGACAAGTCGGGAAACGACAGTTCGTTCCATGGGCGCAATGGAATTACTGACAGGGTTGTAGGTTGGGGAGGGCGACATGCGGAGGATGGAGCGGACGGAAGTGCATCTTTCCCGATTAGGATCAAATTCCGGGAAGCCTGTTCTCAATGCCCCGCGCGACGACACAGTTTGAGCAGGTGGAGCAACTTGGGGTTCGTATCACCACTAGCGGCCATGTTCCTTGCGTTTAGGCATGTCTGTCGGGTGCGCGCAGGAGATGCGGAATCACGTGTATTGTTAGGTTTTGCTCTGGGATCGCGATGGTCCCGTTGCTGAGCCGGTCTGACCATACGGCCGGTGGTTCGGGCATGGTCGAGCGAGCCATTCCAGTCGAACACCGGCAAGTCCTGCGCGAACGTCGGCCCAGCCAGCCCAGCTAGCACAAGGGCGACGGCGATCTTGACCTGAACCATACACTTTATGCCTTCTTCGTCGCTCTGAAAGTGCCGTTCCTATGGCAGGTTGGTATTCCAAAGCTCGCCACATATCGGGCTCGACAATCATCACCAAAGGCAAACTACAGGGCGTCTTGTTGTTCCCGACATCGAACCCACAGCGGGCAATTGACCAACCGATAACGGTAACGGGCTCCTGTGGGCCTCACTTTCCTGGGGCTGATCGCATTTCCCTGAAACGTCATGCCCGACACGGAAAAACGGGGACGGGCGGACGGACCCGCCCCGCTCAGAAATCGACCGCGATCCCCTTGTGCGTCCAGTCGCCGTAGCGCGTCGGGCTGAGGCCCAGCGGGTCGTCGGCGTCGGATTTCACGGGCAAGGGCTCGGGGGCAGGCACCGGCGGCGACTTGGAGAGATGCGCTGGTGGCTTCACATGCGGGGGACGCTTGCCCATAGGGGTTCCTTTCCGGTTCACGTCATTGCACTTGGCGGACCAGCGACAGGATTCAAGTGAACCACCCCCCTTTGTGTATCGGAGCCCGATGATGGCGCGTCCCCGCCTTGCCCCCGAAGCGCCCGGCGTGCCCGCGCGGCGGGCCGCGCTGAAACTGCTCGACGCCGTGCTGCGGCGCGGGCTGCCGCTGGAGGCGGCGCTGGCGAGCGCGACCGCCGAGCTCGACCGGCGCGAGGATCGCGGGTTGGCCCATGCCATCGCCGCCGCGGTGCTGCGGCGGTTGCCCGATCTGGACGCGATGATCGACGGCGCGACGCAGCGCCCGCTGCCCGACGATGCCAAGGCGCGGTTCGTGCTGCGCATCGCGCTGGCGCAGGCGCTGGTGCTCAACACCCCGCCGCACGCCGCGATCGCCACCGCGCTGCCGCTGGTCGACGGGGGGCCGCGCAAGCTGGTGCACGGCGTGTTCGGGACATTGTCGCGCAGCAACGCGCGACTGCCCGATGCGGCGACGCTGCCCGCCGATACCGATGCGCGCTGGGTCGCGGCATGGGGCGAGGACATGGTGATCGCGGCGGCGCAGGCGATCGCGCAACAGCCGCCGGTCGACCTGTCGATGAAGGGCGAGGACGGGCCGGACGGCGAGACGCTGGCGCCGCGCCATCGGCGGCTGCACGAAAACGGCGCGATCGCCGACCTGCCGGGCTATGCCGACGGCAACTGGTGGGTCCAGGATCTGGCAGCGTCGATTCCCGCGCGGCTGCTGGGCCGGGGGCCGGGCAGCGCGATCGACCTGTGCGCGGCGCCGGGGGGCAAGACGCTGCAACTGGCCGCCGCCGGGTGGGACGTGACCGCGCTCGACAATTCGGACAGCCGGTTGCTGCGGCTGCGCGAGAATATGGAGCGCACCGGGCTGTCGGCGAACGTCGTCACCGGCGATGCGCTGGTGTGGAAGCCGCAGGCGCCGGCCGATGCGGTGCTGCTCGACGCGCCGTGCAGCGCGACCGGCATCTTCCGCCGCCATCCCGACGTGCTGCACCGCGTGCGGCCGAGCGTGATCGCCGAGACGGCGGCGTTGCAGGCGCGGCTGCTGGCGCGTGCGGCCGACTGGGTGAAGCCCGGCGGGCGGCTGGTCTATGCCACCTGTTCGCTGGAGCCGGCGGAGGGCGAGGCGCAGTTGGAGCGGTTCCTAGGCGCGCGACCGGACTATGCGGTGGAGGCGGCGACGGCGGAGGAACTGCCCGCGGGGGTGCCGGTGCATGATCGCGGCTATGTGCGGACGCTGCCGGGGATGCTGGCGGACAAGGGCGGGCTGGACGGGTTCTTCATCGTCCGGTTGCGGCGGAGCTGAAGAAGATCGGGTTCACGCGAAGGCGCGGAGACGCGAAGTCCCCCGCGTCTCCGCGCCCCCTCGCGCACCAATTCTTGCCTGTGCCTTTACCCTTCGCTTGCCGAGTCGCCAGACCGTGCTAGGACGAACGCCATGCAAGCCGTCCGTATCGCGCCCTCCATCCTTTCCGCCGATTTCGCCAAGCTGGGCGAGGAAGTGCGCGCCATCGACGACGCCGGGGCGGACTGGATCCATATCGACGTCATGGACGGGCATTTCGTCCCCAACCTGACGATCGGCCCGGCGGTGGTGAAGGCGCTGCGCCCGCACAGCGCGAAGCCGTTCGACGTCCACCTGATGGTGTCGCCGGTCGACCCGCTGGTCGAGGCGTTCGCCGAAGCCGGGGCCGATATCCTGTCGGTCCATCCGGAATCGGGCCCGCACCTCCATCGCACGCTCCAGCGGATCAAGGCGCTGGGCAAGCGCGCCGGCGTGGTGCTGAACCCCGGCACGCCGGTCGAGGTGGTCGATCAGGTCATCGACCTGACCGACCTGTTGCTGGTGATGAGCGTCAATCCCGGGTTCGGCGGGCAGAAGTTCATCGACAGCCAGCTGCGCAAGATCGAGGCGCTGCGTGCCCGCATCGACGCGACGGGACGGCAGATCGATCTGCAGGTCGATGGCGGCATCGACCGCACGACCGCGCCGAAGGCGATCGCGGCCGGGGCCGACTGCCTCGTCGCCGGGACCGCGACCTTTACCGGCGGCCCGACCGCCTATGCCGCGAACATCGCCGCACTGCGCGGCGCATGATCCCGCCCCAGCCGATCGACGAACCGCGCGACGGGATCGACGTCGGCAAGCGGCTGGTGCGACAGGGCGGCGGCACCGGGCTGTCGCTGTCCGAACGCATCGCCGAGAAGCTGCAACGCCTTGCGTGGCGCACGCCGCTGCACGGCCTCCGGCTGAAAGGGCGGCATCCGCTCAAGCTGATCGCGGTCGCCGACGATCCGTTCTTCGGCGACGTGGCGCGCGGGCAGGCGCTGCTGCGCGGCGAATTGATGTTCCGGGGCGAAACCGTGGCCGTAGAGCGGCTGGGGCTGGACCGGCCGAAATTCTCCGCCGCCTTTGCCGAGCATCTGCACAGCTTCGCGTGGCTGCGCGACCTGTCGAGCGTCGCGCCGCGGGTGACGGCGGTGCCGATCGCCGAGACGCTGATGCTGCAATGGCTGGCGGCGCATGGCGAGCGGGTATCGGAGCCGGCGTGGGCGGCGCACCTGACCGGACGGCGGATGCTGTTCTGGATCGCGCATGCGCCGCTGATCCTGTCGTCGACCGACCTCGTCTATCGATCGCGCGTGCTGAACACGATCGCGCGCGCCGCCCGGCATCTGGACGGCGAGGCGGGCAAGGCACCGGCGGGCATCCGCGCGATCACCGCCTGGGCCGGGGTGGTCGCCGCCGGACTGGTGGTGCCCGGCGGCGATCCGCGGCGCGGGTTCGGCGAACATGGCCTCGCGCGGGCGCTGGCGATGGGCATGTTCGAGGATGGCGGCATCGTCGGCCGCTCGCCCGCCGAACAGCTCGACGCGGTGATGACGCTGACGGCCTTGCGCGAAATCTATGCCGCGCGGCGGCTGGACGTGCCCGAGGCGCAGGGACTGGCGCTGACGCGGATGGTCGCCGCGCTGCTGGGCGTATGCCATGGCGAGGGGGGACTGGCCTGCTGGCAGGGGTCGGGACCGGTGTCGGGCGAGCGCATCGCCGATGTCGTCGCGGCTACGGCCGTGCGCACGCGCCCCTTACGCCATGCCGGCGACTGGGGATATCAGCGGCTGGCGGCGGGACGCACCGTGCTGATCGTCGATTCCGCCCCGCCGCCGATCGCGCCGGCCTCGCGCGAGGGATGCGCGTCGACGCTGGCGTTCGAGCTGTCGGATGCCGGACAGCGGATCGTGGTGAATTGCGGCGGCGCTGGGGCCGCGCTGCTGACGCTGTCGAGCGAACTGCGCCGCGCGCTGCGCACCACCGCCGCGCATTCGACGCTGGTGCTGGCCGATGCCAATTCCACCGCGATCCATGCCGACGGGTCGCTGGGCAAGGGCGTCGGCGTGGTCGACATGCACCGTCAGGAAAGCGACGCGATCAGCCGGATCGAGGTCGCGCATGACGGCTATGCCAGGCGGCTGGGGTTCCAGCATCGCCGCGTCCTGACCCTGTCCGCCGATGGCCGCGACGTGCAGGGCGAGGACATGCTGATCCCGACCGGCCGGCGCGGGCGCAAGGGCGAGACGGGCTTCGTCGCGCGCTTCCACCTGGCGCCGGGGATCGAGATCGCGCCCACCGCCGACGGACAGGCCGCGTTCCTGCGCATTCCCGAAGGCCCGGTATGGCAGTTCCGCTGCAAGGGCGCGACGCTGGGCGTCGAGGAAAGCCTGTGGCTCGACGATAGCGGCACGCCGGTGGCGACGTTCCAGCTGGTGCTGTCGGGCGCCACGCCGGCGGGCGGGCATGACTTTTCGTGGCGGTTCCACCGGGCGCGGTAGGGGCGATACACAGGGCTGGGGTTTGATCCATCCCTGTTGAAACGGGCGTCATCCCGGCGAAAGCCGGGATCTCCCGGTGGTAGCGCGCAGCAGGCGCCGGTGGAGACCCCAGCCTACGCTGGGGTGACGTTTCCATACAAATGGATCAAACTCCAGCCGTACCCCCGCGCAGGCGGGGGTCCAGAGCCCCGAACGCCGCCGGCCTGTTTGGCGCTGAATCAACGCCTGCGCGGGGATACGGAATCGGGCAGGCCGCTGCCTCCCTCACCCCGGTGACACCGCCGATCCTGCCAGCAACCCGCCGTCGATATTGACCTCGGTCCCGGTCATGTACGCCGCTTCGTCCGACGCCAGCATCGCCGCGACCGCCGCGACCTCTTCCGGGAGTCCAAAGCGCTTGAGCGGCGTGTCGGCGACCAGAGCCGCCATCCGCGCGTCGCGGTCCGGTCCGTCGCCCAGCATCGGTTCCCAGATCGGGGTCAGGATCGCCGCGGGGTGGACCGAATTGCAGCGGATGCGCCAGCCCTGCTGCGCGCAATAGAGTGCGACGCTCTTGCTGTGGTTGCGGATCGCCGCCTTGGACGAGGCATAGGCCGCCGCACCCGGGATGCCGACCAGCCCGGAGCGCGACGAGATGTTGATGATCGATCCGGTCCCTGCCGCCTTCATCGCGCCGATCGCATAGCGACAACCAAGGAAGGTGCCGTCGAGATTGACGGCATGGACCGCGCGCCAGTCGGCGAGCGACGCATGTTCAGGATCCTGCAGCACCATGCCCCTTTCGAACCCGGTCACGCCGGCATTATTGACCACGACATCGGCGACCGGCACCGCGTGCGCCAGCCGGGTCCAGTCCCCCTCCTCGCGCACGTCGAGCGTGACGAAGCGACAGCCGAGCGCATCAGCGGCGGCCTGTCCGGCCTGCGCGTCGATATCGGTCAGAACGACGGTGGCGCCCTCTTCGTGAAAGCGCGTGGCGATGGCATGGCCGATCCCGCGCGCAGCGCCGGTGACGACGCAGAGTTTCGATTGCAGACGGTGCATGATGGAGTCCCTGTCGGAGTAATCGTGCGGCGGACATTCCGCCGGTTCAGCTGGGCGACTGGACCATCGTTCCGACTCCGTTGGGGACGGCGCGGAGGCTACGCCCACCCGCCGAAAGTCGCAAGCCGCGCCCCCTTGCCCCGTCGCGCCATTCGCGCGAAAGGGCGCGGCCATGGATCATGTCACCGCACAGCGCGCGCTTCTCTCGGTTTCCGACAAGAGCGGCATCGTCGACCTCGCCACCGCGCTCAGCCGCCACGGCGTCGAGTTGGTATCGACCGGCGGGACCGCCGCCGCGCTGCGCGATGCGGGGCTGGGCGTCCGCGACATTTCCGACCTGACCGGTTTTCCCGAGATGATGGACGGGCGGGTCAAGACGCTGCACCCGGTGGTGCATGGAGGGTTGCTGGCGGTGCGCGACAATCCGGCGCATGTCGCGTCGATGGACGAACATGGCATCGGCGCGATCGATATCGTCGTCGTGAACCTCTATCCATTCGAAGCGACCGTGGCCAAGGGTGCCGATCGCGAGACGATCATCGAGAATATCGACATCGGCGGCCCGTCGATGGTGCGATCCGCCGCCAAGAACCATGACGCGGTGGCGATCGTGACCGATCCCGCCGACTATGCCGCGCTGATCGCCGAACTGGATGCGAGCGGCGGCACCAGCCTCGCCACCCGCCGCCGGTTCGCCGCCAAGGCCTATGCCGCCACCGCCGCCTATGACTCGGCGATCGCGCAGTGGTTCGCCTTCGCCGATCAGGGGCAGAGGTTCCCCGACACGCTGCCGCTCGCCTTCACCCGCGGCGCCGAGCTGCGCTATGGCGAGAACCCGCATCAGTCGGCGTCGCTCTACATCCCGCGCGGGCCGGCCGCGCGCGGTATCGCGCAGGCCGAGCAGGTGCAGGGCAAGGCGCTGAGCTACAACAATTACAACGACGCCGATGCCGCGCTGGAACTGGTCAGCGAGTTTCGCGACGGGCCGCCGACCGTGGTCATCGTCAAGCACGCCAATCCGTGCGGCGTGGCGACCGGCGCTACGCTGATCGAGGCGTATCAGGCGGCGCTGGCGTGCGACAGCGTGTCGGCGTTCGGCGGGATCATCGCGGTCAACCGCCCGCTCGACGGCGAAACCGCGCGCGCGATCAGCGGCATCTTCACCGAAGTCGTCGCCGCGCCGTCGGCCGATGACGAGGCGAAGGCGGTGTTCGCGGCAAAGAAGAATCTGCGCCTGCTGCTGACCGGCGACCTGCCCGATCCGGCGCGTGGCGGGCTGATGGTGAAGACCATTGCCGGCGGGCTGCTGGTCCAGTCGCGCGACGGCGGCAATCTCGATCAGGTCGAACTGAAGGTCGTGACGCAGCGCCAGCCGACCGAACAGGAACTGGCCGACTGCCGCTTCGCATGGACCGTCGCCAAGCACGTCAAGTCGAACGCGATCGTCTATGCCCGGGGCGGCAGCACGGCGGGGATCGGCGCGGGGCAGATGAACCGGCTGGAATCGGCGCGGATCGCCGCGTGGAAGGCGAAGGACGCGGCGGACAAGGCCGGCTGGGCCGAGGCGCGCACCATCGGCTCGGCGGTCGCATCGGACGCGTTCTTCCCGTTCGCCGACGGGCTGCTGGCCGCGGTCGAGGCGGGTGCCACCGCGGTGATCCAGCCCGGCGGATCGATCCGCGACGACGAGGTGATCGCGGCGGCGGACGAAGCCGGCCTCGCGATGGTGTTCACGGGGATGCGCCACTTCCGGCATTGAGGTGACCGCAACGCTGCGCCCCAGCCGATAGCGCCCCCCGCGCAGGCGGGGGTCCGGAGCGACAAGCGCAAACCGCCGTTCCGTGCGACTCTTTTGAAACGGGCGTCATCCCGGCGAAGGCCGGGATCTCCCGGTGGCAGCGCGCAGCAGGCGCCGATGGAGACCCCAGCCTTCGCCGGGGTGACGTTTCCATACCGATGGATCGAACTCCAGGCCCCCACCTGCGCGGGGGTACATCCCGCCGGTAGCTGTGAGCGATTTGCCTCCCCCGCCCCGGCCCGGTACGACCGGCCGCATGCCCTTGTTTTGCAACACCCGCTACGCCGCGTTCCTGTTTGACATGGACGGCACGCTGCTCGATTCCACCGCAGCGGTCGAGCGGGTCTGGCGACGCTGGTGCGCGCGGCACGGCATCGATGCCGAGGCGCTGATCGCGGTGTGCCACGGCGTGCGGGGCGAGGATACGGTGCGGCGCTTCGCCACGCCGGGCATGGATATCGCCACCGAAGCGCAGTGGCTGATCGCGGCCGAACTGGAGGATGTCGACGGTATCGTCGCGATCGACGGCGTGCACGCGCTGATCGCCGGGCTGGCGCCGACCGAGTGGGCGATCGTCACCTCCGCGCCGCGCAACCTGGCCGAGGTGCGGTTGCGCGCGATCGACCTGCCGATCCCGCAAGTGTTCATCACCGCCGAAGACGTGACCGCCGGCAAGCCCGATCCGCAGGGCTTCCGCCTCGCCGCCGACCGGCTGGGCGTATCGATCGCGGATTGCCTGGTATTCGAGGATTCGCCCGCCGGGGTCGCGGCGGGCAAGGCGGCGGGGGCGGCGGTCGCGATCGTCGGTCCCCGCGTCGCTCCGGAGGAGGGGACCCATGCGATCACCGACTATCGCTGACCTGACGATCGGGCGGCGGACGCTGCTCGCGGGGCTGGGCGCATCGCTGGCGCTGCCGCGCGCGGCGCTGGCGGCCAATCCGGCGTTTCCCGGCTGGTACGCCGATCCCGAAATCCATATCTTCGGCGACCGCTACTGGATCTATCCCACCTATTCCGCCGATCAGGATACGCCCGCGCCGCCGAGCCGGCTGACGCCGTGGCAGGTGGCGGAGCGCAAGGCACCGCATATCTGGCACCCGTTCCTGCGCCAGACGTTCCTCGACGCCTTTTCCTCGCCCGACCTGGTCGAATGGACCCGGCATCCCCGCGTGCTCGACGTCGAACGCGTCGGCTGGGCCGCCTATGCGATGTGGGCACCCTCGGCGATCGAGCATCGCGGACGCTATTACCTGTTCTTCGGCGCGAACGACATCAGGAACGATGCGCAGAAGGGCGGCATCGGCGTCGCGGTGGCGGACAAGCCGGAAGGGCCGTTCCGCGACGCGATCGGCAGGCCGTTGATCGACAGGATCGTGAACGGCGCGCAGCCGATCGACCAGATGGCGTTCCGCGACGACGACGGGCAGGTTTATCTCTATTATGGCGGGTGGAAGCACTGCAACGTCGTGCGCCTGTCGGACACGCTGACCGACATCGTGCCGTTCGCCGACGGCACCCGGTTCAAGGCGATCACCCCCTCCCCCGACTATGTCGAGGGGCCGTACATGGTGAAGCGGAACGGCGTCTATTACCTGATGTGGTCGGAGGGCGGCTGGACCGGCCCCGATTACCGCGTCGCCTATGCTACCGGCCCCGGCCCGCTCGGGCCGTTCACCCCGCGCGGGGTGGTGCTGCAACAGGATGCCCGCGTCGCACGCGGGGCGGGGCACCACTCGCTGGTGCGGATACCGGGCACCGACGAGTGGTACATCGTCTATCACCGCCGCCCGCTGGGCGAGACCGATGGCAATCACCGCGAGGTCGCGATCGACCGGATGACGTTCCGCGCCGATGGCAGCATCGCGCCGGTCGTCATTACCGCCATGGGCGTGGGACCACGGCCGTTGGCGAAGCGCTGACCAAGCTACACACACTGCCACTGGAGCCCGCCCGGCAGCGGCCGCGCCGTATAGTCGATCTGTAGTACCCGTCGGCGGCGGGGCCGGACCGCGGCATCCGATGCGTGCAGGATCGGGGTGGCATAGAGCCAGACATCCCCCGCCCCTGCCAGACAGGCCGACACGCCATGGCGGCGGACCGTCGCAGCAATCGCCTCCACCGGAACGCGACCTGCCCGGTGCGACCCTGGCGCGATGAGCAGCGGCGCATTGTCCGCATCGACCGGATCGAGATGCACCCGCAACGTCGCCATTCCGGCGAACAGGTCGAACGGCGGCTCGACATGCTGCAACCCGGATTTCGTCGTCCATGGCCCGAAACCGGCAACATCGATGCGCTCACGGACGCAGATGGTGCGATCCTGATGCCAGCCCAGAGCCCAGTTCGTGGTTTCGCTCTTGTCGAACAACACGGCGCGGACCGGGTGGGCGATGGTCCCCAGCGCGTGGCTCGCGATCGTTCTGATCGTCCCGTCGGGTCGCACCAGCGATCGGACCGCCGCATTGCCGGCGATCCGGACACCGGCCCGATCGGGCGGCATCGCCGCGACCGCGGCGAAGAGCGCCGGCAGCTCTGCCGCTACCGCCCGGTCGAAGCGCTCCGCCCCGTCCACGGCATAGCGGAGCGCCCCGATCGCCCTATCCGTGCACCGCGACGATCGACGACACGACCGTCTGGATCAATTGCTGGCGTTCGGGCACTGGGCGCGCGGTGTCGCCGATCATCACCGCCACGGCATAGGCCTTGCCATCGGGTGCGGTCAGGATGCCGACATCGTTGAAGCCAGCGGTGCGGCCGCCCAGATCCTGCCCGGTCCCGGTCTTGTGCGCGACGCTCCACCCGGCGGGCAGCGCGGCGCGGATGCGGGCGCGGCCGGTGCGGGTGTGGCTCATCGTGTCGAGCAGCCACTGCGTCGACTGCGGGGTCAGCAGCATGCCGTGGTGGAGCCGCGCCAGCGCATCGGCGATCGCCCCCGCCCCGGCGCCATCGGGCGGATCGGCGACATAGGCCTGATAGGCGGCACGGCGGACATTGGGGTCGAGCCGCGAGCGCGCCTGCGCAAAGGCGTTGCCCTGCGAATATTCCTGTTTCCACGGCAGCCCGGCGGTCCGCGCCTGCAACAGCCGCTCGCCGGGACCGAAGCGGATATTGCCCAGCCCCCGGCTGGCGATGAAGTCGCGCACCGCGACCGGTCCGCCCGCCAGGTTCAGCAGCTTGTCGTTGGCGGTATTGTCGCTCATCGTCAGCGCGCGGCGCAGCAGGTCGCCGACGGTCGTGTTGAACGCGCCGTCCTTCATCAGATAGGCGATCGGCTGGTGGAACAGCGTCAGGTCGCTGCGCGTGATCGTGACCGGGGCGGTCAGCGCATAGCGCCCCTCGTCGATCGCGTTCATCATCGTCAGCGCGACCCACAGCTTGCTGACCGATTGCTGCGGCATGCGCTGGTCCATGGCGTGGCCGACGACCCAGCCTTCGTCGATGCTGCGCACCGCGATGCTGACCTTGCCCTGGAACCCGCCGCCCAGCGCATTGATCGCGGCGGCCAGTGCCGGCGGCGCCGGCCGGGTCTGTGCCGGCAGCGGGACGGGAACGGCATAGCGCGGCGCGGCGGCCTGCGCGGTCGGCGGCAGCGTTCGCGTGGCCAGCCCGGCACCGCCCAGTGCGACCACCGCAACTACCAGCGCCGCGTTGCGCGACCCGATTCGATTCAACATGTGCGCGATCATCTCACCCCGGAACTTGGCGCAACCATGCTTGTCCGCCTGTTAACATAACAGGGCGCGGGGCGGCGCTTGCGACGAAATCCCCTCTCGGGACGACGAAACGCGGCAACCTTCCGCGCGCGTTACGGCACAAGGATCGTGTCGAGCGCCTGTGCGTCGGTTTCGGGGTAGTCGAGGGTGTAGTGAAGTCCGCGGCTCTCCTTGCGCCGGAGCGCCGAGCGCACGATCAGGTCGGCCGATTGCAGCAGGTTGCGCAGTTCGATCAGGTCGGCGGTCACCCGGAAATGGCCGTAATAATCGGCGACCTCCTCGGTCAGCATCGCGATGCGGTGGCGCGCGCGCTCCAGCCGCTTGGTCGACCGGACGATGCCGACATAGTTCCACATGAAGCGGCGGATCTCGGTCCAGTTCTGCTTGATGACCACTTCCTCGTCGGAATCGGTCACGCGGCTTTCGTCCCAGCCCCGGATCGCGGGCGGCGGCGGCAGGTCGGCCCAGCGCGCGGCGATGTCGCGCGCCGCCGCCTCGCCGAACACGAAGCATTCGAGCAGCGAATTGGACGCGAGGCGGTTGGCGCCGTGCAGCCCCGACTGCGATACCTCGCCCACGGCATAGAGGCCGGGCAGGTCGGTACGCCCGTCGCGGTCGATCACCACGCCGCCACAGGTGTAATGCTGCGCCGGAACCACCGGAATGCCCTGCCGCGTCATGTCGATGCCGAGGCCGAGCAGCTTCTCGTGGATATTGGGGAAATGGCCGCGGACGAACGCCGGCTCCATGTGGCTGATGTCGAGATGGACGTAGTCGAGCCCGAACCGCTTTATTTCCGCATCGATCGCCCGCGCCACGATATCGCGCGGCGCCAGTTCGGCGCGGGGGTCGTAATAGGGCATGAAATTCTTGCCCGTCGTCGGGTTGATGAGCTTCCCGCCCTCGCCGCGCACCGCTTCGGTAATCAGGAAATTCTTGACCTCCAGATTGTAGAGGCAGGTCGGGTGGAACTGCATGAATTCCATGTTCGACACGCGGCAGCCCGCGCGCCATGCCATGGCGATGCCGTCGCCGGTCGCGCCGCGCGGCGCGGTGCTGAACAGATAGGTTCGCCCCGCCCCGCCGGTCGCGAGGATCGTTGCGCGCGCGGTGAACAGCTCGACCCGGTCGGTGGCGCGGTTGAACGCATAGACGCCCCAGACATTGCCGGCGCCCGAATAGCGCTGCTCGTGCCGGCTGGTCGCCAGATCGACCGCGACCATATCGGGCAGCAGGGTGATGTTGGGATGGGCCCGCGCAGCCCGGATCAGCGCTTCCTGCACCGCCCAGCCGGTGGCGTCGTCGACATGGACGATACGGCGATGCGAATGACCGCCCTCGCGCGTCAGGTGCAGCGCCTCACCGTCCATGTTGAACGGCACGCCCAGCGCCGCCAGCCGCTCGATCGCGGCGGGGGCCCCCTCCACGACGAACTCGACGGTCGCGCGATCGTTGAGGCCGGCGCCGGCGACCATCGTGTCCTCGACATGGTTCTCGAACGTGTCGCCGGGTTCGAGCACCGCAGCGATGCCGCCTTGCGCCCAGGCGGTCGACCCCTCGTTCAGCGCGCCCTTCGCCAATACCGTGACCCGGAACCGTTCCGCCAGGTGCAGCGCCGCGGTCAGGCCGGCGGCACCCGACCCGATGATGAGGACGTCGGTCTGGGCAGGGTCGTGGGACAAGGGGCGCTCCGATCTGTCTGGGGCGCGACTATGCGGGTTCGGGGCGCCCTGACAAGCGATCGTGAAGGTGCCGGGTCGTTCTTGCGCACCATTGCCACGCCCGGCCGACACCGTAGGCCGGGCATCGAAGTGCGATGAGGTTCCTTCGGGTCCGACATCCTGCGAGCGGAGGAAGCGAGGCATCCGGTCGAACGGCCTGCGCGCGTGCTACCGCCACCTCCGATCGGAACCGGACGGCCATGGTATGACGGCGGTAACGGGTTCGCGATAGAATGGGCGTTCTTCCCTCGCGCTTGCGGGGATATCCCGGTGCTTGTCGGGATCATCGGCGTGATGCTGCTGTTTCCCCGCCGTTGCGGGGATGCGCCAAACGGGTGCGCGGTCGCGAGGTGCGAGGAGGCGTTGCCACGCCGAGTTGGAGTTCTCCGGACACGGAGCGTGGGCTGATCGACGGCGCGCCTTTGCCACGCTCCCGCCGGAGCGGCGACGGGCAGAACCTGGAACTGCGGTTCGTTGCACGTTGCCGCCGGCTTGCCCGGAGTCGTCACAAGGGCAGTTGGACGATTGGCGGCAAACGGTTCCAATGCGTTGTCGACGACAGCCGTTTATCGAGGTCGACCATGCAGGGACTGGAAGGCCACCCCGGTATGGTTTTGCCTCGAACTGGTCGATCGTTTGCCGCGTGGCCAGCCGTAGCCTTTTCGTGTCTCGGCGGGCGCGCGACCCGAAAGCCGCAACTTCGAAGGCCGGTTAGGACGTAAGAGCAACGGAAGCTGTGCCGAGCGGCGGCGCCAACGGATCTTTCAGCACACCGAACCGGCAGGCTGGGGCGACGGCGTTACGTCGCAGGTTCGGCGTTGGGGATGGATGTGCGTCGGACGCAACAATAGCCCGCCAAGTCCTTCGACTTGCGGGCTATTGTTGGTTGCGGGGACAGGATTTGAACCTGTGACCTTCAGGTTATGAGCCTGACGAGCTACCGGGCTGCTCCACCCCGCGTCACCTGGGGCGCCCGTATGTGGGCGCGAGGGTGTTGAGACATGTGA
>RPSH01000032.1 GCA_003946805.1 Bacillus sp. 2B10 | reverse complement strand
CACGCCGACAGCATCGCCAACACGCCCAACGCCGCACCCAACCGTATCCGCATACCGTCCACTCCACTGACTGGCGACAGCGTAGGCGGCTGTACGGCGAAGGAAAGTGGATTCGGTGGTTCGTCCGCGTGCCGAACAATGGCGGGCGCTTCCCGAACAGCGACTGTTGCCGTCCGACAACACGCCGATGATCGCGTCGGCGGCCGTTCAGTATTTCTTTGCGCTTTGCCGTCATAGCGGGTGGGTGTCGGAGAGCCTTACACCTGTATCGGGATTGCCGCGATGATTCGGCTGTTCAAGCACTATATCCCCCATGCCGTTCTGCTGCTGGGCCTGCTCGATGTCGTCGCGCTGATCATCGCGGCCGAACTCGGCTGGATCACGCGGGCGATGCAGATCGACATGGCGGTGGAACCGATCCACACCCGCATCCCGCAATTGCTCAGCTTCGCCTTCAGCCTCGAGATCGCGATGGTTGCGGTCGGGGTGTACGGCACCGATTCGCTGCAGTCGATCCGCTTCGCCGCGGCCCGGTTGCTGGTCGCGATCTCGCTCGGCGTCATCTTCCTCGCTGTGCTCTTCTTCCTCACGCCCGCGATCACCTTCTGGCGTTCGAACCTGCTCTACGCGATGGGCTTCGCGACGGTGCTGCTGCTGGTGCTGCGCATCCTGACCGGCACGCTGCTGGGCGGGCAGGCGTTCAAGCGGCGGGTGATCGTGCTGGGCGCCGGCCCCCGCGCACAGCGGCTGAAGGCGCTGGGCCAGCGTCCCGGTGCCGGCTTCGTCGTCGTCGGCTATATCGCGATGAGCGAGGCGAACCGGGTGATCCCCGAAGCGATCGCGCGCGACGCGATCTACAACCTCGCCGACCATGTCGTGCTGCTCGGCGCGTCCGAAGTCGTGCTGGCGCTGGAGGAGCGGCGCAACGCGCTGCCGCTCAAGGACCTGCTGCGCATCCGCACGACCGGGGTGCACGTCAACGAAATCTCGACCTTCCTCGAACGCGAGACGGGGCGCGTCGACCTCGACAGCGTCAATCCGTCGTGGCTGATCTTTTCCGACGGCTTTTCGTCGGGGCGGATGTTCTCCAGCATCTTCAAGCGGATGTTCGACATCGCCGCCAGCCTGCTGCTGCTGGTCCTGACCCTGCCGGTGATCGTGCTGGCGGCGATCGCGGTGAAGCTCGACAGCCGCGGCCCGGTCTTCTACCGCCAGCGCCGGGTCGGGCTCTACAGCAGCGGGTTCGACATCCCCAAGCTGCGCTCGATGCGCACCGATGCCGAGGCGGCGGGCTCCGCCGTCTGGGCCGCGAAGAACGACCCGCGCATCACCCGCATCGGCCGCTTCCTGCGCAAGACGCGGATCGACGAACTGCCGCAATGCTGGAGCGTGCTGGTGGGCGAGATGAGCTTCGTCGGCCCCCGCCCCGAACGGCCCGAATTCGTCTCGGCACTGGAGGAGAAGCTGCCCTATTACGCCGAACGGCACATGGTGAAGCCGGGCATCACCGGCTGGGCGCAGATCAACTATCCCTATGGCGCGTCGATGGACGACGCCCGCCAGAAGCTGGAATACGACCTGTACTACGCCAAGAACTATTCGCCCTTCCTCGACCTGCTGATCCTGTTGCAGACGATCCGCGTCGTGATCTGGTCGGGCGGGGCGCGCTGATGCGATGCTGACCGGCGTCATCGTCTGGGGCCATGCCATCGCCGCGCTGATGTTCGGCGCGCTGGCGGTCTGGACGCGGCAGCGCGATGCGACTGACGGGGCGCTGCCCGGACGCTGGCTGTCGGTGGCGCTGGCGACCACCGCGCTGTGGGCGCTTTCGGTCGCGGGCAATGGCGAGGGGCACGCCGCGACGCACCTGCTCGCCGGGCTGCGTACGCTCGGCTGGCTGGTGCTGCTGTTCGCGATCCAGCGGCGGGCGGGGGCGCAGGGGCGCGAGGCGTTCGGCCGGACGCTGGCGTACGGCGCGGTCGCCGCCGTCGACATCGCGCAGTTGCTGCTCGATTTCGCATCGGTCGCCGCGCCCGACCCGGCGGGGGCGGCGGTGATCCGCGACGCGGCGACGGTGCTCGGTGCGCTGGCGGCGCTGGGCGCGCTGCTGCTGCTCCATGGACTGTTCCCGGCGACGACATCGTCGGCGACGCGGATCGTGCTGGTTGCCGCCGGCGCCTTCTGGCTGATCGACATCAACAGCTGCATCGCGACCTATCTGCTGGGCGGGGCGCCGGCCGAGCTGGCGGCAGCGCGCGGCGTGGCGGTGGCCGGCATCGCGCTGCTGGTCGCGCTGGCGCTCTCGCGACCGGGCGACGGCGGCGTGCAGTTCTCGCGCACCGCGACCTTCCACACGCTGTCGCTGCTGGGCCTCATCGCCTATTTCGCGATCACGATCATGGCGACCAGCCTGATCGCCGCGCTGGGCGGCGACCATGCCCGCATCGCCCAGACCGCGTTCGTGTTCGGATCGACCGTGGCGGTGCTGACCGCCGCCTCGTCGGGCTGGCTGCGTGCGTGGATCAAGGTGAAGCTGGTCAAGCACCTGTTCCGCCACCGCTACGACTATCGCGCCGAATGGGTGCGCTTCACCGAGACGCTGGGCGAGCCCAAGGGCGGCGCGCCGCTCGACGAACGGCTGGTGAAGGCGATCGGCGACCTGATCGACGCGCCGGCCGGATTGCTGCTGGTCGCCGACGGCGACACGCTGGCGGTGCAGGCGTCGTGGTGCTGGGAGGGCGACACGCTGCCCGGTGGCGAGGAAGCCGCGCGCCTCGCTGCCTATCTCCACGCGACCGGCCGCATCCTCGAACTCGACGTGCTGCGCGCGTCCGCCGACGATCCCGACCGGGCGGCGGTGCCGCCGGCGATCCTCGCGCATCCCGACGCATGGGTGATCGTGCCGCTGCCGCATCTCGGGCGGCTGACCGGTGCGATCCTGCTGGCGCGGCCGATCGTGGCGCGCGCGCTCGACTGGGAGGATTTCGACCTGCTGCGCATCGCCGGGCGACAGGTGGCGAGCTACCTTGCCGAGGAGCGCGCGCAGTCGGCGCTCGCCGAATCCGGGCGGTTCGACGAATTCAACCGCCGCTTCGCCTTCATCCTGCACGACGTGAAGAACATCGTCAGCCAGCTGAGCCTCGTCGCGCGCAACGCCCCCCGCCATGCCGACAATCCCGATTTCCGCGCCGACATGGTCGCGACCCTGAACGAGTCCGCCATGCGCATGACCGACCTGCTCGCGCGCCTGTCCGAACGCGAACCGCCGCGCGGCGAGGCGCTTCGCGCGGTCGCGCTGGCGACGATCGCCGCACAGTCCGCCGCGCGCTTCCGCGCCCGTGGGGCCGTGCTGGTCGACGGCGACACCGCGCGCTACGCCGCCGCCGATCCGGCGCGGCTGCAACAGGTGCTCGACCATCTCGTCCACAACGCACTCGACGCCGGGGGCGCCGATCCGGTGCGGATCGTTCTGGGCACGACCGGCGACCGTGCGACGATCGACGTCGTCGACACCGGCTGCGGCATGACCCAGCAGTTCATTCGCGACGACCTGTTCCGTCCGTTCGTGTCGTCCAAGCCGACAGGCTTCGGCATCGGCGCGTTCGAGGCGCGGCAGCTGGCGCTGGCGATGGGCGGACAGATCGACGTCGACAGCCGGCCGGGGCGGGGCACGCGGTTCCGCGTGACGCTGGCCGGGGCCCATCCCACGCTGGAGCAGGCGGCATGACGACGCGCAAATGCCTGTTGATCGTCGAGGACGATGCCGGGCTGCAACGCCAGCTGCGCTGGGCCTATGAAGGCTATGACATCGTCGTCGCGGGCGACCGCGAGGCGGCGATCGCCGCCGTCCGTGCGGAGGAACCGCAGGTCGTGACGCTCGACCTCGGCCTGCCGCCCGATCCCGACGGGGTCAGCGAAGGCTTCGCGACGATGGAGGCGATCCTCGCGCTGAAACCCGATACCAAGATCGTGGTGGCCAGCGGCCATGGCGACCGGTCGAGCGCGCTGCGCGCCATCGATCTGGGCGCATGGGATTTCTATGCCAAGCCGATCGACATCGACGCGCTGGGCCTGATCGTCGCGCGCGCCTTCCACGTCCATGCGCTGGAGGCGGAGAACCGTCGCCTCGCCGACCGGATCGAGGGGCAGGCGGTGCTGGGCGGCATGATTACCGCCGCGCCGGAAATGCTCAAGGTCACGCGCACCATCGAACGGGTCGCGCCCGCCGACGTGTCGGTGATGCTGCTGGGCGCGTCGGGCACCGGCAAGGAATTGCTGGCGCGCGGGGTCCACGACGCATCGCGGCGCAGGCGCGGCAGCTTCGTCGCGATCAACTGCGCCGCGATCCCCGAGACGCTGCTCGAAAGCGAGCTGTTCGGCCATGAAAAGGGCGCGTTCACCGGCGCGGTAAAGACGACCGAGGGGAAGATCGAACAGGCGGCGGGCGGCACGCTGTTCCTCGACGAGATCGGCGACGTGCCGCTGCCGCTCCAGGTCAAGCTGCTGCGCTTCCTGCAGGAACGGGTGATCGAGCGGATCGGCGGCAGGAAGGCGATTCCCGTCGACACCCGCATCGTCTGCGCGACGCATCAGGATATCGACGCGATGGTCGCCGACGGGCGGTTCCGCGAGGATCTCTATTATCGCCTCGCCGAGATCGTCGTGCGCATCCCGTCGCTCTCCGAACGGCCGGGCGATCCGGCGCTGCTGGCGCGCCACTTCCTCGACCGCCACGCCGCGCAGATGCGGCTGGGGCCGAAACGCTTCGCCCCCGACGCGCTGGCCGCGATCGAGGCATGGGGCTGGCCCGGCAATGTCCGCGAGCTGGAAAACCGGGTGAAGCGCGCCGCGATCATGGCCGATGGCAAGGCGGTGACCGCCGCCGATCTCGACCTGGGCGGTGGCGAGGGGCCAGGCGGCCCGATCAACCTGAAGGCGGTGCGCGAGGCGGCGGACCGCGCCGCGATCCGTTCCGCGCTGGCGCAGGCGCAGGGCAACATTTCGGGCACCGCGCGCCTGCTCGGCATCAGCCGCCCGACCCTGTACGATTTGATGAAGAGCTATGATCTGCAACCCTGACCGATCGATCCGGGCGCTGCTGGGCGCCGGCGGGCTGGCGATCGTCGCCGCGGCGCTCGCCTCGCTGGCCGGGGCGCTGCCCGCCCGCGCCGATGCGGGCGATGCGCGCACCACGCTGGCGCAGGCGCTGGGCCAGTTCCAGCGCGGCCACTGGACCGCCGCGCGCGACCGCGCGCTGGCCGCGACGCAGGCCGATCCGGACTGGGGCTTCGCACAGACGATCCTCGCGCGCACGCAACTGGCGCTGGGCGACGGTGCGGCGGCGGAAGGGTCGCTCGACCGCGCGACGAAAGCGGGGTTCGATCCCCGGCGTTCGCACCAGCTGCGCGCCCATGCCCGGCTGTTGCAGGGCGATGCCGCCGGTGCGATGGCGGAGGCCGACCGGACGGCGCCACGCTATCGCGGCTATGCGACGACGATCCGCGCGCAGGCGCTGGCGATGACCGGCGACGTGAAGGCGGGACTGGCGACGCTGGAAACCCGGGTCGCGCAGGCGCCGCGCGACGCCATGGCATGGATCGCGCTCGGGCGGATGCGCTGGCGGGCGGGGGACATGGTCGGCGCGATCAACGCCAGCACGGCGGCGGTGCAGGCCGATGCCGCGTCGCCCGACGCGCTGCGGCTGCGTGCCGAAGCGGTGCGCGCCCAATATGGGCTGGTCGCGGCGCTGCCATGGTATGAATCGGTCCTGGCGCGCGATCCGTACGCGCACGACACGCTGATCGATTATGCCGCGACGCTGGGCGATGCCGGTCGCGCGCGCGCCATGCTGGCGGCGGTGCGCCGCGCGATGGCGGTGCGGCCGGGCAGCGCGCAGGGGCTGTACCTGCAGGCCGTGCTGGCGGCGCGTGCCGGCGACACGGCCACGGCGCGCAGCGTGCTGGACAAGGCCGGGCGCGGCCTCGCCGGCGTGCCCGGTGCGCTGCTGCTCAGCGGATCGATCGCCCTTGCCGACGGACAGGCGGCGCAGGCGGCGATCCCCTTGCGCGAACTGGTCGCGCGGCAACCGACCAGCATCACCGCGCGCAAGCTGCTGGCGCTGGCGCTGCTGCAAAGCGATTCGGCGCGCGAGGCGTTCGACACGATCCTGCCGGTCGCCGCGCGCGGCGATGCCGACAGCTACACGCTGCTGCTTGCCGGCCGCGCGCTGGAACGGATCGGCGACCGCGCCAACGCCGCGCCGCTGTTCGATCGCGCCGCCGCACTGGCACGTGGACGCTCGACCGCCTTTGCCACCGGCGAGAACCTCGCGACGCTGGCGAACGATGCCGCCGCCGCGCCGGGCAGTCCGGTAGCGACGCTGCCCTACATCCGCGCGCTTGCCGCGACCGGCGACGCCGCCGGTGCGCTGGCGGCGGCGCAGGCGCTGGCCGACGCCAATCCGGGGTCGCCCGCCGCACGACTGGTGCTGGGCGATGCGCTGGCCGGCGCCGGGCAGATGGCCGATGCCGCCACCGCCTATGCCCGCGCCGCCACGAGCCGCTTCGACGAAGCGACGATGCTGCGGCTGGTCGATGCCCGCGACCGTGCCGGGCAGCGCGGCGCGGCCAGCGCCACCCTGTCGCTGTTCCTGACGCAGAACCCCGGCAACGTCGCCGCGCTGCGCCTGCTGGGCGCGTGGCAGGTGGCGGCGGGCGAGCATGACGCGGCGATCGAGACGCTGGAGTCCTTGCGCGAGCGCGTCGGCGACCGCGACGTGACCGTGCTGGCGATGCTGGCCCGGGCCTATGCCGGCGCGGATCGGGCCGATGCCGCGCAGGGCTATGCCGGCGCGGCCTATGCCCTCGCGCCATCCAATCCGATGACCGCCGATGCGCTTGGCTGGGTGCTCTACGCTGGCGACAATATCGGCGCGGCGGTGCCGCTGGCGGTCAAGGCGGTGCGGCTGGCCCCCGGCGATGCCACGATCCGCTGGCACATGGCGCAGATCGCCGACGCCGCCGGCAACCGCGCGGTCGCGATCGCCAATGCACGGGCGGCACTCGCTGATCCGCGGTTTGCGGAGCGGGCAGCGGCGCAAGCGCTGATTGCCGGAAGCTGACCTTCGTTCGCAACGAACGTCACCCCAGCGAAGGCTGGGGTCTTCCGCGGTGAGAGCGCCCCCTCACCGCGGGGATATCCCTGCCTGCGCCGGGATGACGTGCCTTGCGACGTGCGCTACGGCCCCGGCCATGACCGACCCGTTGCTCCGCATTGCCGAGGCGCTCGAACGCCTGTCACCGCCCCCGCCACCCGCCGCCGATCCGCTGACCCATCCCGCCTATGGCTGGGACGGAACGGTATTGCGCGCGGCGCGGGGGTTTCGGCCCTTGGCGCTCGAACGGCTGGTCGGGATCGACGCGCAAAAGGCGGCGCTGACCGACAACCTGTCGCGGCTGGCGGCAGGGGCGGCGGCGCATGACGTGCTGCTGTGGGGCGCGCGTGGCACCGGCAAGTCGGCACTGGTCAAGGCGGCGGTGGGGCAGGTGCAGGGGGATGGCGGCGCTCTCGCGCTGGTCGAGGCACCGGCGGGCGCGTTGGCCGGGCTTCCGCGCCTGTTCGCGCTGCTGGCCGACGTACCGCGCGCCTTCGCGGTGTTCGTCGACGATCTCGGCTTCGACACCCCCGCCGACGGCCGCGCGCTGCGCTCGCTGCTGGAGGGCGGCGCCGAGGGGCGGCCGCCCAATATCCGGCTGATCGTCACCGCCAACCGCCGCCACCTCGTTCCCCGTGATCTCAAGGAGCAGGGTGGAGCTGCGAGCTGTAGCTTGCCGGGGGCAAGCTACAGCAGCGGAGCCGGCTCGCATGGCGAGCCGTGGGCCATCAACCCGCGCGACGGGATCGACGACGCGCTGGCGCTGGCCGACCGGTTCGGCCTGTCGCTCGGCTTCCACGTCGTCGATCAGGATCACTATGTCGCGATCGTCGAGCGCTATTGCGCCGCCTATGACCTGCCGTTCGATGGGCAGGAGGCGATCGGCTGGGCGACAAAGCGCGGCAGTCGGTCAGGCCGGGTGGCGTGGCAGTATGTGACCGAACTCGCAGGACGGCACGGCAAGGCCGTCTAGACCAAGTCGACATTCACGCGCAGATCGTCACCCCGGATCAAGTCGAGACATCTGCGAAAGGCTCCCGGCAAGGGCAACAGGGCAGCGCTGGCTGGTGGATTGGCGGTTGAGGAGATGGCGAGGCCGTTTATCCTGGCCCGGCGGGTCAGCCCCGGGCCATCCCCGGGCCGGTCCTTCAGGCGGCGGCACGTCGCAGGTTGCAGGCGATGGCGGCCAGGTCGAGCTGGAGGCGGCATCGTTCGATGCCTCGGTAGCGCATCCTGACCAGGCCACAGGAGCCGCGCTTGAGCTCGGAAAAGGTGCGCTCGACCGCGCTGCGTATCCGTCCGATCAACTTGTCGCGCACGGCCTGCCAATCGGGCAGCACCGGCTGTCCGCGCACGCGGCGATGCTGGATACGGTCCTTGACGCCGCGCGCCTTGATCGCCTCGCGCCGGGTGCGCTTCTCGTACGCCTTGTCGTCATAGACGGCGGCCTCGTCAGCCGGCACGAGGTCGTCGGCCACCTCGCTCTCACAGGTCCTGGCCGGCGTCACCGGCCGGCTGCGGATCAACCCCGATCCCCGGTCGACGCCGACATGCACCTTGTAGCCGAAGAGCAGCCGGCGCCCCCGGTCGACGCGCGTCCAGCTGGCATCGGGGTCCCGTGCCGGGTGGCTCTCGCCGCCGCCCTCCAGTCGGGCGCTGCGCGGCGGACAGCGCTTCCTCCAGCCCCGGTTTCGACAAGCCATACCATTGCTGCAGCAGCGCCCGCACCATCGCCAGCGCGCGGTACGGCGGGCGACC
The DNA here is from genome assembly GCA_003946805.1 of Bacillus sp. 2B10. GTDB lineage: Bacteria > Pseudomonadota > Alphaproteobacteria > Sphingomonadales > Sphingomonadaceae > Sphingomonas. The sequence goes on along the minus strand of RPSH01000032.1, from coordinate 28,422 downwards.
CGTCGTCCCTCGACGCACCAGCGCCTCCACCGGCGCCCGGTCGATCAGCGATGCGATCCGCTCCAGCCGCCCATTCCGACCAAGACCCGCCGGCAAGAACGCTTCCGCAAATCCATGCCGTTCCGTCGACGCCGCTCCTTCCACGGCATCGGATCACATCCATGCCAATCCGTCAGCACATTCTCGCAGAGGTCTCGATCAGGTCCGGGGTGACGAGAGAAACGTCCGCTTCGACCGGGGAGGATGACGATCCGCCGCGAAAATCTGAATGTCGATTGGCCCTAAATCACCCCGGAAGTAGTCGCCACCAACCGGATTCGGCGAATGACCAGCGAGACGCTGAAGCTGCCGTTCGTCGCGGTGCTGGCCGATGTCCGCGTCACCCCGGCGGGCGCGCGGGCGCCGGCGGCGACCCGGCCCAGGCGCAGCCTGAACCGCGAACAGCAGGCCATGTGACCGGCCGTCCTGTTCATGGCGGCACCGGCAAGGCGGTCGTGCTCTTGATCTCGCGCATCGTCACCGTCGACTTGATCGACCGGATGATCTCGATCCGGCTGAGCGTGGCGTGGAAGAACGTCTCGAAATGCTCGATGCTGGGCGCCACGATCTTCAGGATATAGTCCACTTCGCCGAACGCCGCGTAACATTCGACGACCTGGGGCAATGCCGAGATATGTTCGTGGAACGCCGTCAGCTGGTCGGCATGATGCCACCGCAGGCTGACATAGACGAACACCGTCAGCCCCAGGTTCAGCTTGCCGCGATCGAGCAGCGCGACATGCTTGCGGATCAGTCCCGACTGGCGGAACCCGTCGATCCGGCGCCAGCAGGCCGTCGTCGAACATCCCGCCGTTTCCGCGATATCGGCGATCGGTACGCTCGAATCGGTCTGCAACGAATCCAGGATACGCCGGTCGATCGCGTCCAGCCTGCCCCGCATAAGCCCTCCCTCCATGGTTTCATTCCGCTATGGCGCAAAATGGTGGAAAAAGTATCCGATTCTGATGGCGCGAAGATCAAACGGGGAAATTTAGTCAACGATATACCTGATACAGTTGCCGTTCAGGGGCAAAGACCCCCTCTTCGGGGAGGATATATAGATGAAGGCCATGTTTCTTGCCGGTGCATCATGGATTGCCGTCGGCCTGATCGCCGGTGGGCCCGCCGCCGCGCAGACGATCACCGGGACCGCGACGTCCGTGGCGGCTGGTCCCGCCGCGTCCGCCGACGCGGAAACAACCGCCCCCGGGGATCGCGCCAGGCTGTTGCCGCTACCTGCCTTCGATGCGGCGCGCCGTGTCGCCGTGCCGGCCCTTTCGTTGCAGGATCGCCGCATCGACCTGATCGGTATCCGGTCGGGCGGGATCGCACGCGATGCCCTCGTCGCGACGCCGCTGGCCGATCCGGACGGCTACCTCCCGCCGGTCGGGGGGGAGGACAGCCTGCCCCCCGCAAATTATGCCGATCGCGGCCGCATCGGCGACCCGGACAGCTGGGTCTCGAGCGAGTTCAGGTATAATTACGGGCTCGGCCGCATCAACGCGCAACATGCCTATGCCCGCGGCCTGACCGGCAGGGGGGTCAAGCTCGGCATCGTCGACGACGGCGTCGACCTGACGCATAGCGAATTCGCGGGCAAGACGAACGTCGTCCTGACGATGGCCGATACACTGCCCGATGGGTCGCGATGCCAGGTGCAGACCGGCAATACCCGGATCATGGCCGGCGCCTGCTACGCCGAACGCGGCGACCGCGCCGAGGTGAGCTATTTCGAGGGTTTGTTTGGCGGGCGGGGTCTGGTGTTTCGGACCGGTCACGGCAACCACGTCGGCGGCATCATGGTCGGCAACCGCGACAATAACGGCAATCAGGGCGTCGCCTATGGCGCGAACCTCGTCACCGCCCGCAATTTCGGCGATACGGTCGGAACCTATGGATCGTTGCTCGCCGGGCTTTTCGGGCGGGCTATCTGCAGCAATTTTCCCTGTGACGCCGCGACCACGCGGCCCGACAACAGCGCCTATGCCAACATGATTGCCGATATGAACGCCAGCGGCGCGCGCATCGTCAACAACAGCTGGGGCTTTCCGGTCACATATCGCACACGCGCAGCCTTCGATGCCTTCGTCGCGCCGATCAAGGTCGAACTCGAGGAACTCGTCGGCCTGTGGAAGCCGGCGGCCAAGGCCGGCGTCATCAACGTCTTCAGCGCCGGCAACGATGGCGGTGCCTGGGCGAACCCCATGGCGGCGGCGCCGGTCTTCGTTCCCGAGCTGGAGGATCATTGGGTCGCGGTGGTGAACACCGACGCCAACGACCGGATCGACCAGTCGTCGAGTATCTGCGGTCCGCTGGCGATGCGCTGGTGCGTGGCGGCGCCCGGCACCGACATTCAATCCGCAGCCACGTCGGCGGAAGTGATCAACGGCGATTTCGTGGACATCCTCCGCGACGCCAATGGCAAGATCACCGGCTATCGCGAGACGAGCGATTTCCCGCGGTTGAATGGCTATGCATCGAAGACCGGCACGTCGATGGCTGCGCCACACGTCACCGGCGCGCTGGCGCTGCTGGTCGAACGCTATCCCTATCTGCAAAGTGCGTTCGTCCGCGATATCCTGCTGACGACGGCGACGGATCTGGGCGCACCGGGCGTGGACGAGGTCTATGGCTGGGGCCTCGTCGACCTGCGCAAGGCGATCGATGGTCCGGGACAGCTCATCAAGGATAGCCGGGTCGACATGACGTCGCGCGCCGGCGGCACCAGGACCTGGACCGACGATGCGTGGGACGACTGGAAGAACGACATCAGCGGCACCGGTCGCCTGACCAAGGCCGGGGCCGGTTGGCTGCGGCTGTCGGGCGCCAACAGCTTCGGCGGCGCGACCGTCGAGGCGGGCATCCTCCAGCTCGCCGGCACGAACACGCTGGGCGGTGCGATCAACGTCACCGGTGGCGAAATGCGCCTGACCGGCACGAGCGCGAATGCGCCGGTCAACGTCAGCGGCGGCACGTTCCTGCTGGCGGGCAGCACCACGAACACGGCGGTCCGCGTCACCGGTGGCACGTTCCGCCTGGCCGGCACCAGCACCGGCGGGGCGCTCACCGTCGATGGCGGATCGATGATCGTCACCGGGCGGGTCGCATCGGGGCTGACCACGGTCGGTGCCGGGGGCCGGCTCTCGGGCACCGGCCAGCTGGCGAACACCGTCGTCAACGGCACGATCATTCCCGGCCTGGCACCGACCGACTACGGGCGGCTCACGGTCAACGGCACCTATGTCCAGAATGCCGGATCGACCTTCCTGACCGCGCTCGCGCCGGTCGACCGGGTCGGATTGGTCGCCGTCAACGGGGTCGCCACCCTGAACGGCGGCACCGTCGACGTGGCCGTGGCACCCGAGCGCTATACGCTGGGTCAGCGTTATACGCTGCTGACCGCGACCGGCGGCCTTACCGGACGTTTCGACCGGTTGTCGGTTTCGGGATTCGATCTGCCCTTCCTCGCCTTCGGGTTGAACTATACGTCGAACGTGGCGGCGATCGACGTGCGTCGCGGCATCACGTTCACGTCGGTGGCGGGATCGCAGAACCGCCGCGCCGTGGCCGGGGCGATCGATCGTCTGGCGGACAGCAGCACGTTCCTGAACGCCGCGAGCCAGCTCGAGGTCGCCCAGGCGCAGACGCTGTTCGACGAGGCGAGCGGTGAAACCCACACCGCCGTCCATGGTGCGCTGCTGGACACCACCCGTCTGGTGCGCCAGGCGACGATCGGCCGCGTGGTCACGCCGCCGGTGGACGGGACCCGCTTCGCGTTGTGGGGCGACTATCGCCAGTTCGACGGCAGCCGCAGCACCGACGGCAACGCCGGCAGCTTCCGCCAGAATGCGCACGCCTATGTCCTGGGCGGCGACCTGTCGATCGGCGGCATGGCGCGGATCGGTGGGCTGATCGGCACCGGGCATACCGATGTCAGCGCGTCGCGCGGCGGCAGCGGGCGGACCGGCGACATGCATTACGGCGGCTATGCTTCGGTAAAACTGGCCGCACTGTCCCTGTCGGGCGGCGGGATCTTTTCGGATCACGATAGCGACGTCCGCCGGTCCGTCACCACGCCGGGCTTCGTGCAGCAGCTCTCGGCGTCCTACAAGGTCAAGACCCGCCAGTTCTTCGGCGATGCGGCGTTCGACATGCCGCTCGACGCCAATGCGACGGGTCAAGCCTTCGTGCAATATGCCAATGTCCGGACGACCAGCCCGACCTTCACGGAAACTGGCGGGACGTCGCTGGCGCTGACCGGTGCGGTGGACGACAATACCCTCCAGCTCGGCACCGCCGGCATCCGGGTGGCGATCGGCACGGCAATGGGCGTGCCCGCCAATGGTGTGTTCGCGACCGGTACGCTCGCCTATCGCCGGGCATGGGGCGATCGTGCCTCGACCGCCACGTTCCGCTGGACGGGCGGCAGCAACTTCACGATCCAGGGTCTCGCCGCCGCGCGGGATGCCTTCGCCCCCGAACTGGGCGTCGGATATGCCTTCGGCAATCGTCTGTCGCTGCAGGCCGGTTATTCGGGCGAGTTCGCGAAGACCGTCGACAACCACATCGTCAGCGCGCGGGCCGTGCTCTCGTTCTAGCCAGAGTTTGATCCATTCGAACGGAAACGTCACCCCAGCGCAGGCTGGGGGCTCCATGGGCTCCTGCGGCGTGCTACCATCGGAGATCCCAGCCTTCGCCGGGATGACGCCCGTTTAAAAAGGGATGGATCAACTCAAGGGCCGATAGGCATTCAGCCCTGACGGCCTGCAAACGGCGGTTTTGCGCGCTTCCGGTGCTTACGTACCGGCAGTACGCTGCACTCCGGGTCACGCAGAACCACCGTTTTCGGCACGCCATCTCCTGAATACCGATCGGCCCTGAGCTCGACTTTCTTCATCTCAGGCGGCGTAGCAGGCAAGGTCGATGCGCCCGGCCCGCATTTCGGCCAGCAGGCGATCGGGCAGGACGCGTCCGTCGATCACCGGCATGGCCACACCCGTCAGCCACGCCATCAGGTCCCCGCGCAACGGGCGGCTGAGGTCGCGGAAACCGAAGCAAGCCTTGATTGCGGCAAGCTGGTCGTAGCGGGTCGGGATGCGCTTAGCGAAACCTGCGATGACGCTCGTCGCCGCCCCGATCTGTTCGGCGATATGGTCGAGCATGATTGCCGGCATCAGTTCGCCCGCGCCCAAGTGGCTCCCCGGATAGCGCAGGCAGCATAGTTGCAGCGCATAGCCAAGACGTGTCGCCGGCGTTCGTGCGGTAGCGATCGCGGCGAGGTCGACGGCATCGAGGCTGTGGTGCGCGACGACTGCCGCCTCGCTGTCGGGCAGCGCCGGTAATGCGGTGCGGTGCCACGCGATCATCGGAATGCGTGCGGCCACCCATTATCCTTCAAAAAGCTCTTGCCATGCAGCGCTTGAATTAAGGAGGATCGTGAAAGGCGGAAGGCGGTGGAAATTCGTCGTGGCCGATCCAGCCTCCAGATACGGTCGTTTGGGAAAGGCATATGCGTGGGAAACTCACCCTGTCTGATCGGCTATGCCCGCGTGTCGAAGGGCGAGGAGCAGTCCGGCGCGGCGCAGGCTCGCGCGTCGGATGCAGCCGATTGCCGGCGCGTGTTCGAGGAAACTGCCAGCGGCGGGCGGTGGGTGCGGGCTTTCGCTCGCTCACCGAGGCGATCGACACCAACACGGACGCAGGTCGGATGATGATGCAGATGGTCGGCAGCTTCGCCGCGTTCGAGCGCGCGATGATCCGCAAGCGCACCAGCGCGGGTCTGGCGCAGGCGCGCGTTGAGAGGTCGCGCCCTGATCCTGGCCGTCACCTCCGCCCAGCGCGCCGCGCGTGGCACTGCGCTGCTCGCCGAGGCGCTTGCCGGGCTGGTCGGTACCCCGCTCACCACGATCGAGACGGTCGAACAGGCCATGGCGGCGCGGGCCGAAGTTCCGACCGCCTCAGAACCGGCACCCGCCGTCCCCCCGGAGATCGCGACCCCACTCGTCCACGCCATGCTCGACCGCCAGTACCGCGCCACCCTCGACGAACCGGTCGGCATGCTCGGCGACGTCACCCCACGCGCGGCCGCGAAAACCGCGGCCGGCCGCGACCGACTGACGACATGGCTCAAGCACCTCGAAAACCGCAGCGGCGCAAAACCTGACCCGAACGACCCGATGGCAACCTACGACTTCACCTGGATGTGGCGCGAACTTGGCATCGAAAAACTGCGGATATGACCCACGGCAAGTCGCCTTGCCGTATACCGTGAATCCGTATCCCTCTAACGCACCGGGTCGCTTCGTTCTCCGGCAAGGCGAGGAGGTCGGCGCGCTGCGCTTCGGTCAGGACGGAACTACGCGGCACTCGGGATCGGGATCTGGCGGGAGCGGTCCATCCGATCCGCGCCAGCGTGTCGATCAGCGTCGAGCGGGCGACCCCGAAGTTGCGGTACACCGCCGCCTTGCTGGCCCCGCCATCGAGCGCGGCGGTGATCGCCTCGATCTTCTCCGCGTCGATCATCGGCGGCCTGCCACCCTGCCGCCCCCGGCGCTTCGCCGCGGCGAGCCCGGCCATCACCCGCTCGCGGGTCAGTGCGCGCTCGTACTGCGCCAGCGCACCGAACATCGAGAACAGCAGTTCGCCGTGCGGCGTGGTCGTGTCCATCGCCTCGGTCAGCGAGCGGAAGGCGATGTCGCGCGTACGGAAGTCGGTGATGATCGACAGGAGGTGCGGCAGCGAGCGTCCGAGCCGGTCGAGCTTCCACACCACCAGCATGTGCGACAAACCCTTCTAACCCGATCTCCGCATGGCAGATCAAGGCGACAGGGTTGGTCGTGTAGATTTGGCGTATCTCGGGATCGGTTTGTATCGTTCCGGCCCGGCCACGCGGAAATCATCTGTTTGCCGACATGGCCCGTCAAACGGACTATGCTGGATTGATCGGTTCGTCCTGATAGACGGAAGGCCCCGGTGGCGTGACCGCAGCGGGTGAGGTCAACGCCCCTGTGTCGGTGTCATACCGGAAGGTTTCGGTTACATCGCCGGTTGCAACGGTGATGACGCCACGCGATCGATCGTCCTCAACCCTGATACGTGTAACAGGGTGTCCGGGGCAGCGGATCGTCGCACCCGACTGAAAGCCGGTGCTGCCATCGGGCTGGATCAGACATGATTTCTCTCCGGCCCGACCAAGCTCCAGCCAGCCTTCGGTAGTGATCCGGTGGGTGTAGATTCCACGGCCATTCGGACCGACCGTCGTGAACGGCTCGCCACGCCCGAAACGGCGCTCCCTGCCGGGAATATCCTTCACTCCCACCTGATTGTGGGTCAGCAGGCCGTCGGCACCGATGTAATAATGCCCGATCTGCGTTCCCGTATTGCCCGGCCAGCGCAGATGCATGTGCACGTGCGGCGGGGCATCGGTGTGGCCGTGGGGGGCGTTGGTGTCGAACCCCATGATCTGGATACGGCCCAGATGCTCACGTTCGACCTGTTCGCCCAACCGCAGTTCGCGAACAACTTCGCGTTGCGCGAACTCCAGGACGTTGGCGGCGCGGCGTTGCACGTCGGGGAACGGCCCCGTCGCGTAAAATCCGGCACGTCTCGCCGGATCGGCATGCTCGAAGCGCAAAACCATACCGGGCTCGACGATGTGCGTCGCCACTTCAGCCGCGGTGACGGCGTCCGCGGCGACCGGCGGTACCTGCACGACGATGCGTCCCGCGTCGTACCGGAACGGCAGGTCGCCACCCTCGAGGATAACCCGGCGGACGGCCTCACGTGGTCCCTGGAAGGCGAGTTCCAGCGACCGCCGACGCGGCACGCTCAGCGCGATCACCGTCTCACGCGCATTCTCTGCATTGAACAACGGTGCGGTGACAACCGTGCAGGACGAACACGACGTCGGATCGAACCGCGCGACGGGCAGGTCCGCCGCGCCACGCTTCACGAATTTCAGGACGATCCGCACGGTGTCGGTCGACCGCCCGCCATCGGCCAGCGCCGGAGGGACGGACATGCACATGCCCGCCAGCACGAGGATAAAGGAAAACCCCCTCACCAGTTCGGCTTCCACGACAGGCCGAGCCAGAACGTCCGGCCCACGGGGAAGAAGTAGTTCAGATAGTCGCGACCCGTACCCTGGCGGACGACGAACGGTTCCTTGGTCAGGTTCTGTACCTGCCCGACCAGTTCCACGCCTTCGCGCACGGCCAGGCGCGCCTGCACGTCGACCTGCTGGCGCGGTTCCTGGTAGAGGTCTCGCGTCGGCGTGTCGCCGTCGGCCGATTGCAGCGCGCGGCCGATGCGGTTGTACGATGCGCGCAGCTCGACCGGCCCGGTCGCATAGAACAGCGTCATGTTGGCAATGTAGTCCGGCTGCTGGATCAGTCCGCTCGTCCTGCGGGTCACAGGCAGCCCCGATGCAATCCCCGCAGCGCTGACCGGCTGACGGTACGATCCATCGAGCAGCGTAAAGTTCGCATTGAAGCCCAAGCCCGGCAGCGTGGCGATACGATCGATCGTATAGCCGACCTCCAGTCCCTTCACCGTCGCCCCGGCGGCATTGCGCGGCGTGCTGACGAAGACGCTTTGATACGTCACGCCCTGAAAGGTGGTGACCGGACCCTGCTGGCTGCTCGTGAAGATCTCGTTCCTGATGTCCTTCACGAAACCGGCGACCGACAGCATCCCGGCGCCCATGTACCATTCGTAGGACAGGTCGTAGTTCCACGCCTCGCGCGGTTTCAGATCGGGGTTGCCGGTATTGATCGTCAGCGTCCCGTCCGTGCCGATTCCGAACGAGGTGCGGGCGGCATATTGGCTATAGTCAGGTCGGCCGATCGTCTTCGATACGCCCGCCCGCACCCGCATGCCGTCACCGAGCTGGTACGTCGCCAGCGCGGAGGGAAGCCAATAGCCATAGTCGGTCGTCCGACGGACCGGCTCGTACGCGGTCGAACCCCGTGTCGTGGGCGCCTGGTTCGTGTCGATGACCAGCGTCGTCGCATCGTAGCGGACACCCGCCTGCACATCGAAGCGATCGGCGCGGAACAGTCCCTGCGCATAAACCGCCTTCGTCGTCTCCAGATCGCGAAAATCGTCGGCCGCGTTGTTGGCGCGCTGGTCGGTGGTGGTGAACGCGCTGCGATTGTTATCGAAACGCTGCCATGCCGCCGGCCGGTCGATCAGGAGATAGCGAACCGCCGGCGTCAGATAGGCGGTCGGGGTCTTTTCGTAGAGGATGCCGCGCAGCGTTCCGGCGGTTACCTGCCCCGCGACATTGGCGGGGACATATTCGGTATAGCGCTGGTCGTAGGACAGGTCGGTCCGCGTGACCGCCGCACCGACGTTCGCCCCGAAACCCCGATCGTCGGCGGTCGCGTTGATGCCAAGGTTGACCTTGCCGAAATCGACGGTGGAATCGAGATCCCGGTTGATGCTGCGATAATAGAGCGCACGGTAGCTGTCGGGATTGTTGGCCGCCGCGGTGTCGTTGAGCGTCAGCCTCGGGCGACCGTCTGCGATAGTATAGCCATAGCCGAACGCCGGCAGGAATCCTGACTGCGACGTACCGGCACGCGGATTGCTGTCGTACTTTATCATCTCGCGCAGCTCGCGGTATTCCGCCTTCGAGCGCGCCAGCGTCGTGTCGAGCACGATGCCGTCGCCGAAATCATGGCGCCCCTTGACGTCGATCAGCCAGGTATCGCGCGTGACCGGCTGATAGGTCAGCCCCTGCTGAAGATCGCCCTGCGCGAACGTGCCGCTCGTCGCGGTGACGGCCGTTGGTGCGCCGGTCGGCAGCGTCAGGATCTCGTTTCGGGTTTCGGTATCCTTGTCGTGATAATAGCCGCCAAACAGCGATACCTCGGTCGCATCGTCGGGCCGCCATTCCAGCTTCAGATTGCCGCTCACCCGGGTTCGCATGTTCTCGAAGAAATAATCCTGGTTGCGCACCGGCACGAGGAATCCGGTCGACAGATTGGGGAACGGCGTTCGCGCACCCGCCGCGGTGAAGTATGACCAACCCGCACCATTGCTGTCGCCAGGAAGCTCGGCCCGCGCGCTCGATGGTAACCGCTGATACTCCACCGAGGCGACGATGCCGAACGTACGATCGGCACCGAAGCGCATCGCGCCGGTCGCATCCGCACGAACCGATGCTCCGCCGTTGCGGATGAGCTTGCCAGCGGTGTCGTTGTAGCCGCCATTGGCGTTCATGACGAAGAAGCGGTCGCCGCGTCCGTCGAAGGCGCTCTTGGACACGATGTTGATCTGGCCGCCCAGCGCGTGCGGATCATATTGCGCGGTGACGCTCTTGATCGCCTCGATCCGCGACACGAGCGACGACGGCAGCATGTCGAGCCGTGCGCCGCGGAACACCCAGTCGGGCGAGGCCAGCGGGATTCCGTCGATCGTCACCAGATTATATCTGGGATCGAGTCCGCGGATCGTGGCGCGCTGATAGATGTCACGGTTCTTGGTCGGATCGGCACCGCCGACCACGGACACACCCGTGATCCGCCGGCTGGCCTCGACGATGTTGAGGTCGGGCAGCCGCCCTACATCATCCTGCGAAACGGCATCGAGGATCACGGCGGAGTCGCGCTTCGCCCTGGTCGCTGAACGCTGTGAGGCGCGAAAGCCGGTGACGACGATCTCCTGCCCCTCTTCGGACCCTTCGTCCGCAGTTTGCTCCGTAGCCGAAGCAGGCGCTTGCGACTGCGCCAGCGCGGCGGTGCTTGTCAGCATCGTGCCGGCCAGCAGGCCGTGAACCCAACGGATTTGGCAACGCATTTCGAATCAGTCCCCCATCGTCTCCTACCCTTATATATCATGTTGTGTGATATTAATTGACAGTAAATCGTTGCTGGCGGATTTTCACCGTGGTCGGTAGCCGGGGCGCATGATGAAGGGGCGTTTGATGAGAGCCGCAGGCGTTTCTGCGCGCGCACGCACGGTGCTCGCTGCGATCAGGCGGCACGGCAGCGTATCGCGATCGGTACTGATCCGGGAAACCGGCCTGTCCGGCACCGCGATCTTTCGTGCGACCGAGGAATTGGAAGTGGCCGGCCTGGTCCGCGCCGGGGCAACCGTTGCGGAAGGCCGGGGGCAACCCAGCAATATCATCCATATCGTGCCGGATGCGGCCTTTGCGCTTGGCCTGTCGGTGATGACCGATCGGGCGGACGTCGTCCTGCTCGACCTGGCCGGATGCGTACGCGCGCACACCGAGATCACGATGCCGGGCATGCCGCGTGGCGACCTGTTGGACGCGGCCGCGTCGTTCGGGACCGGGGCGTTGACGTCGCTGGGTATCGAACCGGACAGGCTGAATGGCCTCGGCATCGCCGTCGCGGGCTTTTTCGTCGCGCCCGACATGGTGAACCCGGCCGAAGAGCTGGAAGACTGGGCGCTGGTCGATCTGCGCGCGGACGCATCGCGTCGGCTAGCGATGCCTGTCGTCGTCGAGAACATCGCCAGCGCCGCGGCATTGGGGGAACGCCTGCTTGGCGTCGGCTCGCGCTATGCGAGTTCGTGCTACGTCAACGTCGCTTCGGGGTTCGGCGCGGGGATCATCGTCGATGGGGTGCTGATGCGGGGTCGCCACGGCAATGCGGGGGAGATCGCGGGTCTCTTTCCGATGGCGGGACGGACCACACCCAATCTCGCGACGCTTCGCGCCTGCCTCGCCGATCACGGCGTATCGACCACCGGGATCGCCGACATGGTCGCGCGGTTCGATCCGGCATGGCCCGGTGTCGAGGACTGGCTGGCCGAGCATCAGTCGGGCTTCTCCTATCTGTTCGGCGTGCTTCGCCGCACCTTGGACTGCGAGGCGCTGATCCTGGGGGGCCGTTTGCCGCGCGTGCTGGCGCGCCGGATCGTCGACGCAGCGGAATGGCCGGAAACGACGCTGACCGACCGGCGGGCGACACGCGCGCCGATGACGTTGCTCGATGTCGCTAGCCTGGAACCCGATCTCGCCGGACCATTGGGCGCGGCGTCGCTGGTCTTCCATCGGACGCTGTTCGACTGACAGCATAGGCGAAGGCCAGGGCAAGAGACGTCGTGCCGATGGCACCCAGCGCACAGACCATAAGCAGCGACGGCGCGGACCACGGATCGGTCAGCGTATCGCGATAGGGGGAGGTCGCCAGCACGCTGCCAAGCAATAACAGCGCCACGGCCTGCGCGCATTTGGATACGCAGGTGAAAACACCGACATACACGGTCGCTCGCCCCGTTGCCGCGCGGTTCATCATCGACGACCACAGCACCAGCCACAATCCGCCTGTTCCCATACCGAACCCCAGGCCTGCCATGACCGTGCCGAGCGGCGTTGCCCGCAGGATACCCATCGCAGCCAGCCCCAGAAGCAGCGCGGCAGTCACCAGGACGCCGGCGATATTCAGCCTGTATCGCCCGGCGAACCACAGCGCCTGACCGACCAGTCCGCCGGTCGCTGCCCACAGGAGCAAACCCGGACCATTGCCGGCAAAGGCCGCGTGATAGGGCTCCAGGGTGCGAAAGGTCGCAGTGCCCGTCATCATCATCGCGAGGGCCGCGAGGATCACTGCGAACGGCAAGCCATGCGTCGAATCCGGCTCCATTGCCGACGAGGCGTCATCACCGATCATTTTTGTACGCCCCAGCCACCACGCGGTGCCGCATACGAGCATCGAGAGGCATCCTGCCCAGGCGATCCAGACGACAGCGTCGCGACCTTGGATCAGCAGCGGTGCTGCAAGCCCTCCCACGGCGAGGGCCGCGAGCCCTGACGCCATGTTGCGTTTGGCGAGCAAAGCGCATCTCGCTTCGCCGGTGAGAACGGCAAGCGCGACGATGGCGTTCTGGGGTACGTCGATGCATGGATAACTGGCTCGAAAACAGACCAGCATCGTAAGTGCCCAGGCCAGTCGAAAATCGGATGCGATCAACGGCGTCGCGCAGAATAGCAGGAAGAACAGGCAGGTCGCCGGCGCACCCCACGCCTGAAGATGCACGGCGTCAGCAGTACTGGCCACCTTCGTACGCCACCACAGACCGAGAGCGGCATCGACCGCGCCGTTGAGGATAAGCGACCCGGCCATGATCCAACCCATAGACCCGACGCTCAACCCACAAGCCTCGGTCAGGAAGAAGGCGAACAACAAGGTGCTGGCGTGCCATAGCTGGCTCTTTGCAAAATGAGCGAGCAGATATGGGAGCATCGATGCCACAGGCGATTGTCGTGCTCGACCCGGCGGGGTGTGGCCTACCATCCTGTCCTGCGCAATTCCATTGACGTAGCGAGGGCAACATTACCTCCGTCACCGGGTGGTAGCGTATATCTGTGCCCTTTTTATGTAACGCCCCCGCATCGCGCCCGAATCAGGCCGTCCCCGGATAATCCGGGCAGCTGCCCCGATTTTTGAGGCAAAGTGTCTGCTGGCCGGCTCTCAGGCCGGACTAATGCCCCGCAGAATCCCGAAAACGATATCAAGGTCACGAATTTGGAGGGCCCGCGGTATCAGGATCGGCAAGGGGGAGAGGCCTCGCGACGTGCCGCAAGGGTGCTACAGCGCTACGAATACCGGGGTTTGCCAAAAGCCGGGCGACGGCATGAGGGTTGCGAGCCTCCCGCCCATGCACCGCCCCTTCGGGGCCACGACCTCATCTCCCGGCAGGCATAATGGGCAAGACCGGGGCACCAGCACCGCCCGATCTCGAACCCGGCTGCGTGCTTGCTGCCGCGCGGTCAGGACGTGCCGGGCGGCCGTGGCTTGAAGCGACGAGGATCGAAGAATCAGACGGGCATCGCCGTGCCGGCGACGGCCGCCGCAACCCAGCAAGCCGCTGCCAGGGCAGGGGGGTAATTCAGCAAGCTGGCGGCCAGACCTGCCAGCAGCGGCGTGACGATCAGCGCCGCCAACCAGTGGACGACCGACCAGTTGCGCTGCTCAAACCCGACGCGTTTGGTTTCGGCCGTCCAGGCCGCCAACTGTTCCTTCGAAGGTCCGCGCATCCTCACTTCCCCAGCGACAAGGCGAGCAGCGTGCCGCGCAACTGCTTGCGGTTGGCGACGCCTGCGTCCGCGCCTCCATCGTACAGCACGCGTGCGAGCGCCTGACCGCGTTCGTCAGGCAGCCTCAGCCCCACGTCCCTGCAGACGGCGTCCACGTCGCTGCGCGAGCGGTTCAGATCCGGTCATCCGGTCTTGGCGTACGCTGGCCAAGACATTCTGCAATGACCCCATGGCGACCACTCGACCGGTCAGAAGACCTTCCGCAGATTGAAGTTGAACACGCGACCTGACGGGTCGAGGTAGGCGGGCTGGTAGTTTAGCGGTGTCACGCCGACGCGGTCGCGCACCTGCGGGCGGGTGTTGAACAGGTTGGTGACGCCGATGGTGGCACGGGTTCCTTTCAACCATCCGGGTGCAGCGGCACCGCCGAAGCGTTCGGCAAGGTTGGCGAACAGGCTGAGGTTCGCCGTGGCGAAATCGCCGAAGCGCAGGTCTTCCGTAGCGTTGCCCGATCCACCGATCCGGGTCCCGCTCCGCCAGATGGCCGTGACGCGGGCACCCAGACCGCGCTTGAAGGCGCCGGCCTGGAACTCGACCTCGTGCCGACGCCGGCCACCGCCGACGTCGACCGCACCGCCGTCCAGCAGGTCGAGTGCGGGAAGTCCACCGCGCAGGGTGATCGTATCCTCCAGATACCAGTTGTGGTACAGGCTGACGAACACCCGGCTCGTCAGGTTGGCAGCACTTCTGGACATCGCGCTCCCCGGCTCGGCCCGGGTGAAGACGGCATTCGGCAGCGCCCGCCGGGCTTCCGCCTCGCTCGCGAACACCCGCGTCCGGGCGTTCTGGATGCCCGGGGGCACTGGTCCCAGCGGCCGGGTGAAGTTGATGCCCCAGCGTACCTGCTCCTGACGCGCCTCGGCGAAGTTGAGCGGGCGTCCGTCGATCCGCTGAAGCCGCCCGTCGCCACCCCGCGTGAAGCGATCGGGGACGATGGCCTCGATCCGCGGCGTCACGATCGGAAAGGCGGCGATCGGATCGTCGATCCGCGTGGCGACATAATCGAGGCTGAGGGTAAGGTCGGTGCGGGCGCGGGGGCGGACGTTCAGTCCCAGCCGGACGACGTGACGATCGTCGGGACGCAGGGCCGTATTGCCGCCCGATACACGCGTGACGTCGACCACCTCGCCCCGGCCGATATCGAACGTCCGGACATTGGGGGTGACCAGCAACGGTCCGGCGAGCTGCTCCAGCGTCGGCGCGCCTTCCTCGTCGGTGACGGAAGCGATGAACCCGACCGCATCCACCGGCGACCACGAAAAACCGTAGCCGAAGGTTCGCAAGGTTCCGGCATCGGACAATCGCTCGACCGCGAGGTTCACGTTGGCGGAAAGGTTGCCGATCGGGGACGCTATCCTGCCGGCACGGCTCGAAAGCGGAAGGTCGAGACTGACCTGCGCCGACGCCCGGTCGCGGGAGAGGTCGGATCGGCCATCAGGGCCGCCACGCGACGATCGGCCGTCGAAGTCGCGAACATCGACACCGCCGCGCACGCTCGCCGACACCGGTCCTGCGGGCAGTTCCAGGACCGGGCCGGTCAGCAGCAGGTCGGCACTGGCAAGCGTGTCGATCGACCGTGCCTCGTCGCGTATGCCGGTCGCATCGGCAATGTCCGTGAATACCCTGGTACTGGTGCGGTCGTAGTTGCCGGTGAACGTCCACAGCCACCACCCGCTCCTGCCGCCCAGCGTGGTGCCGAGGTGCCCGACGCGCCGGTCGCTGTCGCGGCGCAGCGGACCATCCTCGCCGGGTCCGAGCAGGCTCATGCTGCTGTTCGCCTCGAACCGGGCGTTCAATGTCGCGGACACGTCGCGCAGGACATGACCGCTGACCAGCCCGTTGACCGAGCCCTGCTCGCTTGACGGCAAGAGTGTCCGGAACCGGCCGAGTTCGGGCGATCCGGAAAACTGCTGCACATCCCGGTCGCTTTCCAGCAGCGACGCGGCCCGGCTGTACGTCGCGCCCAGACCGATGCGGGTATTCCCGCGGAGCCGCAGATAGTCGACATTGCCGACGCCGGTGTCGCGCCCTCCCCCGGTCGGCGCTAGATAGCCTGCCTGGGCGACGCGAGAGGTGAAGCGTTCGTACGTCACCACATTCACGACCTTCTGGTCGGCGCGATAGCCGTATCTGAGCGCCAGTTCCTCGGGGAACACCTCCATCCGCTCGATCGCCTCGGTGGGTATCCGCGCGATCTCGGAGAAATCCGACACGCGCCGGCCGTTGAGCAACGTGACGGGGCCGCTGTCCCCGCGCCCGCGGTTGCTCGCCACCTGCGGGCCGATCGCGTCCAGCAGCGCGCCGATATTGTCGGCACCGAACGCCCTGATGTCGAGCTGGTCGAACGTGCGTTCGGCCGGGAGGTCGCCGACCACCGCACCGCGTGGCCGCTGTCCGGTCACGACGATGTCGCTCCCGTTCGCGCCTGCACCGGGCCCACCCGTCGCCCTGTTCATGGATGGCGGGTTCTTGCGGAACTGTTCTTCCAGTTGGCGCTGGATCTCGGGAGGCAGCGGCTTTCCGTCGGCACCGCGAAACTCCATCCGGGGTGCGGTGTCCTTCGCAGGGGTCGGAGTGTCGGCCGGTACATCCGTCCGCCCCGGCTGTGCCGGAACCGGGATCGGCGGGGATGACGCGGCAGACTCCGGCGTCTGCTGTGCGTGAAGCCCGCCCGACGCCACGCCAGCCAGCAATCCCGCCACCAGCCCATGTCGCGCCTTCATGCCATTTCCTCCAGACCGTTTGTCCGGGCGGTATTCGAGCGGATCGGGGTAGCCTCGTGATGGCCGTTCGGTAGCGTGCCGCGATACGCAAATGCTACATGGCGCTGGTAGAAGCACAGCCATGGAATCCGATCTCATCGCCGCCAGCACGATCCTCATCGTCGATGACGATGCCAGCATCCGCGATGCGCTCGCAGACTTCCTCGGCGGGCACGGCTATGCGGTCCGTACCGCCGGGAACGCCGCGACGTGCGAACGCGAACTGGCCGAAGCATCCGTCGATCTGATCGTGCTCGACGTGATGATGCCGGGAGAGGACGGGCTGTCGCTGTGCCGCCGCCTTGCCCCCGCCGGCGCGCCGATCCTGATGCTCAGTGCCCTTGACGCCGTGACCGACCGGATCGTCGGGCTGGAAGTCGGCGCGTGGGATTACCTGACCAAGCCGTTCGAGCCACGCGAGTTGCTGGCGCGGGTGCGGGCGCTGCTGCGAAGGCCGGGGGCGGAGCGTTCCGCTGCCGCCCGCGCAGACAGCGGAGTGGTGTTCGCCGGTTGGTGGCTCGATATGGCCGAGCGACGACTGCGCGATCCTGACGGGCGCGCGCTATCGTTGAGCGAGGGCGAACACGCATTGCTCGCGGCGTTCGTCCGCCGCCCGGGCCGCATCCTCACGCGCGACGCGCTGCTCGACCTCGCGCGCGGGCTGGACGCAGCGTCCTACGACCGGGCGATCGACATCGCCGTCAGCCGCCTGCGTCGCAAGCTGGCCGAGGCGCATGCCGCTCCCCTGATCGAGACGGTGCGCGGTGTCGGATACCGCTTCCTGCCGACGGTCCATCCGGCATGAGACGCGCACCCAGCGCGCTCGTGGCGATTGGTGGCTTTGGCGTCGCCGTCGCCATACTGAGTGTCGCGACTACCGCCGCGATCGTCATCCTCGCGCCCCAACCGCCCGTGCTTCGCGTCAGCGCGGGCGAAGCCATCGCGGCGGTGCACAGGCCGACTCCTGGATTCGAACGCCATATCGTTGCCGAGCCGCCACGAGGTGCGCGCCTGACAATGCTGGAAGGACTGATCGCAGCCGAGTTGGGCCGGTCTCCGCGCGATGTGCGGGTGACATGGCCGGACGGTACGGCGCGGATCGGCGTGCATGTCCAGAAGGCGACGGTCGGAACGGCGCTCAGCCCCGGTGCCGCTGCGCTGCCGCCGGCGTTCGTCCTCGTACAGCGGGCACGGGGCCGTTTCGATATGGTCGCGCCGGGTGCCGCTGGCGGCATGGTCCGCTCCGCGCTGATCGGCCTGCCGATGACCGCCTTCACGACGAGCGTACGACAGCCAGGCGGTCGCTGGCTCAGCGTGGAGCCGGTGCGGCCCTTCCTCGGCGGATGGCAGCGCAACATCCTGATCGCGCTGGCCGTCAGCCTCCTGCTGCTCGCTCCCATCGCGTGGGTCTTTGCGAGGCGGCTGACCCGCCCCTTCCGTACCCTCGCCGGGGCGCTCGACAACGATCGCGCAGCCCCGCTCCCGCACGAAGGACCGCGCGAACTGCGCGAAGCGGCCGCGGCGATCGCCGCGATGCGCGACCGGCTCGCCATCGAAGCGGTGGAACGCGCGCGAATGCTGACCGCGATCGCCCACGACCTGCGCACGCCGCTGACCGGGCTGCGCCTGCGGATAGAGGCCGCGCCCGAACCGCAGCGCGCCCGCATGGTCGCCGATGTCGAACGGATGCAGGCGATGATCGGCGAGGTCCTGGCCTTCGCCCGCGACGCCGCTGCGCCTGCCGAAGTGGTCGATGTCCGGCCTCTGCTCGCCGTGATCGTCGAGGATATGGATCAGGGCAGCGCGATCGTCCGGCTCCTGCCCGGCGACGAGGCGCGCGTTGCGGTGCCCGAACTCGTCTTCCGGCGCGCGGTAGAGAATCTCCTGCGCAACGCGATCGATTATGCAGGGGGCGGCAGGCTCACCGTGCGACAGGTCGACACCAGCGTATGCATATCGATAATCGACGATGGTCCCGGTATCCCGGCCGGCGATCGCGAGCGTCTGCTGCGTCCGTTCGAACGCGGCGACGCCTCTCGCAATCGCGACACGGGCGGCGCAGGCCTCGGCCTCAGCATCCTCCGCGACTTCGCAGCCAGACACGGCGGTGACTTCACCCTGGCCGATGCCCCGAACGGCGGAACCATCGCGACGCTCAGCTTGCCCTCTGCGTAAAGGCCCGCTCCGTCCGTCGGCCTCGCTCAGGCGCCAGCGTATATCTGTTCTGACAGATGTGCCGCCGCCCCTCCGCGCGGCAGGGCGCAGGCTCCTGCTCGCAACACCGGATTGCACCGCTCCATCACGCCACCGGGCAGCGTCACCCGGAAGTCGATACCCGACCGCATGGGGGCACCGGGATAATAATCGGTGCTGACCGCCTGCGCACCGCTCGCCGCCGCAGCGTCGGCGCGGATGTGATTGCCGGCCCGGGCGTCCGCGGTCGGCAGGTCGCTGCGCGTCCGCACGATCACTCCGTGCTGCACCCAGTCGCGTATCCTGGCGCCGTCGATCAGCGGATCCTGCACGATCTGCACCACCCCCTCGGCCGTGGTCGCGTCATACCACCCGAAGATCGGTCGCCCCCGCAGCGAAGGGTGGCCGGCGCGATAGAGTTCGCCGACCTCCGGCCGCACGTCGAGGACGAAGTACAGCCGCCCGCGCGTGCGATCCAGCGTCGGCCAGCCCCGCGCGCGGACGCCGTCGCGCAGGGTCGGCGCGGTCCCGCGCACCTCGTCCGGCGTGACGGTCCTGCCCGGTGCCAGCGTCGCGCGGATCTCGTCGTCCAGCGCGTCGAGCAGCGGCGCGGTGAGCGGGAGCGGGTCGGTGATCCCGGCCCGTCCCGACGCCCGATCGGCGGCATTGATCGTAATCATGATCGGCACATGGTGCGGATGCGCGCGCGACCAGTCGTCGATTTCCTGCAGACACCGGCGGAAGGTGACGCATCCCGACAGATAGTCGACGTCGGGAATGTGGAACACCTTGAACCCCGGCCGCAGCATGGCCGTGCGGTCGAACCCGGTCGTCTCGCCCGCCGCCTTTGCCAGCCTCTCGCCGGCGGGGTCGGCATAGCGCCCGCCCGCCGGGTCGGCGAAGATATCGAGTTCGAGCTGGCGCACGCCGCGATCGAGCTGCGCGGTCAGCGACAGATGGTCATAATCCAGCGCGTCGGCCTCCGCCGGCGATCGCGCCCGGATCGCCGCCATCACCGCATCGGGAATGCGGCGCTTGAAGCTGTTGTGCGAGCCGATGACCTGTACGTCGTTCATCCTGAGCGGCGGGCGCGGGGCCGCCGCCGTACAGGCGACGACGGCAGCCAGCAGGGCGACGACGCGTAGCAGGACGGGGCGCATCAGAACGCCGTCCGCACGCCGAACAGGATCGTCCGGCCATAATAGTTGATTTCCCCGAACCGGGCCTTGCTGTCGTTATAGGTATATTGCCGCGCCCCGGCGAGGTTGATCCCTTCGAGGCTGACGGTCATCTGGTCGTTCACGCGCAGCGACAGATTGCCGTCGAGCGAGCCGAACGCATCGACATAGGTCGGTGCCTGGGTCGTGCTGCCGGTGCCCGACAGATATTTGTCGCGCCAGACATAGGACAGGCGGGCCGATACCGGACCGTTGTCGTAGAAGCCGACGAGATTGAAGCTGTTCTTCGACAGGCCGAGCAACTGGTCGCGGATCGTTCGCGATCCCGCGGTATATTCCGCCTGCACCGACGTGTGGGTGTACGACCCCTGCATCCCCAGCCCGTTGAGCGGCGCGGGCAGGAAGCCGAACACCTGCGTATAGGCGACTTCGGCACCGTACACCTTCGCCCGGCCGCCATTCACCTGCGTCGCCAGGCGGACGAGGCCGCGGCCGGGGATCGTGATCTCGGTATTCTGCTGGGTGATGTAATCGTCCAGCGCCTTGTGGAATACCGCGCCCGACAGCATGCCCGTGCGCGCGAAATACCATTCGAGCGACCCGTCGACCTGCGTGGCAAGGAAGGGAACGAGTTCCGGGTTGCCGCCGCTTGCGGTCGGGGCATCGGTCGATACCGTGATGCGCGGTGCCGTGTCGGTGACGTTCGGCCGGGTCAGCACCCGACTGGCCGCCAACCGCGCGACCAGCGTCGGCCGAAGCTCGGCGCGCAGGTTGAAGCTCGGCAGGACGTTGTTGAACGTCTTGGGGAAGCTGACCGGGGTGAAGGTCGTTCCGCTGGTCAGCGTCCCGCTCGACACCTGATCGGTGTGGACATACCGCGCGCCGACATTGCCGGTGATCGGCACCCCGCCGACGCCGAAGTCGTAATCGGCGCGGACATAGGCGGCGGCGATCTTTTCGGTGACGACGAACGACGACCGGCGATCGCCGAGCGTCAGGGCGCTGTTCTCGACGGCGGGGGTGAAGAACCGCGCGAGATAGGCCTCGGTCACCGGGACCAGCCAGTTGTGCGGAGCATTGCCGGCCACCCCTTTTAGGAAATCGTCGTACGGCATCGCCGCATACCCGCCGCTTCCCAATATGCCGAGCGGCACGCTGCTGGCGGGACTGACGTTGTAGTCGCGCCGGAAATAGTCCCGCTTGCGCCAGTGATATTCCCCGCCGGCAGCCAGTTTCGACAGGAAACCGTCGAAGTCGCGCGCCACATCGCCGCGGACATAGCTGTCCCGGTCCTTGCTGTCCTTGGGTGCGATATTGAACGGGAAGAGGGCGTAGCTGGCCGGGTCGGTGACATCCACGGGGGTCGTGAAGGTCGGCATGACCTTGTACCCGCCGCGCGCGTCATAGGTGAGCGGCCCGTTGAAGAAGGCGCGGCTGCGCACCGTGCCCCGGCGATAATCGGGATGATAGCTGTGCGCGCTCGACCAGTTGCCGTTCAGCGACAGGTGCCAGCGGCCGGGGTTCCACACCTGCTTCAACCCGATGGTCAGCAGGTCGTGACGGTTCAGGCTGTATTCGCGCGACGCCATGAACCGGGCGCGGCTGATCGTCGCGGCGACCAGCGTGTCGCCTTCGATCACCGCCGTTCCCGGCACGACCGACGTCCCCGGATCGTCCGGATAGATGTCGAGGCCGAATTCGTCATAGGCGACGTCGAGCTGCGTCGCGAGGATGTCGAGCGTCGTTTCCAGTTCGGCCGACGGCCGCCACTGTGCGGAGACGATGCCCGACACGCGCCTGCGGTCCTCGGTTTCGACGGTCGGGCGGGTACGCGTCGGCGAATACAGCCCGGCGGCAAGGCCCCCCGCGCCGGCCGCGGTGTAGCGGTTCAGCAGCCATCCGAAATTCATGAAGCGATCGTTGCGGACCGTCTTGCCCCAATATTGCACGCCGGCCAGCACGCCGAAGCTGCCGTCGTCGTTCTTGGCACTGGTGAGCGCTGTCATGTTCGGGCGGACGTCGCGGGTCTGCGACGTATAGGTGCCGCGCAGGTTGATCGACGTGGTATTGCCCGTGTCGAGCGGATGGAAGGTCTTGACGTCGATGTTGCCGCCCAGCGCCCCTTCGACCATGTCGGCGGTCGGGGTCTTGATGACGTCGATGCTGGCGGTGAACTCGGCGGGCAGCATCTCGAACCGGAACTGCCGGCCCTGCGCGCCGCCATTTTCGATCAGGTCGTTGAGCGCCACGCTGCGCCCGTTGAGCTGCGTGTTCTGGAACTGCGGTCCCAGACCGCGGACGCTGACGTACAGCCCCTCGCCGCGCGGGCGGGTGATGGCGACGCCGGGGATCAGCTGCAACGCTTCGGCGACGTTCTGCGTCGGGAATTTGCCGATATCGGTCGAATTGATCGAGTCCACGCCGTACGCGGCGCGGCGCTTGGTCTCGATCGCCGCCGACAGGCTGCGCGCATAGCTGCCGTTGACGACGATTTCGGCGTCCGCCTCCGGATCGGTCCCGCTCTCCGCGGTCTGCGCATGGGCGGCGAACGGCGTGGCGATGACGAAGGCGAGCGCGGTCGTGGCGCGAAGCAGACGCAAGAACGGCAACATGTGATTCCCCTGTGGACGGCGGATATCGACGTGCCGTCCTGTCCGGGCCGCTAGCCGCCGTCCATTTCAGCTTGGTGACGGAGCCGCGTCGGAATTCTTGCAGGCCGGAATGAAGGGCAGGGCGACCGCGCCCTCCGGCCGCATCCGGTTCGCGCCCCGCGCGACCGACAGCCGCGATCATCAGGATCGCCGGGCGGGTGGATCCCCAACGCCGTGCCCAGCAGCGGTGCGGTGCCGTCGCCGATCATGATCCCGTCGCGACCCTTCCGGTCCTGCAAATGAACCACTTGCTAACGCTAGTGACTCGCATTACCGGACGAAGCGAGAAGGGGAAGCATCCATGACATCCGCATATCTGCTGCGCGGCGCTGCCGTCGCGGCCCTGACCCTCTGCGTCCTGCCGACGGTGGCTCCGGCGCAGACCGTCGTCCAACCCGCCATGTCCGGCAGCGCTGGCGAAAGGGGCGCGTCGGACGACAGCGACATCACCGTGACCGCGACGCGCGGCGAGAAACGGGTGGAGGACGTGCCGCAGACCGTGTCGGTCATCGACGCCGCCACGATCGCGGACCGGTTGGTGAACGACGTGAAGGACCTGCTACGCTACGAACCCGGCGTCGCGGTACGACGCGCGCCGGCCCGCTTCACCGCGGCGGGATCGTCGACCGGGCGCGACCGCGACAGCGGCTTCAACATCCGCGGGCTGGAAGGGAACCGCGTCCTCATCACCGTCGACGGCGTGCGGGTGCCGGACGCCTTCAGCTTCGGGGCGCAGTCGGTCGGTCGCGGCGATTATGTCGACCTCGACCTGCTGAAGTCGGTGGAGATTCTCCGTGGCCCGGCATCGGCATTGTACGGCAGCGACGGCGTCGCCGGGGCGGTCAGTTTCATCACGCGCGACCCGCAGGATTTCCTGCGCGACGGCGGATCGGTCGGCGGCGGCGCCCGGGTCGGGTATGATTCCTCGGACGACAGCTGGACGAAGGGGCTGGTTGTGGCCGGGCGGCAGGGCGACGTGCAGGCAATGGTCGCCTATACGCGGCGCGACGGGCACGAACTGGCGAACAGGGGCACCGTCGACAGCGCCGATACCAACCGCACCACGCCGAACCCGCAGGACACCGCCTCGAACGCGTTGCTGGGGCGTCTCGTCTGGAGCCCTGATGATGCGAGCCGGGTGCGGCTGACCTATGAACGCTTCGACGCCGTCGTCGATACCGACGTGTTGAGCGCGATCACCCGCGTGACCGCCGCACCGCCGGCGGCGACGGCGGTGCTCGGGCTGGAGGCGCGCGACACCACCGCGCGCAATCGCGGCACGATCGACTATCGCTATGCCGGCGACGGCGTGGTCAGCGGTGTGCGGGCCGCAGCCTATTACCAGAAGAGCGCCACCGTGCAGACCGGGTGGGAGGACCGGGTCGGCACCGACCGCGTCCGCATCAACCGGTTCGACAACGAGGTGTTCGGCGGCACGCTGCAACTGGAAAGCCGGGCGACGACCGGCCCGGCCACGCACCTGTTCGCCTATGGCGCCGATTATTCGAAGACGCGGCAGACCGGCGTGCGCGGCGGCACGGTGCCCCCGGCGGGCGAAACCTATCCGACCCGCGCCTTTCCGACGACCGACTACGAACTGGTCGGGGTGTTCGCGCAGGACGAGATCGGTATCGCCGACGGGTTGCTGACGCTGTTCCCGGCGATCCGCTTCGACCATTACCGGCTCGATCCGCAGAACGATCCGCTGTTCACGACCTTCACCCCGCGCGGGCAGAACGGATCGCGGGTCACGCCCCGCCTTGGCGCGGTGGCGCGGGTCGCGGAGGGCGTCCGGCTGTTCGCCAACTATGGCCAGGGCTTCAAACCGCCCGAGCCGAACCAGATCAACAACGGGTTCGCCAACATCGTCGCCAATTACCGGTCGATCCCCAACCCCGACCTCGAACCCGAAACGAGCGAGAGTATCGAGGGCGGCGTCCGCCTGACCGGTGCGCGCTGGTCGCTGAGCGGAACGGCGTTCAGCAGCCGCTTCCGCAACTTCATCGATCAGGTGCAGGTGTCCGGCGCGTTCACCGCCGCCAATCCCGCCGTGTACCAGTTCGTCAATCGCGGGCGGGTGACGATCGAGGGGCTGGAGGCGCGGGGCGAGGCGCGCTTGTCCGTAGGTGTGGGCATACGGGCCGCCGCGTCCTATGCGAAGGGCAGGATGCGCACCGCCGGCGTCGCCGGCACCATGCCGCTCGACAGCGTCGAGCCGGTCAAGATCGTCGCCGGCCTGTTCTACCAGCCCGACGACGGCCCGTTCCGTGCCGAACTCGTCGCGACGCATTCCGCCGGCAAGGACCTGTCCGACACCAACAACAGCTGCAACGTCGCCGCGCAGCCGGCGGCGGGCACGCGGCCGGCGGTCCCCGGCACGTCCTGTTTCACGCCCAGCGGCTTCTGGGTGTTCGATGCCACCGCGTCGTTGCGCCTGCACGAGGGGGCGACGATCCGCGCCGGCATCTTCAACATCACCGACCTGCGCTATTTCTGGTGGAGCGACGTGCGCGGGCTGACGTCCGCCTCGACCATCCGCGACGCCTTTTCGCAGCCGGGCCGCAATGCCGGCATCTCCCTGTCCCTCGTCCTGTGAGGTCCGATCCGATGCACCATCCGCTCTTCCTGTTCGCCGCGGCAGGCCTTGCCCTGCTGGCGACGTCGCCTGCGCTCGCCCAAGGCGCCCCGGCCCCGCTCGCCACGGCGCAATATGGCGACCAGGCGCGCGACCATGCCGCGATCCTGAAGATGGCCGGCACCTTCAAGGTGACGTTCGACATGCGCGAGACGACGCCGCTGGTCGCGGGCTATACTCCGTACCCGGCCAAGGTCAGCGGCGGGCACGAAGTAGTGCGCGCGATCGTCGACACGCCCGGCCATGTCGTCCTCCAGCATCTGCTGGTGGTGAGCGACGGCAATGGCAGGACGATGGTCGTCAAGCACTGGCGACAGGACTGGACGTGGCAACCGGCGACGGTGCTGGTCTATGTCGGTCCGGGGCGCTGGACCCTGCGGCCGGTGCCGGAATCGGAACGGCGCGGGGCGTGGTCGCAGACCGTCTGGCAGACCGACGATTCGCCGCGATACGGCGGGATCGGCCGCTGGCGGTACGATGACGGTGCGACTCGCTGGACCAGCGACGAAACCCGCCGGCCGCTCGCGCGGCGCGACGCCACGCGCCATCCGCCCTACGACCATTATGTCGGGACCAACCGGCACGTCCTGACCCCGGCGGGCTGGGTCCATGAACAGGACAATGCCAAGATCGGCACGAAGGACGGCCGGCCGGCGACGTTCGTCCACGAATATGTGGTCAACACCTACGTTCCCGCCACCGACTTCCCGATCAGGGCCGCCGACGACTATTGGGGCAGGACGCGGGACTATTGGGCGTCGGTCCGTGCCGACTGGGATGCGGCGATCCGCCGCCGGTCGGGCCTTGCGCTCGGCGAGGTCGCCGATGTCGGTTCGTCGACGGCGCACGAACTGATGCTGCTGGCCGACGATATCGTATCCGGGGAGAGGACATCTGTCGGTGCCGGAGCCGAAGCTTCGGGCCTGATCGCGACGGGGGCCCGGCCATAGGATATTGCGCCCTTCGTCGGGCAGTATCCGCGCATCGCACCGCCACGCGACTGTCATCAGGCTCTATCGTACCGGCGTGACCTCGACCGGTGTCGCCAATGTCGGGCCGGTGACGGTGCAGGGCGAGTATGACGGCGTGCTGCCGGCGATTAACCTGGTGGTCGAACCGGCCGTCGGCCTGCTGGTCCGCGCCGCCGCCGCGCGCAACATCAACCGGCCCGGCCTCGGTGCGCTGGCAGTCAACGGCAGCGTGGCGCGCGGCAATGGCGAAGTCAGCGTATCGATCGGCAACCCGAACCTGCGCCCGTACAAGTCGACCGACCTCGACCTGTCGATCGAACGCTATTTCGGCAAGGTCGGCTATGTCGCCGCCGCGCTGTTCTGCAAATCGCTCGACGGGTTCGTCACCAACCGCACCGTCAACAACGTCGCGTTCGGCACCACCGGCCTGCCGACCAGCCTGCTGCCCGGCCTGACCGATGCGACCAACGTCGCCGCCTTCTCGCGGCCCGTGAACATCGGCAAGACCGATATCAAGGGCATCGAGCTGTCGGGACAGAGCGACTTCACCTTCCTGCCCGCGCCGTTCGACCGGTTCGGCACGGTGCTGAACCTGACGCTGATCGAACAGGACCGGCGACAGACGATCGACCAACCGCTCGCCTATGCCTATCGCGTCGCCGATTCGGTGGTGTTCGCCACGATGCGCCGCCTGCTCGACGATCCCGCGCTGTCGGACGCGACCGCCCGCGAACCGGCGCTGTCGCCGGAACCCGCCCCCCGTCCCCGCCCCGTCGGTCGCGGGGCGACGGTCGCGAAGCGGGCCGGGCGCGGGTTGCTGGCGGCGGCGGCCTGTGCCGCGCTGACGGTCGCGCTGCCCGCGGTCTGGCGGCTGCGCGCCCCCGGCCGGGGCGAACGACAGGTCTATGCCAGCGCCGCAACGCGCGCCTGCCCGACGGCTCGACGCTGTCGCTCGATGCCGCGTCGCGCCTCGCCATCGCCTTTTCGGGCGAGGCGCGCGATATCGACCTGCTGGCGGGGGCGGCGCGCTTCGACGTGCGCCCGAACGCTCGACGGGCCTCATCGCCACGCTGTTCGACCTGTCGGCGGTGCGGCAGGGCGAAATGCTGTGCCTGTCCTCGGCGCGCTATCCGCGCTGCGCGCCGCCGGCGCGTCACCCGCGCCCGGCAAACTCCGCGCGGATCGCCGACAGCCTTGCCCCGACCATTGCCATCGTATCGCGGCTGACCCCGGTGTCGCGCGCATGGTCCGGCCACCTGCTCGACGATCGCGGCGACGATCCGGGGGGCGATGCCATGGGTCCTGGCGATCCGGTCGACATGCGCGCGCGTCGGCCTCGCCCCTTCCCCCGCGATCGCCAGCGTATGCTCGCCCCCCGGCCCGTCGGAAAAGGTCAGGTCATAGGCCGGGGCAAGGTGCCGTTCGCCGGCATCGTCCATCAGATACGCATGCTGGCGCGCATGATCGTCGCGATTCCCCGCCAGCACGTTGAACATCGTTCGCCGGAACACATCCCCCTCATCCCGCGTGATCGCGCGGGTGGCGCGCAGGAACATGTCGTAATCGATCGTCCCGGGGATCTGCGGCGGGGCCTCGATCGCACCGGCCAGCGACACCATGTGGACCCGCGGGCCCCCGCCCGGCCGGTCGAAGCGCCGTGCGGCGAACCGGGGCGGCCCGTCCGCCGCCGCGATCAGCCGCGTCTCGCCGATCGTTACCCCCGCCGCCCGCGCCATGCCGGCATAGTACTGTTCCAGCGGACCGATATCGACCGGGTCGGCACCGGCGCGAAACTTGACGATCCATGCGGCATGCCCCGGCGGCAATTCGCCGTCGCCAACGCTGATCGCGCCGTCAGGGCCAAAGCCGACATGGACCTTCGGCCGCGCGCCGCCCGACGCCCCGCCCAGATCGGCGAGCAG
>RPSH01000031.1 GCA_003946805.1 Bacillus sp. 2B10 | reverse complement strand
GGGGTTGGGGTGGCGGGGGTGTTCGGGATGGCGTTGTTCAACGATCCCGGTGTGCTGGCATGGGTGCTGTTCTGGTCGGCGCTGTCGGTCGCGGCGCTGTTGCCGCGCGCGGCGCGGTTCGACGATGCGTGGCGCTGGGCGATACGGCTGCTGCTGCACGGCGCCGGGGGCCCGATCAAGCTGCTCACCGACCTGCACCGCATCGCCACCCGGCCGCGGGCGAAGGGGGTGTCGGCACGGGCGCTGATCGCGACGCTGGCGCTGCCGGCGATCGGCGGCGCGCTGTTCGTCGCGCTGTTCGCCGCGGCCAACCCGCTGGTCGAGCAGGCGTTCGTCGCCCTCAGCCTGCCGCCACTGGACCGGGTGGTCCTGTGCGCCTTCGTCGCGCTGTTCCTATGGCCGGCGTTCCGCCCGCAACGCATCATCATGCGCGCCGCCGCGGCCCTGCCCGATCCCGAACCGGCGATACCGGGCACGTCGCTGCCGTCGGTCGTGATCGCGCTCGCCCTCTTCAACCTGATCTTCGCGGTGCAGAACGGGCTGGACATCGCATTCCTGTGGAGCGGGGCGAGCCTGCCCGAGGGACTGGGCGCGGCGGAATATGCGCATCGCGGCGCCTATCCGCTGATCGCGACCGCCGGGCTTGCCGGGTTCATGGCGCTGGCGATGCTGCGGCCGGGCAGCGCCAGCGCGGCCAGCCCATGGGCACGGCGACTGGTAACGCTGTGGGTCGCGCAGAACCTGGTGCTGGTCGCATCCAGCGTGCTGCGGACGCTCGACTATATCGGCGAATCGATGCTGACCGCGTGGCGGATCGCGGCCCTGCTGTGGATGGCGCTGGTCGCACTGGGCCTGATCCTGATCTGCTGGCGCATCCTCGCGCAGCGCAGCGCGCGGTGGCTGATAAACGGCAACGCGCTGGCCGGAGGGCTGGTGCTGGCGGTGTGCGCGTTCGTCGATCTGGGCGCGATCGCGGCGCGGTGGAATGTCGACCATGGCCGCGCGGGGCAGGTCGACCTGTGCTATCTGCGTTCGGTCGGCAACGGTGCGCTGCTGCCGGTGATCGCGCTGGAGCGGCGGACGCGGCGCCCCGCACTGCGCGCCGGGGTGCGCGCCGTTCGCATCGAACTGTACGACGATCTGGCGGAGCGGCAATCGCGCTGGACCGGGTGGACGCCGCGCGGTGCCCGCCGCCTGTCCGCCGCGCGTGCGCAGATCGGCGAGCGCGCATGGCCGGCGGACCCGCATGCCCGCGACTGCCGCGGGCTGGTGATCCCGCCCCCGCCGCCCGCCCCGTCGGTGCGGCCTTGACGGCAGGCACGATGGCGCTGATCCAGTGCCCCATGCCGCGCACGATCCTGATCGCCGACGACGATCCGCACATCCGCCAGTTGCTGGCGTTCGCGCTGACCAAGGCCGGGCTGACCCCGGTCGAGGCGGAGGATGGCGAGGCCGCGCTGGCGGCGGTCGCGGAACAGGCGCCCGACCTGATCGTGCTCGACATCAACATGCCGCGCATGGACGGGATCGAGGTGTGCCGGCGGCTGCGCGCCGACAGCGACCTGCCGATCCTGTTCCTGTCGAGCCGCGACGACGAGATCGACCGGGTGCTGGGCATCGAGCTGGGCGCCGACGATTATGTCGTGAAGCCGTTCTCGCCGCGGGAGGTGGTGGCGCGGGTGATGGCGATCCTGCGCCGAGTCGGCAGCCGCCCGCCGGCGGTCGAGAGCGCGGCGGCACCGTTGCAGCACGGCCGGCTGAAGATCGACCCCGACGGATGGCAGGCGAGCTGGGACGGGGCGCCGGTCGCGCTGACGGTCACCGAATTCGGCATCCTGCGCACGCTGATGGCGATGCCGTCGAAAGTGTTCAGCCGCGACGCGATCATCGACCGGCTGCATGGGCCGGGCTTCGCGATCACCGACCGCACGGTCGACAGCCATGTCCGCAACCTGCGCGCGAAGTTCGTCGCGGCCGGCGGCGACGACGTGATCGAGACGCGCGCCGGCATCGGCTATCGCCTCGGCACCTGCGGCGGCGCATGATCGCGAGGCTGCGTGCCGTCGTGCGGCGGCACTGGCCCCCGCTGCGGCTGCGCACGATCCTGCTCGCCACCTTCCTGTTCGTCGCCGCCTTGCCCGGGGTCGGCGCGCTGTTCCTGCGGGTGTACGAGAACAGCCTGCTGCGCCAGAGCGAGGCCGAGCTGGTCGCGCAGAGCGCCGCGCTGGCGGCGGCCGGGGCGGCGCTGTGGCCGGGCGGGCAGGACGCACGGATCGACCGCGGGCGCTATGCCTCGACGCTCGACCTGCGCCTGACCCGCATCCTGCCCGAACGCCCGGCACCACGACCGCTGGCGGGGGATGGCGATGCGGCGACGCGCGCATGGGCCGCGCGGCTGACGCCCGTGCTGCGGATGACGGCGGAAACGACGCTGGCGTCGATCCAGCTGCTGGCGCCCGATGGACGGATCGTCGCGCGCGGGCCGGCGGGACGCGGCTATGGCGACCTGCCCGAACTGCGCGCGGCGCAGGCCGGCCGGTCGCTGACGACGCTGCGGCGCAACGCCGCCTATCGCCCCGACTATCCGTTCGAATGGCTCAGCCGTGCGTCGAACCTGCGCATCCACCACGCCCGGCCGATCGTGGTCGATGGCCGGGTGGTCGGCATCCTGTTGCTGGCACGCTCGCCGCGCAGCCTGTTCGTCGGGCTGCACGAGGATCGCGGCAAGATCGCGTTCGGCATCGTCGCGATCTTCGCGACGCTGGTGGTGCTGAGCGGGCTGCTGTCGCGCGGCATCGTCCGCCCGGTCGAGGCGCTGCGCGATGCGACGCGCGCGGTGGCGGGCGGCGGGGGCCGCGTGCCCGATCCACCGGCGACGGCCGCGATCGAAATCCAGGCGCTGTACCGCGATTTCGGGGTGATGGCGGAGGCGATCGCGCACCGGTCGCGCTATCTGCGCGACTTCGCCCATGCGGTCAGCCACGAGTTCAAGACGCCGCTGGCGGGCATCCGCGGTGCGGTCGAGCTGTTGCAGGACCATGGCGACATGGCAGCGGGGGATCGCGAGCGGTTCCTGTCGAACATCGCCGCCGATGCCGACCGGCTGAACCTGCTGGTCAGCCGGCTGCTGGAGCTTGCCCGCGCCGACATGGCGACGCGCGAGGCGGGGGTGGCGAGCGACCTGCCGGGCGTGTTGCGCTGTGCCGCCGATGCCCATGCGACACCGGCCGTCACCCTGTCGCACGACCCGCTGCCCGCGGTGGCGGTGCCGCGCGGCGTGCTGGAGGCGGCGCTGTCGACGCTGATCGACAACAGCCGGCAGGCCGGGGCGGGAAGCGTCGCGGTCACGGCGCGGATCGCGGGCGAACAGGTGGTGGTGACGGTGGCCGACGATGGCCCGGGCATCGCGCCGGGCGATCGCGACCGGGTGTTCGAACCGTTCTTCACCACCCGCCGTGCGGCGGGCGGAACCGGACTGGGGCTGCCGATCCTGCGCTCGCTGCTGGAGGCGCATCGGGGGGCGATCACGCTCGATCCGGGCGCAGGAGCGGTGTTTCGGCTGTATCTGCCGGTGGCCGGCTGATACCCGAATCCTTGCCTGCCTCAGCCGGCGGCAGACGACGTTGCCGGCGCGGTCGTCCGGCGACCGATCCGTCGCGATGCGGCGATCTGCATCCCGTATCGCCGGCGAACCCGGCCGATTCCGCGGCGCATGGGTTGCCAAACGCATGCCATTCGTAATAGGCGGCGGTGGATAGGCCGGGAATCACGAGTCCCCGGCCCGACTCCGATTCTTTTGAGGACGCTTACCCCCCATGCAGATCATCGTCCGCGACAACAATGTCGACCAGGCGCTCCGTGCACTCAAGAAGAAGCTTCAGCGCGAAGGCGTGTATCGTGAGATGAAGCTGCGCCGGCACTATGAAAAGCCGTCGGAAAAGCGCGCCCGCGAGCGTGCCGCCGCGATCAGCCGCGCGCGCAAGGCCGACCGCAAGCGCGCCGAACGCGACCGGTAAGCACCTCGCCGGTGGCGGAGATCGGCAGCCGGATCGATGAGACCGGCACGCTGGTCCGCGACGGCGGCGCCTTCTATCTCCGCCGCGATGCCGGCGGGCGCTACCAGCTCGAACTGCTCCGTACCCCGGTCGACGAGGTCGAGAAGCGTGTCCGCGTCGGCGGCACGCTGATCGACGCCGATCTGGTCGATGCGGACAGCATCGTGTTGCTCTGACCGCACGATGCGGTGGCGGGTTCGGTCGGGCCATACGCCGATCACCCCGCCGGTAGATTGTCCTGCCGGCGGAGGCGAACGCACGCGCGCCTGAGCCTGATGACCTTGAACGGAACCGTTCGTCCTGAGTAGTCGCTGAGCTTGTCGAAGCGGCGTATCGAAGGACTGTGGTGATGCTTCGATACGGGCCTTCGACAAGCTCAGTCCCTACTCAGCACAAACGGTTCTTCCTGATGTCAGGTTCTTCCTGATGTCATCAGGCTATAAGGCCGATCGACATTCAGGCCGTACCCCCGCGCAGGCGGGGTCCAGAGTAACGGCAGGACGACATTCGTGGCTCTGGCCCCCCCGCCTGCGCGGGGGTACGCGCATCGCGTCGGCATGCGAAGCCTCGCAGCCGTCTGGACCCCCGCCTGCGCGGGGGTACGTGAACCAGAAAGATTCCTGATTCTGCTGGATGGTGCTCCAATTCGCTGAATATCGATCCGCCCTAAGCCTTCGGGAAAAGCGGCCATCTGTCAGCTCTTTCGGCGGCGGGCAGAGACCGCGTTGCGCGGTACGGGCCTCCTGTTACGTCACATTGCCTGCGAAAACAGCGATCAGAGCGGTTCTGGTTGCCGCATATGCGCGGCTCACCGGACCTCGAGCGGTTCCCGTCCCGCGCTCCCGGTAGAAGATCCGTTCTCGCTGAAGCTGACGTCCCGTTAAAATCAGGCGGGTCGCTGCGCTACCCCGCCCCGCCGTTCGTCGAGATGCGCCAGCGCCGTCTTCTCCAGTTCCTCCAGTTCGGCCACCGTCTGGTCCAGCGCCTGGCGTTGCAGGTTCAGCGTATCGATCCGGCTGCGGCAGCGGGCCGCCAGCGTCCGCATCTGCTCCTTCTGGTCCGTCTCGGCATAGAGGTCGAGAAACTCCTGAATCTCGCGTAGCGAAAAACCCAGCCGCTTGCCGCGCAGGATCAGCCGCATCCGGACGATGTCGCGGTGGCCATAGGCACGGTTGTTGCCGACGCGCACCGGGTGGATCAGCCCCTTGTCCTCGTACAGGCGCAGCGTCCGCGGCGTCACGCCCAGCTGTTCGGCCACGGCATGGATGCCGGTGAGCGCGTCGTCGTCGGCCGTCAATCGAACCTCCCGTCCTGCCATGGCATGCGCCGGTCGTCCGAACGCAGCGGTTGCACATGCACCGTGTACCCTATAGGGAAGATACATAACCTATACGTCATATGAGTGTCGACGAGATTCGCCGCCACTCGGGGAAAGGATCGATTCCATGGGTTCCGTCATCGCGGGTTACGTTCGCTCTCCCTTCCATTTGGCCGGCAAGGGCGCGCTGGCGCGGGTGCGGCCGGAGGATCTGGCGGCGCAGGTCGTGCGCGGGTTGATCGATCGCACCGGCGTCGACCCGGCGCTGGTCGAGGACATCGTGCTGGGCTGCGCCTTTCCCGAGGGTGAGCAGGGCCTCAACGTCGCGCGGCTGATCGGGCTGCTCGGCGACCTGCCGCTGTCGGTCGGCGGGATGACGGTGAACCGGTTCTGCGGATCGTCGATGAGCGCGATCCACATCGCCGCCGGGCAGATCGCGATCGGCGCGGGCGAGGCGTTCATCTGCGCCGGGCTGGAGTCGATGAGCCGCATCCCGATGGGCGGCTACAACCCGATGCCCAACCCCGCGCTCGCCGCGAAGAGCGCCGGCGCCTATATGGGCATGGGCGACACCGCGGAGAACGTCGCCACCCGCTACCAGATCACGCGCGACGAACAGGATGCGTTCGCCGTGGTCAGCCAGCGCAAGGCGGCAGCGGCACGCGCCGACGGGCGCCTGACCGACGAGATCGTGCCGATCGCGACCAGGGGCGGCACCGTCGCCGAGGACGGCACGATCCGCCCCGACACCACGGCCGAGGGGCTGGCCGGACTGAAGCCCGCCTTCCGTCAGGACGGGTCGGTCACCGCGGGCACGTCGTCGCCGCTGACCGACGGTGCCAGCGCGGTGCTGGTCACGTCGGAGGCGTTCGCGCAACGCCACGGGCTGGCGATCCTCGCCCGGATCAGGGGTGTGGGCATTTCTGGCTGCGAGCCCGAGACGATGGGCCTCGGCCCGATCGGTGCGTCGCGCAAGGCGCTGGAGCGCGCCGGGCTGACCGCCGCCGACATCGACATCGTCGAGATCAACGAAGCCTTCGCGGCCCAGGCGATCGCCTGCATCCGCGACCTGGGGCTGCGGGAAGAGACGATCAACCTCGACGGCGGGGCGATCGCGATCGGCCATCCGCTGGGCGCCACCGGCGCGCGGATCGTCGGCAAGGCCGCCAGCCTGCTCGCGCGCGAGGGCGGCCGCTATGCGCTGGCGACGCAGTGCATCGGCGGCGGACAGGGTATCGCCACCGTGCTGGAGCGCGTGTGACATGACCGGAACCATCGAGAAGGTCTGCGTCATCGGCGCCGGGGTGATGGGCGCCGGCATCGCCGCGCACGTCGCCAATGCCGGTATTCCCGTCCTGCTGCTCGACATCGTGCCCCGCGACGGGACCGATCGCGATGCGGTAGCGAAGGGGGCGGTCGCCCGCATGCTCAAGGCCGACCCGGCACCGTTCATGTCGAACGCCGCGGCGAAGCTGGTCGAGACCGGCAATATCGAGGACCATCTGGAACGCATCGCCGAATGCGACTGGATCGTCGAGGCGGTGGTCGAACGGTTGGACGTCAAGCAGGCGCTCTATGCCCGGATCGAGGCGCTGAAGCGGCCCGGCACGGCGGTATCGTCCAACACCTCGACCATCCCGCTCGACCATCTGGTCGCGGGGCGATCGGACCGGTTCAGGGCCGATTTCCTCATCACCCACTTCTTCAACCCGCCGCGCTACATGCGGCTGATCGAGATCGTGCGCGGCGCCGCCACCGACCCGGCGGTCGCGGACAGGGTCGAGACGTTCGTCGACCGGATGCTCGGCAAGCGGATCGTGCGGACCAGGGACACGCCGGGCTTCATCGCCAATCGCATCGGCACCTACTGGCTGGCGGTCGCGATCAACGCGGCGATGGACCAGGGGCTGGATATCGAGGAAGCCGACCAGATCGGCGGCCGGCCGATGGGCGTGCCCAAGACCGGCATCTTCGGGCTGGTCGATCTGGTCGGGATCGACCTGATGCCGCTGCTGTCGAAGAGCCTGACGTCGACCCTGCCGGCGGGCGACCCGTATTTCGACACCGTGCGGCCGATGCCGCTGGTCGACCGGATGATCGCGGAGGGTCTTACCGGACGCAAGGGCAAGGGTGGCTTCTACCGGTTCGACAAGGCGACGCGGACTAGGTTCGCGATCGACCTCGCTACTGGTGAATATCGCGAACAGCGCAAGCCCGACGACCTTCCGCGCGAGGCGGCGAGCGACATCGGCGCGCTGATCGACCTGCCGGGCAGGGCCGGGACCTATGCGTGGGCGATCGTGGGACAGGTGCTGCCCTATGCCGCGATGCTGGTCGGCGCGGCGGCGGACGATATCGTCGCGATCGATGACGCGATGAAGCTCGGCTACAACTGGAAATACGGGCCGTTCGAACTGATCGACCGGATCGGCGCGGCGCGCCTGACCGCGCGGTTGCGCGACGAGGGACGGGCGGTGCCGCCGATCCTCGACACGGTCGGCGACCGGCGCTTCTATCGGGTGGAGGATGGCCGACGCCAGTATCTGACGCAGGACGGCACCTATGCCGATGTCGTGCGCTCCGACGGGGTGTTGCTGCTGGAGGACGTCAAGCTGCGCGCCGAACCGCTGCTGCGCAACGAATCGGCGGCGGTGTGGGACGTCGGCGACGGCGTCGCCTGCTTCGAGTTCACCGGCAAGAGCAACGCGCTCGACGACAAGGTGCTGGCGCTGATCGGCGAGGCGATCCCGCTGGTCGCGTCCCGGTTCAAGGCGCTGGTGATCTACACCGACGCCGCCAATTTCTCGGTCGGCGCGAACCTGTTCCTTGCGCTCTGGGCGGTCAAGGCGGGCCAGTGGGAGGCGATCGACCGGTTGATCGCGGGCGGGCAGCAGGCGTTCAAGGCGCTGAAATACGCGCCGTTCCCGGTCGTCGCCGCGCCGGCGGGCATGGCGCTGGGCGGGGGGTGCGAGATCAGCCTTCATGCCGACGCGATACAGGCGCATGCCGAAACCTATATGGGGCTGGTCGAGGCCGGCGCCGGACTGGTGCCGGGCTGGGGCGGGCATGGCGAGATGCTCGACCGCATCGCACGGACGCCGGGGATGCCGCGCGGGCCGATGCCGGCGGTCGCGAAGGCGTTCGAGATGATTTCGACCGCGCGGGTGTCGAAGTCGGCGGCCGAGGCGCGCGAGATGGCGCTGCTGCGCCGGAGCGACGGCATCACGATGAACCGCGACCGGCTGCTGGCCGATGCGAAGGCCAAGGCGCTGGCACTGGTCGAGGGCTATGTCGC
This sequence comes from Bacillus sp. 2B10, assembly GCA_003946805.1. GTDB lineage: Bacteria > Pseudomonadota > Alphaproteobacteria > Sphingomonadales > Sphingomonadaceae > Sphingomonas. Next base: position 28,935 of record RPSH01000031.1, on the reverse strand, counting down.
GCCCGAACCGCCGGTGTTCCGCCTGCCCGGCGCGGGCGGGCGCGTCGCGATCGCCGACACGGTGAAGAGCTTCCGTGCCAAGGGGATGGCGACGCCCTATGACGAGGTCGTCGCCGGCCGGCTGGCGCAGGTGCTGACCGGCGGGGAGGCCGATCTGGTCGACGTGGTGAGCGAGGACGCGCTGCTGACGCTGGAACGCGAACAGTTCGCCGAGAGCATGCGGGATACGCGGACGCAGGAACGCATCGAGCATGTGCTCAAGACCGGCAAACCGCTGCGCAACTGATCGGCGCACGCAAGGATTTGGGAGACGGACATGAAGGTGGTGGTGCCGGTCAAGCGTGTGCTTGATTACAATGTGAAGCCGCGTGTGAAGGCGGACGGTTCGGGTGTGGATCTTGCGAATGTGAAGATGAGCATGAACCCGTTCGACGAGATCGCGGTCGAGGAAGCGATCCGGTTGAAGGAGCAGGGCGTGGCGAGCGAGATCGTGGTGGTCTCGATCGGTGAGCAGAAGTCGCAGGACACGCTGCGCACCGCGCTGGCGATGGGTGCCGACCGCGGCATCCTCATCACCAGCGAGACGAAGGTCGAACCGCTGGGCGTCGCCAGGCTGCTGAAGGCGGTGATCGACGAGGAAGCGCCCGGGCTGGTGATCCTCGGCAAGCAGGCGATCGACGACGACAACAACCAGACCGGACAGATGCTCGCGGCGCTCACCGGCTATCCGCAGGGCACCTTCGCCAGCAAGGTCGAGGTGTCGGGCGAGACGGTGAACGTCACGCGCGAGGTCGATGGCGGGCTGGAGACGGTGGCACTCACCCTGCCCGCGATCGTCACCACCGATCTGCGCCTCAACGAGCCGCGCTATGCCTCGCTGCCCAACATCATGAAGGCCAAGTCCAAGCCGCTGGCGGCCAGGACCGCCGCCGACTACGGCGTCGACGTGACGCCGCGGCTGACGACGGTGAAGGTCGAGGAACCGGCGAAGCGGCAGGCCGGGGTGAAGGTTGCCGATGTCGATGAGCTGGTCGGCAAGCTCAAGACGCTGGGAGTGGTCGCATGAAGACGCTGGTTTGGGTCGAACATGACGGGCAGGCGGTCAGGGACGCGACCTATGCCGCGGTCACCGCCGCGGCGAAGCTGGGCGAGGTCGAGGTGCTGGTCGCGGGACAGGGCGTCGACGGCGTCGCGCAGGCTGCGGCGCAGATCGCCGGGGTGACGAAGGTGCTGGTCGCCGACGACGCGGCGTTCGCGCACAATCTGCCCGAGAATGTCGCGCCGCTGGTGGTCGAGCTGATGGGTACGCGCGACGCGTTCCTCGCCGCCGCCACCACGACCGGCAAGAACATCGCGCCGCGCGTCGCCGCGCTGCTCGACGTGATGCAGATTTCGGAGATCCTGTCGGTCGAGGGACCGGACAGCTTCACCCGGCCGATCTATGCCGGCAACGCCATCGCCACGGTGAAGACCAGCGACCCCAAGCTGGTGCTGACGGTACGCGGCACCGCGTTCGACAAGGCGGCGCCGACCGGCGGCACGGCGACGGTCGAGGCGGCCGCATCGACCGGCGGTGCCAGTGCTGATCGGGGCGTGTCGCGCTTCGTCGGTGCCGAGATCGCGGCATCGGAACGCCCCGAGCTGACCAGTGCGAAGATCATCGTCTCGGGCGGGCGCGCGCTGGGGTCCGAAGAGCAGTTCCACGCGCTGATCGATCCGCTGGCCGACAAGCTGAACGCCGCGGTCGGCGCGTCGCGCGCGGCGGTGGACGCGGGCTATGCGCCCAACGACTATCAGGTCGGCCAGACCGGCAAGATCGTCGCGCCCGAAGTCTATATCGCGGTCGGCATCTCGGGCGCGATCCAGCATCTGGCGGGCATGAAGGACTCCAAGGTCATCGTCGCGATCAACAAGGACGAGGACGCGCCGATCTTCCAGGTCGCCGATGTCGGGCTGGTCGGCGACCTGTTCACGCTGGTGCCGGAGTTGACCGCCAAGCTGTGAGTGAAGCAGCGCCAAGCTGCTGAACGGTGCGCGCGGGGCAAAGCCCCCCAAGCGCACATAGCGACGGCCGGCCGGCGTCGCCACACCGACGACCGACGACGCGGGGTTTATCCCCGCGGCGGCCTACCCCGTAAGATCAACGATCCTCCCCGGCACGGGGAGGGGGACCATGCGCAGCATGGTGGAGGATGGTTTCCACGCAGAGACGCGGCAGCGTTCGCGGCCCGCCCCCTCCACCAGCTACGCTGGTCCCCCTCCCCGTGCCGGGGAGGATTTCTACCCCCCGCTACTTCGCCGCCACCGGCAACGGCACCGCCGGATCGAGCGGAATCGCCACCCGCTTCGCCCGTTCACGCTTCGATGGCCCGCCCTTCACCCCGCGCACGATGTCGCCAAGCAGCTTGCCGACGTCCTTGTATTCGCCCGGCTCTTCGCAGCAGCTGCCCGGATCGACCAGCTTGCCCACCGCGCGGACGAGGAACGTGCCGCCGCCGAAGATATCGACGCCGGTGGTGCATCCTTCCGAGCGGGTCGCGCACGGGCTGATCGCCGCCACCTCCGCGCCGCGGCCGTCGGCATAGGGGTTTGATGCCAGCGGTCGGTCGGGCGGGGTGCGTTCGCCCGGCAGGGGGATGCGCGAGTCGCGCGCCGCTTCGCCGCACACGAGGATCTCATCGTCCTGCGAGTTGCGTCGCCGCGAGGCGCAGGGGTCCGCGAGGATGGAAATACGCTCGGGCGGGGCGCGCAGCGGGACCGCAGGTGTGGCGGCCTGTCCGGCGAGCAGCAGCATCATGGCATGTATCGGCATCGGTCCCATATCCTTCGCGCATGGCCCGATGCCACCCCTAGCACTTGTCGCGACGGCTGACGACGCGGTAGCGTGGCGCCATGCTGCTGCCGCTCCTGCTCCTCGCCGCCCAGGCCCCTGCCCCCTCCGCGCAGGACCGTGCGCGCGCCGAACGGGTGCTGCAACGCGCGCCGATCATCGACGGGCATAACGACCTGCCGTGGGGCATTCGCGAGCATCATCATGCCGCGGTCGAATCGGTCGACCTGACCGCCGATACCAGCCGGATCGACCCGCCGCTGCAGACCGACCTGCCGCGCATGGCGCGCGGCCATGTCGGCGGGCAGTTCTGGTCGGTGTGGATCCCGGCGGCGACGACCGGCCCGGCGGCGGTGGAGACGACGATCGAACAGATCGACATCGTCCGCCGGATGATCGCCGCCAATCCGGCGCGCATGGCGCTGGCGCGCGACGCGGCCGACATGGCGCGCATCGCGAAGAGCGGTCGGATCGCCTCGCTGATCGGCGTGGAGGGCGGGCACCAGATCGACGGGCGGCTGTCGGTGCTGCGCCAATATTACAATCTCGGCGTACGCTACATGACGCTGACCCATACCAAGAGCGTCGGCTGGGCCGATGCGTCGACCGACACCCCGCAGGCGAACGGCCTGACCCCGTTCGGGCGGCAGGTGGTGCAGGAGATGAACCGGCTGGGCATGCTGGTCGACATATCGCATGTGTCCGACGCGACGATGGCGGCGGCGCTGGCGGTGTCGAGGGCGCCGGTGATCGCGTCGCATTCCAACGCGCGTGCGCTGGCCGACCGGCCGCGCAACATTCCCGACGACCTGCTGCGTGCAATCGGGGCCAAGGGCGGCGTGGTGATGGTCAACGCCTATCCCGCGTTCCTGTCCAGCGAATGGAATGCGTGGGACAATCGTCGCGGTGCCTTTGCCAGGGCACAGGGGCTGCCGGGCAATCGCTATGGCGTGCAGACGCCGCCGGCGATCCGGGCGTGGGAAGCCGCCAACCCCGCGCCGCGCGTGACGGCGGCGACGATGGCCGACCATGTCGAGCATATCGCGAAGGTCGCCGGTCGTGCCTCCGTCGGGATCGGCGGCGATTATGACGGGATTTCAGGCACCGGGCCGGAGGGCATGGGCGGGGTCGACGGTTATCCGCTGCTGTTCGCCGAACTGGCGCGGCGCGGGTGGAGCGACGCCGACCTCGCGGCGCTGGCGCAGGGCAATGTGTTGCGGGCGCTGGGACAGGCGGAGGCGGTGGCGAAGACGATGGCGGGGCAGCGCCCGGTCGACGCTATCTATCCCTGACCGGGGCGAAGCGCAGCAGCGCCGCGCCGAGCAGCGCCGAGAGCAGCGATCCGGCCAGCACGCCGATCTTCACCTGATCGATCGCCGCGGCATCGCCGGCAAAGGCGAGGCCGCCGATGAACAGGCTCATGGTGAAGCCGATCCCGGCCAGCGCCGCGACGCCCCACAGCTGGACCCAGTTCGCGTCCCCCGGCCGCGGCGACAGCCCGGTCCGCACCGCCAGCCAGATCGCGCCGAGCACGCCGACCTGCTTGCCGACGAACAGCCCGACGGCGACCGCCAGCGGCAGCGGCGCCCACAGGATCGACAGCGGCACGCCGGTCACCGCCACCCCGGCGTTGACGAAGCCGAACACCGGCACCACGCCGAACGCGACCCACGGATGGATGGCATGTTCCAGCCGGTGCAGCGGCGAATCGATCGCTTCGGGCGCACCGGGGGTGGGCTTTGCCGGGATCGTCATGGCGACCAGCACGCCCGCGACGGTAGCGTGGATGCCCGACAGGAACACGAAATACCACAGCGGCACGGCGAGGATCAGATAGGGGGCAAGCCGCATCACGCCGCTGCGGTTGAGTGCGACGAGCATCGCCAGCACCAGGGCTGCCCCTGCCAATGCCGTGAGGTCGAGGTCGCTGGTATAGCCCAGCGCGATGATCGCCACCGCGCCCATGTCGTCGACGATCGCCAGCGTCGTGAGGAACAGTTTGAGGGCCGCCGGCACCCGTTTGCCCAGCAGCGCCATGACCCCGACCGCAAAGGCGATGTCGGTCGCCGCCGGGATCGCCCAGCCCCGCGCGATACCGGGCGCGTTTCGTGCCACCAGCAGGTAGAGGATCGCCGGCACCGCCATCCCGGCGGCGGCCGCGATCACCGGCAGGCGGCGTTGCTCCCATGTCGCCAGCCGCCCGTCGACCAGCTCGCGCTTTATCTCCAGCCCGACCAGCAGGAAGAACAGCGCCATCGCCGCGTCGTTGACCCACAGGTGCAACGTCATCGCGCCGTGGCGTTCGCCGAGCACCGGTCCGGTCACGAGGTGCAGCAGGTGGAAATAGGCGGTGGCGGTGCCGGGCCAATTGGCAAGCAGCAGCGCGATCGCCGAGGCCAGCATCAGGACGATTCCCCCCGATGCCTCGCCATGGAGAAACGCACGCAGCATGGAACGGGGGCGGGTCATGCCCCGCCCCTAGCAAATCCTTCCCCGCTGCGGGGAGGAGTTTCAGTCGCGCAGCAGATCGTTGATGCTGGTCTTCGACCGGGTCTGCGCGTCGACGCGCTTGACGATCACCGCACAGTACAGCGCGGGCTTGCCGTCGCCGCCGCCGATCGAGCCGGGCACCACCACCGCATAGGGCGGGACTTCGCCGCGGAACGTTTCGCCGGTCGCGCGGTCGATGATTTTGGTCGAGGCACCGAGATACACGCCCATCGACAGGACGGCGCCTTCGCCGACGCGGACACCCTCCGCCACTTCCGCGCGCGCGCCGATGAACGCGCCGTCGCCGATGATGACCGGATCGGCCTGCAGCGGTTCGAGCACGCCGCCGATGCCCGCGCCGCCCGACAGGTGGACGTTGCGGCCGATCTGCGCGCAGCTGCCGACGGTCGCCCAGGTATCGACCATCGTGCCTTCGCCCACATAGGCGCCGATGTTGACGAAGCTGGGCATCAGGATCGCGCCCTTGCCAACGAACGCGCCGCGGCGGACGATGCTGCCGGGTACCGCGCGGAAGCCGGCCTCGCGGAAGCGGTGTTCGCCCCAGCCGGTGAACTTGCCGGGCACCTTGTCGAACCAGTTGGTGCCGCCGGGGCCGTCCATCACCTGGTTGTCGTTCAGGCGGAACGACAGCAGCACCGCCTTCTTCAGCCACTGGTTGACCTGCCAGCCGCCGCCCTCGACCGGTTCGGCCACCCGCGCCTCGCCCGAATCGAGCAGCGCGAGCGCGGCGTCGACCGCATTGCGGACCTCGCCCTGCGTGTGGACGGTCAGTTCGGCGCGGTTTTCCCAGGCGGTATCGATCTGGGCGGCAAGGTCGGTCATGATTCCTCCACGAAGCGTAGCCACGCGACGATATCGTGCGTGGTGTAATCGATATGGTCGCGCGCCACGGGCGGCCCCTGTTCGGACCCGTTGTCGACCCACACGGTGGTCATCCCCACCGCCTTGGCCGGCACGAGGTTGCGCGCCATGTCCTCGGCGAACAGCGCGGTCGTCGGATCGATCGCCCACGCGGCGCACAGCCCGGCATAGGCGCTGACATGCGGTTTGGGGCGATAGGCGGTGGCGTGGATGTCGTGAATCCCCGCGAAACTGTCCGACAGGCCGAGCCGCGCCAGCACGCGCGTGGCATAGGGCACGTCGCCGTTGGTGAAGACCAGCTTGCGTCCCGGCAGCCCCGCCAGCAACCGCGGCAGGTCGGGATCGGGCACCAGCGGCGACAGGTCGATATCGTGGACGAAGTCGAGGAAATGGTGCGGATCGACCGCCTGTTCGGCCATCAGCCCCGACAGCGACGTGCCGTGGTTGTGGAAATGCATCTTCTGCACCCGGTGCGCTTCGTCGATATCGCAATCCAGCAGGTCGCAGATATACCGCCCCATCCGCGCCTCGATCTCGGCGAACAGGTTGGACGACGCCGGGTACAGCGTGTTGTCCAGATCGAAGATCCAGTCGCGGACATGGGAAAGCGCGGGCAGCATCGGGTGCGGGCTGTAGGCGGGTGCAACGCAAGCGGCAAGCCGATCCTCCCCATATCATGGGGCGGGGGACCAGCGCAGCTGGTGGAAGGGGGTTGGCCGCGCAACGCAACCCCCGTGGATGCCGACACCCCCCTCCACCACCGCTACGCGGCGGTCCCCCTCCCCGCGGAGCGGGGAGGATCTTTCAGGCGGCTTCGGTGCCTTCGATCCAGCCGCCGCCTAGCACCCGGTCGCCGGCATAGAGCACCGCCGCCTGCCCCGGCGCGACACCATATTCGGGGGCGTCGAACAGCAGCCGTTCGCCCGCCAGCCGCGCGGGCACCGGTTTGGCCATCGATCGCACCTTGGCGGTCAGCGGCCCGGCATGGTCGCCGCCGATCCAGTTGATGCCGGACAGGTGCGCCGCGCCGACCGCCAGCGCGCTGCGGGGTCCCACGACCAGTCGCCTGGTCGCCGGTTCGAGGCGAACGACGTAGAGCGGTTCGGCGAGGCCGCCGATCTCCAGCCCGCGGCGCTGTCCGACGGTATAGCCGACCAGCCCGCCATGGCGGCCCAATATCCGCCCTTCCAGATCGACGATCTCGCCGCCTTCGCGCGCTTCGGGGCGCAGCTTGCGGACGAGGCCGGCATAATCGCCGTCGGGAACGAAGCAGATGTCCTGGCTGTCGGGCTTGCCAGCGACGCCCAGCCCCAGTTCGGCGGCGATCTCGCGCACGCGCGCCTTGGGCATCGCGCCCAGCGGAAAGCGCAGGAAATCGAGCTGGTCCTGCGTCGTCGCGAACAGGAAATAGCTCTGGTCGCGCGCCGGGTCGACCGCGCGGTGCAGTTCGGCACCGTTCGGCCCCATCACGCGGCGGATATAATGACCGGTCGCGAGGGCATCGGCGCCGAGGTCGCGGGCGAGTGCGAATAGGTCGGTGAATTTCGGGCCCATGTTGCACTTCACGCACGGGATCGGCGTGCGCCCCGCCAGATAGGCGTCGGCGAAATCGTCGATCACCGTCTCGCGGAAGCTGCTTTCGTGGTCGAACACGTAATGCGCGATGCCGAGCCGATCGCACACCGCGCGGGCATCGCGGATGTCGCGCCCGGCGCAGCACGACCCCGCCCGCCCCACCGCCGCGCCATGGTCGTAGAGCTGCAACGTGACGCCGATCGTCTCCGCCCCGGTCGCATGGGCGAGCGCCGCCACGACCGAACTGTCGACGCCGCCCGACATCGCCACGACGATGCGGCGCGCGGAAACGGGGGAATCGAGCTGAAAATCGCCAAGGTCCATGGCGTGCCAGATAGGCGTTCCGCGAGCCGCTTGCAAAAATACGCGGCCATTTACCGGACCTTCAGCAGTCGTCCCCCATAACGCCATGCGATATCCACCTGGAAAGACGCCTTGGACCTCAGTTTCGCCCGTTTCGATCGTGGTGCCACGATCACCGCCTTGCCGACGGAGCTGGCCGTGTTGCTGGCTGCGGCGACCGGGCGGCAGGCGGCGACGCCGACGGCGCGGCTGCAGACCCGGCTGGTCTGGAAACGCGCCCCGGTGTCGTTGCTGAACCCGACCGACGGGGCGTTCAACGGGTGGACGGCGACGCTCCTGCGGGCGTGTGCCGCACCGGAATACCGGTCCACCGCGAACCTTTGGTGGGGGGCCGGCGAATGAAGACCATGTTTACCTAGCCGTTTTAGCGGATGTTCAACCGCGTTCGCGTATGACCGCGCAAGAAGGTTTGAGGGGCAGTTGCCCCGGCTCGAGGTCCAGTATGATTGAGAACCAGAAGATCCGTCCGGCAAAGGTGATCGGCCCGTTGGGGGAACCCCTCACGGTCGATTCGCTGCCACCGCCCGAAACGACCCGGTGGGTCGTGCGCCGCAAGGCGGAGGTCGTCGCGGCGGTGAACGGCGGTCTGCTGAGCGTCGACGACGTGTGCCAGCGCTACAACCTGTCGGCGGAGGAGTTCGCCGGATGGCAGCGCGCGGTCGACCGGTCGGGGATGCCCGGACTGCGCGTCACCCGGATCCAGCACTACAAGTCGCTGTACGAGCGCCAGCAACGCAAATATTGATCGACCAAGTTAAAACGGAGGCGGAACAAGCCAGTCCCTTATGAGTCTTTCCCCCAGTACGCCCGGTACGAAATTGCCGGGTTGCAGATCGCAAATGGAGGGACGTCTCATGGGTATCATCATCTGGCTGGTCGTAGGCGGCGTCGTGGGCTGGTTGGCCAGCATCATCATGCGGACCGATGCGCAGCAGGGCATCATCCTGAACGTGGTCGTCGGCATCGTCGGCGCGGTGATCGCAGGGTTCGTGACCGGTGCGAACATCAACAACGGCATCACCGTGATGAGCTTCCTGTATTCGCTGCTGGGCGCCGTCGTCCTGCTGGCGATCGTGAACCTCGTGCGTCGCGGTTCGGTGCGTTAATCCACCGATTCCCCTGACGACAGGACGGGCCGTCCCCCCTCGGAGGGCGGCCCGTTCGCGTTTCAGCCGCCGGTGAGGTCCGACAGGTCGGCGCGCATCACCACCCGGACGCCGCCGGGATCGTAGCGGACCTCGCTGTTGCCGGTGCCGGCGAGGCCGAGCCGCAACAGCTTCGACCCGAAACCGCGACGCGGCGGCGCCACGACGACCGGGCCACCCTGTTCCAGCCACGTCATCTCGATCCACCCGTCGGCGACGTCCCATGCCAGCGCGATATGACCGTCGGCGTTCGACAGCGCGCCGTATTTGACGGCATTCGTCCCCAGTTCGTGCAGGATCAGCGCCAGTGCCAGCGCCGCCCGCGGGCCCAACGCGACATCGGGTCCGCGGATCGCCAGCCGTTCGTCGCAGCCGAACACCGCCAGCACCTGTCCGATCGTCGTGCGCATGTCCGCACCGACCCAGTTGCGTTCGACCAGCACGTCGTGCGCGACGCCCAGCGTCTGCAACCGCCGTTCGAACGCCTCCAGCGGCGAACGATCAACCGATCCGCGCAGCGTCTGCGACGCGATCGCCTGCACCATCGACAGCGTGTTCTTCAGCCGGTGCGCCATTTCCTGGACGAGCAACGTCTGGCGGGTTTCCGATTCGACCTGCGCCATGCCAACCTCGACCCGGTCGGCGACCTTGCGCAGGAATGCAATGTCCTCGGGCGTCCAGCGTCGCGGTTCGCGCGCCTGGACGATGAAGGCGGAGATGCTGCACCCGTCGCGCCGGACCGGCACGACGACGAATGCGCCGATCGCCCGACCGGCCAGCGCCGCCGCCTGCGCCATGGTGCGCGGATCGGTGCGGACGTCGTCGACCACCACCACGTCGCCATGCGCGATCGCCGCCGCGACGTCGCCATAATCGGCGAAGCGCTGGCCGCCGGTCAGCGATGCGCCCTCGACGGCAGTCCAGTCGAGTTCGATCTCGACCGTCGATCCGGTCGTGTCGATCCGGCCGAACCCGGCGCAGGCGACGTCGAGCGTCGTGCCGACCAGCGCCGATGCCGTCCGGGCGACGTCGGCGACGCTGTGGCAGTCGCGCAGCGTATCGCCCAGTTCGATCAGTGCCGCCTGTCGCCGCGTCGTCGCCCGTTCGTCGGTCACGTCGCGCAGGATCGCGCCGAACCGGTCGCCCGCGATCCGGAAGCAATGGCCGCGGAACCACCGGCGCAGATGCGGCACATGATGCACGAAGCCGATCGGCTGGCCATCGGCCAGCATCGCGGCCAGTTGATCGGCCCAATGCGCCGGTGCCGCCGGATCCAGCTGTCGCCCGGTCGATGCCAGCATCGTCGCGCGATCGAATCCCGACAGCGCGAACCATGCGGGGTTGGCATCGACGAACCGCCAGTCGACGATGCGGCCGGCGCCATCGCGGATCGCCTCGCCCAGCGCGAAGCCGTCGCTGATATTCTCGAACAGGCTCTGCCAGCGTTGCTCGTTGCCGTTCAGCGCCGCCTCCGCCGCCGCCATCCGGTCCAGCGTCGCGTCGCGTTCGGCCAGCAACCGGCGCAGTTCGAGCGTCGCCGCCGCCTGTCGCGCCAGGCTGCCCAGCATGTCCCGCTGCGTCTCGCTCAGGCCATCGGGCCGGGCGACGGTGTCGATCACGCACAGCGTGCCGATGGCGACACCCTCGCCCACGCGCAGCGGCACGCCGGCATAGAAGCGCACCTGCGGCCCGCCCGCCACGATCCCGCTGTTGCGGGTGCGCGGGTCGAGCGACAGGTCGGGGATGACGAGGATGTCGTCGCTTGCCAGCGCATGGGTGCAGATCGCATCGTCGAGCGACGTACCGCACAGATCGGTGCCGACCTGCGCCATGAACCATTGCCGATCCGCGGCAAGGACCGTTACCAGCGCGACCGGCGCGGCACAGACCTGCGCGGCCAGGCGGGCGAGGTCGCCCTGCGCGCCGTCGCCGATCGCCTCAATCAGCCGATAGTCGCGAATGGCCGCCAGTCGCCGGTCCGACCCGTCCGTATCGATCGTCGCCCCCATCGCCCGAATGCCCCCATGGCCGTGACCGGAATAGCAATTACCCCCGAACGGCACAAGGGCCGCGCCAGATTGGCACGGCCCTTGCAGAATATGGACGACGTCCGGCGGCGCGGATCAGACCGATTCGGCCGCCTTGCTGCGCGCCGCGAAACTCTTGCGCAGCTTCTGCAGCTTGGGCGGGATCACCGCCATGCAGTACGGATTGCGCTGCCCTTCACCGTCCCAATATTCCTGGTGATAGTCCTCGGCCGGGTACCAGGTCGTCAGCGGTTCGATGGTGGTGACGATCGTGCCGCGCCCCTCGCCCGCGCGCTCGATCCCGGCGCGTGCCGCAGCCTCCTGCTCTGCGTCGTGCGGGAAGATCGCCGAGCGATACTGGGTGCCGATGTCGTTCCCCTGCCGGTTCAGCTGCGTCGGGTCGTGCGTCGCGAAGAAGATGTCGAGCATGTCGGCATAGCTGATGACGGCGGGGTCGTAGGTGACGCGGATCGCCTCCGCATGGCCGGTATCGCCGCCGCATACCTGCTTGTAGGTCGGGTGTTCCACCGATCCGCCGATATAGCCGCTTTCGACCTGTTCGACGCCGATCACGTCGCGGAACACTGCCTCGGTGCACCAGAAACATCCGCCGGCGAAGGTCGCCTGTTCGGTAGCCATTGCACAATCTCCTCTGGTCAGAGAGATAGGCGCGGACGCAAGCGGTGCAATCGGGGGTACGGTAATGGGCAAGGTTCTGGTCACGGGCGGCGCGGGCTATATCGGCAGTCACGCGGTGCTGGCGCTGCTGGATGCGGGCCATGACGTCGTCGTGGTCGACAATCTCGTCACCGGCTTCGACTGGGCGGTCGATCCCCGCGCGGCGCTGGTCGTCGCCGACATCAGCGACGACTTGGCGATGGGCAAGGCGATCGCCGGGCACGACGTCCATGCGATCCTGCACTTCGCCGGATCGGTGGTGGTGCCCGAATCGGTCGAGAACCCGCTGAAATATTATCGCAACAACACCGCTGCCTCGCGCAGCCTGATCGAGAGCGCGGTGGCGGGCGGGGTGAAGCATTTCATCTTCTCCTCGACCGCAGCGACCTATGGCATTCCCGAGGTCGTGCCGGTGCGCGAGGACAGCCCCAAGCAGCCGATCAACCCGTACGGCATGTCGAAGCTGATGACCGAGATCATGCTGGCCGACGTCGCCGCCGCACATCCGATCAACTATGCGGCACTGCGTTACTTCAACGTCGCCGGTGCCGATCCCAAGGGCCGCTCGGGCCAGTCGACGGCGGGCGCGACCCACCTCATCAAGGTCGCGGTGGAGGCGGCGACGGGCAAGCGCGGCCATGTCGGCGTCTACGGCACCGACTTCGCGACGCCCGACGGCACCGGCGTGCGCGACTATATCCATGTCAGCGACCTCGCCGACGCACACGTCCACGCGCTCGACCTGCTGATGGCCGATCCCGCCAGCAGCCACACGATGAACGCCGGCTATGGCCGTGGCTATTCGGTGCTCGAAGTGCTCGACGCGGTCGACCGGGTGACCAACCACACCATCGAACGCCGGCTGGAAGGGCGCCGGGCGGGCGATCCCGACGCGCTGGTCGCCGACAATGGCAAGATCCTGTCGACGCTGCCGTGGCGGCCGCAGCATGCCGATCTCGACCAGATCGTGCGCGACGCGCTGGCATGGGAGCGCAAGCTGGCCGAGCGCAACGCCGGGTAGCTATTTGTCCGGCAGCACCTGATCGGCGACGCCCCATCCCGCCAGCAGGCGGCTGTCGGCGCGTTTCAGCAGGTCGTCGGCGTCGCGGATCGTCCAGCGTGCCGGACTGTCGATATCGTCGAGTTCGCGCCATGCGACCGGGGCGGCCACCGGCGCGCCGGCCCTCGCCCGGGCGGAATAGGGCAGGACGGCGGTGCTGCCGCGCTGGTTGCGCAGCCAGTCGATGAAGATGCGGCCCTTTCGCTTCGCCTTCGCCATCGTCGCGACGAAGCGGTCGGGTTCGGCCTGGGCCAGCGCGCGGGCGAAGCGATCGGCGAAGTCCTTGACCGCCGGCCATTCGGCCTGCGGGGTCAGCGGCACGACGACATGCACCCCCTTGCCGCCCGACAGCATCGCGAAGCTGGCGAGGCCGAGATCGGCGAGATGGCGGTGGATGTCGTGCGCGGCGCGCTTCACGTCGCCGAAATCGAGCCCCTCGTCGGGATCGAGGTCGAACACCATCCGGTCGGGCCGCTCGACATCGGCGACTCCGGCACCCCAGCCGTGGAACTCGATCGTCCCCATCTGTACGCAGGCGAGCAGCCCGTCGGCGTCGCGGACATAGAGATAGGGTTCGCGCCCGCCGTCCTTTTCGGCGATTTCGACCGACCGGACGGCGTCGCCGAAGCTGCCGGCATCGTGCTTCTGGAAAAAGCATGCCTTGGCCCGACCCTGCGGACAGCGCACGAGGCTGATCGGCCGGTCGGCGGCCCAGGGCAGCAGCAGCGGTGCGACGGTTTCGACATAGGTGGCGAGGTCGCACTTGGTCAGGCGGTCACCCGGAAAGATCACCCGGTCGGGACTGGTGATGCGCGGGTTGGGCTTGGCAGCCACCGCCACCGGCGTCTCGCGCACCACGTCCTTCGCCGCCTTGTCGCCGCGCAGGCCGATGAAGCTCGCATGGCGGACGATGTTGTCGGCGGTGAATTCGGCGAAGGCGATTTCCGCGACCAGCACCGGCTTCACGAACCGCGCCCCGCGTCGGATCGCGGCAGGCAAATCCAGCGGCGGCGTCTTGCGGGCGAGCGGTGCGAGCGCGTCATGGACCTGTGCCAGCGTCGCCGTATTGAACCCGGTGCCGACCCGGCCGGCATAGGTCAGGCCGCCCTTCCCCTGCACGCCAAGCAGCAGCGACTTGAACGGCCGCCCGCGCGCCTCGCTCGGGCTCCAGCCGACGATCACGAATTCCTGCCGGTGGGTGCATTTCACCTTCACCCACGCCTTCGACCGGGTGCCGCGATAGGGGGCATCGGCCTGTTTCGACACGATGCCCTCATAGCCTTCGCGGCACATCGCCGCGAACAGTTGCTCGCCCGACCCGGTGACGTGGTCGGAATAAGCGATGCGCGCGTCGGCGCCGGTGAGCGCTGCACGCAGCCGTTCCTTGCGGGCAACGAGCGGTGCGTCGCGGTGATCGCCCTCGGCATCATGCAGCAGGTCGAACACGAAGCAGCGCATGTCACCGCCCTCCTTGATCGCCGCCTGCAAGGTCGAGAAATCGGGCCTGCCGTCGTCGAGCGCGACGACCTCGCCATCCAGCAAAAGCCCGGGCGGCAGCGACGCGGCGGCCTGCGCAATGGAAGGAAACTTGGTCGTCCAGTCGAGCCCGGTGCGGGTATGGATCCGGGGGCCGTCGCCACCGGTCGCGATCAGGATGCGATAGCCGTCATATTTGACCTCGTGCAGCCAGTTGCTGCCCGTGGGCACGCTGTCGACCAGGGTCGCCAGTTGCGGTTCGACGAAGGCGGGGCGGGCGGCCTTCGCCCTTGCCCGCTTCTTCGCTTTCACCGGCGGTTCGTCGGCGGCGATCTCCTCCATCGTCCGTCCGGTCTTCACGCTGGTCAGCATCGTCGCCGTCAGCGTGTCGGTGCCGCCGGCCTCGCCGTCCGCGACCTTGCGCAGCAGCCAGTTCTCGCGCTTCTCGTTGCCGCGGGGCTTGAGACGGACCAGCAGCCATTCGCCGCGCATCCGCTGTCCGGCGAGCACGACGTGCAGATGGCCCTTCTCCAGATCCCTGGCCGACTTGCCCTTGATCGGCGACCACGTCCCCTCGTCCCACAGCATCACCGTGCCGCCGCCATATTCGCCTGCGGGGATCACCCCTTCGAAACCGGCATAGGACAGCGGATGGTCCTCGGTCCGCACCGCCAGCCGCTTCTGGTCGGGATCGAGGCTGGGGCCGCGCGTCACCGCCCAGCTCTTGAGCACCCCGTCGATCTCGATCCGGAAATCATAGTGCAGCCGCGTCGCGTCGTGCTTCTGGACGAGGAAGCGGTTGCCCCTGCCCTTCGCCAGCGTCCCCGCTGGTTCGGCCGTGCGCGCGAAATCGCGCCTGGCGTTGTAGGTCGCCAAGGGGTCGGGCTTGCGCGCCATGTCAGGCGCGCTTGCGCGTCGTCGCGGTCTTTTTCGCCGGCGCACGCTTCTTGGGCACCGCCTTCTTTGCGGCGGGCTTGGCCGACGCGCCCTTTTCCAGCGACTTCTTGAGCGCCGCCATCAGGTCGACGACATTGCCGCCGCTCGAGCGTTCGTCGTCTTGCGTATCGACGATCTTGCGGCCCTTGGCCTTCACCTTGCGTTGGACAAGGTCCTTGAGCGCATCGACATAGCGGTCGTGGAACTCCTGCGGATCGAACTTCGCGGTCTTCTTGGCGATCAGCGTTTCCGCCAGGTCGAGCAAGTCCTCGTCGGGCTTGGCATCGGGAATCTCGCGGAAATAGCTCTGCGCGCGATTGACCTCGTCGGCATAGCGCAGCGTTTCCAGCACCAGCCCGCGTCCGCAGGGTTTGAGGCTGACGACATATTCGCGCCCGCGCAGCGCCAGCTGCCCCAGACCGGCCTTCTTCGTCCGCTTGAGCGCCTCGCGCAGGACGATGAACGCTTCCTCGGCGAGGTCGTCGGCAGGCACCACGAAATAGGGTTTTTCGTAATAGATCACGTCGATCTCGTGCGCGTCGACGAACTGGGTCAGCTCCAGCGTCTTCTTCGACTCCAGCTTGACCGCGTCGATCTCCTCCTGGTCGAGCAGGACGTACTCGCCCTTCTCAATCTGGTAACCCTTCATGATCTCGTCGGGGTCGACCGGGCCGATGCCGGTCACCGACTTCTCGTAATGGATCGGCTTGCCGCTGGGTTCGTGGATCTGGCGGAAGCTGATGCTCGCCCCCGATCTGGTCGCGCTGTAGATCTCGACCGGGATCGAAACGAGGGCGAGGCGGATCTGCCCCTGCCAATATGCCCGTGCCGCCATGCCACCGCCCCCGAAATCGTTGCTCAACCGATTCAATTCGCAGGGGAAAGAGTCGTTCCGTCCGGGGCATGGCGGGCGGGGTGAAATCCGCCGCGAAAAAGCGTATGGCGACGCGATGACCGATCCCTTCGTCCTGTTCGACCAGTGGTTCGCCGAAGCGCGCGACAGCGAGCCGAACGACCCCAATGCGATGGCGCTCGCCACCGCCGATGCCGACGGCCGGCCATCGGTGCGGATGGTGCTGCTGAAAGGGCACGGCCCCGACGGTTTCGTGTTCTATACCAACCGCGAGGGGCGCAAGGCCGCCGAGCTGGCCGCCAATCCGAACGCGGCGCTGCTGTTCCACTGGAAATCGCTGCGCCGGCAGATCCGGATCGAGGGGCCGGTGACGCTCGCGACCGATGCAGAATCGGACGCCTATTTCGCATCGCGCGGCCGCGATTCGCAGCTGGGTGCCTGGGCATCGGAGCAGTCGCGCCCGCTCGCCGACCGGGCGACGTTCGAGGCGCGCTTCGCGCAGATCGAGGCGCGCTTCGCCGGGCAGGACGTGCCGCGCCCGCCCTTCTGGGGCGGCTACCGCGTCACACCGCGTACGATCGAGTTCTGGCAGGACCGCGCGCACCGGCTGCACGAACGCCGCGTCTTCACCGCGACCGACGGGGGCTGGTCCGAAGGATTGCTGTTCCCATGACCGAGACCGAACGCCGGCGGGTGATCCCGCTCGCCACCCGCGCCGCCATCGCGTCGGTGACGATGGCGCTGTTCCTGCTGGCGCTGAAGGGCTTTGCGGCATGGCATACCGGGTCGGTGGCGATGCTCGGCAGCCTTGCCGACACCGCGCTCGACCTGCTCGCCTCGCTCGTCACGCTGTACGGCGTGCGCCTCGCCGCGACGCCCGCCGACCACGACCATCGTTTCGGGCACGGCAAGGCGGAGGCGCTGGCCGCACTGTTCCAGGTGATGCTCATCACCGCATCGGCGGCGGGCATCGCGTGGCGCGCGATCGCCGCCTTCGGTGCGCCGGGCGAGACGCAGGACGTCGAGTTCGGCATTGGCGTGTCGGTGATCGCGATCCTCGCCACCTTCGCGCTGCTGGCATACCAGAAATCAATCATCGACCGCACCGGATCGGTCGCGATCCGGGCGGACAATGTCCATTACCAGAGCGATCTGCTGCTCAACCTCGCGGTGATCGTCGCGATGGTGCTCGACCAGATGTTCGGGGTGCGCGGTGCCGATCCGGTGATGGGCATCCTGATCGCGCTGTGGCTCGGCTGGGGCGCGTTCCAGGCGTCGAGCCAGGCGATCGACCAGCTGATGGACAAGGAATGGCCCGAGGACGAGCGCCGCGCCTTCCTCGACGTCGCCGCCCGGCAGGAGGGCCTGCGCGGTATCCACGACTTCCGCACCCGCCGGTCGGGCAGCCACGATTTCGCGCAGTTCCACATGGAGGTCGCGCGCGACATGACCGTCGCCGATGCGCATGACGTGGTCGAAGGCGT
The DNA here is from genome assembly GCA_003946805.1 of Bacillus sp. 2B10. GTDB lineage: Bacteria > Pseudomonadota > Alphaproteobacteria > Sphingomonadales > Sphingomonadaceae > Sphingomonas. The sequence continues at coordinate 11,136 of RPSH01000031.1, read as the reverse complement.
CGAACGCGCGCTGCGCCGCGCATTCCCGAAGGTCGAGGTGCTGATCCACCTCGATCCCGAAGGCCATGTCGATACCGACAATCCGCTGGTCGAGGCCGACGTGACGCCGCACTGGTTCGGCAAGCGCGTGGGCAGCTATTGATGGCGATGCCGTTCACCGTGGTCGACGCGTTCGCCGACCGCCCGTTCACCGGCAATCCGGCGGCGGTGATGCTGCTCGACGCATGGCCCGACGATGCGCTGCTCCAGTCGATCGCGCTGGAGCATAACCTGTCCGAAACCGCCTTCGCCGTGCCGATGACGGGCGAGGCGGATTACGAGCTGCGCTGGTTCACGCCGACGACCGAGGTCGCGATGTGCGGCCATGCCACGCTGGCGAGCGGCCATGTGCTGATCGGCGATCGCCGCGCCGTCCGCTTCGCCACGCGCAGGGCCGGGGTGCTGATCGTCGGCCGCGACGGCGACGGCTACACGCTGGACCTGCCGGCGACGCGGGTCGCCCCCGCCCCCGATGCGGCTTTGCTGGCGGCGCTCCACGTCGAGGGCGACGTCTTCGCCAGCGTTTCGGGCGCGGAGCAGACCAGCATCGTCCTGGTCGCGGACGCGGCGACGGTGCGCGGCTGCGCGCCCGACATGGCGGCGCTGGCGGCATGCGAGGTGATGGCGATCGTCACCGCGCCGGGCGACGTCGCCGATATCGTCAGCCGGGTGTTCGTGCCCGCCTGGGGCGTCGACGAGGACCCGGTCACCGGATCGGCCCATGCCGCGCTCGCGCCGTTCTGGACCGAACGGCTGGGACGCGATCGGCTCACCGCGTTCCAGGCGAGTGCGCGCGGGGGGCATCTGACTTGTACGCTGGCAGGGGAGCGTGCGGTGCTGGGGGGGCGTTGCGTGACGGTGATGCGGGGTCAGCTTCTGCTCTGACCATGAGCGTTTCCGGTCGAACGATACGTCCGTGAATGTCGACCGGCCCGAACCTTCCGACCGCTCCGCGCCTTTTCGCCTTTGCGTGAGCCAACTTTCTCCTTCCCCTTGCAAAGCAGCACTTCGGTAGCAATCCGCTACCGGCCACCCATCTATTCCTCATGACCCGCTATTCGATGCTCGACCTCGTCCCCGTCCGTCAGGGGGGTACGTCCGGCGAGGCGCTGGCCGCCGCCGCCGACCTTGCCGCCCATGCCGAGGCGGAGGGCTATCACCGCTATTGGGTGGCCGAACATCACGGCATGCCCGGCATCGCCAGCGCGGCGACGGCGGTGGTGATCGGCCATATCGCCGCCGCGACGAAGGCGATCCGCGTCGGCGCGGGCGGGATCATGCTGCCCAACCATGCGCCGCTGACCATCGCCGAGCAATTCGGCACGCTGGATGCGATGTATCCCGGCCGTATCGACCTTGGCCTCGGCCGCGCGCCGGGATCGGACCAGATCGTCGCGCGCGCGCTGCGCCGGACCCTCGACAGCGACCCCAATGCCTTTCCGCAGGACGTCGTCGAGTTGCAGAACTACTTCGCCGACGACGCCCGCACCGGCATCCGGGCGGTGCCGGGTGCGGGGGCGAAGGTCGATCTGTGGCTGCTCGGGTCGTCGCTGTTCGGGGCGCAACTGGCGGCGATGCTGGGGCTGCCCTATGCCTTCGCCTCGCACTTCGCCCCTACCGCGCTCGATCAGGCGCTGGACGCCTATCGCCGCAACTTCCGCCCATCGGCGGTGCTCGACAAGCCCTATGCCGCGGCGGCGTTCAACGTATTGGCCGCCGATACCGACGAAGAGGCGCGGCTGCTGGCGAGTTCGACCGAACAGATGTTCGTCGCGATCCGCACCGGCCAGCCGATCGAACTGCCCCCGCCCGTCCCCGGCTATCGCGCGCAGATCGGCGCGCAGGGGAATGCGATCCTCGACCACGTGCTGGAATGTTCGGCGATCGGCGGGCCGGAGACGGTGCGCGCGGGGCTGGCGAAGTTCGTCGCTCGGACGCAGGTCGACGAGGTGATCGTGACCGGCGCGATGTTCGATCCGGCGGCGCGCAAGCGGAGTGCGTCGATCGCGGCGGCGGCGATGCGGGGGTTGTAGGCCGCCCTGCCCGTCTGGTCGGGCGTTTCGAGAAGGTGATGGCCTGAACAGGGGGACGGGGGTTACGCCGCCGGCAACCGCAACCGGACCATCAGCCCGCCCAGATCCTCGCTCTCCTCAAGCGAGGCGGTGCCTTCGTAGATTTCCGCCACATCGCGCACGATCGCAAGGCCGAGGCCGGTGCCCGGCTTGCCCGAATCGAGGCGGACGCCGCGGTCAAAAATCCGCAGGCGATCCGCTGCCGCGATACCGCGTCCATCGTCCTCGACCAGCAGTTCGACGAAGCCGGCATCGGCCCGCGCGGTCACGAAGACGCTGCCCCCGCCATATTTCGCGGCGTTCTCGACGAGGTTGCCGAGAATTTCGTCGAGGTCCTGCCGCTCGATCCGGGCGATCAGGTCCTTCTGCCCGTCCACGTCGAGGCGGACATTGGGATAGAGCCGCGCGACCGCGCGCTCGACCGCCTCGACCGACGCCCATACCTCGGCGCGGCTGTGCGCCGATCCGCGCCGCCCGACCGCGCGGGCTCGGGCGAGATGGTGATCGACCTGCCGCCGCATCGTCCGCGCCTCGCGGATCACGGTGTCGGCGAGGTCGTCCTGCCCGGCGGCCGAGGCGTTCATGATGACGGTCAGCGGGGTTTTCAGCGCATGGGCGAGGTTGCCGGCATGGCGCCGCGCCTCCTCCGCCTGCCTGTCGTTATGCTCGACCAGCGCGTTCAGTTCCTCGACCAGCGGCGCGACCTCGGCCGGCATCGAGCCTTCGACCCGCGCCGATTGCCCGGCGCGCAGCCGCGCGATGGCGTCGCGCACCGCGCGCAACGGCAACAGGCCATACCATGTCTGGAGCGCCGCCATGACGATCAGGCCCAGCCCCAACAGCGCGAACGAGCGCACCAGCGTCTTGCGCAACGCCGCGATCAGCCCGTCGAGCACGTCGCGCGACTCGGCCACCTGGAACCGCCACACGGTCGGCGATCCGGGCAGCGTCAGGTCGCGCTCGACGATGCGCAGCTTCTGTTCGGGAAAGGGTTTCGCGTCGTAGATGCGGATATCGGTATAGCGCATGCCGTCGACCGGCAGCTTGCGGTCCCACAGCGAGCGCGACGGCCAGGTTTCGTGTCCCGGCCCGCTGACCTGCCAGTACAACCCCGAATAGGGTTCGAGGAACCGCTGGTCGGACAGCTGGCGGTTGAACGTCACCTCGCCGGTCGAATCGATCTCGGCCGACACGATCAGCGAGTTGAGCAGATATTCCAGCCCGTCGTCGGTGTTGCGCGTCACCGCCGACACCAGCACCCGGTCGAGCGCATAGCCGCCGCCCGCCAGCAGCAGCATGATCCACAGCGCCGCGACGACGATCATCCGCCGCGACAGCGATCCCGTCACCCGGACATAGGTGCGTGGTGCGGGATCGCCCATCGTCATCGCCTGGTGCTCAGTCCTCCGCGCCCGCCGGCTTCGGCGCGCCCGGTTCGTCGAGGCTGTAGCCCAGGCCGCGGATCGTCGTGATGACGTCGGCGCCCAGCTTCTTGCGGATGCGCGTCACGAACACCTCGATCGTGTTCGAATCGCGGTCGAAATCCTGGTCGTAGATATGTTCGATCAGCTCGGTGCGGCTGACCACCTTGCCCTTGTGGTGCAGCAGGTAGCTGAGCAGCTTGTATTCCTGCGCGGTCAGCTTCACCGGTTCGCCCGCCCGCGTCACCTTGCCCGAGCGCGTGTCGAGACGGATGTCGCCCGCGGTCAGTTCGGCCGAGGCGTTGCCCGAGGCGCGACGGATGAGCGCGCGCAGACGGGCGATCAGTTCCTCGGTCTGGAACGGCTTGGCGACGTAATCGTCGGCGCCGGCATCGAGCCCGGCGACCTTGTCGGACCAGCTGTCGCGCGCGGTCAGCACCAGCACCGGGGCGGTCCGCCCCTCCTTGCGCCAGCGATCGAGCACGGTCAGCCCGTCGATCTCGGGCAGGCCCAGATCGAGGATGATCGCGTCATAGGTTTCGGTCGAGCCGAGGAAGTGCCCCTCTTCACCATCGGTGGCGAGGTCGACGGCATAGCCCGCACCCTCCAGCGTGGCGCGCAGTTGGCGGCCGAGATTGGGTTCGTCCTCGACGATCAGGACGCGCATCGGCTTTCTCCCCTTATGTTATCGGCTGCGGCCGGTGATCTGGCCGGTACGGCCATCGACATCGACCCAGATCACCGCCCCATCGCGCAGGAACTTGAGCGTGTAAATCCCGCGGTCGGGATCATAGTCGAAGCCGAGATACTGGGCGCCGCGCATCTGCGGCACGACGCGCCGTTCGATCTCCCGCAGGGGAAGGATCCGCCCCTCCGCCCGTGCGGCACGCGCCGCCTGGTGATCGCGCAGCACCTGGTCGGGCAGCGCCTGCACGCTTCCCGACACCGCCAGCAATCCCAGACCAAGGAACCGAACGATCATCGCCATGCGGGGTGACATAGCGGCCATGCGTTGAACAGCCTGTGAATAGGGCAGGCAGGCTGGCGTAACTTGCTTCGTTCGCAACTGCGGCTTACCTGCCACACCATGGCTGCACCGATATTGTCCTATGAGGGCCTTGGGTTGATCCAGGGCAATGGCTGGCTGTTCCGCGGGCTCGACATCCATGTCGGCACCCGCGACCGGCTGGCGCTGATCGGGCGCAACGGCGCGGGCAAGACCACGCTGCTGAAGCTGATCGCCGGCGCGGTCGATGCCGACGAAGGGCGGCGGACGATCGTGCCGGGCACGCATGTCGTGCTGCTGGAACAGGACCCGAAGGTCGACGGCTATGCGACGCTCCGCGAATTCGCGCTGCGGGGCCCACGCGCCCCGGCGGAGCATGAGGTCGACGCGATCGCCGACCAGCTAGGCATCGACCTCGACCGCGAGGCGGCGACCGCATCGGGCGGCGAGCGGCGGCGGGCGGCGATCGCGCGCGCGCTGGCCGAGAATCCGGATGTGCTGCTGCTCGACGAACCGACCAACCATCTCGACCTGTCGGCGATCGAATGGCTGGAGGAATGGCTGAACCGCTTCAACGGCGCGTTCATCGTCATCAGCCACGACCGCACCTTCCTGACCCGGCTGACCAAATCGACGCTGTGGCTCGACCGCGGCGGGATCCGTCGGGCGGAAATCGGGTTCGGCGGGTTCGAGGCATGGATGGAACAGGCCGCCGCCGAAGAGGAACGCGCCGCGCAACGGCTCGACGCCAAGCTCAAGATCGAGGAGCATTGGCTCCACCGCGGCGTCACCGCGCGGCGCAAGCGCAACATGGGGCGGCTGGAAAAGCTGCACGAGCTGCGCGCGCAGCGCGCGGCGATGCAGGGGCCGCAGGGGACCGCCAAGCTGCAGGTCGAGGCCGACGACACCAAGACCAAGGTGGTGATCGACGCCGAGCATGTGACGAAGTCGTTCGGCGACCGGGTGGTGCTAAAGGATTTTTCGCTGCGCGTCCGGCGCGGCGACCGGATCGGCATCGTCGGCGGCAATGGCGCGGGCAAGACGACGCTGCTGCGGCTACTGACCGGCGACCTGGAGCCCGACAGCGGCAGGATCATGCGCGCCAAGACGCTGGACGGGATCGTCATCGACCAGCAACGCAAGCTGATGGCGCCGGAAAAGCGGGTGCGCGACGTGCTGGCCGATGGCGGCGACTGGATCGAGGTGAACGGGTCCAAGAAGCACATCCACGGCTATCTGAAGGAATTCCTGTTCGATCCGTCGATCGCCGAGGCGCGGGTGGCGACGCTGTCGGGCGGCGAGCGGTCGCGCGTGCTGCTGGCGCGCGAGTTCGCGCGGCCGTCGAACCTGCTGGTGCTGGACGAGCCCACCAACGACCTCGACCTGGAAACGCTCGACCTGTTGCAGGAGGTGATCGGCGACTATGCCGGCACGGTGCTGATCGTCAGCCACGACCGCGACTTCCTCGACCGGACGGTGACGGTGACGCTGGGGCTGGACGGATCGGGTCAGGTCGATGTCGTGCCCGGCGGTTATGCCGACTGGGTCGCGAAGCGGCGCGAGCGCAGCGCGGCGACGAAGGGGCGGACCAAGGCGGTCGAAACCGCGCCGAAGCCCAAGTCGACCAAGATGAGCTACAAGGACCAGCGCGACCTCGAGATCCTGCCCAAGCGGATCGAGGAACTGGAAGCGGCGATCGAACGCGACGAGGCGCTGCTGGCCGATCCGGCGCTGTACACGAAGGACCCGAAACGGTTCGCGGCGCTCAACGCGCAGATCGAGCAGGCGCGGACCGAGAAGGACGCGGCGGAGGAACGCTGGCTGGCGCTGGCGGAGATGGCGGAGGCGTAATCCTGCCCGCGATGCGAAAGCGAGGGTCGACTTGCAGCGCTCTTCTTCGTCACCCCGGACCTGATCGAGACCTCTGCGAGAATGAGCTGACGGATTGGTATGGATGTGATTCGATGCTGTGGAAGGAACGCCATCGATGGAACGGCATGGATTTGCGGAAGCGTTCTTGCCGGCGGGTTTTGGTCGGAATGGGCGACTGGAGCGGATCGCATCGCTGATCGACTGGGCGCCGGTAGAGGCGCTGGTGCGTCGGGGGACGATGGGTCGCCCGCCGTACCGCGCGCTGGCGATGGTGCGGGCGCTGCTGCAGCAATGGTATGGCTTGTCGGACCCGGGGCTGGAGGAGACGCTGTCGGACCGGATGTCGTTCCGGCGGTTCTGCGGCCTGGCGCTGGAGGAGCCGACGCCGCATGAAACCACCTTGTGCCGGTTCTGGCTGGCGCTGGTGGAGGCGGGACTGGGCGAGGCGCTGTTCGCCGAGGTGCAGCGCCAATTCGATGCGGCGGGCTTTCTGGTCGCCACAGGCGTCGTTCGACATCGTCCGGCTCGTGACCTGTCCCACCGGATTGTACGATGCCAGGATCAAACGCCTAAAAGAACAAATCCTGTCCCGGTGTAAGGTCGCCGGCGGCGGCATAGACATAATAGGTCTGTCCCGCGCCATCGTCGTAGCTTGTTTCATATTGCAGCGTCGAGATCGCCCGGTTGTTGGTGTTGAAGATGCGCAGTGAACTGGGACCATCGGCGGCAGGCGTGTCGAACAACAGCCGGTCGCTGGCGTTCAGCCGGATGCGCCCGTCGTTGTCGGGATCGGCAAGACGCGTCGTCGTGACGATCCGGTCGCCCGCGCCGAAATTCTTGATCTGGTCCATCCCGAGGCCCAGTCCGAGGGCGGTGTCGAACAGGAAATTGTCCTTGCCCGCCGTACCGCGCAGCGTGTCGTTGTTGATCGTGCCCTCGGTGACGTTCCCGAACCCGAGATAGGTGCCATAGGCATAGAGCGTCTCACCCCCCGCCGCGACCCGCGTGCCGAGGAAGCGCAGCGTGTCGGTGGATGATAGGACGATCGCGTCGCTCGATGGCCCCGCGCCGTCGAAATCGAAGATATTGGTGCCTGGCGTCGCCTCGATCCGGCGATCGTTTTCGGGATCGAGGAGCGCACGGTTGGTCACGATGACGTCGTTCGATGCGAACTCGACCCGGTCGGTGCCGCTTTGCGCGGTGACGTCGATATAGAAGCTGGTCGGTTGCGGTCCGCCGGTCATCGTCTGGTCGATCGCATCGGACCCGTCGCGGGTGCCGGCGCGCGTCACGATATAGCTGTCCGGGGTCGAGCGCGCGTCGGCATCGAAGCGCTGTGCCGCGATGCCGTCCGGTCCCGTCCACGCGATCACGAAATCGGTACCGAGCGCGGTCACCGTCGGCGACAGCTGGTTGCCCGCCGTCACGGTGTTGACGAGGAACGGCGGCTGATCGAACGTACCGTCGGGATAGAAGAGCTGGGCCACGATCGCCGACCCGCTGGCATCGCCCAGGGCGCTCGCGTCGCTGTCGGTCCAGGTGACGACATAGCGCCCGTCGGACAGCACCGCGACGTCGGGGGCGGACTGGTTGCCCGCCTTGCCCGCGGTGATGTTGACCGGCACGAAGCGCTGGCCGTCCAGGTCGCGGATCGTGACATGGATGTCAGCGCCCCCGACCCCGTCATCACGGGTTGCGGCAAAGGCGACGACGATATTGCCGTTCGGCAGTGCCTTGACCACCGGTGCGATCCCCGATGCGTTGCGCGTGCCGATATCGTCGAAGTCGGTCACCAGAAAGGTGAAGCCTTCCGGGGTGCCGTCGCGGGCGCGGACTTGCGCATACAGGCCGCGCGACGCGCTGTTCTCCTCGTCGCCGGGCGGAATGTCGAGGCCGGTCCACAGCAGCAGGAACCGGTCCCCGGACAGCGCCGTCACACTCGCGGTTCCGCCGATGCGGAAGCCGAAATCGAAACTGGCTTCCAGCGTGCCCTGGCTCGAATAGAGATAGGCGGCATAAGGCTCGCCCTCATCCTCGGCGGCCACGATCGCATAGCCGCCATCGGTAAAGGCGGCCGTGTCGGGATTGATCTTGTAATAGCTGTAATCGGGCGGGAATATCTCGTTTCCGATCAGCGTGCCGTCGGCGGCGATGCGCTGGTGCGGCAGGAAGGTACCTTCGAGCTGGTCCTCGACGCCGCTGTCATAGGCGATGACATAGGATCCGTCGGGCCGCGCGATCGCATCGGGGGCGAATTGTGGGTCGCGCGTTTCGCTGTTCACCCGGATATCGCCAGACACCGCGCCAGTCGCGTCGAACGTGCGCGCATAGATGTCGCTATACGGTCGCGGGCCCTCGTCACCCACATCGATCAGCGGACCTTCCCATGCGATCAGGAAACGGCCGTCGGCCTGTCCCGCGATCGTTGGGGTGACACCGTCATGTTCCGCATCCTCTTCGACCGCGATCTCGTTTCCCAGTCTTGCAACCGCCATGTCGGTTCCCCCCTCTGAAGCTGAATCCTGCAAATACCGGATGCGAATCCTTCAAGTAACGTCCATAGGTATACTGGATTTTAACGATCTTCCATGCCGAAAAACAGGCATGTTGTCTTGAGAACGATTGCAGCCTTGATTACGTTTTTCATTTTCCTTTGCCCCTGCCGATAGTTTTTGGGGCAGGACCCGTTGATGTCAGCATCGCGATCTGGTTCAGGCGCCGTCCGGAGACCGGATGAGCGACCTGTGCTGGCGGACGGACGAGCAGATGGAGCGACTGCGACCGTTTTCGTCGAAGATGCGCCGCAGGCCGCGGGTGGATGGCCGCCCTCTCCTGCGCTGTCGCTCCCGCTGCCACGATCATCTTTGGCTCTGGTCCACGGGGCCTGCCCCTAGACTAGAATCGCAGGAGCACGTTGGCCGCAACGATGTGGTTCACCCGGTCGGCGCCGATCCGGAACACCGTCTGGTTCAGATATCCCGGCTCCACGGTGACACCCTTCGCGACGGGCAGGGCGACCCCGATGAAGGTCCGGACCTGATCGACGCCGTCGTGCCGGTCCCACGGCGTCGTGTTCAGTCCGACGAAGGTATCGTTCCACACCACGGCGCGGATCGCGTCACTGCCGGGCAGCGGCAGTTGCGCGCGCAGTTGCTGGCGCAGCCGCCACCCCGTCCCCGCCGCGTCGGGGCGAAACCGCTGTTCGATCCGGGTTCGGCCGGTGACGAGCAATCCGGTCGCCGCATCCTGTTCGAAGGTATAACCGACCTGCTGCCATGTGCGGTGCTCGTCATTGGCGGCGGTGCCGACGAAATCGGTCCGGACATGGACATAGCCGGCGGTGACCGACCAGCCCCTGGCAAGCTTCAGCGTGACGCCGGGCCGGATCAGCACCTGCCCCACCCGCGATACCTCGTCGGTGTAGCGGCTGTGCAGTTCCAGCGTTGCGTCGATCCTGCCCGACACCGCCGTGGTCATGGTGGTCGATGTCCAAAGCTGCGCGTCGTGATCCTGCGCACGGGCGGGTGCCGCGCCCGCGACGATCGCGCACGCCGCAAGGGGCAAAGCGATGCCGCGCATGGTCCGGCCGCTTACGGACGATCGAAGAAAATCGACATGGCCGGTACCGGGTGCGTAACGGGCACCGACGATCCTCGACTTCCCCTCCGCCTGTGGTTTCGACATCAGCGTGTCGCAGCCCGTTCGCAAGGTCCGCACCGCTCGCACCACGTTCGCGCGGACCGCATTGGCGACGGGATCGCCCGGCAGGTCCCGTGCCTCCAGCACGGCGGGGATGATTGGTTCGACCATCCGGCTTCCGGGCGTTGCCGGGCGGCTTAACCTGCCAACCTCTAGAAAAACCCTCTAACCGGCAGGGCGATGGTTTGATTCAAGATATTCGAGGAAGGCAGGGGAAGAGTTCGCCATCCCCGTCGGCCGGATATGGCCGATCTCTTGCCATCAGAGCTCGAACCGGCCATATCCGGCCGATGCTCTACACGCCGACCGAACTGGCCGCGCAGATCGGCGAACGCATCCGCGACCGACGCAAGGCGCTGGGCTGGACCCAAGCCGACAGCGCGACCCGCGCCGGCGTGTCCTATCGCACCTGGCGGCGGATGGAGCGTGAGGGAAAGGCGTCGATCGACGATCTGGTCCGTGCCGCGGTGGTGCTGCGCTGCGAGGACACGCTGACCGCGTTGTTTCCGATGCCGGTCGCCGGGACGATGGAGGCGTTGCTCCGCAGCCAGCAGCGCACCGGACGATGAGGCTGCAGCCCGGACAGCCGCTGCGGGTCGCGCTGCACCCCGCCGGGCCGGGCGCCCGGGTGGCGATGGCGGGGGGGCTGGCGCAGCTGGAGTGGGACGCGGCGGCGATCGCCGACGGACGCCGGCTGTCGCCGCTCTACTATCCCCCCGAACCGGGGTTGCAGGCGGCACGCACCCGCGCATTCGACGGGCTGCACGGCTTCCTTGCCGACAGTCTGCCCGAAGGATGGGGCGCGTTGCTGATGCGGCGGCGACTGGCGACGATGGGGGTCGATATGGGGCGCCTGTCGGCGCTGGATCGGCTCGCGCTGGTCGGCGATCACTGGCGCGGGGCGTTGACCTTCGCCCCCGCCACCACCCCGGCGGCGGAGGGCGACGCGATCGACCTCGACGCGCTGGCCGCCGAATCGCAGGCGATCCTGCGCGGGGAGGGCGGGGGGCTGGCCGATCTGCTCGCC
>RPSH01000030.1 GCA_003946805.1 Bacillus sp. 2B10 | reverse complement strand
CTTCCGACGCCTCGTCAAAGACTACGAACGTTACGCCGAAACACTCGCAGGACTTCACATCGTCGCCTTCGCCTGCCTCATGATGAAACAGGCCGCTGCACTCGCTGATGGTTCATAACAGCCTCTAGCCTCGGCGGCTATGGATTCCCGCCTGCGCGGGAATGACGACGTCACCCGGGGTTAGCGCCCCTTTATCGCAGCAGGAAGCGGACCGATACCGTCGCGGTCAGGTCCTGCTCGCCTGCGGCCAGCGGGGTCGAATCGGCCATCTTCGCCACGCGTGCCGACGCCATCATCGGCATCGCGATCGGCGGCTGTTGGCCGCCATTTTCGACGATCGACACGATCCGGTCGACCCGCATCCCCGCGGCTTTGGCATAGAGTTCGGCCCGGGCGCGCGCACGACGGATCGCGTCGGTGCGTGCCTCGTCCAGCGCGGCGTCGGCGGCATCGACCGACAGGTTCGGTCCGTCGATCTGGTTCGCCCCCTGCGCCACCAGCGCATCGAGGATCGCGCCGCTGCGCCCCACCTCGCGGAAGCGGACCGAGACGCTGTTGCTCGCCTGATAGCCGGTGATCGCCGGCGGCTGGTTTTCGGCGTAGCGATATTGGGGTTGCAACTGGATCTGTGCGGTCTGGATGTCGCGGTCGGCGACACCCGCCTTGCGCAGCGCCGCCACGACGCGCGTCATGCGCTGCGCATTGTCGGCGAGTGCGGCAGCGGCGGTCGGCGACTGGCTGACCACGCCGGCACGGATCGTCGCGATGTCGGGCACGCGCGTCGCCTTCCCCTCGGCCACGACGTCGAGCAGCGTCGCATCGGCCAGGATCGGGGTGGCAGCGGGGACGACCTGTTGCGCGGCGGCGGGCAGCGCGGCCCCGGCGGCAACCAGGATCAGGGCGGAACGGAGCATCGGCTTTTCCCTTTCGAATACAATCGCAACGTCGAGGGTCGTTACGGCTTTGCGGCGAAACGCAGGCTGAACGCAATCGATGCCGGACTTGTCGTTATTATCGAAAAACGCGATGTGTATGGTTGAGGTGGGTGCTGTATTGAGGTAATACAGCATCGACGGGCTGGGGGCCTCCAACGGGATGGGGTGGATGAATTACGAATCGACGACGATTGCAGGCGACCGTGCGCAGCTGACCGGACCGGAGGGCGCGCCACGATCGCGCCGCCGGGCGGTGATCGTCGGGATCGTGATCGTCCTGCTGGTCGTGATCGTTGCGATGTGGGCGTTCGGTCGCAAGGGCGACGCCCCGGCGGCCAAGGGCGCGGCCCCCGCCGCCGCTTCGGCCGGCTCGCTGCCCAAGGTGACCGTGGTGGTACCGGGCCGCGAGACGGTGACCCGCACCGTTACCGGCACCGGATCATTGGCCGCGCGGCGCGAGATGCCGGTCGGCGTCGTCGGCGAAGGCGGCCTCGTCACCCGCGTGCTGGTCGAGCCGGGCAGCTGGGTCGGGGCCGGACAGGTGCTGGCCACCGTCGACCGGTCGGTCCAGGCGCAGACCGCCGCATCGCTGGCGGCGCAGGTCCGTGTCGCGCGCGCCGATGCGCAGATCGCACAGACCGAACTCGACCGGTCGAACCAGCTGGTCGAGCGCGGTTTCGTGTCGAAGGCCGATATCGATCGCAAGACCGCGACCCGCGACGCCGCCAATGCGCGCGTCCGCGTGGCGCAGGCGCAGCTGGCCGAGACGCAGGCCCGCAACCAGCGGCTCGACATCCGCTCCCCCGCCGCCGGGCTGGTGCTGACCCGCGCGGTCGAACCCGGCCAGGTGGTCGGCAGCGGCAGCGGCGTGCTGTTCCGCATCGCGATGGGCGGACAGATGGAGATGCGCGCACAGCTGTCCGAAGCCGATCTCGCCTCGGTCCGCGCGGGCGTGCCGGCGCAGGTCGTGCCGGTCGGCGATACCCGGGTGTTCAAGGGCGAGGTGTGGCAGGTGTCGCCGGTGATCGATCCGCAGACGCGGCAGGGCATCGCCCGCATCGCGCTGCGCTACGATCCGGCGCTGCGTCCCGGCGGCTTTGCCAGCGCGCGGATCGGCGCGGGCGCGTCGACCGCGCCGCTGCTGCCCGAATCGGCGGTGCTGAGCGACGACAAGGGCAGCTACGTCTATGTCATCGATGCGCAGGACAAGGCGGTGCGTCGCGACGTGCGCGTGGCGGAGGTATCGGACGAAGGCGCGCTGATCGCGTCGGGACTGATGGGCGACGAACGCGTGGTGGCCAGTGCCGGCGCGTTCCTCAATCCGGGGCAGCAGGTGGTGCCGGTACGCACCGCCGCCGCGCCGACACGCAAGGAATAGCGCGATGGGTTTCCGCAACATGTCGGCCTGGTCGATCCGCAACCCGGTACCGCCGCTGGTGCTGTTCCTCGCGCTGACGCTCGCGGGGATCGTCAGCTTCATGCGGATGGACGTGAACCAGGACCCGGATATCGAATTCCCGGTCGCGATCGTCGTCATCAGCCAGCCGGGCGCCGCCCCCACCGAACTCGAGACGCAGGTGACCCAGCGGGTCGAGGCGGCGGTACGCTCGCTCCAGGGCATCGACCAGATCGAATCCAGCGTCACCGAAGGCGCCTCGACCACGGTCATCCAGCTCGACATCGGCACCCCGATTGACCGTGCGGTCAACGACGTGCGCGAGGCGGTGAACCAGATCCGCGGCGAACTGCCCGACGGCATCCTCGAACCGCAGGTGTATCGCGCCAACACCACCGACAAGGACCTCGCGTCGTGGACGGCGATCGCCGACGACATGACCGCGGAACAGCTCAGCTGGTATGTCGACAATACCGTGGCCAAGGAACTGCTGTCGATCGACGGCATGTCGACCGTCGAGCGCGTCGGCGGCGTCGACCGCGAGATCCGCGTCACGCTGGACCCCGCGCGCCTGCAATCGCAGGGGCTGACCGCCAGCCAGGTCAACCAGGCGCTGCGCCAGGTCAATCTGAACGCCGCGGGCGGTCAGGCGGAGATCGCCGGTTCGCAGCAATCGGTGCGCGTGCTGGGCAACGCCGCCACCGCCTATGCCCTGTCGCAGACGCAGGTGCCGGTGGGCGGCGGACGTTCGGTGCGGCTGTCCGACATCGCCGACGTCCGCGACGCCTATGCCGAACCGACCAGCCGCGCGGAATATAACGGCCGCGCGGTGCTGGCGTTCGACATCAAGCGCGCCAAGGGTGCGTCCGACGTCACCGTGTTCCACGAGGCGGAAAAGCGCCTCGCCGACCTGCAGAAGCGCAACCCGCAGGTCCGCTTCGCGCTGCTGTCCAATTCGGTCAAGTTCACCGAAATCCAGTATCACTCCGCGATGAACGCGATGGTCGAGGGCGCGCTGCTGGCGATCGTCGTCGTCTTCATCTTCCTGCGCGACTGGCGCGCGACGCTGATCTCCGCCCTCGCCATCCCGTTGTCCGCGATCCCGGCCTTCTGGTTCATGGAGATGATGGACTTCACCCTGAACCAGATGACGCTGCTGGCGCTCAGCCTGGTGGCGGGGGTGCTGGTCGACGATGCGATCGTGGAGATCGAGAACATCGTGCGCCACATGCGGATGGGCAAATCCGCCTATCAGGCATCGATCGACGCGGCGGACGAGATCGGCATCGCGGTGCTGGCGACGACGATGGCGATCGTCGCCGTCTTCCTGCCGGTCGGTCTGATGCCGGGCATTTCGGGCCAGTTCTTCAAGAATTTCGGCCTGACCGTCGTCGCGTCGGTGCTGATGAGCCTTGCCGTCGCGCGCCTCATCACGCCGATGATCGCCGCCTATTTCCTGAAGGCGCACGGGTCGGCCAGCCATGGCGAGGGCTGGCTGATGGACCGGTATATGGGCGTGCTGCGCTGGACGCTGCGCCACCGCTGGTCGACGATCGTCGGTGCGGTCGCGGCATTGGCGCTGACCGTCGTCACGTTCATGATCCTGCCGCAGACGTTCCAGCCGCCGCAGGACCGCGACCGCGTGACCGCCAGCGTCGAGATGGTCCCGGGCACCACGCTGGAACAGACCGCCGCCGTCGTGAAGCGGGTCGAGAACCTGCTCGCCGCGCAGCCGCTGGTGAAGTCGGTCTATTCGTCGAGCTATGCCGGCAATGGCCGCGTCACCGCCGAACTGAAGGAAAAGCCGAGCTTCGGCCAGCGCGTGCGCCACACCTTCGGCCTGCTGGACGATGCGTCGTACGATGCGATGCGGTCGTCGAGCAGCACTGAATTCGAACGCGGCCTCGCGCCCCAGCTGGCGGCGATCCCCGATGCACGCGTGTCGTTCCGGTCGCAGTTCGGCTGGGGCGGGTCCAGCCGCGACCTGTCGATCACGCTGGGCGGCGACGATCCGGTCAAGCTGAACGAGACCGCGAACCAGCTGGTCAAGGCGATGGAGAAGCTGCCGATGCTGGTCGCCCCGCGCGTGTCGGGCGACCTCAAGCGGCCCGAGATCATCATCCGTCCGCGCAGCGACCTTGCCGCCAGCCTCGGCGTGACCACCGCCGCGCTGTCGGGGGCGATCCGCATCGCGACGCTGGGCGACATCGACCAGAACAGCGCCCGCTTCTCGCTGTCCGACCGGCAGATCCCGATCCGCGTCTCGCTGTCGCGCGATGCCCGGTCGCGGCTGTCGACGATCCAGAACCTGCCGGTGCCGACCGCGACCGGCGGGTCGGTGCCGCTGTCGGTGGTCGCCGAGATCGGTTTCGGCGCGGGTCCGACCAAGATCGACCGCATCAACCAGCAGCGCCGGCTGGTCGTCGGTGCCGATCTCGCCCCCGGCGTCGTGACCGGCGTCGCGCAAAAGGCGATCCACGACCTGCCCATCATGAAGAACCTGCCGCTGGGCGTCACCGAACTGACCGTGGGTCAGGCCAAGTGGCAGGGCGAGATGATCCAGAACTTCATCGTCGCGGTGATCTCGGGCATCCTGCTCGTGTTCGGGGTGCTGGTGCTGCTCTACAAGCGGGTGATGCCGCCGTTCGTGAACATGGGGTCGCTGCTGCTCGCCCCGCTGGGCGGTCTGCTGGCATTGTGGGTGACGGGCAACCCGATCTCGATGCCGGTCTATATCGGGCTGCTGATGCTGCTCGGCATCGTCGCCAAGAACTCGATCCTGCTGATCGACTTCGCGCTGGAGGAAATGGAGAAGGGCGTCGACAAGGAGGTCGCGATCCTCGACGCCGGGCACAAGCGCGCCCAGCCGATCGTGATGACCACGGTCGCGATGGTCGCGGGCATGGTGCCGACCGCGCTGGCGCTGTCGGGCGACGCATCGTCCCGCGGGCCGATGGGCATCACCGTGATCGGCGGGCTGACGCTGTCGACGCTGCTCACGCTGCTGATCGTGCCGGGGGCGTTCAGTCTTGCGGTCGGGCTGGAACGCTGGGTCGGCCCGCGCCTGTCGCGGCGGCTGCTCACCTATCGCCCGGGCGACGCCGACGGCCTGGCGATCGACCACAAGCCCGGCGCGCCGTTGCCGCCACCGGGCGACGGGCCGAAGTCGCTGCCGGCGGCGGAGTGAGCGTGGGCTGATCGTCCCTTTCCGTTCGGTTCGAGCAGCTTCGAGCGTAGTCGAGAAGCGTCCGTCGAGAACGCGTTGCCTGGGAGTGACCGGTTCTCGACGGCTCGAACCGAATGGTGGGCCGGCGTTCTTTTCGCTTCCCCAAAGCGTCACCCCAGCGAAGGCTGGGGTCTCCCCGTGATGGCGGGGCAGGAGCCGCAGGAAACCCCAGCCTTCGCTGGGGTGACGTTTGGGGCTGGAAGGTGACGTCCGGCGCAAGGTGACGCCCGCGGTCCCCGATTTCTCTCCAACACGCGTATCCCCGCCCCGACCCCATTGAACTTTCCCGACGCCCGGCGATTGTTTCGCGGATGGCATTATCCCCAAGCAGCGCCCGGAGCGGCGATGCGGTTCCTGTCGGGCTCACCCGGATGCGACGCCTCGCCACGTTCATGCTCGTGGCGATGGCGGCGCTGTTCCTGCTGTCGCGTCGCATGGAGGGGGTGCATCCCGCATGGGGTTTCGTACAGGCCTTTGCCGAGGCGGCGATGGTCGGCGGCCTTGCCGACTGGTTCGCGGTCACCGCGCTGTTCCGCCATCCCCTTGGCCTGCCGATCCCGCATACGGCGATCATCCCGCGCAACAAGGATCGCATCGGCGATACGCTCGCGCTGTTCCTGCGCGACAATTTCCTGACGGCGCGTGTCGTGGCGCGGCGGATGCACCGTGTCGATGCGGCGGGAGCGGCCGGCAAGTGGCTGGCCGACCCGGCGGCGCGCAGCGGGCAGCTGCGCCACGGCGCGTCACGGCTGGCGGTCAACGTCCTCGAAGGGCTCGATCCCGACCAGTTCGGGACGATGGTGCGCGGCGCACTCGCCAACCGGCTGCGCGCGATGCAGGTGTCGCCGGCGCTGGGCCGGACGCTGGAGGCGGCGATCGCCGACGACCGGCACCTGCCGCTGGTCGATGCGATCATCCGCTGGACGTCCAAGACGCTCGACGCCAATGACGACCTCGTCCGCGCGATGGTACAGAAGCGTGCCGGCGCGGTGCTGCGCTGGACCGGGCTGGACGAAACGCTGGCGACATCGGTGGTAAAGGGGCTGCACAAGATGCTGGCCGAGGTCGCCGAAGACCCCGCCCACCCGCTGCGCGCCAAGGCGAACGAGGGGCTGGCGCTGCTCGCGCACGACCTGCAACATTCCCCCGACATGCAGGCGAAGGTCGAACGGCTGAAGAACGACCTGATCGACAATCCCGCGCTCGCCGGCTGGTGGATGGGCGTGTGGGAGAAAATCCGCGGCGGGATGCTGAACGCCGCGCGCAACCCCGACCGGGCGCTCGCCGGACCGATCGGCGATGCGCTGCGCCAGCTGGGGCAGACGCTCCAGTCCGATCCGGTGCTCAAGGCCAAGGTCAACCGCTTCGTCCGCCGCGCCGTCGTCGGCGCGGTCGCGGACTATGGCGACGGCATCGTCCGGCTGGTGTCGGACACGGTGCGCGGCTGGGATGCGCGGACGATCACCGGGCGGCTGGAAAATGCCGTCGGCCGCGACCTTCAGTTCATCCGGATCAACGGCACGCTGGTCGGCGGGTCGGTCGGGCTGGCGATCCACGTGGTGGATGTTTGGCTGTAGGGGTCGAGGCCCGGTACGGGTTTCGCGGGCATCACGCCCGTACCCCGCAACGTCGGGGGTACGGCATCTCGATGCGAATGACGTTCGCGACCCAATCGTTTCGCCCCCGTGGCTTGAGCGCCGCCGATGCTGCGCTATAGGCGGGCGATGGTTCGCCTTTCGTTCGCCGGCCACGCCTTCGACGCCCTGTCCGCCGGTGCCCTGTACTGGCCGGCGCGGCGTGCGCTGCTGCTCGCCGACCTGCATTTCGAGAAGGCCAGCTGGTACGCGCAGTTCGGGCAGATGCTGCCGCCCTACGACACGCTGGAAACGCTGGCGGGGATCGAGGGCGTCGTGGCGCGGACGCGGCCGGCGGAAATCTGGTGCCTCGGCGACAGCTTCCACGACGTCGGCGGGTGCGACCGGCTGTCGGAGGAGGCGCAGGCACGGTTGCGGGCGCTGACCGGCGGGGCCGACTGGACATGGATCACCGGCAATCACGATCGGGTCGTCGCCGATCATTGCGGCGGACGCGTGGTCGACGAAGCGGTGATCGACGGGCTGGTGCTGCGTCACGAAGCCGATCCGGCCGAGCCCCGCCCCGAACTGTCGGGTCATTTTCATCCCAAGCTGCGACTGAAGCTGCGCGGGCGCGGCGTATCCCGCCGCTGCTTCGTGGCGACCGCGACGAAGCTGATTCTGCCCGCGTTCGGATCGCTGACCGGCGGGCTGGACGCGCATCACCCGGAGATCGTGCGCGCCGTCGGCGGCGGGGCGGAGGCGCTGATCGCGCTGGAGGACCGGTTGCTGCGGTTTCCGCTGGCGGCGTAGGCGGCTGTTTCCGCTACACCCCGTACCCCGGCGAAGGCCGGGGTCCAGGGTCACGGAAGACGACGCTTGCGGCTCTGGATCCCCGCCTGCGCGGGGATACGCCGGACGGCCGGGGAAACCCTACAGCCCCGACGCGAAGCTCAGTTCGAGTTCCTTGGCATTCGCCGGCACGTCCAGCGCCGCGCTGTTAAAGGTCAGGCTCCCGCTCGGGCCGATCGCGCGGGTCTGCGGCTTGATGGTCCAGCTATAGACCTCGCGGTCCTGGCTGTCCTTCAATACTGCGCGGATGTCGGGAATGCGCTGGCGCGCGCCGGTTTCGTTGATGATCCGCCCCGACACCGCGAACAGTTCGTTGCCGCTCGACAGCAGCCGGCGTTCGGGGGTGTTGATCGCGAATTTCAGCGCGCTGTCGGCACTCGATGCAACAGGCAGGCCCAGCTGTTCGGCGATACCCGGCGTACCGGTGTAGAGGATCGCGCCGCACGCCGCGAGCATCGCGACGCCCGCGGCGACCGCCATCGCGGTGCGGCGGCGCGCCGGATTGCGGCGCGGCACGAACGGCGCCTGATGCGCGAAGGCGTTGATGGGTTCGCCACGTTCGGCGCGTTCGGCCTCCGGATCGACATAGCGACGCGGTTCTGCGGTGCGGGCGCGCAGCGGCGCGGCGCGCGGGGTCTCGACATAGGGAGCGTCGACCGGTGCCTCCACCGCTGCCGCGCGGGGACGCACCCCGTCCGCCTCGGCCATCGCCGGCTGCGCGACCCGTGCCGGCTCGGGCGGCGGCGTCACCGCGGCGGTGGTGCCCAGATCGAGCATCGCCGGCGGCTGGAACCAGCTGTGCCGGCACCCCGCGCAACGCACCGTGCGCCCCGCCGGACCGATCGCCGAATCGGCGACCAGATAGCGCATATGGCATTGCGTACATTCGAGGATCATCGCGTCCCCTGCCCCCCGGATGGGTCGCGCCGGGCCGCCAGTGCGGGGCCAACGGGGCGCGACGAATAATGGCGTTGAATCTACGGCGGACCGGGCATCGATGGCAAGGCGCGATTGCGTGCCGCTTGAGACAAACGCGGCCATGTGCGATGGGCGGCGGACCGGTGGAAGCAAGGGCGTTCGTGGCCAGCATCGTTCAGTTCGAAAATGTCGGCCTGCGCTATGGCCAGGGCACCGAAACGCTGAGCGACGTCAGCTTTTCGCTGCACGCCGGCACCTTTCATTTCCTGCTGGGGCCATCGGGTGCGGGCAAGACGTCGCTGCTGCGCCTGCTCTACCTGTCGCAGCGCCCCAGCCGCGGGGTGATCCGGTTGTTCGGCGAGGACATGGTGACCTCGCCGCGCGGACGGCTCCCCGGGTTTCGCCGGCGGATCGGCGTGGTGTTCCAGGATTTCCGGCTGGTCCCGCATCTGTCGGCGCGCGACAATATCGCGCTTCCCCTGCGCGTCGCCGGCATGCCCGAGGACGAGATCGCCGAGCCGGTGGGCGAGATGCTGGCGTGGGTCGGCCTCACCGACCGTGCCGATGCCCGCCCGCCGACGCTGTCGGGCGGCGAGCAGCAGCGGGTGGCGATCGCGCGCGCGGTCATCAACCGGCCCGAAATCCTCGTCGCCGACGAACCGACCGGCAACGTCGATCCCGAAATGGCCGAACGGCTGTTGAAGCTGTTCGCCTCGCTCAATCGGCTCGGCACCACCGTCGTGATGGCGACGCACGACCATCACCTGCTCCACCGCGTGCCCGATGCGCGACTGATGCGGCTGGAGCGCGGGCGGCTGGCCGACCCGACCGGCATGCTGCGCCACCCCCCGGCGATGCCGTGATGCGGCGTGCGAGCGTACAGCCGCTGCTCGACGACCGGCAGGGACGCCGGGCGATGGTGTGGATCATGGCGATCATGATCTTCCTGACGACGCTCAGCGCCACGCTCGGCCTGTCGACCCGCAACGCCGGCGCGACGCTCGACCGGCAGCTGGCGGCGCGGCTGACGGTGCAGGTGATCGAGGGTGATGCGACGACCCGCGATGCGGAAACGGTGCGGTTGCTGGCCCGGCTGAAAGCGTCGGCCGATGTCGTGCGGGCGGCGGAAGTCGATCGCGCGCGACTGGCCGAATTGCTGCGACCGTGGCTGGGCGAGGCCGGGCTCGACGCCGACCTGCCGATGCCGGCGATGATCGACGTCGATCTGCGGTCGGGCGACGATGCCGCGGTGGCGCGGGTCGAGGCGCTGGCGAAGAGCGTCGGCCCCGGCATCCGCGTCGATCGCCACGCCACCTGGCTGGCCCCGGTGCGCGCGTTCGTCGGGGCGATCGGGTGGACCGCGCTCGGGCTCGTGCTGGTAATGGCCAGCGCGACGGCGGCGGTCGTGCTGCTGGTTGCGCGCGCAGGGCTTGATACGCATCGCGGGACGATCGACATCCTGCACATGCTGGGTTCGACCGACCTTCAGATCGCGCGGCTGTTCCAGCGCCGCATCGGGCAGGACACGCTGACCGGCGGCGCGATCGGCGTGCTGGCCGGCGGGCTCGTCGTCGCGGCGCTGGGCGAACGGATGGCGACGCTCGATTCGCAACTGGTCGACGGCGTCACCCTCGCGCCGCTCGACTGGGCGGTGGTCGCGATATTGCCGTTCGCCTTCACGTTGCTGGCGATGCTGGCGGCGCGGGTCGCGGTGCTGCGGCGCCTGGCGCGGGTGCTGTGATGCGGCGGGTCCTTGCGGTGCTGCTGCTGGTCTATGCGCTCGGCTTCGCCCTGTTCGCGGTCACGCTGCCCAAGCCGCTGGCCGAACCGCGGCGGACCGACGGCGTGGTCGTCCCGACCGGGGGCCCCGGCCGGATCGAGCGCGGGCTGGCGGTCGTCGAACGCGGCGAGGCGAAGCGGATGCTGGTGACCGGCGTCGACCCCGATGTGCGCCCCGGCGAACTGGCGGCGGCCAATGGCGCGCCGCGCCGGCTGTTCCGCTGCTGCGTGGACCTCGGTCACGAAGCGGTCGATACCCGGTCGAACGCCGACGAGACCGCCGACTGGGTGCGGCGCAACCGCTATCGCTCGGTCCGGCTGGTCACGTCGAACTGGCACATGGCGCGCGCGGCGATGGAGTTGCGCCATGCGCTGGGCAATTCGGTCGAGATCGTGCGCGATCCGGTGGCGGGCAGCCCCGGCTTCGCGCTGCTGTTCGGCGAATACAACAAATATGTGGTGCGTGGGGTGGTGATGCGATTGGGGATCGATCTGTGATCGCGTGGGTCCGTACCTGGCTGTTCCGCGTCCTGTTTTATGGCGCGTCGGTGCCGATCGTGCTAAGCGCGCCGGTTTCCGCGCGGTTCGGGCAACGGGCGATGCACGTCCATGCCCATGTCTGGATCCGCGTCCACCGCTTCCTCGCGCGCTGGATACTGGGCGTGCGGGTGCGGATCGAGGGGACCCGGCCGCCGGGCACCTACCTGTTCGCGGTCAAGCACCAGGCGATGTTCGAGACGCTGGAGATGGCCGAGCTGATCGACGGACCGCTGATCGTGATGAAGCGCGAGCTGATCGACATGCCGTTCTGGGGCCGGACCGCGCGGGCGTACGGCGCGATCGGGGTCGATCGCGACGCGTCGTCCAGGGCGCTGCGCGTGATGCTCAAGGAAGCCGCCGTCGCCCGTGCCCAGAACCGCTCGGTGCTGATCTTTCCCGAAGGCACGCGGGTGGCGGTCGGCGACGCCCCGCCGCTGCGCTCGGGCTTTGCCGGGCTGTACAAGGCGCTGAACATGCCGGTCGTGCCCGTCGCGCTCGACAGCGGCCACTGCATGCCGCGCAAGGGGGCGAGCCGGCCGGGCGTCATCACCATCTGCTTCCTCGACCCCATCCCGCCGGGCCTGCCGCGCGAGGAGATCGAGGCGCGGGTCCATGCGGCGATCAATGTGCTGGAGCCGGCGGCAAGCGCGCTGTCCGAGAGCGTCATCCCGGCGCAGGCTGAAATCTCCCGGTAGCACAGCCTGTGCCTCGCCGCGGGAAACCCGGCTGCGC
This sequence comes from Bacillus sp. 2B10, assembly GCA_003946805.1. Classification (GTDB taxonomy): domain Bacteria; phylum Pseudomonadota; class Alphaproteobacteria; order Sphingomonadales; family Sphingomonadaceae; genus Sphingomonas. The sequence goes on along the minus strand of RPSH01000030.1, from coordinate 27,312 downwards.
AGGAGTGACGCAGGGAGGTTAGGCCGCCGCCTTCGCCACCGCGCGATAGGCGTGCAGCAGCGGCTCGGTATAGCCGTTGGGTTGCTCCAGCCCCTCGAACACCAGCGCCCGCGCCGCACGCAGCGCGATGCCGCCCGCCAGCGGCCGGTAGGCCGGGTCGCCGGCATTCTGCGCATCGACCTTCACCGCCATCCGCGCGAACGCGGCATCGACGTCGGCCTCCGTACAAACCCCGTGCAGCAGCCAGTTGGCGACATGCTGCGACGAGATGCGCAGCGTCGCGCGGTCCTCCATCAACCCGACGTCGTGGATATCGGGCACCTTCGAACAGCCGATCCCCTGGTCGATCCAGCGCACGACATAGCCGAGGATGCCCTGGACATTGTTGTCCAGCTCGCGCGAGACTTCGGCTGCCTCCCAGTTCCGCCCGGTGGCCAACGGCAACGTCAGCAGCTTCGACAGCGACGCGACCGGCTCGGCCGCCCGTGCCTCCTGTCGCTGCGCAACATCGACCGCGTGATAGTGCAGCGCGTGCAGCGTCGCGGCGGTCGGCGACGGGACCCATGCGGTGCTCGCCCCGCTCAGCGGATGCGCGATCTTCTGGTCGAGCATGTCACCCATCCGGTCGGGCGCGGCCCACATGCCCTTGCCGATCTGCGCCCGCCCGCCGAGGCCACAGGCGAGGCCGATCTGCACGTTGCGGTCCTCGTACGCCGCGATCCAGCCGGCACTTTTCATCTCGCCCTTCGGGATCATCGCACCCGCGTGCATCGCGCTGTGCAGTTCGTCGCCGGTGCGGTCGAGGAAGCCGGTGTTGATGAACACGATCCGGTGGCGCACCGCGTGGATGCACGCGGCGAGATTGGCGGAGGTGCGCCGCTCCTCGTCCATCACGCCGATCTTGATCGTGTGCCGCGGCAGGCGCAGCAAATCCTCGACCGCGTCGAACAGCCGGTCGGTGAAGGCCACCTCTTGCGGCCCGTGCTGCTTGGGCTTGACGATGTAGATCGATCCGGCCCGGCTGTTGGCGCGCGGTCCGTTCACATCGGCGCAGGCGATCAGGCTGGTGACGATCGCGTCGAGAATGCCTTCGGGTGCCTGCCCGCCGTCCGGCAGCAGCAGCGCGGGCGTGGTCATCAGATGCCCGACATTGCGCACGAACAACAGTGACCGGCCGGGCAGCACCAGTTCGCCGCCGTCGGCCGTGGTGTAGCGCCGGTCCGCTGCCAGCGACCGGGTGACGCGCCGGCCGCCCTTGGCGAAGCTGGCGGTCAGCGTTCCCTGCATCAGCCCCAGCCAGTTGGCATAGGCCGCGACCTTGTCCGCCGCATCGACCGCCGCGACCGAATCCTCGAGGTCGCAGATGGTAGTGAGCGCCGATTCGAGCAGGATATCGGCCAGCCCCGCCGGATCGCCGCGTCCGATGGCATGATCGCGATCGATCACCAGTTCGATGTGCAGCCCGTGATGGCGCAGCAGCAGATTATCGCCCGCCCGCCCGACCAGTTGCGCCGGGTCGGCCAGCCGTGGCGCATCGCCGCGCCAGTCGCGCCAGCTGCCGGTCGCCAGCGGCACCGCGTCGTCGAGCAAGGCCTTTGCGCGATCGATCACCTGTGCGCCGCGGACCGCGTCATAGCCGCCGGACGCCGCCACGCCGGGGATCGCATCGGTGCCATAGAGCGCGTCGTACAGGCTGCCCCAGCGCGCATTGGCGGCGTTGAGCAGGAAGCGGGCGTTGAGGATCGGCACCACCAGCTGCGGCCCGGCCAGCGTCGCGATCTCCGGATCGACATTGGCCGGATCGACGGTGAACGGCGCCGGTTCCTCGACCAGATAGCCGATCGAGCGCAGGAACGCCTCTTGGTCGGCCGGGTCGATCGGCTGGCCGTGTCGCGCGACGAACCACGCATCGAGCTGCGCCTGCAACGCGTCGCGCTTGTCCAGCAGCGCGCGGTTTTCCGGTGCGAACCGGGCGAAGATCGCGGCCACCCCTTCCCAGAACGCGTCGGCGGCGATGCCGGTACCGGGCAGCGCACGATCCTCGACAAAGTCGGCCAGTTCGGCGGCGACCTGCAATCCGGCGCGCTCGATGGTGGTGGGCGACATGGGGCCTCCGTTCAAAGCTGCATCATTCCGGCGAACGCCGGGACTACGGTGATTGACGCAGACATAGCGCCTCGCCTTTCCTGCCACTAGCAGGCATAGTCGAACGTCAGCCATGTCACAGAGGAACGAATGTCCGCCGATCCCGACCACGCGTTGTTCGTCGCCATCCTCGACACCGGCAGCATCGCTGCCGCCGCCCGCGTGCTCGCCATCTCTCCTGCGATGGTGTCGAAACGCCTCGCCCGGCTCGAGAACCGGCTGGGTACGCGCTTGATCGAACGGACGACGCGGCGGCTGCATCCGACTCCGGTGGGTGCGCGGCTCCATGCCGATCTGACGGCGATCCTGTCGGCGCTGGCGGCGGCGGAGGCACGGGTGACCGGGGCGGTGGCGGCACCCGCCGGGCCGTTGCGGGTCGCCGCCCCTGCCTCGTTCGCGCGGCTGCACATCGCGCCGCTGCTCGGCGACTTCCTGCGCGACCATCCGGCGGTCGAGCTCGAACTGTCGCTGTCCGACCATGTCGTCGACCTTGCCGCCGACCGGATCGACTGCGCGATCCGCATCACCGCGCATCCGCCGGCGGGCCATGTCGCGCGGCGGCTGGCGGGCAACCGCCGCGTCGTGTGCGCCAGTCCTGCCTATCTGGCCGAACATGGGGCGCCTGCGACCCCGGCGGCGCTGGCCGGGCACCGGCTGCTCGCCGCCGACGGGCAATTGCCATGGATGCTGCTGCGTCCGACGCGCCGCGCGCTGGTGACCGGCACCAGCCATGTCCGCACCAATTCGAGCGAGATCGTCCGCGAACTGACGCTGGCCGGGGTCGGCATCGCGCTGCGGTCGCTGTGGGACGTCGGCGACGCGCTGGCGGACGGCCGGCTGGTGCGGGTGCTGCCCGATTGGGCGGCGTCGCACGACCTGGCGATCCACGCGATCCATGGCGACGCGCCGCGCCCGGCGGTGACCGCATTCGTCGATCACCTCGCCGCACGCTGGTCACCGCCGCCATGGGAGGCGCTTGACTCGCACGCGACATCGGATCAACTTCGTATCAATTGATACGATTTTGAGAGGATGCCGTCATGGAGCATATGGACGTGAACCCGATGGGGCTCGACGGGTTCGAATTCTGCGAATTCACCGCCCCCGATCTCGACCGGATGGCCGGGCAGCTCGAACAGTTCGGCTTCGTCGCCGCTTCGAAGCACCGCACGCGTGACGTGATCCGCTACAAGCAGGGTCGCATCAACCTGCTGCTGAACCGCATTCCGGATGGTCATGCTGCGGACTTTGCTGCGCAGCACGGCCCGTCGGCATCTGGCATGGCGTTCCGCGTCGCCGATGCGAAGGCGGCGTTCGATGCGGCGGTGGCGCGCGGTGCAAAGCCCGCGGACGCCGCGCGCGGTGCGCTGGGAGAGGGCTATGCGCTGGAGGGGATCGGCGGGTCGCTGCTGTATCTGGTCGACCGGCACGGTGCGGCGGGATCGCTGTACGACGACTGGGAGCAGGTGCCGGGTGCGGCCGAAGCGGAGGCCGCGAACAATGTCGGGCTCGACCTGCTCGACCACCTGACCCACAATGTGAAGCGCGGGCAGATGCGCACCTGGTCGACCTTCTACAACCAGATCTTCGGGTTCGAGGAACAGAAGTATTTCGACATCAAGGGCAAGGCGACCGGCCTGTTCAGCCAGGCGATGATCGCGCCGGACAAGGCGATCCGCATCCCGCTGAACGAAAGCCAGGACGACAAGAGCCAGATCGAGGAATTCATCCGCGACTATAATGGCGAGGGCATCCAGCACCTAGCCTTCACCACCGAGGACATCTTCGGGACGGTCGAAAAGCTGCGCGACCGTGGCGTCCGGTTGCAGGACACGATCGAGACCTATTACGAACTGGTCGACAAGCGCGTGCCCGGCCATGGCGAGGACCTCGAACGCCTGCGCCGCAACCGCATCCTGATCGACGGCAATGTCGGCGAGGAAGGGCTGTTGTTGCAGATCTTCACCGAACCGATGTTCGGGCCGATCTTCTTCGAGATCATCCAGCGCAAGGGCAACGAGGGCTTTGGCAACGGCAATTTCCAGGCGCTGTACGAAAGCATCGAGCTGGATCAGATTCGACGGGGCGTCATCACGGTCGACGCATAGGCGTCGACCGGATGCGGGCGCGCAGGCGCCCGGCCCCGTCCGGCCAGTGCGACGGAGCCGGGCCACAAGGCGCGGCTCCGCCGCGACTGACGGCCCGGCGGGCAACGCAGGACCGAACCGTCCTCCCGGCGCAGGCCGGGATCCATGGTATCGATGGAAACGCACCGTCGCCGGTCCAGGGATTGCGGCCTTCGCCGGAATGACGGGAGAACGATGGAGAGGGATATGACCTACCACCCCGGTTTCGCCAACCACGTCGCCACCGAAGCCGTGGCGCACGCGCTGCCGATCGGCCGCAACAGCCCGCAGCGCGTGCCGTTCGGCCTCTATGCCGAACAACTGTCGGGCACCGCCTTCACTGCGCCGCGCAGCGAGAACCGCCGGTCGTGGCTCTACCGCCTGCGCCCCACCGCCAACCACGGCGCGTTCGTGCCGTATCACGGCGCGCCGCATCTCGAATCCGCGCCGATCGACACCCCGCCCAGCCCCAACCGGATGCGCTGGGACCCGCTGCCCATCCCGACCGAGCCGACCGACTGGGTCGACGGCCTGGTCACCTATGGCGCGACCGGCGACGTCGCGGGCCAGAGCGGGGTGGGCATCCACCTCTATGCCGCGACGGCGGACATGGAGCGCGCCTTCTTCTCGGCCGATGGCGAACTGCTGATCGTGCCGCAACAAGGCGCGCTGGCGATCGATACCGAACTCGGCCGGATCGATGTCGCCCCGCTCCAGATCGCGCTGATCCCGCGCGGCGTGCGGTTCCGCGTGAGGCTGCCCGAAGGAAGCGCGCGCGGCTATGTCTGCGAGAATTACGGCAGCCTGTTCCGCCTGCCCGACCTCGGGCCGATCGGCGCCAACGGCCTCGCCAACCCGCGCGACTTCGAAACGCCTTGCGCCTGGTTCGAGGACCGCGACACGCCGTGCGAGGTCGTCCAGAAATTCCAGGGCGGGCTGTGGACCACCACGCTCGACCATTCGCCGTTCGACGTGGTGGCGTGGCACGGCAATCTTGCCCCCTGCCGCTACGACCTGACCCGGTTCAACACGATCAACACCGTGTCGTTCGACCATCCCGATCCGTCGATCTTCACCGTGCTGACCGCGCCGAGCGACACGCCCGGCACCGCCAATTGCGACTTCGTGATCTTCCCGCCGCGCTGGATGGTGGCCGACGACACGTTCCGCCCGCCGTGGTTCCACCGCAACGTCATGAGCGAGTTCATGGGGCTGGTGACCGGCGCCTATGACGCGAAGGAGGGCGGCTTCGCGCCCGGCGGCGCGTCGCTCCACAACCAGATGAACGGCCACGGCCCCGATCAGGCGAGCTATGAGAAGGCGGTCGCCGCCGAGCTGAAACCGCATCGCATCGCCGACACCATGGCGTTCATGTTCGAAACGCGCCACGTCGTCCGCCCGACGCCATGGGCGATGGCGACCCCGACGATGCAGCTCGATTACGACGACGTCTGGACCGGCTTCGCCAAGGCGCAGCTGCCCGGATGAGCGACGAGCGCGTCTTCGCGACTCCCGCCGGCGTAACGCTCGGCCCGCTGGCCGACATCGCCGACGGCACCGCGCGCAACTACGTCCTGCAATTGCGCGCCGGGCGGTTCCACGGCTTCGTCGTCCGTCAGGGCACGGACGTGTTCGGCTATGTCGACCGCTGCCCGCATATGGGGCTGCCGCTGGCGCAGACGCTCGACGCGTATCTGACCCCCGATGGCAGCGCGATCACGTGCAGCTGGCACGCCGCGCTGTTCGCGATTGCCGACGGCAAGTGCCTCGGCGGCCCCTGTCCCGGCCAGTCGCTGACGCCATGGCCGGTCGCGGTGCGGGGCGACGCGATCGTAACGGGCTAGGGCCGATCGACATTCAGAAGATGGCGTGCCGAAAACGGTGGTTTTGCGTGACCCGGAGCGCAGCGTACTACCGGTACGTGAGCACCGGAAGCGCGCAGAACCGCCGTTTGCAGGCCGTCAGGGCTGAATGTCGATCGGCCTTAGGCCGCAACCGTATCCGGCAGCGCGGTCAGCGTCGACTTCCGCCCCAGCTTGCCGCCATTCTCCTTCAGCCACGCATCGGCGGTCGCCCAGCCCAGCGTACGCAACGCCTCCAGCTGCGAGCGCCGCGTATCGCTCTTGCCCGTCGGGCCGCGCGCGGCCAGCGCGTGCGGCGCTTCCATCAGATGCAGGTTGGTCTCCGCCAGCGCGGTGAACCGGTCGTCGATCGGCGGCGCCCGCCGCGCGATCGACTGCACCTCGGTCAGCGCCTTCAGGTCGCGCAGCAGGCACGCGTTGAACCCGATATCGCTCATCCGCCCCATCACCTCGACCAGCGTATCGGGCGTTTCCTGTGCCGCGAACGGCGTGATCTGCACGATCAGCAGGTCGCTCTGCCCATGGCCGCCGAAGATCAGCGGCTCCAGCGCGGGATTGGCCGAAAAGCCGCCGTCCCAATAAGGTTCGCCGTCGATCGTCACCGGTCCGAACAGGTCGGGCAGGCACGCCGATGCCATCAGGGCGTCGAGCGTGATGTCGTCGTTGTGGAACAGGCGGGCCGCACCGGTCGATACCCGCGTCGCCGCGATCGACAGCGGAATCGCCCGCGGATCGGCCAGCAGCGACAGGTCGATGCTGTCGCCCACCACCCGGCGCAACGCCGCCATGTTGCGCAGCCCCGGCGACAGCGGTGCGATGTAGCGGCTGACCAGCTTGCCGAACTCCAGCGACCGCCGCAGGAACGGCTCGAACAGCGGCGTGGTCCACAGATCGACGTCGAACGCCTGAAGCGGCGAGTTGCGCGACACATTGTCCCACAGCCGCGCCAGCGCGTCGCGCGCGCCCTGCCGCCCGCCCGCGACCAGCCCGCTGACCAGCGCCGCGCCGTTCAGCGCGCCCGCCGACGCGCCGCTGACCGCGGCGATGGGAATGTCCTCGTCCAGCAACCGGTCGATCACGCCCCAGCCATAGGCACCATGCGCACCACCCCCTTGCAGCGCGAGGGCGAGATGGGGGGATAGTGATGACATCGGACGGCTCCACCGGATCGGATACGAATGCTGCAACGCAACAGCGCGGGATCGTATCCTTACAGACAGGCCGGGATCGTAACGATCGGCAGCCCGCCGACGACGATCGCTGCGACGCCGACCCAGCCCAGCATGACGGCGACCCGGTCCAGCAGGCCCGTACCCGCGGTCCGCCGCAGCCACAGCGCCAGCCCCGCGCCCGCCGCGATTCCGCCCACCCACGCGACGATCAGCAACAGCCGGTGCAGGCTGGTCCCGGCGACCGCGACCCGATCCCACCCGCTACCGCATCCGATTCCGTGCAGGCCATACAGCACGCTGAACGCCGCGGCCCAGTGGAACAGCCCGGCGGTCATCCGCAGCAGCGCGGTCATGCGAACCATCCCGGCAACGCCACGACCAGCGCGGCGACGATCCCGGCCCCGGCGGCATGGTCGCTCCACAGCCGGACGATGCGGGGTTCGCCCTGCCGCCGGCCGCCGACGAACCCGGCGGCGATCCGCGCGCGCAGGAACGCCAGCATCCATACCGCCAGCGCGGCGTGGAAGATCGCATAGGCGGCGACCGTCGCCCCCGTTGCCGCATAGGCGTGCGACGTCGGCGACGGCAACCGCAGCACGATCAGCAGCACCATCGCCGCCACGATCGCCCCCTGCCCGGCCAGCGCCGCCAGCCACTGCCCGCGCCGGGCCGCCACCACCGCGACCAGCGCACCCGCGATCGCCAGCGCCAGTTCGAACGGCGCCCGCGCGATCAGTTGGCGCGGCGGCCAGTCGGGCGCGACCGTCCACAGGAACGCATAGCCGAACAGCAGCGACGCGAAGAGCGTCCCGCTGGCGGTCAGCGCGAACACGCTGCCCCACCACCCGGTCGTGCCGCCGCTCTCGCCCGCGATCGGCAGCATCGCGCCGCCGGGCCCGGCGGGCAGCGGGCCGAAATCGCGCCGCTGGCCGTTGCTCCATGCCCAGCGCCAGCCGAGCATCGCCACCATCATCAGGAACAGCGGCGCCAGCGGGTACAACCCGGCCAGCATCGACAGGAAGAACCCGCCCAGCGTGGCCGCGGTCGTGATCGGCAGCCAGCTGTTCGCCGGCAGGATCGCGATATGATCGGGTGCGCCGCTGACCATGTCGACCGCCATCGTCTCGCGCCAGCCGTGCCGCGCCTCGCCCAGCCACCCGTCGCCGCGTGCCAGCACCACCGGCAGGTCGGGCCGCTCCTCGAGCGGATCGCGCCCGGCGACCACCGCGAGGCTCGCGAAGTTATAGGCGGTCGGTGGCGTCGGCATCGCCCATTCCAGCGTGCCGGCACCCCATGGATTGCGCTTGTGCATCCGACCCAGCCAGATCTGCAGCGCGACGTCGATCGCGAACAGCGCGAAGCCGAACGCCATCAGGAAGCTGCCGACCGACGACAACAGGTTCAGCCACGTCCACCCCATCCCCTCCGGATAGGTGTCGATCCGTCGCGGCATGCCGAGCAGCCCGGTCAGGTGCATCAGGAAGAAGGTGAGGTTGAACCCGATGAAGATCAGCCAGAACGCCGCCTCGCCCAGCCGCATCACCCGGCCGCGCCCGGTGAAGTGCGGCAGCCAGTAATAGGCCGCGGCCAGCATCGGGAACACGAACCCGCCGACCAGCACGTAATGCAGGTGCGCGGTGACGAACGCGGTGTCGTGCGCCTGCGCGTCGAACGGCACCACCGCCAGCATCACCCCGGTCAGCCCGCCCAGTACGAACACGATGAAGAAGCCGATCAGGTACAGCATCGGCAGCTTCAGTTGCGGCCGCCCGGCCCATAACGTGCCCAGCCACGCGAACACCTGTACCGCCGTCGGGATCGCGACCAGCGTCGACGCCGCGGAAAAGAACCCCAGCGCCATGTGCGGGATGCCGGTGGTGAACATGTGGTGGACCCACAGCCCGAAGCTGAGGAACGCCAGCGCCATGACCGCCGCGACCAGCGCGCCGTACCCCAGGATCTTCGTTCGCGCCATGACCGGCAGGATGGTCGACACCGCGCCGGCGGCGGGCAGGAAGATGATGTAGACTTCCGGATGGCCGAACAGCCAGAACAGATGCTGCCACAGCAGCGGCGACCCGCCGAGATCGGGGCTGTAGAACGGCCAGCCGAACGCGCGCTCGACCTCCAGCAGGATCGATCCCAGGATCAGCGGCGGAAAGCCGAAGATCATCATCCCCGCCGTCGCCAGCATATACCACGCGAACAGCGGCATATGGTCGAGCCGCATCCCCGGCGCGCGCAGCTTCAGGATCGACACCGCGATCTCGATCGCCGCGCACATCGCCGAAATCTCGACGAAGGTGACGCCCAGCAGCCAGACATCGGAATTGATCCCGGGCGTATAGGTCTTGCCCGACAGCGGCGGGTACAGGAACCACCCGGCATCGGGCGCGACCCCGGCCAGCATCGCCGCGATCAGGATGCTGCCGCCGAACACATAGCACCACCATCCCAGCGCCGACAGCCGGGGATAGGCGAGGTCGCGCGCGCCCAGCATCTTGGGCAGCAGGTACATCGCCAGCCCTTCGAACATCGGGATGGCGAACAGGAACATCATGATGCTGCCATGCATCGTGAACAGCTGGTTGTAGACCGCCGGTCCGACGAACGCGCTGTGCGGCGTCGCCAGCTGCGCGCGGATCAGCATGGCGAGCACGCCGCCGACCGCGAAGAAGAAGAACGCGCCCAGGATGAAGCGCCGGCCCATGTCCGAATGGTTGACCGATCGCAATTGCCCGCGCAGACCCGGCTCGGTCCGCCAGATCGCGGTCAGTTCGCGGTGGAGCCTCAGCGCCTTCATCGTGTGCCCCCCTGGCGTGCGGCCCATCCGCCGGCATCGTGCGCGACGACGGTGAAGCCGTGGTCGCGGTGCCCCGTCCCGCAATATTCTGCACATTCGCCGCGATACGTTCCTGGCCGTGCCGCGACGATCCGCAACCGGTTGGGATGGCCGGGGATCGCATCCATCTTGCCCGCCAGCCGGGGAACCCAGAAGCTGTGGATCACGTCGGTCGCGGTGATGACCAGGTCGACCGGCCGCCCGGCGGGGATGTGCAGCACGTTCTCGCTGATCCGCCCGGCGGGATCGCGAAACGCCCAGGCGTAGCGCCGCGCCTCGACCCCGATCGTGACCGTATCGGGCGCGGGCGTCGGCAGGATCCGGCTTCCCACGAACAGCGCATAGCCGAGCAGCGCCATCAGCACCGCGGTCGGCATGGCAAGGCCCAGCCCGACGATCCACGTCCGGTCCGCGACCGTGCGTTCGCGCTGCCGCCGCACCATGGCGACCGCCAGCAGCGCGAACACCAGCCCGGCCAGCAGCACCGCGCCGCCCAGCATCACCCACCACAGCGTCGCGACTGACGCGGCATGCGGCCCGGCGGGATCGAGCACCGACAACGGCCCGGCGCAACCGCCTAGCGCCAGCGCCGTTATCGTAGCACTGACTGGGCGACGAAGGGGGAATGCACGATGAGCGAACCGGGCGGAAACATGGTCGACGAACGGCTGGTCGATCCGATCGAGGCCAATCCGGTGTTTCACCGCACCGAATCCAAGGTCGCGGTCGCCGGCCATCCGATCCACGCGATGCTGGTCGCCTTTCCGGTGGCGCTGACCACCTGCACCTTTGGCGCCGATGCGCTCTACTGGTGGACCGGCGACGATTTCTGGGCGCGCGCCGCGCTGTGGGCGTCGGGTGCCGGGTTCCTGTTCGGCGTGCTGGCGGGCATCGCCGGCACGGTCGAGCTGCTGTGGGTGCCCGGCATCCGCGCCCGCGCGTCGAGCTGGACGCATTTCATCATCGCGGTGATGCTGCTGTCGATCATCGGCGCGAACTGGGGCTACCGGCTGTCGGCGGGCTATCAGGAAGCGATCCTGCCCTACGGCATCCTCCTGTCGCTGTTCGCGGTCGGCTTCACCGGCTTCACCGGCTGGCACGGCGGCAAGTTGGTGTTCGAATATCACGTCGGGGTCGCCTCGAGGGGAAGCTGACGGTTCTGCGGCGCGTTGAGCCAGGCGGGGGTCAGGTCGGGCACCACCGGCTTGGCCAGCACCAGCGTCAGCACGACCGTCATCGTCGCCAGCACGACCGCCAGCAGCGGCTTGGACGAGGGCGGGGCATATTCGCCCCGCCGCTCGCTCATCAACACCACGACATGCCCGACCAGCGCATGCAGCGCGACCAGCAGCCCGACCGCGACCAGCTTGGCGAACATCCACGGCTCGAACACCTGCCGCAGGAAGATCAGCGCGGTTCCCGCCGCGATCGCCACCACCGCCGCCGGGGTGACGATGCGGGTATAGCCATAATGGGTGATCCGCCGCAGCCGGGCATAATCCGCCTGCTCCTCGGCCACGTCGTGCTTGGACAGCACCAGCGGAAGCGCGACCAGCCCGGCGCACCACAGGATCAGCGCGGCGATGTGCAGCCCCTTCACCCACGCCAGGATCATGCCGCCACCCGCGTCGCGCCCATCGCCCGCCAGCGCCGCGCCGCGACCCATGCCGCCGCGATCGCATAGGGCGCCATGCCCGGCACCCACATGACCAATCCGGCCAGCTGCTGGTCGGCCAGCGGCCCGATGCCGAACGACACCGTGCTCGACAGATGCGTGGCATAGAGCGGCCGACCGGCAAAGGTCAGCAGCGCGCCGAGGAATCCCATTTGCACCGCGCCGCCGGCGATTCCCGCCACCGCCTCCATCGGCGCCGCACGCCGCACCGCCGCCCAATAGGCCCAGCCGCTCGCCAGCAGGCTCGCCTGCATCAGCCAGTAGAGCCCGACATGGCCGAGCGCCGCATCGTACAGCGCGGGGACATGCCATGCCCACAGGATCGCGGTCGACAGCGGCAGCGCGATCGCGACCCCGATCCGCCGCCGCGGCGGCCACGCGATCGCCAGCAGCGGCGCCGCGACGCCCAGTAGCAGCAGGTGATGCACCGCCCGCGCACCGAACAGCGCGACGCTCAGCGCGCATAGCGGCGACACGAACGTCACCGCGAGCGCAGCCACGCCGCCAATCCCGAATCCGCGCCGTCCGGCCGGCAGCCGGACGGCCGCGACCAGCACCGCGCACAATAGCGCGATCAGCACCGGATCGCCGTTCCACCGCGTCAGCCAGTCACCTGCGCCGGGGGCTTCCCCGCAATAGCTTCGCCGCCAGTCGATCATCGCCACCCTGTTCGATTGGTTGCTATTCCCCATTCCGCCAACGCGCGGACGCCCCGGTTCGCTGCATCCCCCGTATAATATTGGTGCGCCGACGGACCCCGACGCGCCGTTCGCCGGTTATCGACAGCGACGGCCAAGGAAAGGACCCTTATGCTCGAACATGTCCCCGGCTGGCTCGGCGCGCTGTTGCGGAACGTCCGCGCCGGCGCCTCCCGGCTGACGATCGTCGATCCGGCACTCGGCAGCTTCGACAGCCTCGACCTCGCCAGCCTCGCCTTCGCCGACGGGCAACGGTTGCCCGAACGCTTCACCGCCGACGGCGAGGGCGTATCGCCGCCGCTCCACTGGCGCGGCGTACCGCAGGGCGCGACCTCGCTGGCGCTGATCGTCGAGGATCCCGACGCCCCCTCCACCCATCCGCTGGTCCACGCGATCCTGTGGGACATCGCCGCCGCCGACGGGCAGCTGGCCGAAGGCGCGATCCGCCCGGACGGCGATGGCGACGCGACCCACGGCGATGTCGGCCGCAACAGCTATCTGCGCGAAGGCTGGCTCCCGCCCGATCCGCCGACCGGACATGGCGACCATCGCTACGCCTTCCAGCTCTTCGCGCTGAGGGATGCGCCGCGCCTCGACCCTAATCCGGGCCGAAGCGCCGTAGTTGAGGCGATGACCGGCCGCGTGCTGGCGGCGGGACTGCTCACCGGCATCTATTCGCGCGGCGAACCGGCGGAGGTGGGACCGGTCGGGGAGGTCGCGCCGGCGTAAAAAATCCTCCCCGGCACGGGGAGGGGGACCGCCGCGAAGCGGGGGTGGGGAGATATCCACAAGCGGTCCGTATGCGGCTACCCCCCCTCCACCAGCCTGCGGCTGGTCCCCCTCCCCGTGCCAGGGAGGACTTTAGACCGAAAACCGCTCGCGCAGCCCCATCATCGCCAGCGCGGCCCTCGCCGCCTCGCCGCCCTTGTCCTTCTCGTCGCGCTTCGCCCGGGTCAGCGCCTGCGCCTCGTTCTCGACGGTCAGGATGCCGTTGCCGACCGGAACGCCCTCCAGCGACAGGTTCATGATCCCGCGCGCGCTCTCGTTCGACACGATTTCGAAATGATAGGTCTCGCCGCGGATGATGACGCCCAGCGCGACGAACGCGTCATACGTCTCGGCGGCATCGGCGATCGCGATCGCGCCGGGCACTTCCAGCGCGCCGGGCACCGTCACCGTCTCGTGTTCATGCCCGGCCGCCTCGATCGCGGCGCGCGCACCGTCGAGCAGCAGGTCGTTCAGGTGGTCGTAGAACCGCGCCTCGACGATCAGCACCTTTGCCATATCAATTCTCCACGATCGGACGTTCGCCGACGATCTTCAATCCATACCCGTCCAGCCCCACCAGCGTATGGTGGGTGTTGGTCAGCAGCACCATGTCCTCGACGCCCAGTTCGTTCAGGATCATCGCGCCGACGCCATAGTCGCGCAGTTCCTCCATGTCGGGCACCGGCGCGCCGCTGCGGGCATGGATCGCCAGCGTGAGGCCATCGGGGCGCGGCCGGTTGATGACGACGACCACGCCCGCCCCTTCCGCGCCGATGATCCGCATCGACCGGCGCAGCAGCCCGCCCCGCTCGCCGCCCTCGCCGAACAGGTCGGCGAACGGCGACAGCGCGTGCATCCGCACCAGCGTCGGCCTGCCCGGATCGATCAGCCCCTTGACCAGCGCGACCTGCTCGCTGCCCGTCGCCTTGTTCCAGAAGGTCATGGCGCGCCATTCGCCGCCCCATTCGCTCTCGAACACCGTCTCCGCGCGCTTTTCGACCAGATGATCGTGGCGGCGGCGATAGGCGATCAGGTCGCGGATCGTACCGATCTTCAAACCGTGCAGCTGCGAAAAGCCGACCAGGTCGTCCATCCGCGCCATCGTCCCGTCCTCGTTCATGATCTCGCAGATCACGCCCGAAGGATTGAGCCCGGCAAGGCGCGACACGTCGACCGCCGCCTCGGTATGGCCGGCGCGCACCAGCACCCCGCCCTCGCGCGCGACCAGCGGGAACACATGGCCCGGCGTCACGATCTCCGACGCTTCGTTGGCCGAATCGATCGCCACCGCGATCGTCCGCGCGCGGTCGGCGGCCGAGATGCCGGTCGTCACCCCCTCGCGCGCCTCGATCGAGACGGTGAAGGCGGTTTCGTGCCGCGTGCCGTTGTTGCGCGCCATCAGGTCAAGGCCGAGCTGCTCCACGCGCGCCTTGTTCATCGCGAGGCAGATCAGGCCCCGCCCGTGCCGCGCCATGAAGTTGATCGCGTCGGGCGTTGCCATCTGCGCCGGGATGACCAGGTCGCCCTCGTTCTCGCGATCCTCGTCGTCGACCAGGATGAACATCCGCCCGTTGCGGGCTTCGTCGATGATTTCCTCCGGCGACGAGAGGAAGGCGTGGCGGAGACCCGCCAGTTCGTCATTGGCCACGGACTTGTTCCATTCGCATCAGGTAACGGGCGAGCACGTCGATCTCGATATTGACCGATTGTCCGACGGCAAGGGTGCCAAGCGTCGTGACCGCCTGGGTATGGGGGATCAGGTTGATGGTGAAGCGCGTGCCCTGCGCATCGTCGGCGACGTCGTTGACGGTCAGCGACACGCCGTCGATCGTCACCGATCCCTTGGTCGCGACGAACGGGCTGAGCGCGCGGTCGATCGCGAAGGTGACGCGCGTCGAATCCTTGTCGGCGGCCGTATCGACCACCCGCCCGACGCCGTCGACATGGCCGGTGACGATATGCCCGCCCAGCTCGTCGCCCAGCTTCAGTGCGCGTTCGAGGTTCA
This sequence comes from Bacillus sp. 2B10, assembly GCA_003946805.1. Classification (GTDB taxonomy): domain Bacteria; phylum Pseudomonadota; class Alphaproteobacteria; order Sphingomonadales; family Sphingomonadaceae; genus Sphingomonas. The sequence goes on along the minus strand of RPSH01000030.1, from coordinate 12,019 downwards.
GCCGGTGCCCCTCGCGCCACTGGTCGGCGGTGCGCGACACCGTCTCGCCCGACACGTCGACCGCGAACCAGCCGGACGGTCCGGGGGCGGACTTGTCGACCACGGTCAGGCACACGCCCGAACACGCGATCGATGCGCCGATGTCGATCGTCGCGGTGTCATAGGAACAACCGATGCGGACGCGCAGGTCGCCTGCCCCCCCGATCGATTCGATGCGCCCTACGTCGCTGACTATTCCGGTGAACACGCTTCGCTCCTTCTCGCGGATCGGTCGCTGTCCGGCCCAACCACGTCGTCATTCCCGCGAAGGCGGGAATCCATGGCCGCTGACGGTTCGGCACTTTCCCCGTCGACAGCGTGTATGGATCCCCGCCTGCGCGGAGTTGACGACCGGGTGCTATCGCCCGATCCCGACGCGCTCGTAAACCTCCAGCCGGTCGCTGCCAAGCATCCGGGCGTCGTGCAGCCGCCAGCGGCCATGCGCCGCTGCCAGATCGGTCAGGCCGATATCGGGCAACGTCCGGCCATGGCCGATCAGGATCGGCGCGCGGTACAGCAGCAGCCGGTCGACCGCATCGGCGCGCAGGAACGCCGCCGCCGTCGCCGCGCCGCCCTCGACCAGCACGTGATCGCCGGGCAGGTCGGCCAGCGCCTCGATTCCCGGCACCATGACGAACCCGGTCATCGCCGCGCAATCCGCCGACAGCACCACCCGTTGCGGGCTGCGACCGGCAAGGCCCGGCAACCGGACGTCCAGCGTCGGCCGGTCGATCTCCGCCGTGCCGCGCCCCACCAGGATCGCTTCGTGCCGGCTGCGCTCCAGATGGCCGTGCGCGCGGGCCTGCGGTCCGGTGATCCACTGGCTCTGCCCGTCGGCGCGCGACACCGCCCCGTCCAGCGACAGCGCCAGCTTCAGCGTGACGAACGGCCGCCCCAGCGCCCGCCGCGTCAGGAACCCCGCCATGCTGCGCGCGGCATCCCCGGCGCGCACGCCGTCGGCGACCTCGATTCCCGCCGCCCGCAGCCGCGCGATCCCCTGTCCATCGGTCCGTGGGTCGGGATCGGTCAGCGCGACGACCACCCGCGCCACGCCGGCCTGCACCAGCAGGTCGGCACAGGCCGGGCCCCGTGGCGATACATGCGCGCACGGCTCCAGCGTGACATGGGCGGTGGCACCCTTCGCCCGCGCGCCCGCCTGCGCCAGCGCCATCGCCTCGGCATGGGGGCGTCCGCCCGGCTGCGTCCAGCCGCGCCCGACGACCTTGCCCCCGGCGACGATCACGCACCCGACATTGGGATTGGGCGCGGTCGCCCCGCGCACACGCTCGGCCAGCGTCAGCGCCGCGCCCATCCAGCGCGCATCGGCCGCCGGATCGGTCAGATGCCCCAGCTTTTCAGCTTGTCGTCGATCTTCTTCCATTCGGCCTGGCGCGCGGCACGGTCGCGTTCGAACGCCGCCGCCTCGGCGCGCTCCCTGGCCAGGTCGATCTGCTGCTGCGCGATGATCTCTGCGTCGCTGCGGTTCGCGGGCCAGCTTTCGACGTAGATGATGTTCGGCTTGTACGCGCGTTCGAAATAGGAATCGTGGACGAACGCCCAGCCGATCACCAGCACGACGCAGATCGACGCCAGCAGGAACCACCATTCATGCTTCTCGCGCGCACGGGCAAAGCCCACGAAGTCGCGGACGGCATGGATCGGCGAGAAAAGATGGCGCAGCTTCACGGCGCCCAAGATAGGCGCGGGCGACGGCAACCGCCAGCCCCTGCGCAGCGCCGGACGCCCCGGAGAAAGAATGGTTCACGCGGAGGCGCGGAGGAGGTCGCGTTCGCGGCCAGGTCATCCGTGCAGCGCCTATCCCGGAGGCTGATCCATCCACGTTGCAGACGTCATCCCGGCGAAGGCCGGGATCTCCCGGTGCCAGGACCGATCGACATTCAGCAGGATCAGGAGCCTTTCTGGTTCACGTACCCCCGCGCAGGCGGGGGTACGGACTCCGAAGGCAGCATCGTTACTTACACAAGGCCCGTACCCCCGCGCAGGCGGGGGTCCAGAGCCACGAATGTCGCCCTGCCGTTACTCTGGACCCCCGCCTGCGCGGGGGTACGGCCTGAATGTCGATCGGTCCAAGCACGCGACAAGAGCCGCTTGAGGCCCCGGCCTTCGCCGGGACGACGTTCCCGTGTCGATGGATCAGGCCGCGGCTACCTGCAGCGCGCAAAGCATCTCTCCTTCGCGAGGGTCGCGCCCGGATCGCATGGCTCCGCGATCGTCCTCATCGAAACGCTGGCGGCCAACATCCGTCGCGCGCGGATCGCATGGCTCCGCGTCTCCGCGCCTCCGCGTGAACCCGTCTCTTCTTATCAGGCCGTGCCCCGACGACTGCCGGGGCACGACCACCCGGTCAGTTGTCCTCCATGTTGAACCGCACCGTCATCTCGCGCCAGCTCTCGATCGCCACGCCGTCGCGGGTCGCCGGGCGGAAGCGCCACTTCGACAGTGCCCGGCGCTTCGTCGCGTCGAGGAACGCGTCGCTGGTCGCGCTGACCGGCTCGATCGCGGCGACGCGGCCGTTGGCGCCGACCAGCACGCGGACCACGACCACGCCGTTGCGCCCCTGATTGCGTTCGAACGCGGGATAGTCGGGCTGGAAATCGGCGCGATAGCGCGGGTCGACGCTGGCATTCACCAGCACCGGCAGCGGCGGCGTGACCGTCACCGCGCTGCCCGTACCCGTCGCGCCCGGCATCGGCGGGGTCGGCATCAACGGCGGCAGCGTGGTCGGCATCGTGTCGGTGCTGGCGATCACCGGCCCCGGCGCCGGGATCGGCGCGGGCGGGACATAGGGCAGCGGCACCGGCGCGGGATCGGGCATCGCGCGCTCGACCGGCCGGGGTTCGTCGATCGGCGGGGGCGGCGGCTCGATCGGGATGTTGACCGCTTCCATCGGCTTGTACGGATCGACGAAGGTCACCACCGTCGTCGCCGTCAGCATCGCCAGCGCCAGCAGGCCGCCATTGATCGCGATCGCAACGCCCAGACCCACCGGGTTCAGGCCTTTTTGTCCCTGATATGCCATGCCACCGTCCCTTCGATTCGTATCTCCTGCCGTCCAGTCGGCCGACGCGATGAGATACCCTGTCGTGGGACGTGTAAAGCTGACGTGCGCGTCAGGTCGCCATCCGCTCGATCGCCCGCGCGCGCCCGATCAGCGGCAGCAGCGCCGCCATGTCCGGCCCGTGGTCCATACCCGTCAGCGCGCGGCGCAGCGGCAGGAACAGCGCCTTGCCCTTGCGCCCCGTCTCCGCCTTCAACGCCGCCGTCAGCTCGGCCCATGGATCGGTCCAGTCCAGCCCCGCCGCGACCTCGGCCGCGCGGGTCAGGAAACCGCGATCCTCCTCGGCGACCGGCACCGCATCGACCGGCCCGGTCACCACCCGCCACCATTCGCCCGCCTCGTCGACCCGCGCGATATTGCCGCGCACCGCGTCCCACGCCGCCGCGTCCATCCCCGCGGGCAGCGCGTCGGCGACCCGCGCGAACGGCAGCTGGTGGACGATCCGCGCATTGACCTGCGCCAGCTCGCCCTCGTCGAACCGCGCCGGCGCCCGCCCGAACCGCGCGAAATCGAACGCCTCGATCAACGGTGCCGGATCGACCACCGCCTCGACGGGATCGCTGGTCCCCAGCCGCGCCAGCAGCGCGACGACCGCCTCGGGCTCGATCCCCTGTTCCCGGAAATGCTCGACGCCCAGCGATCCCAGACGCTTGGACAGCTTGCCCTCGTTCCCGACCAGCAGCGCCTCGTGCGCGAACGCCGGCGGCACCGCGCCCATCGCGTTGAACATCTGCATCTGGGTCGCGGTATTCGAAACATGATCCTCCCCCCGCACGACATGGGTCACGCCCATATCGGCATCGTCGATCACCGACGGCAGCAGATACAACCACGACCCGTCGGCGCGCCGCACCACCGGGTCGGACAGCAGCGCGCCGTCGAATTTCTGGGCCCCGCGCACCATGTCGTCCCACAGGATCGGCTCCGCCTCCAACCGAAAGCGCCAATGCGGCCGCCGCCCCTCGCGCTCCAGCCGCACGCGATCCTCGTCGCTCAGCTGCAACGCCGCGCGATCATAGACCGGCGGCAATCCGCGTCCGGCAAGGATCTTGCGCCTGAGGTCCAGCTCCTCGGGCGTCTCATAGGCCGGATAGATGCGCCCGTTCGCGACCATGTCGGCGAACACCGCCTCGTACCGATCGAACCGCGCCGACTGCCGTTCCTCGCCATCGGGCACCAGCCCCAGCCAGGCGAGGTCGGCGCGGATCGCATCAACGAACCGCTCCTCGCTGCGCTGCGCATCGGTATCGTCGATCCGCAACAGGAATCGCCCGCCATGCCCTTGCGCGAACATCCAGTTGTGCAGCGCGGTGCGCAGATTGCCGATATGGAGAAAGCCGGTCGGGCTGGGGGCAAAACGGGTAACGGTCATGGCCGCCGTTTAGGCAGCAGGCAGGCAGGCGGCAACCGCGTCAGCGACGCGGCACCCCGGCAGCGGTCAGGATCGCCACCGCCTCGGCCAGCTTCTCTTCCGACAGTGCCCGACGCGGCAGGAAATAGGCGGACATGTCGTTCTGCAGAATCATCAATCCGCCGCGTGCCAATTGCCACCCCGGCAGTTCGTCCCAAGGGTAGAAGCTGTCAGCGCGAATGCTGGCGAACCGCAACCCTTCCGGGGTCAGGGTCAACCGCGTCTCGTGATGCGCGGTCCGCTGCTGCGCGAACAGCCGCCGCGCGCGACGCGGTATCAGGAGCCATGTGCCGCCGATGATGAGCGCCAACGCCACGACGCCGTAGAGCAGACCAATGCCCAACGCCGCCACCGATGCAGCCGTCACTTCGCCATCGACAACGAAGATATACGCCAGCCCGGCGCCGCAGGCGAAAGCCAGTATCGCGACCATACGCCCGAGAAACCGGCGCGAACGCAGCTGTCGGCCCACGACCGCCCGCTGTATAGCTGCCAGATCCTCCGCCGACGGCGTGAACGTCACTTCGACCATCGCTCATCCCTTCGCGTCACATGGGTTTCACAATTCGTCCACGCACTCTATGGCGCACCACATCTTTCCATGGATACGGACGCACCCATGAAGCTGCTGGCGGGCAATTCCAACCTTCCCCTGTCGACCGCGATCGCGGACTATCTGGAGATTCCGCTGACGAAGGCCAGCGTGCGCCGCTTCGCCGACGAGGAAATCTTCGTCGAGGTGCTGGAGAACGTCCGCGGCGAAGACGTGTTCGTCGTCCAGTCGACCAGCTATCCGGTCAACGACAACCTGATGGAAATGCTCATCATGATCGATGCGCTGAAACGCGCGTCGGCGCGGCGCATCACCGCCGTCATTCCCTATTTCGGCTATGCGCGGCAGGACCGTAAACCCGGTCCCCGCACGCCGATCTCGGCGAAACTCGTGGCGAACATCATTACCGAAGCCGGCGCCGATCGCGTCCTGTGCGTCGACCTCCACGCCGGGCAAATCCAGGGCTTCTTCGATATCCCGACCGACAATCTCTATGCCGCGCCGGTGATGTCGGAGGATATCAAGACCCGCTTCGGCGAGCATAACCTGATGGTCGTGTCGCCCGACGTCGGTGGCGTGGTCCGCGCGCGCAGCCTCGCCAAGCGGCTGCACAACGCGCCGCTCGCCATCGTCGACAAGCGCCGCGAGCGCGCCGGCGAATCGGAAGTCATGAACATCATCGGCGACGTCGAGGGCCGCTTCTGCGTCCTGATCGACGACATCGTCGATTCGGCCGGCACGCTGTGCAACGCCGCCGCCGCGCTGAAGCAGGCCGGCGCGATCGGCGTCGTCGCCTATTGCACCCACGGCGTCCTGTCGGGCGGGGCGGTGGCGCGGGTCGAGGCGTCGTCGCTCGAGGAACTGGTCATCACCGATTCGCTGGGCAACCACGACGTGATCGCCGGCGGCACCAAGATCCGCCACCTGACCATCGCCCCCCTCCTCGCCGAAGCGATCCGCCGCATCGCCGAGGAAGCATCGGTGTCGAGCCTGTTCGACTGACGCGGAGGTGCCGTTTCGGCAGCGGGCAAACGCTCCCGAGCCGAACGCGCTGATCGCCGCCGGCGTGGAAACGGACCGGATGCACTCCGTCCGGCATCGGTAGCGCCAGCGTCACGATGTCGCCGATGGTGAGCGGCGCATCGCAACCCCGCGCGGACTCGTTCTGTACCTCCGCCTCGCCACCCGCCGGAATCGCCGGCGGTCCCGCGTCCAGCGGCAGGCGGCCGGTCGCGTTGCCGGGGAACGGCTTCGTCCGGTCCCATGCCGACGTCGCGACGCGCGCATCGCCGGCCGCACCCGGTCGCATCGCGATCTTCACCGCTCAGAAAGCGATGATACCATAGGCAAAACCAGTCTGTACGATGATTTGCAGAAGTAGGTAGGTGATCGTGAAATGCGACATCCACGACAAAGGAGACAGTCCGCGTTTGCCTGCGATGTAGTACGCCACGGCCAGCGCGGTCGCGGAACAAACCCAAAGCCATGTTTGGCCCGGTGGCGCAGCAAATTCGTTGCGGAGAAGACGCGACAGCAACCATCCGGCTATTCCGACCGCCAATGTCGCCGGAATCTCAAAGGCTGCTAGGCGGGATACCACGGAGGGCGAGTTCATCGGAAATCCTCTTCGTGTAGAATTCGTAATAATCTTTCGATTTTCCTCCAAAAAAATTTGTCAGGCCGATCGCAAACATCCCCATGGAAAAACCCTTGGCAACAGATCCCGTCGATAAATTCCCTGCGCGGTTGGCAATGGCTGTCGATGCTCCGCTTGCCCCGCTCGACGAAAACGGATCTGACATGAAATCAGCTGCGACTTCGGACGCATCAACAATTTTCTTCAGTTCCGTATGAAATTGTCGACACAGCTTTTCGGGAAGGCACGCCGGGAATGCCCAAGGCCTCTCTCTGATTTGCGTCGTCAACGACAATAGCTTGGCGCGGATCGCGACATCGTTGCGATCCTTGAGGCGGCGTGGAATCTCCCGTCGCAGTTGCTGTTCACAGGACGGTAGCGCATGGACGTACAGCATCGTGCGCAGCAGCCCGGTCACGATCGGGCTACCGGCACCGGGGGGCGGCCGGGTGGACGATAGCCAGCTTGGCACGAACCAAGCCGACTTGCCGGATTGCGGGGTCAGGTAAAAGATTGATCGCAATTCTTCATCGCCCACGCGGCGATATGGTCCAGGCCCAGTCTGCATCGACGTCTCGCCTCCAGTATTTCCGGAGAACGTGACCCCCTCCCCCGGGGTTCCCTGTTGAAGCAGCCATTCCTTCCCGGGCGAGCGGGGACGGTGCGTGGCGACGACCCTCACGTCACCCCGTCCCACACCAGCTTCACTCCCACCGCAATCATCAACACATAGATCGCCGTATAGAACCGCTTCGCCGACACCCGCCGTACCAGCCACACCCCGGCAACGGTCGCCGCGATCGCCATCGGCAACAGCACCGCCGACGTCGCCAGGTTCGCCTTCGTGAACTGCCCCAGCGCCAGATAGGCCGGCACCTTCAACCAGTTGACCGCGCCGAAGAACAACGCGGTCGTCCCCACCAGCACGTCGCGGGGAAGCTGGCGCGGCAGTACCCACAACTGGAACGGCGGTTGCCCGGCATGGGCGATCTGGCTGGTGAACCCCGATGCCACGCCGAACATCGTGCCGACCCAGCCCGGCGACCGCCGCGCGACCGGCATCCCGTTGCGTTCGGTCCACAGCCGCCACAGTCCGAACGCGACCGAAATTCCCCCGATCACCGCCAGCACCGCCGAAGGTTGCACCGCGCTCGCAAAGCCATAGCCGAGCAGGATGCCGATCCCTGCGCCCGGCAGCATCCATCCGATCACCCGCCAGTCGATCGTCCGCCGGAATGCCCAGATGCCGACGACGTCCTGCACGATCAGGATCGGCAACAGGATCGCGACGGCGCGCACCGGATCGATCGCCATCGCCAACATCGGCAGCGACAGCGCGCCCATGCCCGAAAAGCCGCCCTTGGCGAGGCCCAGCATCACCACCGCCGGCACCGCCAGCGCATAGAAGAACGGATCGTCGATCACCCGGTCAGGCGTTCCGGTCGTTCAGCGCCTGCGCGATGCGGAACAGCGCCAGCACGCCGACCGCCAGCACCGCGACCAGCGCCAGCACGGCATAGGTCAGCACCTCCAGCCAGCGCGACACGGTCCGCGTCGCTTCGGCCTGCCGGGCCATCGCGATGCTGTCCGGTGTTTCGGCCCGCGGCGCGCCGGTGGTGAACGGGGCGGGTGGTGGCGGCGGTGCCTCGCTGGAACGCGGATCGCCCCGCCGGTCCTCGCCTGCGCCAACTTCCACCGCCGGACGCGGCGATCCTCCGTCGGTCGACATCGTCGCCACCGCGCCGACCATCGCCAGCGTGGCGAAGATCGCGAGCGCCCACGACAACAGCCGCGCCTGCCAGCCTTCCGGCGTCACGGATGCTCGACCGGGTCGTGCGTCCGCGCGGTCGGCGCACGGACCCCGGCATTGCCGCGCCGCTTCAGTTCGGCCTTCAGGTCCTCGGGCTTCGGTGCCCACAGGAAACCGAAGCTGACCGTGCCGTGCTTGCTCTCGACCGCATGGTGCAGCCGGTGGGCGGAGATGATGCGCTTCATATAGCTGGATTTCGGCAGGTAGCGGTGGTGCAGGCGGCGGTGGACGATGATGTCGTGGAATCCGAAATAGATCGCGCCATAGGCCGCGATGCCCGCGCCGATCCAGATCGTACCCGGCCACCAGCCCCATTGCACCCCGCCCATCAGCAGGACGATCGACGGCACCGCGAAGATCGCGGCGTACAGGTCGTTCCATTCCCAGTTGCCGTGGCGCGGGGCATGATGGCTGGCATGCAGGAACCAGCCCGGCCCGTGCATCAGCCAGCGATGCGCGACATAGGCGAAGCCTTCCATGAAGATCACGGTCGCGACGAAGATCATGAGTCCGATTGCCCAGTGCATGGCGGCGATATAGCGAAGCGGCGCGGGTAATGCGACGGCTTCTCGAATAACGCATTTGCGACGCAATTGCATTAGAACGCTTTCGGGCTGGATTCGCCGGTCCGCATGTGCTTTACGCGCGGCAACTTAGCAAACTTCGGTGACACCACCCGAGAGGCGGAAGGCGAATCCCATGAACATTCACGAATATCAGGCCAAGGAACTGCTCGCGAAGTTCGGCGTGCCCGTCCCCGCCGGCTTCTCGGCGATGACCGTCGACGAAGCGGTCGAAGCCTCCTCTAAGCTGCCCGGGCCGCTCTATGTCGTGAAGGCGCAGATCCATGCCGGCGGCCGCGGCAAGGGCAAGTTCAAGGAATTGGGCCCCGACGCCAAGGGCGGCGTCCGCCTGGCGAAGACCGCCGACGAGGTTCGCGCGGCGGCGACCGACATGCTCGGCAACACGCTGGTCACGATCCAGACCGGTGACGCGGGCAAGCAGGTCAACCGCCTGTACGTGACCGACGGCGTCGACATCGCGAAGGAATTCTACCTCGCGCTGCTCGTCAACCGCGCGACCGGCCGCGTCTCGATGGTCGCCTCGACCGAAGGCGGCATGGATATCGAGACCGTGGCGCACGACACGCCCGAAAAGATCCACTCGATCGACATCGATCCGGCCACCGGCTTCCAGGGCCATCACGGCCGCGCCGTCGCCGCCGCGCTCGAACTGACCGGCGACCTCGCGAAGCAGGCCGCCAGCGTCGCATCGAAGCTGTACGACGCGTTCCTCGGCACCGATGCCGAGCAGATCGAGATCAACCCGCTGGCCGTCACCGAGGACAACAAGCTGGTCGTGCTCGACGCCAAGGTCGGCTTCGACGGCAACGCCATGTTCCGTCACAAGGACCTGATGGAACTGCGCGACACGACCGAAGAGGACGCGATGGAACTGGAGGCGTCGAAGTACGACCTCGCGTACATCAAGCTCGACGGCGACATCGGCTGCATGGTCAACGGCGCCGGCCTTGCCATGGCGACGATGGACATCATCAAGCTGAACGGCATGTTCCCGGCCAACTTCCTCGACGTGGGCGGCGGCGCCAACAAGGAAAAGGTGACGGCGGCGTTCAAGATCATCCTCGCCGATCCGGCGGTGAAGGGCATCCTCGTCAACATCTTCGGCGGCATCATGAAGTGCGACATCATCGCGGAGGGCATCGTCGCCGCCGCGAAGGAAGTGAACCTGTCGGTGCCGCTGGTCGTCCGCCTCGAAGGCACGAACGTGCAGGCCGGCAAGGACATCCTCGCCAATTCAGGCCTCGCGATCGTCCCCGCCAACGATCTGGGCGATGCCGCCAGGAAGATCGTCGCGGAAGTGCAGAAGGCGGCCTGATCGCCCTTCGCCTGCGACGAAGACAAGGGTCCGGACGGAAACGTCCGGGCCCTTTTTCGTTGGGGTGGGAAGGCGATCCGCGTTAGGGTCGCCATCCGTTGCCACGGCATCCCGCCATTTCCATACCGGACTTGCGAACCCAGCGCAGACCCGCCACGGAAACCCGCGATGCCACCGCGCAAGACGTTTTGAGAGGGAGTGCCCATGAAGGTGGTGGTGCCGGTCAAGCGTGTGCTTGATTACAATGTGAAGCCGCGTGTGAAGGCGGACGGTTCGGGTGTGGATCTTGCGAATGTGAAGATGAGCATGAACCCGTTCGACGAGATCGCGGTCGAGGAAGCGATCCGGTTGAAGGAAAAGGGCGTGGCGAGCGAGATCGTGGTGGTCTCGATCGGTGAGCAGAAGGCGCAGGACACGCTGCGCACCGCGCTGGCGATGGGTGCCGACCGCGGCATCCTCATCACCAGCGAGACGAAGGTCGAACCGCTGGGCGTCGCCAGGCTGCTGAAGGCGGTGATCGACGAGGAGCAGCCCGGGCTGGTGATCCTCGGCAAGCAGGCGATCGACGACGACAACAACCAGACCGGACAGATGCTCGCGGCGCTGACCGGCTATGCGCAGGGCACTTTCGCCAGCAAGGTCGAGGTCGCCGGTGACACGGTCAATGTCACGCGCGAGGTCGATGGCGGGCTGGAGACGGTGGCACTCACCCTGCCCGCGATCGTCACCACCGACCTGCGCCTCAACGAGCCGCGCTATGCCTCGCTGCCCAACATCATGAAGGCCAAGTCCAAGCCGCTGGCGGCCAGGACCGCCGCCGACTACGGCGTCGACGTGACGCCGCGGCTGACGACGGTGAAGGTCGAGGAACCGGTCAGGCGTCAGGCAGGGGTGAAGGTTGCCGATGTCGACGAACTGGTCGGCAAGCTCAAGACGCTGGGAGTGGTCGCATGAAGACGCTGGTTTGGGTCGAGCATGACGGGCAGGCGGTCAGGGACGCGACCTATGCCGCGGTCACCGCCGCGGCGAAGCTGGGCGAGGTCGAGGCTTTGGTCGCGGGACAGGGCGTCGACGGCGTCGCGCAGGCTGCGGCGCAGATCGTCGGGGTGACGAAGGTGCTGGTCGCCGACGATGCCGCGTTCGCGCACAATCTCCCTGAGAATGTCGCGCCGCTGGTGGTCGAGCTGATGGGGACGCGCGATGCGTTCCTCGCCGCCGCGACCACGACCGGCAAGAACATCGCGCCGCGCGTCGCCGCGCTGCTCGACGTGATGCAGATTTCGGAGATCCTGTCGGTCGAGGGGCCGGACAGCTTCACCCGGCCGATCTATGCCGGCAACGCCATCGCCACGGTGAAGACCAGCGACCCGAAGCTGGTGCTGACGGTCCGCGGCACCGCGTTCGACAAGGCGGCGCCGACCGGTGGCGCGGCGACGGTCGAGCCGGTCGCATCGACCGGGGACAAGGGCGTGTCGCGCTTCGTCGGTGCCGAGATCGCGGCATCGGAACGCCCCGAGCTGACCAGTGCGAAGATCATCGTCTCGGGCGGGCGGGCGCTGGGGTCCGAAGAGCAGTTCCACGCGCTGATCGAT
>RPSH01000029.1 GCA_003946805.1 Bacillus sp. 2B10 | reverse complement strand
GGGGAGGAGGGATTTCCTCCGGCGGGGGTGGCGGCTCCTCGACGTCGAACGTCTCGGTATCCTCAGTCACCTTCTTCACATATTTGTAGGCAAGGCCGGAAATGAACGCATAACCGATCACGACGTGGAGAATCCCCACGATGATCAGCGCGACGATCCGGCCACTACCTGCTTTTTGGTCAGCGTAAGCCATTCAGCAACCAAACTCCTCTAGCCCGGTACATTGGGTCGGTCCGTCCGGCGGAAACCGGCACGCAACGACCGTCGTGTCCGGGGCTAACGCGGCATTCCGGACGCGATTGTCTATCGCGGCCTTTTAAACGACGCAAACGCTTTGTCGGACGAAACATTCGTACAATCGCGGCATTACCGAAATAAGTCTGTAACCACGGTTTTCCGCCGGTTAAGAGCAGTTGCATGAAGCGCAATCCCACCGCCGCATTTGTCCTGACCCTCGGTTTGATGGCGTGCGCGCCGGTTCTGGCCCGGCAGAACGCCCCGGCACCTGTTACCGCTACCGATGATTCGGTCGTTCCGTACGCCACGATCGCCCGGCTCGCGCTGGAGAGCGATATCGTGCTGGATGTAACGATTCGCTCGGTCGCACGGATCGCGCCGGCCGAGGCACCGGGGCTCGCGGCGGGGCATGTCCGCTTCTATGTCACCGCCGATGTCGGTGCGCTGATTCGGGCGGGCGGCCCCCTGCCCGCGCGGATCGGCTACCTCGTCGACATGCCGTTCGACCCGCGCGGGCGTGCGCCGAACCTTAAGCGGCAGCGGGCCATCGCCTTCGCCCGCGCCGTTGCCGGGCGTCCCGATCAGGTACAGTTGGTGACGCCCGACGCACAATTCATGTGGAGCCCGGCGCTCGACCAGCGCGTGCGCGATGTCGTGCGCGAGGTGATCGCCCCCGATGCGCCTCCCGCGATCGCCGGCGTCGGCAACGCCTTCCACGTTCCCGGTACGCTACCGGGCGAAGGCGAGACGCAGATCTTCCTCAAGACCGCGACCGGCAATCCGGTGTCGCTGCTGGTCCTGCGCCGACCGGGCGAGGAACGGCGCTGGGCGCTGTCGCTGGGCGACATCATCGACGAAGCCGGCGGCGCGCCGAAGCCGGACACGCTGGCATGGTATCGCCTCGCGTGCGGGCTGCCCGAGACGCTGCCCGAAGCGAGCCTGGCGTCGCAGGAAGACGCCAACGCGGCGATCGCGCGCGAGGATTATGCGTTCGTGCGCGAATCGCTCGGGCGGTGCGAGGACGGGCGCGCGGGATAGATACGCCGCGCGGGCGGACGCCGCGACCTGACCGGGGGACATTCGGCGTCGCGGACTCGACCGGACACCTGCTTCGTCATTCCGGAGCCGCTCGCCATTCACGGGCGGATCGTCACCCGGGCTCGACCTGGAGCCGATCGACATTCAGTTCGCCGGACGCAGGAATACCGTTCCATCCCCTTTCGTCACTCCCGCGCAGGCGGGAGTCCATCATCCGCCAGCGTCGCGAATCCAGCCGAAACGTCAGCGTCTATGGATTCCCGCCTGCGCGGGAAGGACGAAATCCTTTGGTCATCGCCAAATGTCGATCAGCCCCAGCGTTTGATCCGCTCATATTGAAACAGGCGTCATTCCGGCGAAGGCCGGGATCGCCGGGCGGTAGCGCGCAGCAGGCGCCGAGGGAGACCCCAGCCTTCGCTGGGGTGACGATTCCATGCGAATGAATCAAACTCCAGGGGTGACGGAAGGGGGATCGTTCAACCGGAAACGCCCATCGCCCGGCCGGACCGACTGACCGACTGACTGTCGATCTACCCTCGGTCGCGCGGCGCACGGTAGAGCGGCGGCCTATCGCGCCAGATGCACGAAATCGCGCTCGTATCGCACCAGCCCGGCGCCGCCGTCGACGAACAACAGCTGCCCCGTCGACGCCCCCGCCCCGGCAAGGAACAGCACCGCATCGGCGACCTGCCCCGCCGTGGGCAGCCGTTCGAGCGGCATCATCGCTGCCAGCCGGTCGAGCTGCCCCGCCGTATAGTCGCCCGTCGCGAGCGTCAGTCCGGGAGCGACGCCATTGACCCGCACCGCGGGGGCCAATGCCAGCGCCAGCGTCCGCGTCGCTTCGGCCAGCGCCTGTTTCGACAGGGTGTAGGCCAGCTGGTCGCGGTGTGGGTGCGCGATCCGCTGGTCGAGGATGTTGACCACCGCCCGCCCGCCCTGTCCGGCCAGCGCCGTCGCCAGCACGAACGGCGCTGCGGCGTTCACCGCGAAATGCGCGACCAGCGATTCGGGCGACGGCAGCGCGTCGTCGTCGGCACGAAAGCACGATGCGTTGTTCACCAGCAGGTCGACCCTCCGGCCGAAACGGGCCGCCACCGCCGGGATCAGCCCGGCCGTCGCCGCGCCGTCGCTCAGGTCGGCGGCGAAGCGTTCGCACCAGGCGCCCGCCGCCGCGATCCCCGCCACGACGGTCGCATCGGGATCGCCGTCCGCCGTCGCGTGCAACGCCACGTCATGCCCCGCCTGCGCCAGCCGCACCGCGATCACGCCGCCCAGCCGGCGGAAGCTGCCGGTGACCAATGCCAGCGGGCGGCTCACCGCCGATGCCGGACCATAGTGACGCCGATCGATTCGCCGGCCTCGGCAATGGCGAGCTTCACGATGCGGATCTGCACCCGCTGCACCCGCGGGTCGGAGAGGAACAGCGTGTCGGCGATATGATCGGCCACGCCCTCGATCAGCGTGAAGTGCACGCCCTGCGGCAGCGAGGTCGTCGCCGCTTCCTTCAGGTCCATATAGCTTTTCGACGCCGACAGCGGCGTGTCGGGGGTGAAGCGTTCGGGGCAGTCGAGGTCGACCGTCATCGAGATCCGCAACGGCTGCGGCAGATGGGTTTCCTCGGAATAGATGCCCGTCAGGACATGCACCTCGACATCATGAACTTCGAGCTGGAGCGAATCGCGCAAACGGCACCTGTCACAATAAGGGAATGGACGCGCGATAGCAGAAGGCGGCGGACACGTAAGCTGCCCGCATCTTCGTGCTTGTACCCGCCCCGCCGCGCGGTACAGGCGCGGGAACCGCATACCGAATGGACCAGCCTTGCCCGACCTGTCGCCGCTTTCCCGGATCGCCCCGCACGAGGTCGAAGCGCTGCTCGACGCGGCGTTCGGCACGGATCGCCATCGGCGTACGGCGTATCGGGTGCGCGCCGGGCTGAGTCCGATCACCGCGCTGAGCTTCGCGATGGTCGATGACGGACGGCTGGTCGGCGCGATCCAGTGCTGGCCGGTGCAGCTCGATGGCGACGACGGGGTGGCACTGCCGCTGGTGATGGTCGGCCCGGTGGCGGTCGCGCCCGACCGGCAGGGTTCGGGCATCGGCCGCGCGCTGATGGCGGAATCGATCGCGGCGGCGGGGGACGACGCCCTGCTGATGCTGGTGGGCGACCCCGATTATTATACCCGCTTCGGCTTCACCGCCGATCGGACCGGCGGCTGGCGGATGCCCGGCCCCTATGATGCGCATCGCGTCCTCGCCCGCGGCGGCGTGCCGATCGTATCGGGCATTCTCGCGCCGCGTGTCGCCCTGACCGCGTGACCCCTTGTCGGGGGCGGCGCGGCCGAGCTAACGGCATCCCATGTCCATGCAGCCCCCCAATGATTTCGCGTCGATGTCGCTTGCCGAGGTCGCCCGCCTCGCCGCCGAGGCGAAACTGCCGCCGGTCGAGCGCTGGAACCCGACGCATTGCGGCGACAGCGAGATGCGGATCGCCGCCGATGGCAGCTGGTTCCATCAGGGCAGCCCGATCACGCGCGCGGAAATGGTGCGGCTGTTCTCGACGATCCTGCGGCGCGAGCCCGACGGATCGCACGTGCTAGTGACCCCGGTCGAGAAGCTGTCGATCGTCGTCGACGACGCGCCGTTCGTCGCGGTCGAGGCGAAGCTGTCGGGCGAGGGCGAGCAGAGCCGGATCGCGTTCCGGCTGAACACCGACGAAGTGATCGTCGCCGATGCCGAGCATCCGATCCGGATCGAGGGCACGCCCGATGCTCCCCGCCCGTACCTGCGTGCGCGTGGCGGCATGGACGCGCTGATCGCCCGCGCCGTCTTCTACGAACTCGTCGACCGGCTGGTCGCCGGCCCCGACGGGGCGCAAGGGCTCTGGAGCGACGGCGCGTTCTTCCCCTTCGCCGCGGCATGATGCTTGGCCAACGGCTGCGCGAGCGGCTGGGCGCGCCGGCGGGGCCGCTGCTGATCGGCGACCTGAACGGCGAGGTGCCGATGCCGGAGCATGGCTGGCGACCGGCGGCGGTGCTGATCGCGGTGACCGACCGGACCGATCCGGGTGTGCTGCTGACCCAGCGGACCGGCGCGCTGCGCACCCATGCCGGACAGGTGGCGTTTCCCGGCGGCAGCATCGATCCGACCGATGACGGCGCGGTCGGTGCGGCGCTGCGCGAGGCGGCGGAGGAGATCGCGCTGCCCGCCGACAGCGCGGAGATCGTCGCGACGCTCGATCGCTATCATACCGTCACCGGGTTCGAGGTGACGCCGGTGCTGGCCGTCGTGCCGCCCGACCTGCCGCTGGCGCCGGCCCCGCTGGAGGTCGATGCGATCTTCGAAGTGCCGCTCGCCTTCCTGCTCGACGCCGCCAACCACGGGCTGGGCAGCCGGTGGTTCGAGGGGCGCGAACGGCATTATTACGAACTGGTTTTCGGCGAACGGCGCATCTGGGGTGCGACCGCGGCGATGATCGTCAACCTGGCGCAACGATTGAGATGGCCGTGACCGAACCCGCTACCCTGCCCCCCGCCGACTGGATGACACGCCCGGGGCTCGACCGGCTCGCCATCGCGCTGGGCGCGGATGGGGGGGCGGCGCGCTATGTCGGCGGGGCGGTGCGCGACACGCTGCTGGGGTTGCCGGTTTCCGACATCGACGTCGCGACGGTCCACCCGCCGCAGGAGGTCGTCCGCCGGTTGCAGGCGGCGGGGATCAGGGCGGTGCCGACCGGCATCGCGCACGGCACGATCACCGCCGTCGCCGACGGCACGGTCGTCGAGGTGACGACGCTGCGTCACGACGTCACCACCGACGGCCGCCATGCCGAGGTGGCGTTCACCGACGACTGGCAGGCCGATGCCGCGCGCCGCGACTTCACGATGAACGCGCTCTATGCCGATATGGGCGGTTACCGGCTGCACGACTATTTCGGCGGCGTCGCCGACCTGCGGGCCGGGCGGGTGCGCTTCATCGGCGACCCGCTGCGCCGGATCGCCGAGGATCACCTGCGCATCCTGCGCTTCTTCCGCTTCCTCGCCCGCTTCGGCGACACGCCCGATCCCGAAGGGTTGTCGGCGTGTATCGCCCGCGCCAACGACCTGATGGCCCTGTCGCGCGAACGGATCGCCGATGAACTGCTGAAGCTGCTGCTGGCGCAGGGTGCGGTGGCGGTGCTGCGGCTGATGACCAGCCATACGATCTGGCGACCGGTCCTGCCCGAGATCGACCTAGCGGGGATCGATCGGCTGGCGACGCTGGTCGCGGCGGAGGCGGCGGCGGGCATCGCCCCCGATCCGGTCCGCCGGCTGGCCGCGCTGCTCGATGCGGGCAATGCCGAGGGCGTGACCGCGCGCCTGAAACTGTCGAACGCCCAGCGCAAGCGGATTGCCACCGCGCTGGGCCACGATGCGGGCACCCCGTTCGAGCTCGGCTATCGACTGGGCATCGAGGGTGCGGTCGATCGGCTGCTGCTGGCCGGCGATGCGGACGCGGCGGCCGGGGTCGGTGGGTGGCAGCGCCCCGTCCTGCCGCTGTCGGGCGGCGCGCTGGTCGAACGCGGCCTCGCGCGCGGTCCCGATGTGGCGCGCGCGCTGCGGCAGGTCGAGGACCGGTGGATCGCGGAAGGCTTTCCCGACGCGACGCGCACCGCCGCGATCGCCGATGCGGTCGTGGCTCAGGCGTTGCGGTCGAGCAGCAGCTGATACGCCGCGTCGGCATCGACCGGCCGCGAATAGAAATAGCCCTGTCCGAACGCACAGCCGAGCGCCACCAGCGTATGCTCCAGCTCCTGCGTCTCGATCCCCTCCGCCGTGGTGCGCATTCCCAGCGCCTGCGCAAGGCTCAGGATCGCGCGGACGATCGCCACCTTGTCGCGGTCGGCCAGCATCCCCGTGATGAAGCTGCGGTCGATCTTCAGCTTGTCGATCGGCAGCTTCTGCAGATAGGCGAGGTTCGAATAGCCCGTGCCGAAATCGTCCATCGCGATGCTGGCGCCCAGCTCCTTGAGCGCCAGCATGGTGTGCAGCGTCCGGTCGGGATCGACGATGAACGCGCTCTCGGTCAGTTCGAGCGTGAAGCGGTCGCCGGTGAGACCGTGTCGCGCCAGCACGTCGGCGACCATCGCCTCGACATTGTCGCGCTGCAACTGGACCGCCGACAGGTTCACCGCCATCCGCGCGTCGCCGTGCCCGCCCAGGCGGCGGTCCCATTCGGCCAGCGTCCGCGCCGCCTCGTCCATCGCCCAGCGCCCCAGCGGCACGATCAGCCCCGATTCCTCGGCCACGGGAATGAACGCGGTCGGCGTAATCTCCTCGCCTTCCGGCGTCCGCCAGCGTGCCAGCGCCTCGAAACTGCTGATCCGCCCGTTCGACAGGTCGCAGATCGGCTGGAAGGCGAGGCGCAGTTGCCCCTCCTCCAGCGCATGGCGCAACCGGGTCTCGATCGAGAACTGGCTACGCACGATATCGAACAGATGCGGGCGATAGACCTCGGTCAGCCCGGTGCGCTTCGACCGTTTCACCGCGAACTGCGCGTGGCGGATCATGTCCTCCGCCTCGTCGTCCGCATCTTCGCCGAGCGCGATGCCGATCGAACATTCGACGCGGATGCTGAAGTCCGACAGCTGGAACGGCTGGACAAGTGCCTGTTGCAGCCGCCCGGCGACCAGCAGCGCGTCCCCGGTTCCCTCGCGCAGCCCCAGCAGAACGGCGAACTCGTCGCCACCGGTGCGGGCCAGCACGTCGCAGCCGCGCAGCACACCCTTCAACCGCCGCGCGACCGATATCAGCAGTTCGTCGCCCGATAGCGATCCCATGCACGCATTGACGCGGCTGAACCGGTCGAGGTTGACGACCAGCACCGCATATCGCGCGCGGTCCACCGCCACGATCATGTCCTCGACCATGTCGGCGAAGCCGGTGCGGTTGGGCAGGCCGGTGAGCGAGTCGGTGCTCATCTCGCGCCGCAGGCTGGTTTCGGTGCGTTGTTCGGGCGTCTGGTCGACCAGCGACATGATGCACCGTCGGACCCCGACCGATTCGGGGCGCCGCGCCAGCGTCACGTCGTAATGCCGGCTGTCCACCGCATCGCCGATTCGCAACGCCATGCGCCGCCGCAGGTCGGACGATTGCAGGAACGCGCCGATCCGCTCCGCCAGTTCGTCGAGCAGCGCGGCGCGCCCCTGCGCCGTCGAAAACCCGGCGGCACGGAAGGCGGCGTTCACCAGCTCGAACCGCACCAGGTCATCGTCGGCCAGCGCGATGACCGCCGTCGGCACGGGTAACAGATCGAGGATCGGTTCGCGCGGGTCGACAGCCAGCGGCACGACATCGGCGGGCGCGCACGTGCCAGCCGGAATCTCACCGGAAAGCGGTTGCGACCTGAACGCCGAAAGGATCTGCCGACCGAAAGCCATTGACCGCGGTATGGCGCATGGAAGTTAAAAGCTTCTGAAATCGAATACGCTATGATTGCGATCGTTATCAGAAGCGATTGTCGCGCGGAAATCCGTTGGGCGGCATCCGTCCGGCCGCCCCGCGCGCCGCGCGCCATGGCGACAGGTCGCTTTCGGTGCGCATCCGCCCCGTCTCGCCGCCCATCGTCCAGTGCAGCCCGTCGGCGAAGCGCAGCGTACGCGCGTCGGACAGGCCGCCGTCGCGGAACCGCTGCAACTGCACGCCCTGCCCGCGTGCCATCTCGGCCAGTTCGCTCAAGGGAAACAGCACCAGTTTCCGGTTGTCGCCGATCGACGCGACGTAATCGTCCTGCGCGCCGATCGGCCGCACGACTTTCAGCTTCGCGCCTGGACGCGGCGACATCACCTGCTTGCCCTTGCGCGTCTCCGCCAGCACATCCGCCACGCGCACCGCAAAACCCCGTCCGTCGGTAGCCGCCAGCAGCAGCCGGTCCGACGACGCCGCGCGCCACAGGCCGACGATCCGCGCATCGCCGTCGAGGTCGATCATCGCCCGCACCGGCTCGCCGAAGCCGCGCCCGCCGGGCAGCTTGTCCGCGCCCAGCGTATAGAATCGCCCGCCATCGGTCGTCAGCAACAGCTTGTCGGTGGTGTGCCCGTGAAAGGCGAAGGCGGGGCCGTCGCCTTCCTTGAACCGTGCGGTGTCGGCAGAGGCGAGGTCGACATGCCCGCGCAGCGCCCGCACCCAGCCGCGCTGCGACAGGATGACGGTCAGCGGCTCGCGCTCGATCATCGCCTCCGCCGGAATCTCGCGCGCGGGGGCGGCTTCCTCGATCGTGGTGCGCCGCCGGCCGAGCGTCGTTTCGCTGCCATAGCGGTCGCGCATCTTCGTCAGGTCGCGCTTCATCCGCGTCCGCTGCCGTGCCTCGCTCGACAGCAGCAGCGTCAGGTCGGCCTGCTCCTTCTCCAGCTTCGACCGCTCGCCGCGGATTTCCATTTCCTCCAGCTTGCGCAAACTGCGCAGCCGCATGTTCAGGATCGCCTCCGCCTGCCGGTCGGTCAGGTCGAATTCGGCGATCAACACCGGCTTCGGCTCGTCCTCGGTGCGGATGATCGCGATCACCCGGTCGAGATTGAGATAGGCAGCCAGATAGCCGTCGAGCAGTTCGATCCGGTCGGCGATCTTCGCCAGCCGATGCTCGCTGCGCCGGCGCAGCACGACGAACTGATGGTCGACCCACGCCTTCAGCGCCTCGCGCAGCGACATGACCCGCGGCGTGCGATCCTTGTCGAGCACGTTGAGGTTCAGCGGCACCCGCGTTTCCAGATCGGTCAGCCGGAATAGTCCGTCCATCAGCACGCCCGCGTCCACGGTACGGCTGCGCGGTTCGAGGACGATGCGGATCTCGGCATCCGATTCGTCGCGGACGTCGGTCAGGATCGGCAGCTTCCTGTCGTTGATGAGGGCGGCGATCTGTTCGATCAGCTTGCCCTTCTGCACCCCGTACGGGATTTGCGTCACGACGATCTGCCAGCCGCCGCCCTTCTCGCGCTCGATCTCGTGCCGCGCGCGCACGCGAAACCCGCCGCGGCCGGTGGCATAGGCTTCCCGGATCGCGGCGGGGGGATCGACGACGATGCCCCCCGTCGGGAAATCGGGGCCGCGGACATGCGCCAGCACCGCCGCGTCGTCCGCCTCGGGCTGATCGACCAGCACGATCGCGGCATCGAACAGTTCGGCGGCGTTGTGCGGCGGCACGCTGGTCGCCATGCCGACCGCGATCCCGCTGGCGCCGTTGGCCAGCAGGTTCGGGAACATGCCGGGGAACAGCTCGGGCTCCTGCTCCTCGCCATTATAGGTCGGGCGGAAATCGGTCGCATCCTCGTCGAGGCCGGCCATCAGGTCGATCGCGACCTGCGTCAGCCGCGCCTCGGTATAGCGGTACGCCGCGGCGTTATCGCCGTCGATGTTGCCGAAATTGCCCTGCCCGTCGACCAGCGGATAGCGCAGCGCGAAGTCCTGCGCCAACCGGACCATCGCGTCATAGACCGACTGGTCGCCATGCGGATGGTATTTGCCGATCACGTCGCCGACGACGCGCGCGCATTTCTTGTACCCCGACGCCGGGTCGAGCTTGAGCAACCGCATCGCCCACAGCAGGCGACGATGTACTGGCTTCAACCCGTCGCGCACATCGGGCAACGACCGCGCGGTGATCGTCGACAGCGCGTAGACGAGGTATCGTTCGGACAACGCGCTGTCGAACGGTGCATCGAACACGCCGATCGGCGTTATCGGGTCGGTCAGATCACTTGCCATCGGCGATGCGATAGCAGGGGTTGCCGCCCCCCGCGAGAGGCGAATTGGAACGAACCGGGATCAGGCCGCCTGCAACCCCTGTCCCGCCGCGCACGGCAGCTTGCCGTCGCACAGTTCGAGGACGTCGGCGACGATCGACTGCCATTCGGCATCCTCCATCTCGATCAGCCCGAACAGCCGCATCAGGAACGCTCCCTCCATCGCCAGAAAGGCGAGGCGCAGCCAGCGCCCCTCGGGCGTCGACAGGTCGATCGCATCGACCCGGTTGCGATACCACCTGCGGATCTGGAGCATGTGCTGCGGCGAATTGAGCAGCGACACCAGCAGGCTGGGGGCACGACGCCGCGAGCGGTTGTCATAGTCGGCGGCATAGGCGATATGCGCCCGGACCCGCGAAGCGTCATCGTCCGCCGTTGCGCCCAGATCGATCATGTGCGCGGCATAATCCTGCTGCCATCGTTCGAACATCGCCGCGATCAGCGATTCCTTGCTGCGAAAGCTGTATTGCACGCCGCCGTTGGTAATGCCCATCTGCTCGGCCACCGCGGCGATGGTCAGTCCGGCAGGTCCCTTCTCCATCGTTACCGCCTCGGCGGAGTCCAGCAGCTTGTCTCGTTCGATCGTACGAATGCGTCCCACGTCATACCCCCTCGGGGCCACCGACCGGTAGCCTTGCCATCCCCGTTCCGTCCTTACCCCGCGCACGGAAAGCGCACAAATTGATTATACGATATTACACCCGATTGTCGTGTCCGTCCGGAATGTTGCAAGGATGGCGGCATGACACCACCCCGCCAGACCCCCTCGCCCCGGGTCCCGATGCAATGGCCGGACCTGACCGGCCGGCCGCGCCCCGAACCCGATCGCGGCTTCGCCTACGGACCGGACCGGTTGCAGACCGTCGACCTGTGGCTGCCGTCAGGGCAGCCGGCGGACCGCTGGCCGACGGTATTGATGGTGCATGGCGGGTGCTGGCAGAGTTCGATCGCCGACCGCCGGCTGATGGACTGGGCCTGCGCCGACCTGCGCGACGCCGGGATCGCGGTGTGGAACATCGAGTATCGCGGGGTCGACCGCGACGGCGGCGGCTATCCCGGCACGTTCCGCGACGCCGCCGCCGCGAGCGACCTGTTGCGCGTCCATGCCGACGACCTTCGCCTCGACCTGTCGCGGATCGTCGCGGTCGGTCATTCGGCGGGCGGCCATCTCGCGCTGTGGCTGGCGGCGCGGCCCCGCCTGCCCGCCGCCAGCCCGCTCGTCACGCCCGATCCCCTGCCGATCGCCCATGTCGTCAGTCTGGGTGGCCTGCCCGACCTCGCGGCGGTCGCGGCGAGCCCGGACAATGGGTGCGGCACCGACGTGATCGCACGGCTCGTCGGCGACGGCCCGGATCGCTTCGCCGACACCTCGGTCCCCCGCCTGCTGCCGATCGGCGTGCCCGCCGACCTGCTGAACGGACGCGAGGACCGGATCGTACCGGCACGCATGGCCCCCGCCTATGCCGCCGCGGCCCGCGCCGCCGGCGACCGGGTGGCGCTGCACGCGGTCGGCAATACCGGCCATGTCGAACTGATCTCGCCCGGCACGCCCGCCTGGACCAAGGCGGTCGAACTGGTGCGTAAGGCTCTCGTTCCAGCTGCTCGACCGCCCGCTCTGCCACACGCTTGACGATCTGCCCCATTTGCGCCACATTTCAGCCTCAATTAAGGCAGAGGTGGCGTATGCGTAACCGGGCTTTCGTTCTGACGGTGCTGCTCCTTGCCGGATGCAGCAAGGCGCCCGGCGATCATGGGGAACCGACCGCCCCCGGCGTCGACGTCACCGCCGCCCCGGGCGTCGCCTTCACCTATCGCTACGGCTTTCGCCTGCCCGCCGGACGGATCGCGGCGGTGCAGGAGGCCCATGCCGCGGCGTGCGAACGACTGGGCATCGCGCGCTGCCGGATCACGGCGATGCGCTATACCCGCAGCGAGGATAACGACATCTCGGCGCTGCTCGGCTTCTCGCTCGCCCCCGACCTCGCCCGCACCTTCGGCCGCGACGGCATTCGCGGGGTCGAGGCGGCGGAGGGCATGCTGCTCGATTCCGAGATCACCGGCGAGGATGCGGGGGCAAAGATCGACCAGCTGGCGCAGGCGCGCGACGCCGCGGTCGCCGATCGCGCCGCGATCGACGCGCGCAGCAACGCCACCACGCGGGAGGCACGCGCCGAACTCGAACGGCAGCGCGCGTCCGCGACGGGATCGGAACGCGACGCCGCGGCCGCGATCGCCGAACAGCGCGCGGCGCTGGCCGCGACGCCGGTGACGTTCGAATATCGCTCGGGCGAGGCGATCCGCGGCTTCGATCCGGCATCCCCCTTCACCCGCGCCGCTGACCTGTCGCTGGCCTCGGCGCGCTGGACGATCGGCACCGCGTTGGCGCTGTTCGGCCTCGCGCTGCCGCCGTTGCTGCTGGTGCTGCTGGTGCTGCTGGGACTTTGGGCATGGCGCCGTGCCCGCCGCTTCCTGCCGGGACAGGTCGCCCCCGCCACCTGATTGCGTGGGGCCGCCCCATCCGCTATGCGGCGGCTTTCCGCACGGGCCGGACCACGCGTCGGGACCCCACGCCGTTTTCGAAGGGAATCGCATGGCTCGCCGCCGCCAGATCTACGAAGGCAAGGCAAAGATCCTGTACGAGGGTCCGGAGCCTGGCACGCTCATCCAGTATTTCAAGGACGACGCTACCGCCTTCAACGCCCAGAAAAAGGGTACGATCAACGGCAAGGGCGTGTTGAACAACCGGATTTCCGAGCATGTCTTCACCATGCTCGGCAATATCGGCGTGCCGACGCACTTCATCCGCCGCCTCAACATGCGCGAGCAGCTGATCCGGCAGGTGGAGATCGTGCCGATCGAGGTCGTGGTACGCAACGTCGCCGCCGGTTCGATCAGCAAGCGGCTGGGGATCGAGGAAGGGCAGCAGCTGCCCCGCACGATCATCGAATATTATTACAAGGACGACGCACTCGGCGATCCGATGGTGTCGGACGAACATATCCTGTGCTTCGGCTGGGCGGCGCAGGACGAATTACACGAGATGGCCGACATGGCGATCCGGGTGAACGACTTCCTGTCGGGACTGTTCGCCGGGATCAACATCCGGCTGGTTGACTTCAAACTCGAATTCGGCCGCATCTGGGACAACGACTTCAGCCGCATCATCCTTGCGGACGAAATCAGCCCGGACGGTTGCCGCCTGTGGGACATGACCACCAACGAAAAGCTCGACAAGGACCGATTCCGCCGCGACCTCGGCGGCGAGGTCGAGGCCTATCAGGAAGTCGCCCGCCGCCTGGGCCTGATGCCCGAAGGCGCGGACTCGGCTGTGCTCGACCTCGAAACGCATCGCAAGAAGCGCGAGAAGTAGGGGCGGATTCGACCAATAGCGTCACCCCGGCGCAGGCTGGGGTGACGCGGTAGTCGGTGTGGCATCTCGCCCAATTTGGCGATATGCCACGCCGAACCCTCAGCCCCGCGCGAACAGCGCCGGATCGAGCGCCATTACCGCATCGGCCCCGCCCTCGATCTTGCGCCGGAGCGCCCCGGTGTCCGGAAGGACCCGCTCGGCATAGAAGCGTGCGGTCACCCGCTTGCCCTCGACGAATTTCGGATCGCCCTTGCCCGACGCCGCCAGCGCTTCCGCCGCGGTCAGCATGCGCAGCCACATCAGACCCGTCGCGACGATGCCCATGACGTGCATGTACGAATGCGCGCCCGCGCCGACATGGTCGGGATTCTGCATGCCGTTGCCCATGAACCACATCGTCGCCGCCTGCAGGTCCTTGAGGCCCCGCTCCAGCCGTTCGGCGAAGTCGCGCGTCGCGTCCGAACCCTTGGCGGTGGCGATCTCCTCGCCGACGATGCGGAAGAAGTGCTGGACCGCGCGGCCGCCGTTCTGCGCCAGCTTGCGCCCGACGAGGTCCATCGCCTGCACGCCGTTGGTGCCTTCGTAGATCATCGCGATCCGGGCATCGCGGACATATTGCTCCATGCCCCATTCGGCGATGTAGCCGTGCCCGCCATAGACCTGCTGCGCGTTGGTCGCGATGTCATAACCCTTGTCGGTGCCATAGCCCTTGATGACCGGGGTCAGCAGCGAGACGAGGTCGTCGGCCAGCTCTCGCTCGGCCGCATCGGTGCTCATATGCGCGAGGTCGACCTGCAACGCACCCCACAGGCACAGCGCACGGAGGCCCTCGGTCAGCGCCTTGCCCTCCATCAGCATCCGGCGGACGTCGGGATGGACGAACAGCGCATCGGCCTTTTCCTCCGGTTCCGCCGGTCCGGTCAGCGCCCGTCCCTGCCGCCGGTCGCCGGCATAGATCACCGCATTCTGATATGCGGTTTCCGCCACGCCCAGCCCCTGCAACCCCACGCCCAGCCGCGCCGCGTTCATCATGATGAACATCGCCGCCAGCCCCTTCATCTCGTCGCCGACCAGCCAGCCCTTCGCCCCGTCATAGTTCAGGACGCAGGTCGAATTGGCGTGGATGCCCATCTTGTGCTCGATCGAGCCGCAGGTCACCGGGTTCCGGTCGCCCAGCGATCCGTCGTCGTTCACCAGGAACTTCGGCACGACGAACAGCGAAATCCCCTTCGAGCTTTCCGGCGCGCCCGGCGTCTTGGCGAGGACGAGGTGAATGATGTTGTCGGTCAGGTCATGCTCGCCCGACGAGATGAATATCTTCGTGCCCGTGATCGCCCATGACCCGTCGTCGTTGGGCACCGCGCGCGTCTTGATGAGGCCGAGGTCGGTGCCGCATTGCGACTCGGTCAGGTTCATGGTGCCGCCCCATTCGCCCGACACCATCTTCGGGACGTACCGTTGCTGCTGCTCGGGCGAACCCTTCACCAGCAGCGCGGCGATCGCGCCGTGGGTAAGGCCCGGATACATCGCAAACGCCATGTTGGCGGAGATCAGATATTCCTCGAACGCGGTCGCCACGACATGCGGCATCGCCTGCCCGCCGAACTGCTCGGGCGCCGACAGCGTGCCCCAGCCCGCTTCGACGAACTGGCGGTACGCGTCCTTGAACCCGTCGGGGGTCGTCACGCTGCCATCGGCATGACGGGTGCAGCCCTGCTGGTCGCCCGACGCGTTCAGCGGGAACAGCACCTCCGCCACGAAGCGGCCACCCTCTTCCAGCACCGCCTCGACCGTGTCGGGGGTCGCATTGGCAAAGCCCGGCAGCGCGGCATGGTCGCCGATCTTCAGGACATGGTCGAGGATGAAACGGGTGTCGCGGACGGGCGGGGTATAGCTGGGCATCGGGTCAATCCTTCTCCGGGGACGCGCCCTCTGTCGGGGCGGTGGAATGGGGGAGCGCTTCGATCGTGGATACGAAGTCGCCGAGTTCGGCGATCGCCGCGTCGATGTCGCGGCGCTGGTTTTCGAGGAAGGCGATGCGGTCGCGGCATTTCTGCACCGTCACCTGCCGCTGCACGACGCGACCGTCGCCGATGTCGTACAGGTCGATCATCTCGCGGATATCGGCGAGGCTGAACCCCACCCGCTTGCCGCGCAGGATCCACGCCAGCCGCACCCGGTCGCGCTGCGAATAGATGCGCGCCAGCCCGCGGCGTTCGGGCGCGATCAGGCCTTCGTCCTCGTAGAAGCGCAGCGCCCGCGCGGTGACGCCGAAGTCGTTGCACAGGTCGGTGATCGAGAAACGATCGGTCTCGCTCGACTCGGCGCTGTCGGTCAGGGTAACCACCATACCGCAAACGCTAGTTTACGTTGACGTGAACGTCAAATTTCCTCCGCCGAAGTGGTCGCGGGCGGACACTCGACCCGCCTCGGCTGCTTGCGCCTGACCGCGGTCGTCGCGAACTCGGCCGCGTCCAGCGCACCGTCGCGGCCCTTGTCGGCGGTCGCGAACTTCGTGGTCGTCTTGGCCGCCCATTCGTCGAAGCTCAGCCGCCCGTCGCCATTGGTGTCGAGCTTCGCATAGGCCTTGCGTCGCGACGCCAGATATTCGTCGCGGGTGACGCGCCCGTCGCGATCCTTGTCATAACGGTCGAACCGCTTCTGCTCGCGGGTTCGCGCGGTCGCCGCCGGCGGATCGCCCGGATCGGCTTCGCCAGCTTGCCCGGGCGCCGCGGCGACGGCCGCGGGCGGCGGCGGCAGCGTTTCGGTCGCCGCGTTGCTGCGGAACAGGAACAATCCGGCGGCGACCAGCGCCAGTGCCGCCCCTACGCCTGCCAAGAATCGCCCCATCGCCCTGTCCCCCGTCACCTGCCCGCAACGTTACACCGCAAGGCTCAGCGCCCGGCAAGCCCGAACCACAACAGCCGCGCCGCCCGCTTCGGCCCGCCCGCCGGCACCCCCGCCAGGTCCATCCGCGCCGACAGCGCCATCAGCCCCAGCGGTTTCGCCACGCCTGTCAGCGGGCCGGCCAGCGCGTCGCGTGCCATCGCCTCGGCCCGCCCGCGCGCCGTCGCATCCTCCACGCGGTGCGACAGGTCGGCCAGCGCCCAGCCGCGCCCCGGCCGCTCCGCCCGCATCGGCTCGCCGCCCAGCACCCGCGCGGCGAGCGTGAACAGCCGCCCGCCCCGTTCCGCCGCGAACCGCCCGAGCGCGACATCGTCCAGCGCCTCCTCCTCGATCAGCACGTCCCAGCCGGCAACCATCTCCGCCAGTTCCGTCCCGCGTACCCCGCGTGGCAGCACCCTGTCGGCCAGCGTCACCAGCTCGGACATCGCCGGCGGCGCGTGGGTATCGAGCTTGACGAGTTGTTCACGCCACCATGCCAGACGGATTTGGCCCAGCGCGGGCTGCGTGGTGGATGCGACGACCTCCCCCAGCGCGGCGTCGAGCATCAGCAGCGCCGCCAGCGCGGCACGGCGCCCGTCATCGGGGGCATAGGCCAGGGCCAGCGTACGTTCCGAGTCATTTTGCATCGGCCCGGTGAGCCCGCCTCTTAAACATCCGTCAACCCCGATGGTGCATGAAAGCCTGTGAAATGCGCGGGGTCCGCCCCGGCGCGACTGGGGACAGGCGGGAATGAACGGATCGACGGGCGTGGTTGCGGAAAGACAGCCGGGGGGCATCCTCGGCCGGCTGGCCCGCGACCGCCGCGGCAACACGCTGGCGATGATGGCGATCGCGCTCATCCCGCTGGTCGGCATGGCCGGATCGGCGATCGACACCGCGCGCGTCTATTATGTGAAGGTGCGTCTGCAACAGGCCTGTGATGCGGGCGTGCTGGCCGGCCGCAAGTTCATGGACGGCACCGATTTCAACACGAACGCGCAGCGACAAGCGCAGGCGTTCTTCGCGAACAACTTCAAGACCGGCATGATGGGATCGCAGTCCCCGTCCTTCGTTCCCGTACGGACGGTCGAAAACCAGGTGGCGGGTACCGCCAGCGCAACGGTGCCGATGACGTTGATGAAGATGGCCGGCTTCGCGCCGGTGACCGTCTCGGTCGCGTGCGAAGCCAAGCTCGAGATTCCGAATCTCGACATCATGTTCGTGCTCGATACCACCGGATCGATGGCCGACACCAACCCGGGGGACAGCGCGAACAAGATCACCGGGCTGCGCAATGCCGTCATCAATTTCTACGACACGGTGGAATCCGCCAAGAAGTCGGGGACGCAGGTCCGCTATGGCGCGGTCCCGTATTCGTCCAACGTCAATGTCGGGCTGCTGCTCAAGCCCGAATGGGTCGCCGACAAATGGACCTACCAGTCGCGTATTCCCGATGGCACGACCACGTCCACTTCCACGACGACCGACAATGCCGACTATGTCTGGTACAAATGGAGCGGATGGACACGGCAGAGCGGGAACTCGGGCCAGCGCAACTGGCGGGGATCGAACGAAAACTGTGTGGCGCCTGCCAACACCTACGGGGAACAGTGGAAAAGCGATCCGTGGCAGCCCGCGCCCAACAACGAATATACCCAATACACCACGGCACGCGCGAACGGCAGCACCTATTGGGCAAGCATTTCGAATGGTGTCTGCACCATCTACGAAAACTGGTATGACAATGTCGTCCAGACCCGGACCGATTATTACAAGCGAAACCCGAACAAGGGCAAGAAGACCACCACCACCACTACTGTCTACAACTGGCAATATCGTCCGGTGGAATATGATGTCCGGCCGTTGAAGGGCAACGGGCAAACGGTCAGCGGCGGCAAGATCAGCGTACAGGTTGGCGACAACCACAAGTTCCGCGACGTATCGTGGAACGCCGTTTCCGCGTGCATCGAAGAACGACAGACCGTCAAGCAGGACACCTATCCCACCATTCCGACAGCGGCGTACGACCTTGACGTCGACATGATTCCGACCTCGGACCCGGCGACCCAGTGGAAACCGTGGCTGCCGGAGCTGGTCTATGCCCGGCAAGACATAAACAACTGGCAGACCCAGACCATAACGACGAGTGCGAACTACACGAACATCGGCGATTACAACGCCAACGGCAACCGCCTGGCATATTGCCCCAGCCCGGCACAGCGAATGCAGATGGTCAATCGCGGCAATCTGGTCAGCTTCGTGAATACCCTGACGGTCGGCGGTGCCACGCACCATGACATCGGCTTTCTGTGGGGACTGCGCCTCATGTCGCCGACCGGGCTGTTCGCCAGCGACAACGTGGCACCCGGCGGCAGCCAGATCTCGCGCCACCTGATCTTCATGACCGATGGCCAGACCGATACCAGCCGTCAGGTCTACGAAGCCTATGGCTTGTCGGCGCTCGATCAGCGCCGGACCAGCGGGATGCCGACCGACACGCAACAGAACACGATCGTCGCCAATCGCCTGTCCGCGCTGTGCGACGTCGCGCGTCGCAAGAACATCACCGTCTGGGTCATTGCCTTCGGCACTACCCTGTCGCCGATGCTCAGCAATTGCGCGTCGGACGGCCGCGCGTTCGAGGCGAGCAATACCGCCCAGCTCAACAATGCCTTCAGCAATATCGCCGCCCAGATCGCCAAGCTGCGGGTGTCGCGGTGAAGCGGTTCGCCCGCGACGCCCGCGGTGCGACGCTGGTCGAATTCGCGCTCGTCGCGCCGGTGATGATGCTGTTGCTCATGGGTCTGTTCGACCTGTGCTACCGCGCCTATATGCAGGCGGTGCTGACCGGCGCGGTGCAGGCGGCGGGACGGCGCGGAACGCTGGAAGGGAACGCGTCGACCGCGGCCACCGCGACGCTCGATGCGGCGGTCATCGCGCAGGTGCGCCCGATCGCCCGGAACCTCCAATGGCAGAGCGACCGCAAATATTACCGCAGCTATTCGACCATCAGCGCGGAACCGTTCGACGATGCGAACCACAACAACCGGTATGATCCGGGCGAATGCTATACCGACGTCAACAACAACATCCGGTGGGACGCCGATCCGGGCAGCAGCGGACAGGGCGGCGCCAACGACATCACCGTCTATACGATGACGGTCACCTATCCCCGGCTGTTTCCGCTGACCGCGATGATGGGCCTGCCCGACAAGCAGTTCATCAGCGCCAGTACCCGGCTGAAGAACCAGCCCTATGGGTCGCAGGCGTCCAGCGCGCCCGAGACGCGGTGCGGATGATGCGGCACCCCTTCCCCTTCCGCGCCCTGCTGCGCGAGCGCCGCGCCGTGGCGATGATGGAGTTCGCGCTCTCGCTGCCGATCGTCCTGCCGATCGGGCTGTACGCGATCGAGCTGTCCAATTTCGGCGTGCAGCAGTTGCGCCTGAGCCAGGCCACGCTGACGCTGGCCGACAACATTTCGCGCGTCGGCGTCGACACCACCATGGCGACGCAGCAACTGCGCGAGGTCGACATCAACGAAGTGATCGAGGGGCTCCGCCGCCAGACGGCGAACCTCGCGCTGACGACCAACGGCCGTGTCACCATCTCCAGCCTCGAGGTGAAGAACGGCGCGCAATGGATCCACTGGCAGCGTTGCGTCGGACTGAAGCAGGGGCTGAACTATGATTCCAGCTACGGCGTACAGGGCGCTGGCGGGGCGGCGGGCGGGGCGTTCCGCGGGATGGGCGACCCGACGCAGCCCGTCACCGCCCCGGCCAACTCGGCGGTGATCTTCGTCGAGGTGAACTACGACTATCAGCCCCTGATCTCGCCCTATTTCCTCGGGCAGAAGCGGCTGCGGCAGACCGCCTCCTACATCGTGCGCGACAATCGCGAGCTGTCGACCGGGGTGACCGATCCCACGCCGCAGGCGCCCGAGCGCATGACCTGCGATCGCTACACGACCTGAGCGGCGACGCACCACCACCCGAACGCAGAAGGGGCCGGCATCGCCATCACGCGATACCGGCCCCGTTCCGTTTGCCCGTCCGGACAGGTGCCTACTTGTAGGTCACCTTCTTCACCGCCTCGACCACCTTGTCGCTGGTAATCAGCGCCAGCTTTTCGAGGTTGGCGGCATAGGGCAGCGGCACGTCCTCGTTGGTGACGCGCAGCACCGGCGCGTCGAGGTCGTCGAAGCCCTGCTCCATCACCACCGCGGCGATTTCCGACGCGATCGAGCAGGTCGGCCAACCTTCCTCGACCACGACCAGCCGGTTGGTCTTCTTCAGCGACTTCAGCACAGTTCTGGTGTCGAGCGGACGCAGCGTGCGCAGGTCGATGACCTCCGCGTCGATGCCTTCGCCGGCCAGCTTCTCGGCGGCCTCGAGCGCAAGGCCTACGCCGATCGAGTAGCTGACGATCGTCACGTCCTTGCCCGGCTTCATGATCCGCGCCTTGCCGATCGGCAGGACGAAATCGTCGAGCTTGGGCACGTCGAACGACCGGCCGTACATAAGCTCGTTTTCAAGGAAGACGACCGGATCGGTCGAACGGATCGCCGCCTTCAGCAGCCCCTTCGCATCGGCCGCATCATAGGGCGCGATCACGATCAGGCCGGGAACGCTGGCGTACCACGGACCATAGTTCTGCGAATGCTGCGCGCCAACTCGGCTGGCCGCGCCGTTGGGACCGCGGAACACGATCGGGCAACGCATCTGGCCGCCCGACATGTAATTGGTCTTGGCCGCCGAATTGATGATGTGGTCGATCGCCTGCATGGCGAAGTTGAACGTCATGAACTCGATGACCGGCCGCAACCCGCCCATCGCCGCGCCGGTGCCGATGCCGGCAAAGCCGTACTCGGTGATCGGCGTGTCGATGACGCGACGGTCGCCGAATTCGGCCAGCAACCCTTGAGTGACCTTGTACGCGCCCTGATATTCGGCGACTTCCTCGCCCATCACGAACACGCGGTCGTCGGCCCGCATTTCCTCGGCCATCGCGTCGCGCAGCGCGTCGCGGACCGTGGTCTTGACCATCTCGGTCCCTTCCGGGATTTCCGGGCTGGTCTCGCCTTCCTGGTCGGCGGCGTCGAACAGCTGGCGGGCGCCGGTCTCGGCATGCTGCTGCGATGTGCCTTCGGGGGCCGGCGGCGCCTTGTCGTCGTTCTTCTCGTCGGCCTTGGGCTGTGCGGCGGCCGCTTCGCCGGCACGCGCCTCGGTCGGCTGCGCCGATCTGGCGGCGTCGACGTCCTCGCCCTCCGCAGCGATGATCGCGATCACCGCGCCGACCTTCACGTTATCGGTGCCCTCGGCGACGACGATCCGGGCGATCGTGCCCTCGTCGACCGCCTCGAATTCCATCGTCGCCTTGTCGGTCTCGATCTCGGCCATGATGTCGCCCGACTTGACCGTGTCGCCTTCCTTGACGAGCCACTTGGCCAGCGTGCCTTCTTCCATCGTGGGCGACAGCGCCGGCATCTTCAGTTCGATCGGCATCTCAGTAGCTCTCCACCAGCACGTCGGTGTACAGTTCTTCCGGGTTCGGTTCGGGCGCGCTCTCGGCGAAGTTCGCCGCGTCGTTCACCACCTTGCGGATGTCCTGCTCGATGGTCTTCAGATCGGCTTCCGTCACGCCGGCGGCTTCCAGCTCGCGCTTCAGCCCCTCGATCGGGTCGGACTTGTCGCGCACCGCCTGTACTTCATCGCGGCTGCGATACTTGGCCGGGTCCGACATCGAATGCCCGCGATAGCGATAGGTCTTCATCTCGAGGATGATCGGCCCCTTGCCGCTGCGCACCCATTCGAGCGCCGTTTCGGCGGCACCGCGGCATGCCAGCACGTCCATGCCGTCGACCTGGATGCCGGGAATGCGGAAGCTCTCGCCGCGCTTGTACAGCTGGTCCTCGGCCGAGGCGCGGTTGACGCTGGTGCCCATGGCGTACTGGTTGTTCTCGATCACGAAGATGATCGGGAGCTTCCACAGCTCGGCCATGTTGAACGATTCGTACACCTGACCCTGGTTCGCGGCGCCATCGCCGAAATAGGCCATGCACACGCCGCCATCGTTCGCATACTTGTGCCCGAACGCGAGGCCCGCGCCCAGCGACACCTGCGCGCCGACGATGCCGTGGCCGCCATAGAATTTATGCTCGGTCGAGAACATGTGCATCGACCCGCCCTTGCCGCGGCTGATGCCGGCCTCGCGCCCGGTCAGTTCGGCCATGATGACCTTGGGATCGATGCCATAGGCCAGCATGTGGCCGTGGTCGCGGTAGCCGGTGATGACCGAATCCTTGCCGGATTCCAGCGCCGACTGCAGGCCGACCGCGACCGCTTCCTGACCGATATACAGGTGGCAGAAACCACCGATCAGGCCGAGGCCGTACAACTGCCCCGCCTTCTCTTCGAAACGACGGATCAGCAGCATTTCCTTGTAGAAGGAAAGCAGTTCCTCTTTCGACGCTTCGTACCGCTGTGGCTCCCCCGGCCGTTCGCGATTGGGAATGACGGGTTCGCTGGTGCGGCCTTGCGCCGGTGCTTTTGCCACGGTTCGGATGCCTCGTTCCTGAAAGGATGGGTTAGGAGCGCCGCCTATGGCGCGATTTGCCGGCCCGCGCAACCAACCGGGACCGCCTTCCGTACCGGAATCAGTCGTCCAGCCGGATTCCGCAGCGCGATCGCGCCGCCGCCTCGCCGGTGATCGGCACGATGAATTCATCCGGATGCGCGACGTTCAGCTTCCGCCGGACCAGTTCGTCGACCATGTCCGGATCGGCATGGCGCGGGTCGAGCAACTCCACCCGGTTGCGCAGGTCGGCACGCACCTTTTCGAGGCAGGCATATTGCGCCTTCCGCGTCGTCAGCTTGCGCTGATATTCGCGATACGCCAGCACCCCGTTCGGCCCCAGCACGGCGTGATAGGCGAAGAATCCCATCACTAGGATCACCAGCGCGGGCCATCCGGCACGCTTGAGCATCTGGCGCAGGGGAGAAGAACGCGGCATGTCCGCGTATGTCGGGGATCGCCCCGTCCCACGCAAGCCGTCTCGACACCGACCGGAGCCGATATGCACCTTCTCCACGACCCGGCGCAGACGACCGCGCCGACCGACTTCGACACCTTCCTGCAGGTCGACATCCGCGTCGGCACGATCCTGTCGGCCGAACCCTATCCGCAGGCACGCAAGCCCGCGA
The DNA here is from genome assembly GCA_003946805.1 of Bacillus sp. 2B10. Lineage (GTDB taxonomy): Bacteria > Pseudomonadota > Alphaproteobacteria > Sphingomonadales > Sphingomonadaceae > Sphingomonas. The sequence continues at coordinate 23,011 of RPSH01000029.1, read as the reverse complement.
TCAAGCTGACGATCGATTTTGGCCCGGTCATCGGCGTGAAGCGATCCAGCGCACAGATCACAGAACTTTATGATTGCGCAACGCTGGTCGGGCGACAGGTCGCGGCGGTGGTCAACTTCCCGCCGCGCCAGATCGGGAAGTTCGTGTCGGAGGTGCTGACGCTGGGCTTTCCGGACGAGGCCGGCGCGGTCGTGCTGTTCGCGCCCGATCAGCGCGTGCCGGACGGCGGGCGGCTGTTCTGATCCGGACGGCGGCTATTCCCGCTGCATCCGGTCGTCGGGATGCTTGTCGCGATGTTCGACATATTCGACCAGCATGCCATCCCCGTGTCGGACGAGCATGTTGTGCCCTGAGGGCACCGCCTTGACCGGCTCGACGACCGTGGCGCCGATCGTCGGCAGATGGCGCTGCCAGGCGGCGATATCCTCGACCAGGAACGTCATCTCGGTGGCGACGAACGGCGCCAGTGCAGCCTTGCTGCCACCGATCAGCAGCAGATTGCCGACCTGCGCCAGCTTCAGCTGCATTTCGGGATAATCGAACCGCCGTCGCGCATCCTGCCCGATCAATTTCTCGTAGAATGCGACCGCCGCGTCGAACCCGTCGAGCGGCAGGCATTTGCGGGAGAGAATATTGCAGATGCGCATCGACCGCGTTCTCATCGCAAGTTCGGGAACGGGGCGCAAAATGCCCCGTTCCCGCACGTGAATCAACGCAGGATCGACCGCCCCGCATAGCGTGCCGCGCCGGCCAGCTCTTCCTCGATGCGGATCAGCTGGTTGTACTTGGCGAGCCGGTCCGAACGGGCCAGCGACCCGGTCTTGATCTGGCCGCAGTTCGTGGCGACCGCCAGATCGGCGATCGTCGCGTCCTCGGTTTCGCCTGAACGGTGCGACATGACCGCGGTATAGCGGTTGCGCTGCGCGAGGTTCACCGCCTCCAGCGTTTCGCTGAGCGTGCCGATCTGGTTGACCTTCACCAGCAGCGAATTGGCGAGGCCCTGCTCCAGACCCATCGCCAGCCGCTTCGGGTTGGTGACGAACAGGTCGTCGCCGACCAGCTGGACCTTGTCGCCGATCTTGTCGGTCAGCGCCTTCCAGCCTTCGAAATCGTCCTCGCCCATGCCGTCCTCGATCGACAGGATCGGGTAGCGCGCCGCGAGGTCGGCGAGGTAATCTGCCATTTCGTGCGGGGAAAGCGACTTGCCCTCGCCGACCATCTCGTACCGGCCGCCCTTGAAGAATTCGGTCGCCGCGCAATCCAGCGCCAGCATCACGTCCTCACCCGGCTTGTACCCGGCGCGCTCGATGCTCTGCATGATGAAGTCAAGCGCGTCGATCGTGCTGTTCAGCGCCGGGGCGAAGCCGCCCTCGTCGCCGACCGACGTCGACAGGCCCTTTTCCGACAGGCCCTTCTTGAGCGTGTGGAAGATTTCCGAACCACAGCGGACCGCCTCGGCGATGCTGTCGGCGCCGACCGGCATCACCATGAATTCCTGGAAATCGATCGGGTTGTCGGCATGTTCGCCGCCATTGATGATGTTCATCATCGGCACGGGCAGCAGATGTGCCGACACGCCGCCGACATAGCGGTACAGCGGCAGGCCGCGGGCATCCGCCGCCGCCTTGGCCACCGCCAGGCTGACGCCGAGGATCGCGTTCGCGCCCAGACGTCCCTTGTTCTCGGTCCCGTCGAGCTGGATCATCGCCTCGTCGATGTCGCTCTGGTCCTCGGCATCCATGCCCAGCACCGCTTCGGCGATGTCGCCGTTCACCGCCTCGACCGCGCCCAGCACGCCCTTGCCCAGATAGACCGACTTGTCGCCATCGCGCTTCTCGACCGCTTCGTGTGCGCCGGTCGACGCGCCCGACGGGACCGCGGCACGGCCGAAGCTGCCATCTTCCAGCAGCACATCGACCTCGACGGTCGGGTTGCCGCGGCTGTCGAGAATCTGGCGGCCATGCACCTGAATGATTGCGGTCACGTAACGACTCCTTCTATCGCCGTGGGAACGGCCTGATCGCGGTCCCTCTATCCATTCGGGCAGCCCCTCGCAAATCCTCTCCGCCCGACGGAACCGCGTCGATGCCGCATGGTTTTCCTACCGAAACGAAGAAAGGATTCGTCATGACCGACTTCAATCGGCCCGGCACCTCGCCGACGACTAACGACACCGGGGTCGTCCTCGACACCGATCTCGCCCCCGTGACCGGCACCACCGCCGGAACCGTGGGCACGACGACCGACAGCGCGACCGAAACCGCGGTCGGCGCGAAGCAGACGCTGAAGGACGAAGCGTCGAGGCTGTCGGCAAAGGCGACCGACAAGGCTCGCGGGTTGGTCGACGAGGGCAAGGCGCGGGCGACCAGCGCGCTCGACGAATTCTCCAAGCTGATGGACGACGCCGCCGGAACCGTCGATGAAAAGCTGGGCGAGCAGTATGGCCAGTACGCCCGTTCGGCGGCGCAGGCGATCTCGGGCTTCTCGGACGGCCTGCGCGGCAAGGAGGTCGAAGACCTGCTGGCCGACGCACGCGAATTCGTGCGCAAGAGCCCGGCGATCGCGATCGGCACCGCCGCCGCGCTCGGTTTCGTGCTGGCCCGCGTCGTGAAGGCCGGGGTCGACACCGATCCCGCCATCCCGTCGACCAAGGGCTGACCCCGACCATGGGGGATGAGGGGCTGGGAACGGTCGTTACCCGCGTCGTCGACGATGCCAGGGCCTATGCCCGGGCGGAGGTGACGTTGTGGAAGACGGTGGCCGGTACGCGCGGGTCGCAGGCGGGCATCGCCGCCGGCCTCGCGGTCGGCGCGGTGGTGATCGCCCTGTCGGCGGTCACCGCGTTGCTGGTCGGCGCGATCCTGTCGCTGCGGCCGGTCATGGGTCCGGGCTGGGCCACGCTGCTGGTCGTCGTCGTCGCGTTCGGGATCGCCGGCATACTCGGCAAGCTGGCGGCCAGCGGGTTCAAGCGCGTCTTCGCGCCGCTGGGAGACAGATCATGATCCCGCCCACCCTTGCCGCCGCGCAGGCCGACGTGCTGGTCAAACGCGCCCGGCTGAAAGCCAGTATCGCCGAGGCGAAGCACCGCCTGTCGCCTGCCACGATCGCGTCGGGCGTCGCCGACGACCTGCGCGACAAGGCGGAGGACGGTGTCGCACTTGTCCGCGAACGGCCCGGCGTCGCCGCCGGCATCGCCACCGGCATCGTCGCGCTGCTCGCCCGCAAGCGGATCGCGCGACTGTTCCACCGCGACGCCCCGCCCCCATCGCCCTTGCCCCCGACCGTCCCGAACAAGGAATAGCATCATGAGCGAACTCAAGAACGCCCCGACGGCGACCACCACCAACCCCGGCACGATCGACACGATCAGGGACAAGGCGTCGACCGCCGCCCACGCGACCAGCGATGCGGCCCACGACGCCGCCAAGCGCGCCTCGGATGCTGCGCACGATGCCGCCCGGGCTGCGTCGGACACGATCGAGACCAGCCCGCTCGCCGTGCTGGCCGGCGGCCTTGCGCTGGGCGCCGTTCTCGGCGCGCTGCTGCCGCGCACCGCGCAGGAAACGAAGGCGCTGGCCCCGCTCGGCAAGAAGCTGTCGGCCGCCGCGACGGCCGCCGCCGCTACCGCGCGTGACGTGGGCAAGGAACAACTGACCGCCGCGCTGCCCAGCAAGGACGGCGCGAAGGAACAGCTGCGCACCGTGTTCAGCAACGTCGTGCAGGCCGCCACCGACAGCGGCAAGAGCGCGATCAAGGGCTGATCGCCGCGCCGCAACCAGTTTAAGGGTTGAAGGGTACGCTCCGTCCGCTATGCGACGGGGCGTATCTTTTTTTGCACTGCGGGAACGATCATGAGCAAACTCCACCTCGTCTTCGGCGGCCGCGTCACCGATCCGCGCACCCTCGATTTCGCCGACCTGAAGGCGATCGACGTCGTCGGCGTGTTCGGCGACTATGCCAGCGCCGAAAAGGCATGGCGCGCCGCCGCCCAGCGGACGGTCGACGACGCCGAGATGAAATATGTCGTGGTGCACCTGCACCGCCTGCTCGAACCTGAACTGCCGGCGGCGTAAAGACCACGCCCAACCCGTTGGGTTCGAGCAGCTTCGAGCGAAAGTCGGGAAGCGTTCGTCGAGAACGTCCCGTTTGGGGCACCCACTTCTCGACTACGGTTCTCGACAGGCTCGAACCTACGCTCGAAGCAAACGGATCGGAATAAAAAAGGCTGAGACGCCCTACTCCGCGGCGACTCGCCCCCCGCCCCAGCGCCACCGCAACAGCGGCCGCAGCAGCACCATACCCGCGACAAACCCGCCGGCATGCGCCGCCCCCGCGATCGGCATGCCGCCCCCGGCGCTCGCCCAACCGATCGCCATGTTGAACAACGTCCAGCTCACCCCCAGCCATACTGCATGGACGACATGCGCAGGCACCGGCCCGATCGCCCTGGCCCGTCCGCTGCCGAACAACAGCGCATAGGCACCGATCAGCGCCGAGATCGCCCCGCTCGCCCCGATCATCGGCACGGGCGAGGTCGGGTCGACCGCCCACTGCGCCGCGACCGCCGCATAGGCCCCGACCAGCAGCAGCACCAGCACCCCGCGCAGTCCCACCGCGCGCTGCGTCGGCGTACCGACGATGGCGAGGGTCAGGAGGTTGAAGCCCAGATGCAGCCACCCGTCATGGATCAGCATGGCGGTAAGCGGCGTCAGCCAGACCGGCACGTCCGGTCCGCCCGCATCGGCCCCGACGCGCAGCGGAATGAACCCGCCCAGCCCGGCGGCCAGATCGACCCAACCCGTCAGGATCAGCACCGCGCCGACAAGCGCGATCAGTCCGCCGATCGCGAGGATCGCGGGGGACGGACGCCGTTCGAACATGGAGGGTTCCTAGATGAATTCGATCTTCGATATCTGGTAGTATCGGTCGCCCGACGGCACCGTCACCTCGACATCGTCGTCGACCTTGCGCCCGATCAGCGCACGGCCCATCGGCGAATTGTACGAAATGCGGCCCGACTTCGCGTCCGCCTCGGTCTGGCCGACGATCTGGTAGACCACCGTCTTGTCGTCCTCGTCGAGCAGCGTGACGGTCGCGCCGAACACGACCTTGTCGCCCGACAGGTCGCGCGGGTCGATCACCTGCGCACGCGACAGCTTGTCCTCGATATCGGCGATCGACGCCTCGATCTGGCCCTGCCGTTCCTTCGCCGCATGATATTCGGCGTTTTCCGACAGATCGCCGTGCGCGCGGGCTTCCTCGATCGCGTCGATGATCTGCGGTCGTTCGACCTTCAGTTGCTTGAGGTGCACCGTCAGGCGGTCATAGCCCTCCTGCAACATCGGCATCTTTTCGACCGTCGCCATCGCGCCGCGCGTCCCTTTTGTCATTGCCCCCTTCGAACGGACGGACCACCGGTCCGCCCGCTCGCAACATGATGCTGATGGGGATCAGTTGTGCGATTGCGAATAATAGGACTGCAACGGCCGCACTTCAAGGGACCGGGCCGCCAGCGCCTGAATGGCCTGCGCCACCGCGACGCTGGCCGGGGCCGTCGTGAAATACGGCACCTTCTGCAACTGGGCCGACGCGCGGATCGATTCCGAATCCTTGAGCGACTGCCACCCCTCGGTCGTGTTGAAGATCATCGCGATGTCGCCGTCGAAGATCCGGTCGACGATATGCGGCCGCCCCTGCGCCACCTTGTTCACCCGCTCGACCGGCACGCCGTTCTCCGCAAGGTAATCGGCGGTCCCGCTGGTCGCGACGATCCGGAACCCCATCTCCACCAGCAGCTGTACGCCCGGCAGGATGACCGGCTTGTCGCCATGCTTCACCGATACGAACACCGTGCCGCTCTCGGGCAGGACGATGCTGGCGCCCAGCTGCGCCTTAGCGAACGCGGTGGCAAAATCGCTATCGATTCCCATGACTTCGCCGGTCGACTTCATTTCGGGTGACAGCACCGGATCGACCCCGGGAAAGCGCCCCCATGGGAATACCGCCTCCTTCACCGCGACATGGCCGATGTTGCGGTCGATCACCGGCAGCGTGGCCAGCTTCTCGCCCGCCATCACCCGCGCCGCGATCTTGGCGACGGGCGTGCCGATCGCCTTGGCGACGAACGGCACCGTGCGGCTGGCGCGCGGATTGACCTCGATCAGGTAGACATTGCCGTCCTTGACCGCGAACTGGATGTTCATCAGGCCCTTGACGTTCAGCGCCCTTGCCAGCGCCACCGTCTGCCGCTCGATCTCGGCGATCGTTTCGGCCGACAGCGAATGCGGCGGCATCGAACATGCGCTGTCGCCCGAATGGACGCCCGCTTCCTCGATATGCTGCAACACGCCCGCCACGACGACGTCGTCGCCATCGGCGATCGCATCGACATCGACCTCGATCGCGTCGCGCAGATACTGGTCGATCAGCACCGGGCTGTCCCCCGACACCTGCACCGCGGTCTGGATATAGTCGTCGAGCTGCTGCAGCGAATCGACGATCTCCATCGCCCGCCCGCCCAGCACATAGCTGGGCCGCATCAGCACCGGATAGCCGATCCGCTCGGCGATCACCGCCGCCTCGTCGCGGCTACGCGCCAGGCCATTGGCCGGCTGCAACAGCCCCAGCGAAGTGACCAGATCAGCGAAGCGCTCGCGATCCTCGGCGAGGTCGATCGAATCCGGCGTGGTGCCGAGGATCGGGATACCCGCAGCCTCCAGCGCGCGGGCAAGGTTCAGCGGCGTCTGCCCGCCGAACTGCACGATCACCCCGACCAGTTCGCCCTTCGACGCCTCGACATGCAGGATTTCCAGCACGTCCTCGGCGGTCAGCGGCTCGAAATACAGCCGGTCGGACGTGTCGTAATCGGTGCTGACCGTCTCCGGGTTGCAGTTGACCATGATCGTTTCATAGCCGGCGTCACTCAGCGCGAAGCAGGCATGGCAGCAGCAGTAATCGAATTCGATCCCCTGCCCGATCCGGTTCGGTCCGCCGCCCAGGATGACGATCTTGCGCCGGTCCGACGGCACGCTCTCGTCCTCGGGCTCGCCGAAGGTCGGCGCCTCGTAGGTCGAATACATGTAGGGCGTCTTCGCCTCGAACTCGGCGGCGCAGGTGTCGATCCGCTTGAACACCGGCCGCACGCCCAGCTTGTGCCGATGCTGGCGCACCTCGTCCTCGGTCACGCCGCCGGTCATCATCTTGACGACCTCGTGAATCAGGCCCGATCCACGGGCGATGCCGCGCTCCATGCCGCGCAGATTGGCCGATTGCAGCGCCAGCCACGCCAGCCGCTTGTCGGAAAAGCCCATCGACTTGAGCTTGCGCATGCCGGCCGCGTCCTGGGGCAGGCCGTTGGTGCAGACTTCGGTCTCCGCCGCGACGATCTCCGCGATCCGTTCGAGGAACCAGGGATCATATTTGGCGATCGCGTGGACTTCGGCGACGGTGAAGCCTTCGCGCAGCGCCTGCGCGGCCACCAGCAGCCGGTCCGGCGTCGCGACGGCCAGCGCCGCCTCGATCTCGGCGCGCGGCGCCCCGGCCAGCCGCTCGACATTGTTGAAGCCCGACAGGCCCGTCTCCAGCCCCCGCAGCGCCTTCTGCATCGATTCGTGGATGTTGCGGCCAATCGCCATGACCTCGCCGACCGACTTCATCGCGGTCGACAGCACCGCCTGCGACCCCTTGAACTTTTCGAAGGCGAAGCGCGGGATCTTGGTGACGACATAGTCGATCGTCGGTTCGAACGATGCCGGCGTCGCGCCGGTGATGTCGTTGTCGATCTCGTCCAGCGTATATCCCACCGCCAGCTTGGCGGCGACCTTCGCGATCGGGAAGCCCGTCGCCTTCGACGCCAGCGCGGATGAACGCGACACGCGCGGGTTCATCTCGATGACGATCAGGCGGCCGTCCTTCGGATTGACCGCGAACTGTACGTTCGAACCCCCTGTTTCCACACCGATTTCGCGCAGGACCGCGATCGATGCGTTACGCATGATCTGATATTCCTTGTCGGTCAGCGTCAGCGCCGGCGCGACGGTGATCGAATCGCCGGTATGGACCCCCATCGGATCGATATTCTCGATCGAACACACGATGATGGCATTGTCCGCGCGATCGCGGACGACCTCCATCTCATATTCCTTCCACCCGAGCAGCGATTCCTCGATCAGCACCTCGGTGGTCGGCGACGCGTCCAGCCCTTCACGGACGATCTTCAGGAATTCGTCGCGATTATAAGCGACACCGCCACCGGTCCCGCCCAGCGTGAACGACGGGCGGATGATCGCGGGCAGCCCGACATGCGCCAGCCCCGCCAGCGCCTCCGCCTCGCTGTGCGCGATATGGCTGCGCGCGGATTCGAGGCCGATCCTGTCCATCGCGACCTTGAACTTCTGACGGTCCTCGGCCTTGTCGATCGCCTCGGCGTCCGCACCGATCATCGTCACGCCGAACTTTTCGAGCGTGCCGTCGTTGGCCAGCGCCAGCGCGGTGTTCAGGGCGGTCTGCCCGCCCATCGTCGGCAGGACGGCGTCGGGCCGCTCCTTCTCGATGATCTTGGCGACGATCGCGGGCGTGATCGGCTCGACATAGGTCGCGTCGGCCAGTTCCGGATCGGTCATGATCGTCGCGGGGTTGGAATTGACGAGGACGATGCGATAGCCCTCCTCCTTCAACGCCTTGATCGCCTGCACGCCCGAATAATCGAACTCGCAAGCCTGCCCGATGACGATCGGCCCCGCGCCGATGACGAGGATGGACGAAATGTCAGTGCGTTTTGGCATGTTACTTTGCTCGCGTATTTACGGAGGTCCAGCTTTTTCCGTCCAGGACGAAAGCTTTCTCAATCTGCATATTCTGATTTTCACCCAACCCGCGCACCCAATAGCGGACGTAATGACCGGGCTTTTTCCGGTATTCTTGACATTCCACTAAGATCATTGATCCGGCAGGTACTGCACCAACGAACCTTCCGCACAGGTTTCCAGACAAATTTACTGCTAGAGCAATATCTTCTGCCTGCTGCGTAGATAGTGTTGAAATCAAGTGCTCAGGGTCATTCCGTTGATCCGTATTAACCGGCAATCTACCGCTCTCACGAGCTTCCATTTCTGCAATTCGTTCGTGCATCGCATTACTACGGATCTCGGCGAGACGCCGTTCGTAAATTTCGTCCGCAGTCTCTTCACGAGAGCAAGCAACAGTCCCGAAAGCCAACATGAGCGAAAGTACTACTTTCACCGCATCATCCCCACGAACCGCTCGAACAGGTAGAAGCTGTCCTGCGGTCCCGGCGATGCCTCGGGGTGATACTGGACCGAAAACGCGCGGCCACCGTCAACTTCGATGCCGGCGTTCGACCCGTCGAACAGCGACACATGCGTCTCGCGGACATTCGCCGGCAGGCTGTCGCGCTCGACTGCGAAGCCGTGGTTCATGCTGGTGATCTCGACCGCGCCGTCCGACAGCCGCTTGACCGGATGGTTCGCGCCGCGATGCCCCTGATGCATCTTGGTCGTGGTCGCTCCCACCGCGAGTCCGAGGAGTTGGTGGCCCAGACAGATGCCGAACAGCGGCTTGCCGGTCTCCAGCAGCTTGCGGATCACCGGCACCGCATATTCGCCGGTCGCGGCGGGATCGCCCGGACCGTTCGACAGGAAGATGCCGTCGGGGTTCGCCGCCATGACCTCGTCATAGGTCGCGGTGGCGGGTAGCACGGTTACTTCGGCACCCGCGTGAACAAGGTTGCGGAAGATATTGCGTTTGCTGCCATAATCGATCGCTACGACGCGCGGACGCGATGGAGCTTGCGCGGCAGCTTCGCCAATTTCGGCGCCAGTGCTGTCGTCATAGCCCTTGCCCAGATGCCATGCGCCACCCTGCCATCCGTAATGCGTCTCGCACGACACGGTCCGGGCCAGATCCATGCCCTCCAGCCCCGGCCACGCCTGCGCCCGCTCCAGCAACGCCGGGATATCGAACTCGCCGCTTGCCGAGTGCGCGATCACCCCGTTCGGCGCCCCGCCCTGCCGGACGCGGCGCGTCAGCGCCCGCGTATCGATCCCCGCCAGCCCGATCCGGTTGTGCCGCGCCATCCATGCGTCCAGATGCTCGCTGGAGCGGAAGTTGGACGGTGCGGTCACGTCCTCGCGGACGATCATGCCCAGCGCATGGGGGTCGTTGGCCTCGACATCGTCGACGTTGGTGCCGGTGTTGCCGATGTGGGGAAAGGTGAAGTTGATGATCTGTCCGGCGAAGGACGGATCGGTCATGATTTCCTGATAGCCGGTCATGGCGGTGTGGAAGCACACCTCGCCCACCGCCGCGCCTTGCGCACCGAAGCCACGGCCCCACAGCACGTCGCCATTGGCAAGGACCAGAACACCCGTAGCTCCGTCGGGCATGGCGAATGGCTTGGCGTCGGCCATGATGGGCGGGCACTCCTGGGTAAATCTGATGATGTCGCTAAGCCGTGGCGGCTAGTGGCATGGGACGCTTGCGTCAATCCTGTGATCGCCCGCCGATTGCGGCTATGACCATTCGCTTCTCCAAACGAACGATATCGGAACCGCCATGATTCGCGACACCATCAAGGACGCGCTGGTCACCGCCATGAAGGGCGGGGACAAGGAAACGACCGCCACGATCCGCCTGATCCAGTCGTCGATCAAGAACCGTGATATCGAGGCGCGCACCGGCAAGGCGCCCGACAGCGACGACGCGCTGGTGGTCGAAGTTCTGCAGAAGATGGTCAAGCAGCGCCGGGAATCGATCGAGATGTACGAAAAGGGCAACCGCCCCGAACTCGCCGCCGCCGAGGCACGCGAAGTGACCGTCATCGAACGCTTCCTGCCCGCCCAGATGGACGATGCGCACACCGCCGCCGCGATCGAGGCGATCAAGGCCGATCTGGGTGCCTCGGGCATGAAGGACATGGGCCGCGTCATGGCCGAACTGAAGAGCCGCCACGGCAGCGAACTCGACATGAGCAAGGCTAGCGCCGCGGTGAAGTCGGCGCTAAGCTGACCGGCCGGTAGCGGGCGCCCGAGACACAGGAAGCCATGACCCTATCCCCCCAGTTCCTCGACGAGTTGCGCACCCGCACGACGCTGTCGGCGCTGGTCGGCAAGTCGGTCAAGCTCCAGCGCTCGGGCAACGAGCACAAGGCCTGCTGCCCGTTCCATACCGAGAAGACGCCCAGCTTCTGGGTCAATGACGACAAGGGCTTCTACCACTGCTTCGGCTGCGGCGCGCATGGCGATGCCATCCGCTGGATGACCGACCAGCGTGGCCTGCCCTTCATCGACGCGGTTAAGGAACTGGCCGCCGCCGCCGGCATGGAAATGCCCGCACAGGACGCGCGCTCCGCCCGGCAGGCCGAGCGCGCCAAGGGCCTGCACGAGTTGATGGCGGATGCGCAGACATGGTTCGCCGACCGGCTGGGCGACGAAGGCGGCATTGCCCGCGACGCGCTGGCGAAACGCGGGATCAAGCCCGAAACGGCGCGCGCGTTCGGCATGGGCTTCGCCCCCGATGCGCGCGGCCGGTTGAAGGCGGCGTTGGCGTCCTATGGCGATCCGATGCTGGTCGAATCGGGCATGCTGATCTCGGTCGAGGGCAAGGACCCCTACGACCGGTTCCGCGGACGGTTGATGATCCCCATCCGCGACGCCCGCGGCCGCACCATCGCCTTCGGCGGCCGCATCCTCGGCGATGGCGAGCCCAAGTATCTGAACTCGCCCGAGACCCCATTGTTCGACAAGGGGCGCACCCTCTACAACATCGATCGGGCACAGACCGCCGCGCGCAAGGCGAAGCGGGTCATCGCGGTCGAAGGCTATATGGACGTCATCGCGCTGGCGCAGGCCGGTTTCGACGAGGTCGTGGCCCCGCTCGGCACCGCGCTGACCGAGCATCAGCTCGAACGGCTGTGGCGGATGGCCGACGTGCCCATCCTGTGCTTCGACGGCGACGCGGCGGGAATCAAGGCCGCGCGCCGCGCCGCCGAACGCGCGCTGCCGCTGCTGCAACCGGGCAAGAGCATCGCGATCGTCACCATTCCCGACGGCATGGACCCCGACGATCTGGTACGCGCCGAAGGGCCGCAGGCGTTCGAGGACTTGCTGGCCCGCCGCGAATCGCTGTCCGATTTCCTGTGGCGGCTGGAACTGGCGACGTTGCCGCCGGGCGCCGGCCCCGACGAACGCGCCGCGTTCGAACACGAACTCGCCCGCCTCGCCGGGACGATCACGCACGAAGGCATCCGCCGCGAATATTTCCGCACCTTCAAGGACCAGTTCTTCGCGCTGTTCGGTGCGAAGGACCGCCGCCTGCGCATCGTCGCCAACGACATGGCGGCGGCGGCGGACGTCAAGGAGGTCGATCTCGTCTTCGCCTTCCAGCGCGCGGTGCTCATGGGGCTGATGCAGCATGTCGACGTGCTGACCCGCCACTGCGAGCTGATCGCGCAGTTGCCGATCACGAACCAGCAGCTGATGCGCTGGCGCAACCACCTGATCGACCTTGCCATCTATCGCAGCGACCTGACCGAGAGCCTGCTGACGGACACGATCGCGGCCGACCGGCAGCTGGTCGACATGGCGCGGCGGAACAAGGAAACCGACCTCGCCTTCAGCTTCTGGATGCGTGGTGTCGAGCCCGCGGTCGCCGAAACCGACCTGCTGCGCGTGATCCAGATCCTGGTCGACGAACAGGCATGCCGCCGTGCCGAAAACGCGGCAGCGGAACGCTGTCGGCAGGACACGACCGAACATACCTTCGCCGCCTATCAGCAGGCGCGTTCGGACCATGCGGCGGTCCATGCGCGTATCCGCGACTGGATGGAGGAACTGGACGAGGCCGCTTGATCCCCGTCCGGGTGCTACCCATATCGCCGCCATAGAATTGCCCCGAATCCATTGTCGCCCCGATCATTGCACGCTCTTGGCTTGCAAAACGCGCGGGCTCGGACGAAGACGACGGGTAAAATGGCGCGAACGACGCGCTGCGTGATTTTGTTTGAGGGTTATTGATGGCCAAGGCGAATGGTGGCGGCGACGACACGATCGATACCGGCGACGCGCCGCTGATCGACCTGAACGAAGGGTCGATCAAGAAGCTGGTCGCCCGTGCGAAGAAGCGCGGCTACATCACCGTTGACCAGCTGAACGAGATGCTGCCGCAGGATCAGATGACCTCGGAGCAGATCGAGGACATCATGTCGGCGCTGAACGACATGGGCGTCAACGTCGTCGAGAACGAGGACGCGGGCGAGGACGGCGAAGGCGACGAGCGCGCCAAGCAGGACGAGGACGGCGACGACGAGACCACGACCGACCAGGACGATGCCGCCGCCGCGTTCGAGCCCGTAAAGAAGAAGGAAACGGTCGACCGCACCGACGATCCGGTGCGGATGTACCTGCGCGAGATGGGCGCGGTCGAGCTGCTGAGCCGCGAGGGCGAGATCGCCATCGCCAAGCGGATCGAGGCCGGTCGCGACACGATGATTTTCGGCCTGTGCGAATCGCCGATCACGTTCAACGCGATCATCGGCTGGTCGACCGCGCTCAACGAAGGCACGATGCAGCTGCGCGAGATTCTCGATCTCGACGCAATGCTGTCGAAGGACCCGGCGCCTGAGTCGTTGTCCGACGACGAGGATGCCGACGACAATGGCGAGATTTCCGCCAAGAATGCCGGTCCGGCGTTCAAGGAAGAGGAAGAGCCCGAGGAAGCGTCGGTCGACGAGGACGAGGAAGGCGGCGAACGCCGTGCTCCGCGTCCCAGCGACGACGATGACGAGGACAACACCCTCAGCCTTGCGCAGATGGAAGAACAGCTCAAGCCGCAGGCTTTGGAGAAGTTTGCCAGCATCACTGCCATCTTCAAGAAATTCTCGAAGATGCAGTCGCAGCGGCTCGACGCCATGGCGACCGGGGATGGCCTGAGTACTGCCGAGGAACGCAAGTACCAGAAGCTGCGCGAGGACCTGACCGCCGAGGTCGAGAGCGTCCAGTTCCATCAGGCGAAGATCGAGTATCTCGTCGACCAGCTCTATGCCTATAACCGGCGCCTGACCGCGCTGGGCGGTCAGATGCTGCGTCTGGCCGAGCGCCACAAGGTACCGCGCAAGGCGTTCCTCGACAGCTATGTCGACCATGAGCTGGACGAACAATGGCTGTCGTCGGTCGCGACGATCGACAAGAAGTGGAAGGCGTTCGTCGAGAACGAAGGCGCCGCCGTCGACCGTATCCGCACCGAAATCGCCGAGATCGCGCAGCAGACCGGCATGGCGCTGGGCGAGTTCCGCCGCATCGTCAACATGGTGCAGAAGGGCGAGCGCGAGGCGCGGATCGCCAAGAAGGAAATGGTCGAGGCGAACCTGCGGCTCGTCATCTCGATCGCCAAGAAGTACACCAACCGCGGGCTGCAGTTCCTCGACCTGATCCAGGAGGGCAACATCGGCCTGATGAAGGCGGTCGACAAGTTCGAGTATCGCCGCGGCTACAAGTTCAGCACCTATGCGACGTGGTGGATCCGGCAGGCGATCACCCGCTCGATCGCCGATCAGGCGCGGACCATTCGTATCCCGGTCCACATGATCGAGACGATCAACAAGCTGGTCCGCACCAGCCGCCAGTTCCTGCACGAACAGGGCCGCGAACCGACGCCGGAGGAAATGGCCGAACGCCTTTCCATGCCGCTGGAGAAGGTTCGCAAGGTGATGAAGATCGCCAAGGAGCCGATCAGCCTCGAAACGCCGATCGGCGACGAGGAGGATTCGCATCTGGGCGACTTCATCGAGGACAAGAACGCGATCATCCCGGTCGACGCCGCGATCCAGGCGAATTTGAAGGAAACGGTCACCCGCGTCCTCGCCAGCCTGACTCCGCGCGAGGAACGGGTGCTGCGCATGCGCTTCGGCATCGGCATGAACACCGATCACACGCTGGAAGAGGTCGGCCAACAGTTCAGCGTGACGCGCGAACGTATCCGCCAGATCGAGGCGAAGGCGTTGCGAAAGCTCAAACATCCGAGCCGCAGCCGCAAGATGCGCTCCTTCCTCGACCAGTGATCCAGCCCGCCCCGGTGCTTACCAAAGCACCGGGGCGGTTCGTTTCGGGACGGTTTCGAACCGCGTAACTGCTTGGTCATCGCGGTTAAATCCGCGGCAACCCTGTTCCTACGCGCTTGGGTTATCTATTGCCGTCATACCGATGATCGAACGGGCGGCGCCCGGGCACGATCATGGGAGCCGGCGGTTGATAGTGGCGATTGCGAAGACGGATGGTTGCGGCGCGGCGGAACGGCTGTCGCGGATCGTTCTGGCCGACGGCAGCGCAGGGCACGATGCGCCGATCCGGCTGGCACGGGCCGACGCGCTGCTTCGCGATGTCGCCGACGCGTTGCACCAGCTCTGCTCGCTGCATGGCCGCCATCCGGGCGTCGTCGACCATGCCGCGCGCTGCGATCCGCATCCGGCGGCCGGCGACTGGCTGCAACAGGCGGCGGCCGCCTTTGCCGACGAGCGGGCCTATCTGATCCGCGTGTCGGCCGCCGCCGGCCCGCCGCCCGGCACGCCGGGACAGGCCGCCGCCGAAGCCGCGCTGGCGGCGCAGCGTCATGCCATCGACCTGCTATCGCGCTCGGTCCGGCCGGGCTGCGCGCTGGGTGCGGCGATCGGCGTCACGCTCGACTGGCCATCGATCCGCCGCCCGCTCGACGCCGCCGCTGTCCGGCTGGGACTGGAAACGCTGCCCAATGCCCTGCCCTCCCCTGCCCATACCCTGCGGCTGGTCGACGCCATCGCCGCCGAGGCCCCGGTCGAACGCGCGATGACCTTCGGGTTGCAGCAGTTGCTGGCGCAGCATCGCGGGCTGTGGGACCTGCTGGTCGCCCGCGCGGAAAGCCGCGGCTAGCGTACCGTGCCGTCCCCGCCTATCGTCGCAACCATGACGACCAAAACGGCAATGCGCTTCGAGGGAACCGATGGATATGTCGCGACCGACGACCTGAAGGTCGCGGTCAATGCCGCGGTGACGCTGCGCCGGCCGCTCCTGGTGAAGGGCGAGCCCGGCACCGGCAAGACCGTGCTGGCGCAGGAGATCGCGCGGGCGGTCGGTGCGCCGCTGATCGAATGGAACGTCAAATCAACCACCCGGGCACAGCAGGGGCTGTACGAATATGATGCCGTGGCGCGGCTGCGCGACGGTCAGCTCGGCGATCCGCGCGTCCACGACATCGCCAACTATATCCGGCGCGGCAAATTGTGGGATGCATTCGCCAGTCCGACGCTGCCCGTGCTGCTGATCGACGAGGTCGACAAGGCGGATATCGAATTTCCCAACGACCTGCTGCACGAGCTCGATCGCATGGCGTTCGACGTCTACGAAACCGGCGAACGGGTGACCGCCCGCGAACGGCCGATCGTGGTCATCACGTCGAACAACGAAAAGGAACTGCCCGACGCGTTCCTGCGCCGTTGTTTCTTTCACTATATCCGCTTCCCCGACCGCGCGACGATGCAGGCAATCCTCGACGTGCATTTTCCGGGGATCCAGACGTTGCTGGTCAACCGCGCGCTCGACCTGTTCTTCGCGGTGCGCGACACGCCGGGGCTGAAGAAGAAGCCGTCGACCAGCGAGTTGATCGACTGGCTCAAGCTGCTGCTCCATGACGACATGCCGCTGGAGGTGCTGGCGTCGCATGATCCGGCGAAGGCGATACCGCCGCTGCACGGCGCGCTGCTGAAGAACGAGGCCGACGTGATGCTGTTCGAACGGCTCGCCTTCCTCCACCGCCGGAACGGCTGACGCGCGGCAAGCCGTTCTGCGTACACGGCAAACCCCGGCGCAAACCGGTCGTTAGCCGTATTCGCCAACCGGTTGGCGACGATCGGTCGCCACAATCGGCCTCATGTTCGGTTCGCTTGTCCGGGGCCTGTTGCTCCTCCTCTTCGCCGGTGCCGCCAGCTTCCCGCTCGGGGCGCGGTCGCTGCTAGATTATGTCGGGCAGTGCGTCCCCTTCGCGCGGGCCGCCTCGGGGGTGCAGATCTACGGCGACGCCTGGACCTGGTGGGGCCAGGCCGATGGCCGCTATCCGCGCGGGCATACGCCGCGGGTCGGCGCGGTACTGGCTTTCGAAAAGACGTCGCGCCTGCCGCTTGGCCATGTGCTGGTAATCAGCCGCGTGGTCGAACCGCGCGTGGCGATGGTCACCCACGCAAACTGGTCGCGGATCAACGGCGTGCGCGGCGGGGTCGAGCAGGACGTGACCGTGTTCGACGTATCGCGCGCGGGCGACTGGACGCGGGTCAAGGTCTGGTATCGCGACTCGCAGGGGCTGGGCAGTTCGGAATATCCGACCCACGGCTTCATCTATGGCCCACGCCCGGCCGCCCAACTCAGCAGCGCCGCGCCCGACTATGTCGGATCGCTGATCGACGCCTACGCGCGCTAGGCGCTTGGCCGCGTCGGCTTCCCTCGGCTAGACCGGCGCGATGGGGACGGGGGCACGCGGCACGCCTTGGGCGATCGTCGCGATCATCACGCTGGCTGGACTGGTGCTGCGCTGCCTTGCCGCGCGCGGCGGCCTGTGGCTGGACGAGGCGTGGTCGGCGATCTTCGCGCATGACAGCGTGACGCCTGCGGGGGTGCTGCTGCACGTCAACCACGACAACAACCACCATCTGAACACGCTGTGGCTGCAATGGATCGGTCCCGACGCGCCGCCGATGCTGCAACGCGCATTGTCGATCGTCAGTGGTACCGCGACGATCCCGGTCGCGGCGACGATCGCCGCACGGCGCAATCGGGCGGCATCCGTCGTTGCAGCGGTGGCGTTCGCCATTTCGCCCTTCCTGCTGATCTACGGCGCGGAAGCACGCGGCTATGCGCCGATGCTGCTCGCCTTCGTCGTCGCGATCGGACTGGTCGACCGCTGGCTGGCGGAGGATGGAGCGTCGCCGGCGACCGCGCTGGCGCTTGCCGCATTGTTCGGCTGCCTTGCACAGGCGACGATGCTGTTCGGCCTCGTCGCCCTTGGGCTATGGGCGTTGCTCGACCGGACCCGCAGCCCGGTCGCGACGATCCGCGTGTTCGCACTCGCCGCGATCATCGCGGCGCTGCTGGTCGCGCTCGCCTGGGCCGCGGCGGCGAACAGCGCTACCGGCTTCCAGTTCGGCAATCGCGAGGCGCACGACTGGCGCAAATGGGGCATGGCCCTCGACCAGCTCTGGCGCTGGAGTCTCGGCGCGCCGCTGCTCCTGCTGCCGATCGCGGCGATGGCACGGATCGGGCGCGACCGGTTGTGGACGCTGGCATTCCTGACCGTCGTACTGCTGCCGATCGCCATCGGCCTGCTCGCGCTGCCCAATAGCGGCGGTGTCCGCTATTATGCCGTCGCCGTCCCCCCGCTCCTGCTATGCGCCGCTATCGCCCTGCCGACCGCATGGGCGCGCGGCGGCGTCTGGCGCTGGATCGCCGGGGGGATCGCCGCCGTTTTCCTGCTCTGCGCGGTGCTGCACGACGCACAGGTCATCGCGAACCTGCGCGGCGATCCCGGCCGTGCCGTCGCCGTACTGGCCCGCGTCGCGCCGCGCGGAGCAAGCGTATCGGTCGACCATCCGCGCTCGACCGCGATCCTGACCGCGGCCGCCCGGTCACAGCATTATGCCCTGACCCTTGCCGACGGCCCATGCCCGCCGGCCCGCTTCCACTTCGTCGAGCGCGATGGCGACGCTCCCTTCCCCGCGCCGCTGACCCGATGCGGACAAGGCTATCGCATGATCGCACATGGCGACCCGGCGGGACTGTCGGGAACGCACTGGCGCCTGTACGCCGCACTGCGCTAGACCGGCTCCCATGTTCCATTCGTTCGTCGAAGCCCTGCGCCGGGTCGGACTGCCGGTCAGCATCCGCGAACACCTGATGCTGATCGAGGCGATCGATCGCGGCGTCATCGAACCGTCGCTCGATGCCTTCTATCACCTTGCCCGCGCCACCTTCGTCAAGGACGAGGCGATGGTCGACCGGTTCGATCGTGCGTTCGGCAAAGTCTTTGGCGGGATCGCTGCCGCCGCTGGCGTCGAGCCTGCGCGGATTCCTGCCGACTGGCTGCGCGCCGTCGCCGAACGTTATCTGTCGCCGGAAGAAATGGCCGAGATCGCCGCTGCGGGCGACTGGAACCAGTTGATGGACCGCTTGCGCGAGCGGCTGGCCGAACAGGACTCGGCGCATCATGGCGGATCGAAATGGATCGGTACCGGTGGCACCAGCCCGTTCGGCCATGGCGGCTACAATCCGGAAGGGATTCGCATCGGCGGAGAGAGCCGCCACAAGCGCGCGGTAAAGGTCTGGGAAGCACGCGAGTTCCGCAACCTCGACAGCAATCGCGAACTCGGCACCCGCAACCTGAAGGTTGCGCTCCGCCGGCTGCGCCGCTTCGCGCGCGACGGGCTGGCCGATGAACTGGACCTCGACGCGACCATCGCCGGCACCGCCCGGCGCGGCTGGCTGGACATCGCGATGCGGCCGGAGCGGCGCAATGCGGTGAAGCTGCTGCTGTTCCTCGACGTCGGTGGATCGATGGACCCGTTCGTCGAGCGGGTGGAGGAACTGTTCTCCGCCGCCACCGCCGAATTCCGGCAGCTTGAATTCTTCTATTTCCACAACTGCATCTACGAAGGCGTCTGGCGTGACAATCGCCGCCGCTTCGCCGAACGCATCGCGACGACCGAATTGCTGCGAACCTATGGCGCCGATTATCGGCTGGTCGTGGTCGGCGATGCGGCGATGAGCCCGTATGAAATCGTCCAGCCCGGCGGATCGGTCGAGCATCATAACGATGAGGCCGGCGCCGTCTGGCTGCAACGCATGACGGCGCACTGGCGTTCGGCGGCGTGGATCAATCCGGTGCCGCAGCAGCATTGGGAGTGGACGCAGTCGACGCGGCTGGTGCGCGACCTGTTCGCCGACCGGATGTATCCGCTGACGCTGGCCGGACTGGACGACGCCATGCGCGAACTGTCGCGTCGGCGATAGGATCAGAAGCGGTCGACCGCGCGGTGCAGCTTGCGCAAGGTCGCCTGATCGCCCGCCGGGGCCGCCGCCGCTTCCGCCGCCAGCGCCATCAGCCGCACCGCGCCGAAGCTCGCCGCCAGTCCCTTCAGCCGGAACGCCCCGCCGGTCCATTGTTCGGCCTCGGCCGTTTCCATCGTCGCCAGCACCCGTCGCGCACTGTCGACGAACGCGCCGCGCAGTTCGGCGATCAGCTGCGGTTCGTCGCCTACCGCAGCCGCCAGCGTCGCATCGATCGCACCGGGATCATAAGCCATGGCACCCGGTTAGCGCGAACGGGGTTAACGGATCGTTACGGCGCTGTCGCTTGCCATTCGATCGTGATAGACCCCGGGCCATGAACGGGGGTTCGATCACCGGGCTGCATCAGCACCGCCGCGAGGCCGACGATCAGATCGCGGCCGAAGACTATCTGCACGACGAACAGCATTGGCTGGCCGAGGCGGTCGTCGAACCCGAACCGCTGCGCCGTAACTGGATCGCGCCGGTACTGGCCGGGGTCGCCGTAACGGCATGGATCGGCGGGATGCTGGCGTGGAGCGCGCCGTCGCTGCCTGCGCTGGGCCCGGTGGGCATGGCGTCGTTCATCGCCGCGCTGTGCGTGCCGCCGATGCTGCTCGGCATATTGTGGCTGCTGCTGCGTTGGAACAGCCGCAGCGAGGCGCGTCGCTTCGCCGCAACGGCGCAGTCGATGCGTAGCGAGGCGCTGGCGCTCGAACAGGTACTCGAATCGGTTCGCCGGACGCTGGCCGAATCGCGCGCCGAGGTGGTCGACCAGAGCGCGTCGCTGATGATGCTCGGCGACGCCGCGACCGACCGGTTGCGCGGCATCGCCACTGACATGCGGCATCAGGTGACGGCGATCGGCGAGACGACCGCCACGCTCGACCGGATGAGCGCCGTTACCGAACAGCGGCTGGCGACCGTCCTGGCCTCGCTGCCGCGTGCCCATGCCGAAACGGCGGAGATGGCGGCGCTGCTCGACACCACCGGCCTGACCGCAAGCGAACGCGTCGCCGCGCTCGATGCGCAACTGGCGGTCGTCGCCCAGCGCTCACGCGAGGCCGACGAACTGGCCGGCGGTGCCGCGCAGCGGCTGGCGGCGCACATGAACCGGATGGAGGCGACCAGCGAGAGCGCCGGCGCCCGTCTCGAAAGCGTGATCGGCACCATGTCCGGTGCGATCGACGCGGTGCTCGAACGCGCCGCCGCCGCGATCGACGAATCGCGCAAGGCGATCACTGCACAGGGCGACGCGACGATCGCCATGATCGAGGCCAATGGCTCGGCGATCGAACGCGCCGGCCGCGAAGGTGCCGACCTGCTCGCCACCCGCGTCGCCCAGATCGACACGGCGATCCGTACCCTCGCCGGCCAGCTCGACGACCGCCGTCGCGACAGCGAGGCGCTGCTGGCGCTGCTCAACGACGGGCTGGCCGGTGTCGACGACCGGTTCGACCGGCTGCGTACCACCGGCGTCGAACGCGCACAGGCGGTCGCCGGATCGGTCGGTGCGCTGACCCAGGTCGCCGAGGCGCTGGCCGAGGCGCTGGCCAATGGCGACGACACCGCCCGCCGCGTGATCGCGACGGCCGAGGACGTGCTGACCGCGCTGGATGCCGCCGCGCGCGAGATGGACGAGACGCTGCCGGGCGCGCTCGACCGGCTCGATGCCCGCATTGCCGACAGCCGTGCGGTCGTCGCCGGATCGAAGCCCGAATTGCTGGCACTCGTCACCGCGGCCGAAAGCACGCACGACGCGATCGAGGCGATCGCCGGCGTAGTCGAGATGCAGCGCGACACGCTGTCGACCGTGCAGCAGTCGTTGCTCGACACGCTCGATCGCGGCGCCGAGCGGATCGAGGGCGTGCGCACCGTCGTTGACGATACCATCGCCACCACGATCCGCTTTGCCGAGGATGCCGCCCCGCGCCTGTCCGAAGCGATGCTGCGCATCCGCGACACCGCCGAAGCCGCCAGCCAGCAGGCGCGCGATACCCTGTCGAAGGTGCTGCCCGACGCGGCGCGCGACCTCGAGACGCAGGGCGCCCGGGCGCTGGCCAATGCGGTCGATCAAGCGGTGACCGCGCAGGTCGCCGAGCTGTCGACCATCGCCAATCACGCGGTCGCCTCGGCCATTCAGGCATCGGAGCGACTGTCGCGCCAGATGCTCGACATTGCCGATACCAGCAAGCAACTGGACGACCGCATCGCCACCGCGCGTGCCGAACGCGAGGCCGCCGACAGCGACCAGTTCTCCCGCCGCGTATCGCTCCTGATCGAGGCGATGAACTCCGCCGCGATCGACATCGCCCGTTCGCTGTCGACCGACGTGTCGGACACCGCGTGGGCGGCGTATCTGAAGGGCGATCGCGGGGTCTTTACCCGCCGCGCCGTCCGCCTGATCGACAGCGCACAGGCCCGTGAGATTGCGACACTCTACGATCAGGACGATGGCTTCCGCGATCAGGTCAATCGCTACATCCACGATTTCGAAGCGATGCTGCGCCAGATTCTGGGCCTGCGCGACGGATCGCCGATGGGCGTGACGCTGCTATCGTCGGACATGGGCAAGCTGTACGTGGTCCTCGCCCAGGCGATCGAGCGGCTGCGGAGCTGACGACGGCTTTGCCCCGCCCCTTCTGCGTCCCCTCTCCCCCACTCACTCCGTTCGGTTCGAGCAGCTTCGAGCTTGTCGAGAAGCGACGGTCGAGAACTTGGTAGTTTGTGGAAACCCCTTCTCGACTTCGGTTCTCGACATGCTCGAACCTGCGCTCGAAGCAAACGGTAGGAAGGGCGTTGAAAGCCGCTAGAGCATCGAGCGTTTAATCAAGCGCATAGCCGGCGGCGGTGAAGTAGTTGCGACACTCGCCGGGGTCATACAGATTGCAGATAGAGCCAACGGTTTTCCAGAGGTCGTCGATGGTCCTGGCGCC
>RPSH01000028.1 GCA_003946805.1 Bacillus sp. 2B10 | reverse complement strand
CAACAGCAAATATGGTGCGACCAGCGACCATTCCTCATCACTGACGTCAGACAGATACGACTTGCGGCAAATGCTCATCCAATAACGGATGAATCAAGCCCGCTTCCAAGTCCATAACAGCCTCTAGACTGAATAGGTGCTCGCGTGTGGCCGATCTCAGTCTTTGAACCGCCCCGTGTTTGTCGGAGGCTCCAACTCCTGAGAAGGTGGAGCCTGTATGAGCAAGACGACGAACAAGTTTGCGCCTGAGGTCCGCGAGCGAGCGGTGCGGATGGTGCTGGATCACGAGCGTGACCATCCGTTTCGATGGGCGGCGGTGGTTTCAATTGCGGAGAAGATCGGCTGCGCGCCACAGACGCTGCATGAGTGGCTGAAGAAGACCGAGGTCGACAGCGGCAAGCGCGCCGGGGTTCCCACCGAAATTACCGACAAGCTGAAGGCGCTGGAACGCGAGAACCGCGAGCTTCGCCAGGCCAACGAGATCCTGCGCAAGGCGTCAGCGTATTTTGCTCAGGCGAAGCTCGACCGCCCGTTCAAGCGATGACCGGCTTCATCGATGAGCATCGTGAAGCTTACGGGGTCGAGCCGATCTGCAAGGTGCTGCCGATCGCCCATCCACCTATCACAAGCATGTCGCACAGCGGCAGGATGCTACGCGCCTGTCGGCTAGGGCGCGGGCGGATCTGGCCCTCAAGCCCGAGATAGCCCGTGTGTTCGCCGAGAACTTTGCGGTCTACGGCGTGCGCAAGGTCTGGCGGCAGATGATGCGCAAGGGCTTTGCGGTCGCGCGATGTACCGTGGAACGGCTGATGCGCGATATGGGTCTGGCAGGCGTGATCCGGGGCAAGCCAGTGCGCACGACCATCAGCGACAAGGCAGCGCCATGCCCGCTCGACCACGTGAACCGTCAGTTTCGTGCTCCGGCGCCGAACAGGCTGTGGGTGTCGGACTTTACCTACGTCGCGACCTGGGCGGGGTTCGTTTACGTCGCCTTCGTCATCGATACCTATGCCAGGCGGATCGTCGGCTGGCGCGCCAGCAGGACGGCGCATGCCGGATTCGTGCTGGATGCGCTCGAGCAGGCGCTGCCCGATCATCGATCAGTTCGGCGACAGGCTGCCCGTCTCCACCTTCACGCCGGGACCGAACAGCGGGTGCGTACCGCTCAACATCCTGGGCGAAAACGCGTTCGATCCCGCCGCGCGCCAGTTCTTCATCGCCGACCTGAACAACCTGTATCGCCTGCAACAGCATGTCGTGTCGGGATCGATCTCGGGCGATTTCGGCGCGCTGTTCAGCCTGCCGGGCGGCCCGGTCGGTTTCGCGATCGGTGCCGAATATCGCAAGGAGCAGAGCGACTACACGCCCGATCCGCTGCAACGGGCCGGGGCATTGAAGGATACGGGGCTGGTCGCGCCGTTGCGCGGCGGATTCGACGTCAAGGAAGTCTTTGGCGAATTGCGCGCCCCGCTGCTCAAGGACGTGCCGTTCGCCCGCACGCTGGAGGTCAATGCGGCGCTGCGCAAATCGGATTATTCCACCGTGGGCCGGACGACGGCGTGGCAGGTGAACGGCGTGTGGGCACCCGTGGCGGACGTCCGGTTCCGGGGCGGCTATTCGCAGTCGGTCCGTGCGCCCAACATCAACGAACTGTTCGCGCCGCAGACGGGCATCATCGATTTCGTCAGCGACCCGTGCGATCCCTCCAACATCGTGTTCGGCACGCAGTTTCGCGTCGCCAATTGCCGTGCCGCGCTGACCGCCGCCGGCCTGTCGGCCGCCCGGATCGCGGCGTTCCAGCCGGCCAACGACCTGATCGCCACCTCGGCCCAGTCCGGCTTCACCGGCGGTAATGCGGGGCTGTCGCCCGAGACCGCCAAGACCTGGACCGTCGGCGTCATGATCGCCCCGTCCTTCGTCCCCGGACTGGAGATCAGCGCGGACTGGTACAATATCCGCCTGACCGATGCGGTCAACACGCCGTCGTTGCAGGCAGTCGCCAATCTGTGCGTCGACCAGCCGACGCTCGACAACCCGTTCTGCGCCAACATCGGACGCAGCACGACGACGGGGTACATCAACCGCTTCTTCGTCCGTCCCCAGAACGTCGCGGCGTTCCGTACGCAGGGGCTGGACGTGGTGGTGAACTATCGCTTCGATGCCGGTGCGGCGGGCCTGTTCAACGTCCGGCTGGTCGGCAACTATCTCAACCGGCTGGATTTCGTATCGACGCCGGGCGCCGATCGTTTGAACGATCTGAACAATGCCCGCTATCCCGCCCCCGAATATAGCGGCGTGTTCGACCTGACCTGGACCAAGGGGCCCTTCTCGCTGAACTACGGACTGCTCTATCAAAGTCCGCTGGTGCGGTTTTCGCCGCAGGAAGTGGCCGCCAACCCGACGATCGCCGAGCCGCGGTTCCTCTCGTTTCGCGCGCGCTGGGAACATGATGTCCAGGCATCGGTCGCGGTCAACGATCGGTTCAGCTTCTATGTCGGCGCGAACAACCTGACCGGCAAGGAAGCCGACGTCGCCAGCATCGCGATCCCCTATGGCACCATCGGCCGATTCTATTATGCGGGCGCGCGCATGTCCTTCGGTCGCTCACGCTGACCATGGCCGGGCCGGGTCGTCGCGAACCCGGCCCGGATCAGCCCAGCATCGTCGTCATGACCCGTTTGTA
Source organism: Bacillus sp. 2B10 (assembly GCA_003946805.1). Lineage (GTDB taxonomy): Bacteria > Pseudomonadota > Alphaproteobacteria > Sphingomonadales > Sphingomonadaceae > Sphingomonas. The sequence continues at coordinate 45,578 of RPSH01000028.1, read as the reverse complement.
ACCTGCGTCGATCCGGTCGCGGGCGTTGTGCCGCCCATCGCTGACCTGCTTGACGCCCGCGCGCCATACCCCGTCGATCAGCGGGCGACCGCCGAAGATCCAGCTGTCGAGCAAGGCGTCGCCGGCCCGGGCGACCATTGCGGGATCGTCGGCGCGCAGGGTGACGATGTCCGCCGGCGCGCCCACGCACAGGCCCGGCGAAGCGCCCCCCAATGCACGCGCGCCGCCGTCCTGGGCCGTCTGCCGGATATGCGCACCCGTGGACCGCCGCGCACCGCCGGCCAGCACGCTGCGGGTCTGCAAGCGCAGCCTCTGCCCATATTCCAGCAACCGCAATTCCTCCGCCGCATCGATGCGCACGTTGGAATCCGATCCGACGCCGAACCGGCCACCCAACGCCATGAAGCGATCGACGGGGAAAAGTCCGTCGCCAAGGTTGGCTTCGGTGATCGGGCACAGGCCGACGACGGCACCGCTGCCCGCCATCGCGCCCAGTTCGGCGTCGCTCGCGTGAGTGGCGTGGACCAGGCACCAGCGACCGTCGACGGCGGCATGGTCGTACAACCACTCGATCGGGCGCGCGCCGCTCCACGCGATGCAGGCATCCACCTCCCCCTGTTGCTCGGCGATATGGATATGCACCGGCACGTCCGGTGCCATCGCAGCCAGCCCGTCGAGTTGCGCCGCCGTCACCGCGCGCAGGCTGTGCGGCGCGATCCCGACCATCGCATCGGGCAGGCCCGCCGCCGCCGCGCGCGTGGCATCGAACAGCCGCGCGAACGCGTCCAGGTCGTTCACGAACCGCCGCTGCCCGTCGGTGGGCGGCTTGGCACCGAAGCCCGCATGGGAATACAGCACCGGCAGCAGCGTCAGCCCGATCCCTGTCTCCTGCGCCGCCTCCACGATCGCATGCGCCATGATCGCCCGGTCGCCATAGGGCGTGCCGTCGCGGTCGTGATGCAGATAGTGGAACTCGCCGACGCGGGTGAAGCCGCCCTCCAGCATCTCGGCATAGGCCAGCGCCGCGATCGCCCGCAGCCCCTCCGGCGTCAGGCGATCGACGAACCGGTACATGATCTCGCGCCACGTCCAGAAACTGTCGCTGCCGTCGCCGGACATTTCGGCAAGCCCCGCCATGCCCCTCTGGAACGCATGGCTGTGGACGTTGGCGAGGCCCGGAATCGCGATCCCCTGGCGATCGTCGCCCGGCTGTGCAGGCACATCGTCGGTCATGGTGGCGATGACGCCGCCGGCTAGCGCCATCCGCACCCGATCCCGCCAGCCATCGGACGTCAGCGCCCGTTCGAACCACAATGCCATCGCTCGCCCCTTCCCGTATGGACAGTCTCTCTTGACTCGTTATGTATATACATTACTGAGGCATGACCATAGCCGATCGGAACGATAGTCGATGCAGTGCGACACAGTCTGGACCAATGCGCGGCTGGCGACGATGCGCCCCGGCGCGCAGGGTCTGGGCGTTATCGAATCGGGCGTTGTCGCCGCCACCGATGGACGGATCGTCCATGTCGGCACCGCCGGCGACGCGCCGACCTTTTCCGCCCGCGAGACGATCGACTGCGCGGGCCGGTGGATCACCCCCGGACTGATCGACCCGCACACCCATCTGGTCTTCGGCGGCGACCGCGCGCACGAATTCGCCCTGCGGCTGGAGGGCGCGTCCTATGAGGACATCGCCCGCGCCGGGGGCGGCATCCTGTCGACGATGACGGCCACGCGGGCCGCGGATCAGGATGAACTGGTCGCCGGCGCGCTGCCCCGGCTCGACGCGATGATCGCCGAAGGCGTCACCACGGTCGAGGTGAAGTCGGGCTATGGCCTGTCGCTCGCCGATGAGGTCAGGATGCTGCGCGCCGCGCGCGCGCTGGGCGACGCACGCCCGGTCGGCATCCGCACGACCTTCCTCGGCGCGCACGCCCTGCCCCCCGAATATGCCGGCGACGCCGACGCCTATATCGCGAACGTGTGCGACGACATGCTGCCCGCCATCGCCGCCGAGGGGCTGGCCGATGCCGTGGACGCCTTTTGCGAAGGCATCGGTTTTTCGGCGGCGCAGACGGCGCGGGTCTTCACCGCGGCGGCGCGCCACGGCCTGCCGGTCAAGCTGCATGCCGACCAGCTGTCGAACCTGCACGGCGGCGCGCTGGCCGCGCGGTTCGGCGCGCTGTCGGCGGATCATCTGGAGCATCTGGACGACGCCGGGGTCGCCGCGATGGCGGCGGCCGGCACCGTCGCCACGCTGTTGCCGGGTGCCTATTATTTCACCCGCGACACGCATCTGCCCCCGGTCGCCGCGCTGCGCGCCGCCGGCGTGCCGATCGCGCTCGCCACCGATTGCAATCCCGGCACCTCCCCCTTCACCTCGCCGCTGCTGGCGATGAACATGGCGGCGACGCTGTTCCGCCTGACGGTCGAGGAATGCCTGCGCGGCATGACCGTCAACGCCGCCGCCGCGCTGGGCCTGTCCGACCGGATCGGGACGCTGGAGGCGGGCAAGGATTGCGACCTCGCCATCTGGGACGTCGAGCAGCCCGCCGAGCTGGTCTACCGCATTGGATTCAACCCGCTGCACCGGCGCATCTGGCGCGGTCGATGACGATCGCGCGGGCCGACAGGGCATTTCCATTCAGAGGAGTCGATATGGCGCATGTGACGTTGAAGCCGGGTGCCGTACCGCTGTCGCAATGGCGCGCGATCCACGAGGGCGCGTCCGCCACGCTCGACCCCGCCTGTGCGCCCGTGGTCGCGGAAAGCGCCGCATCGGTCGCGCGGATCCTCGCACGGCATGAGCCGGTCTATGGCATCAACACCGGCTTCGGCAAGCTGGCGAGCGTCCGCATCGACGACGATAACCTCGCCATCCTCCAGCGCAACATCGTCCTCAGCCATGCCGCGGGCACCGGCGATCCCAGCCCTACGCCAGTGATCCGGCTGATGATGGCGCTGAAGCTCGCCAGCTTCGGCATGGGGGCATCGGGCGTCCGCCCGGCGACGGTCGCGCTTCTGGAAGCGATGCTGACAAACGGGCTGACGCCGGTCGTGCCGTGCCAGGGATCGGTGGGCGCGAGCGGCGACCTTGCCCCGCTCGCGCATATGGCCGCGGCGATGATCGGCATCGGCGACATCATGGTGGGCGAACAGCGTATGTCGGCGGTCGACGCGCTGGCGTCCGCCGGCCTGTCGCCGCTGGAACTGGGACCGAAGGAGGGCCTCGCCCTGCTGAACGGCACGCAATTCTCGACCGCCAACGCGCTCGTCGGCCTGTTCATGGCGGAGCGGCTGTTCCAGTCGGCGCTGCTGACCGGGGCGCTGTCGACCGAAGCGGCCAAGGGATCGGACGCCCCGTTCGACCCGCGCATCCACGCGCTGCGCGGCCATGCCGGACAGATCGAGGTCGCCGCCGCATTGCGTGACCTGATGGCGGGATCGGCCATCCGCGCGTCGCACCGCATCGACGATCCGCGCGTGCAGGACCCTTATTGCCTGCGCTGCCAGCCGCAGGTGATGGGCGCGGCGCTCGACATATTGCGGCAGGCGGCGGCGACGCTGACGATCGAGGCCAACGGCGTATCGGACAATCCGCTGATCTTCGCCGACACCGACGAAGCCTTGTCCGGGGGCAATTTCCATGCCGAGCCGGTCGCCTTCGCCGCCGACATCATCGCGCTGGCGCTGTGCGAGATCGGATCGATCGCGGAACGCCGCGTCGCCATGCTGGTCGATCCGGCGCTGTCGGGCCTGCCCGCGTTCCTGACGCCGCAGCCCGGCCTGAATTCGGGCTTCATGATCCCGCAGGTCACCGCCGCCGCGCTGGTGTCGGAAAACAAGCAGCGCGCCTATCCGGCCAGCGTCGATTCGATCCCGACCTCCGCCAATCAGGAGGATCATGTCTCGATGGCGGCGCATGGCGCGCGTCGCCTGCTCGACATGGCCGCGAACGCGCAGGCCGTCATCGGCATCGAACTGCTCGCGGCGTGCCAGGGCATGGATTTCCACGCGCCGCTGGCATCGAGCGCGCCGCTGACCGCCGCGCGCGAGCATCTGCGCGGCATCGTCCCCACGCTGACGGACGATCGTTATTTCCATCCCGACATGGAGCATGCCAACACGCTGATCCGGTCGGGCAGCCTGATCGCCGCCGCCGGCGTCGCGCTGCCGGGGCTGTAGGCGATGGACTGGCTGCACGTCCGCCGCGGCGACGCGCCGTTGATCGTCACCTTCCCGCATAGCGGCACGGACCTGACGTCGCGCCATACGGACGCGTTCCTGTCGCCGTGGCTGGCGCGCCGCGATGCGGACTGGTGGATCGACCGGCTCTATGCCTTTGCGCACGGGCTGGGCGCGACGACGATCCGCACGGACATTTCCCGCAGCGTGATCGACGTGAACCGCGATCCGTCCGGCGCGTCGCTCTATCCGGGGCAGGCGACGACCGGACTGTGCCCGCTCACCAGCTTCGACGGAGAGCCGCTCTATCGCGGCGACGGCCCCGACGCGGCGGAGATCGCGGAGCGGCGCGCGACGTGGTTCGATCCCTATCACGCCGCCGTCGCGGCCGAGATCGCCCGCCTGCGCGCGCGGCAGGACAATATCGTCCTGTACGACGCGCATTCGATCCGCAGCCATATCCCCCGGCTGTTCGACGGGCGCCTGCCGCAATTCAGCATCGGCACCAACGACGGCGCCTCGTGCGACCGCACACTCGCCCGCGAGGTCCAGTCGATCTGCGCGGCGAGCGGCCACGACCATGTGCTGAACGGCCGGTTCAAGGGCGGCTGGACCACCCGCCATTATGGACGACCGGAAACGGGCGTCCATGCCATCCAGATGGAACTGGCGATGCGCGGCTATATTCCCGAACCCGCCACGCCCGCGCCCGGCACCTGGCCGCCCCCCTTCTCCCTCAGCGTCGCCGCGCCGATGATCGTCATCCTCGACGAGATCCTGCGTGCCTGCATTTCCTACGTCCATCTCGACAAAGGATCGTCATGACTCGCCTGGACAACAGCCGCGTGATCCGCGCCGCCACCGGCACCACGCTGTCGGCCAGGAGCTGGCTCACCGAAGCCCCCTTGCGCATGCTGATGAACAACCTCCACCCCGACGTCGCCGAGCGGCCCGAGGAACTGGTGGTGTACGGCGGCATCGGTCGCGCCGCGCGCGACTGGGAAAGCTATGACCGGATCGTCGAGACGCTGCGGCGGCTGGAGGATGACGAGACGCTGTTGATCCAGTCGGGCAAGCCGGTCGGCGTGTTCCGCACCCATGCCGATGCGCCCCGCGTCCTGCTGGCCAATTCCAACCTGGTGCCGCACTGGGCGACGTGGGAGCATTTCGCCGAACTGGATCGCAAGGGGCTGGCGATGTACGGCCAGATGACCGCCGGATCGTGGATCTACATCGGCAGCCAGGGCATCGTTCAGGGCACCTACGAGACGTTCGTCGAGATGGGTCGCCAGCATTATGGCGGCGACCTGTCGGGCCGCTGGCTGCTGACCGCGGGCCTAGGCGGCATGGGCGCGGCGCAGCCGCTGGCGGCGGTGATGGCGGGCGCATCGTGCCTGGCGATCGAATGCCAGCCCTCGCGCATCGAGATGCGGCTGCGCACCGGCTATCTCGACACGATGGCGACGACGATCGACGAGGCGATGGCGATCGTCGAACGGTCCTGCGCGGACAGGAAGCCCGTGTCGGTCGGCCTGCTCGGCAACGCCGCGGAGATCCTGCCGGAGATGTTCCGGCGCGGCATCCGCCCCGACATGCTGACCGACCAGACCTCCGCGCACGATCCGGTGAACGGCTATCTCCCCGCCGGCTGGTCACTCGACCAGTGGATCGCGAAGCGCGAAACCGCACCCGCCGAGGTCGCGCGCGCGGCGAAGGCGTCGATGGCCGACCATGTCCGCGCGATGCTGGATTTCCAGTCCGCCGGGGTGCCGACGGTCGATTACGGCAACAACATCCGTCAGGTCGCGCTGGACGAAGGCGTGACGAACGCATTCGATTTCCCCGGCTTCGTCCCCGCCTATATCCGTCCGCTGTTCTGCCGGGGGATCGGGCCGTTCCGCTGGGTGGCGCTGTCGGGCGATCCCGAGGATATCTACAGGACCGACGCCAAGGTGAAGGAACTGCTGCCCGACGACGCGCATCTGCACACCTGGCTCGACATGGCGCGCGAGAAGATCCGGTTCCAGGGCCTGCCCGCGCGGATCTGCTGGGTCGGGCTCGGTGACCGGCACCGGCTGGGCCTCGCGTTCAACGAAATGGTGGCGTCCGGCGAGTTGAGCGCGCCCGTGGTGATCGGTCGCGACCATCTCGATTCCGGGTCCGTCGCCAGCCCCAACCGGGAGACGGAGGCGATGCAGGACGGGTCGGATGCGGTGTCCGACTGGCCGCTGCTCAACGCGCTGCTCAACACCGCATCGGGCGCGACATGGGTGTCGCTGCATCACGGCGGCGGCGTCGGCATGGGATTTTCGCAGCATTCGGGCATGGTGATCGTCGCCGACGGCACCGACGCCGCCGCCCGGCGGCTGGAGCGCGTGTTGTGGAATGACCCTGCCACCGGCGTGATGCGCCATGCCGATGCGGGCTACAAAATAGCACAGGATTGCGCGCGCGACCGGGGCCTCGACCTGCCGTCGCAGCGGTGATCGAACTCCTGTCGCTGCCGGCGTGCGATCGCATCGCGCGCCCGTGGCGGAACGGCGGCGGCGCGACATGGCAGGTCCTGTCGCACCCCGCCGCCGCGGGGGTGGGCGATTTCGACTGGCGGCTGAGCGTAGCATCGGTCGACCGGGCGGGACCGTTCTCGCATTTTCCCGACACCGACCGGGTCATGGCGATCCTGCGCGGCGACCTGCTGCTCGACGTCGCCGGCGCACTCGCCGTCCGCCTGACCGCCGCCAGCGATCCGCACGCCTTTCCGGGCGACGTCCCCGCCGCCGGGACGCCGGTGGATGGTCCGGTGCTGGACCTGAACCTGATGGTCCGGCGCGGATGGGGACGTGCGACGATGGCGCATGTCCCGGGCGGCACGCATGTGCTGCACGCACCGCTGGCGATCCTGTTCGCCCGCCGGGCGACGATGGTCGGCGTCGAGGATCGCATCATGTCGCTCGGAACCCACGACGCCTGTGCGATCCGCGCCACTGGCCGGACGATGGTGAAGATCGACCATGCCGCCATCCTGATCGCGCCGGGCTCGGCCTAAGCCGCTGGCAACGGCCATTCCGCCACGCTATCGTCAACGCTCCATGATCCACGCCGCGGGACGGCATCCCTGGATCAGTGCGGGAGCGAAGCGCGATCACCGACAAGCCGAACCCGCTCCACGTGCGGATCCGCGCCGATATCGAGCACAGGATCATGTCGGGCGCGTTGAAGCCGGGTGACCGCATCCCCTTCGAACACGAACTGATGACCGCCTATGGCTGCTCGCGGATGACGGTGAACAAAGCGCTGTCCGGCCTCATGGCGGCTGGTCTGATCGTCCGGCGCCGGCGCGCGGGATCGTTCGTCGCCCCGCAGCGGATCGACATGGCGGCGCTCGCCATCCCCGACATGCGGACCGAGATCGAGGCGCGGGGTGCGACGCATGGGCTGAAGCTGCTGACGCGCGAGATCACGATAAAGTCCGACGGCATCGCGATCGGCATGCAGGCAGCGCCCGGAACGCGCCTGCTGGAGTTGCTCTGCGTCCACTTGGCCGATACCCAGCCCTTCGCACTGGAGCGCCGGGTCATCAATCTGGCAGAGGTCCCGCCCGCCGAGGCGATCGACTTCGGCACGATCGCGCCGGGAAGCTGGCTGCTCGAAAACATTCCGTGGACCGAGGCCGAGAACCGCATCTCCGCCAGAAAGGCGGGCCATGACGCCCCGCACCTCGGGATCGCGTCATCGACGCCGTGTCTGGCGCTGGAACGCAAGACGTGGCGCAACGATGCGCAAGTGACTCACGTCTTGCAATCATTCCCCAGCGAGGAATTCAGTCTGGTCGCGAAATTCTCATCGACACCCCGGACGTGATCGCTTGACGTGGCGTCCCCGGCACCGGGCCGACCGGATGAATGGCCTGTCCGTCATCATCCTGATCGCTTCTGACGCTAGATGGTGCCGGATGCTCGGCTGAGTGCCGCTGCTCCATCGCGGTCCGGGCCACGGCGGTCGCCTGCCTGTCGGGCGCGCCGCCACTGACCCGGGGCCATGCCCGTCGCGGCCTTGAACGCCCGGCTGAGCGCTATGTCGGTCCCATAGCCGGTCTGTGCGGCGGCATCGGCGATCGAGTGGCCGGCGATCAGGACGAGTTTCGCGCGATAGATGCGCCATGTGGCGATGTAGGTCAGCGGCGGAACGCCGACGACCGATTTGAACAGTACCGCAAAGGTGGAGCGTGACATCCCGGCGTCACGCGCCAATTGCTCCAGCGTCCAGGGGTGCGCCAGATCGGCATGGATCCGGTGCAGCGTCCCGGCCAACTGGCGATGGGTCAGTCCGGCCAGCCAGCCCTCCGGCATGTTGCCTTCGGACGTCGCCCAGGTCCGGATCGCCTGGATGAACAGCACGTCGAGCAGTCGGCCGACGACATAGGAACCGCCGAGCGACTCCTGCGCCTCCTCGGCCCCGATCTGTTCGAGGATGGAGACCATCCGCCCCGCTTGCGCACCCGGCATGGCGACGTGGACGACATCGGGCAGCAGTGCGGCCAGAGGCTCACCCGCAGCGTGATCGAACGAGAACAGCGTGGAAAAGAATTCGCACGCCTCGCCGTCCCCGCCGAAGGACACGGCGTGACCCGTCACATGATCGGCGATCTGCCGGCAGGGCACGGCCTCCCGATCGGGCCTGTCGCCCAATATGCCCATGATCCCCTGCTTGATGATCAGGCAGTCGCCAGCCTGGACGACGACCGGCGGGGAGCCGTCCTGAGTGAACCAGCCTCGCCCCCTGGCGATGACGACCAGTCGCGCCTGGCCGCCACTGTCGAACGACATCGCCCATGGCGCGCGCGCATGCATGCGGACGAAGAGCGAGCTTTTCAGTTGCATGGCGCTGAGGACGGAATCGAACGGGTGCATAGGGATCTCGGACGATGGATTATGAACCACGTACTCCACGTAATGGATGATCCGGTCAAGCGTCGCTATGACATCGGCAGGACGGGAAGTCGGCGCAGCCGTGCGGCGGATCGAGACAACTTCAATAGCATCGGATCGGACCATGATCGACACCCCGGCACGCTCGCCGAAACGCAAGGCGCTGATCGTCCTTTCGTCGGCGCACGACCTCCCCTTGAGCGAACCCGCCGGCCATCGCCCCCTCTCGACGGGCTTCTTCCTGATCGAGCTGGCGCAGGTGCTGAAGGCGTTCGGCGACACTCACGAATTCACCTTCTGCACGCCGGACGGCACAGAGCCCCAGCTCGACATCAACGGCTTGTCCCTGCCCTTCATGGCGACCGACCGGTTCAGCACGGCGTTGGTGTCGCAGATGCTCGCGCCGAAATCCTTCGCCCGCCGGCGCCCCGATCTCGTGGCGCGACGGGACGCCGAACTTCGCCTTGCCGCCCAGCATCTCGGTGACGTTCCGCTATCGCAGTCCCTGCCGAACACCGATCCCGAAGTCGCTGCGTTCCGCGACGAGGCGGCGCGGTCGCTGGCCGGCTTTGCGAAGCCGGACTATCTGTCGGCGAAGACCGTGGTCGAACGACACCGGGATCCCGACGACGCCCTTTCGCTCGCCGATTTCGATTTCATCCATTTCCCCGGCGGCCACGCGCCGATGGTCGATTTCCGGGATTCGCCATGGCTGGGGGAGATCATCCATCTCGCCCATGAGCATGAGGTCGTACTCTCGCTGATCTGCCACGCACCGATCGCGATGACCTCCGCGGCGTTCCGCGTCGATGCGAGCGGCGCCCCCCGCGCCGTCCCCGATCATCCGTTCCGGGGGGCGAAGCTGACGACGGTGTCGAAGTTCGGGGAGCTGATCGCGCTGACCACCAACTATCCCAAGATCCCGGGCAAGAAGACCCGGCTGCCATATTATATCGACGAGGCGCTGACCGCGTCGGGCTATGACGTGCGGCTGGCGCTCAATCCGGCTGCGGCCAAAGTGGTCTGGGAGCCTCACCTGCGCCTGCTGACCTCCAACGGACCCTATTCGATGGACCTTCATGCCACTCAATTGCGCGAAGCCGTCGGGTGAGATCACCGGATCATCGGACCTCTCTTTCGTGGCGGATCCGGGTGAGGTGGGCAATCTCGGACGATTGGTTAGGAATGCAGCACTCACAGTAATGGATCATCCCGACAAGCCACGCCAGATAGCATCCATCAATCCATAAGGAGACTATCGACATGGCTAAACTCACCGGCAAGATCGCCGTCGTCACCGGCGGCGGCAGCGGCATCGGCCTCGCCTCGGCCCGCTTGTTCGCCCAGGAAGGCGCGACCGTCGTCATCGTCGGCCGCAACCGCGAGACGCTCGATGCCGCAGCCGCCGACATCGGCGAGAATGCGGTGGCGATCGTCGCCGACGTGTCCGACCTGGCTGCGCTCGATGCCCTCTATGCCGAGGTGGGCGAGCGGTTCGGCCGGATCGACGTGATCTTCGCCAATGCCGGCGTGAACAACATGGCGCCGTTCGCGGCGGTGACGGTCGAGGACTTCGATACCCAGTTCGCCGCCAACGTCCGCGGCGTGTTCTTCACCGTGCAGAAGGCGCTGCCGCTGCTCGTCGACGGCGCGTCGATCATCCTCAACGCATCGATCGCGCAAAAGCGGGGCACCCCGATGCACTCCGTCTACGCTGCGACCAAGGCCGCGGTGCGGTCGTTCGCGCGCACCTGGACGACCGACCTCAAGGATCGCCGGATCCGCGTCAACTCGCTCAGCCCCGGGCTGATCGAGACGCCGATCTTCGCCAAGCTGGGCGTGCCCGAGGAAGCGATCCGGGAGGGATTGCCGGCGATGCTCGCCAACATGCCGATGCGCCGCGTCGGCCGACCGGAGGAAGCCGCGACCGTCGCGCTGTTCCTCGCCAGCGACGACAGCTCGTTCGTCACCGGCGTCGACCTGCCCGTCGACGGTGGTCTGGGACAGGTCTGACCGCACCGGTTTCCGGATCGGCACGAACCGACTGCCCCGGAAGGGGGCGGTCGGTTCACCGGTCGCGATACCTGGCGAAATCGATCCGATCTCACGGCTGGCGACCATCGGGCAGGTCTTCACGCGGTCGTCACGGGTCGATGCTCGCCATGCCCGTTTCAATTCGCAGCCCGGCTTGTGCTGAATACAGCCAGCATATCGACGCCCGACAGACGCTGCGATCGAGGGCCGTCGCGCGTCAGGGCAATAGCAGCAGCGATCCCGAATGGCGTGCTTCCTCCAAGTCGCGGTGCGCCTCTGACGCGTCACGAAGCTCGTAGGTCTGGCCGATCGCCGGATGGATCGCCCCGGCGGCGACCAACGCAAACAACTCCCCGGCGACCTGGCGGAACGCGGTGGTGTCGGCGATGTGACCGGTCACGCCGGCGCGCGCGACGGTGATGGATTTCACCGCCAGCTTCATGATGTCGAACGGGGGAACGTTGCCCGAAGCATTGCCGTAGTTGACCGCCCGTCCGAACGGCCTGAGCAGATCCAGCGAGTCGAGAAACGTATCCTTGCCCACCCCGTCGAGGACGAGGTCGATCCCCTGCGGGGCCAGCGCACGCACGGCCGCGACGAAGCCCGTCTCCCGGTAGAGGATGACGTGCGCGCAGCCGTTGGCTCGACCGATGCCGGCCTTGGCCGTCGATCCTGCCGTGCCGATCACCGTCGCGCCCAGATGGTGCGCCCATTGGCACAGGATCGAACCGACGCCGCTGGCGACGGTGTGGATCAGCACGACGTCGCCCTTTTGAGGTCGGCCCAGGCGGTTGATGATCAGCGATGCCGTGCAGCCTTTCATCAGCATGGCCGCAGCCTGCTGATCGGTCACGGCGTCGGGGATGGCCACCAGTCGCGCGGCGGGCACGTTGCGACGCTGCGTATAGGCACCGGTGTCTTCGAAGAACTGGCCGAGCAGACCCGCATAGGCGACGCGGTCGGTGACCGCGACGTCGGTGACGCCGGTTCCCACCAATTCGACCACCCCCGCCGCCTCGTTCCCCAGCGTCAGCGGGAAGCCAGGTCGATGCCCCGGGTAGAAGCCGCCGCGGCGGACATTGACGTCGGAGAAGTTCACCCCGATCGCCGTGTGCCGAAGCTGGACCCATCCGGCGTCCGGGGCTGCGATCGGCGCCTCCTCCCAGCGCATCTGTTCGCGATCACCGTGGTCGTGGATGCGGACGGCCATGTTCATGCGGAAGTCTCCTGTATCGATGGTTCGGAATGTGTCGCGATCGACGTGAGCGGTGGCGCGGCATCGGCCGAAGGGCCGGGTCCCTACGCGCGGCGGCCCCCGCCCCGCGGCCTCGTCACGACCCACGTCTTGCTGCCCTGATCGACGGACCCGGCAGAGCGACCGTCGCTGGCTCGCAGCCTTCGCGGGTGGATGATGGGGATGACGGGCATGCGGCTTTCCGAGTGGCGGCTTCGGTGCCGTAGCAGCGTGCCGCCGCCGCGGTTGTCCCCCCGTGCGAGGACGTGCGCCTCGCTGTCCCCGCAACCGGGGACGGCGAGGCGGCGACCGGCGCCCTACACGCGTCGGACAGCGCACGGGGGGCATGGGATGGATCAGCGGGAGAGTGCAGTGACCGGACAGGATCTGCCGCATGCCACCCTGGGCCCGCCCCTGTCCGGGTTGGTCAGTAGGTGTTCGTGCGATCCCAGAACCCGCAGCGGTGGAACGCCGCGAACCGACCCGACACCATCTCGGCACCAGGAAGCTTGAAGGTCATCACCTCGTCGCTTTTCGCGTCGAAGCGCCGCCATTCCGGCCGGGACGCGAGGTCGCTGACGTGCGCGAAATAGTCCACCATCTGGTCCGACAGCTTTTCCTGCAACGGGTTGAGCTTTACCGTCACGTCGGCACCACCCCGGAAGCCGGGGAAGATGTAAGCCAGCTCGTAGGTGTGCGACGCCAGCAACGGAAAGGTGGTCGGGCCGACATAGGTGGGCGCGGTGCCGTCGCTGAATTCATAGGCGTAGACCGGAATCCTGTCGGCCAGCGCACGGTTCAGGGCAAGTCCCGTACAGGCGAACATGCTGTCGGTCGCTGCTGCGGCGAACGCTTCACTCGCGCTGTCATAGCGGGTGAGCGGATATTCGCGAGCGACCCTGGGGGCGAGCGCCGCACCATATTGGCGTTCCAGCCAGACGGGATAATCGGCAGCGCTCATCGCCTTGCCCGAGGCGAGTTCGGGGAGAGCGACGAAGAAGCGCGCCTCGTCACGGGTATTGCCGTTGACCAGCGTGACGGGGTTGATCCGCCCCGTCCGGTAGGCGTCCGACGGATGCATCGGCACGATGGTGCCATCGATGATCGCCTCGTTCAGGAGATAGTCGGTCTGGGTGTCGAGCAGCCGCTTGGCCGGCAGCGCGCGCAGGCAGGCGGCGGTGTCGGCCACGCAGCCGACTTCCTTTGCGAGCCTGTCACCCAGCGCCTGTGCGATCGGCAGCGGCCGCGGAGCGCCGAACGCCGGGTGCCGTGTCATCACGCCCGCGCCGCTCATCGCGATCGCGTGCTGGAAGGTACCGGCCGCCAGCGGTGACGCGATCTGGAGCATCACGCTGTTGCCGCCCGACGATTCGCCGGCGATCGTCACATTGGCCGGATCGCCGCCGAAAGCGGCGATGTTCTGCCTGATCCAGCGCAGTGCCGCCTGCTGGTCCAGCAGTCCGTAATTGCCCGACGGATGCCCCTCGCTGTCGAGTGCCTTCTGGGCGAAGAAACCGAACACGCCGAGGCGATAATTGAGCGTGACGACGACCGCCTTGCCGCGCAGCGCCAGCTTGGTCGCGTCGTAATCCGCCCCCTGACCCACCTGCATCGCCCCGCCGTGGATCCAGACGAACACCGGCAGCTTCCGGCCCGCGTGCGCCGCGGATGCGCTGCGGTAGACGTTGAGGTACAGGCAGTCCTCGCTGCCCCCGGCGCGTGCGAACACGCCGAGATCGGCGTTCTGCGCGCAACTCGACGCCACGGTGTTCGCCTTGCGAACCGCGGTCCAGGCCTTCATCGGCCGAGGCGGCTGCCAGCGCAGAGCGCCAACCGGCGGGGCCGCAAACGGAATGCCGAGCCAGCTTTGCAGATCATCGGTGGCGACGCCTGACAGTGGACCTTGGGCAGTCGTGACATCCAGGGCCGGCTGTGCGTCAACGGGCCCGGCGCCGAGCAGGCTCAGCGAAGCAAGGGCAGCGGCCACGGTGTGTCGCACGGTCATCATCAAAGGCATGGGGTTTGTCCCGTACGCCGGCGGGTGAGCCGGCTCATTGTTTCAGGATCGGCTCGAGCGCGGCGAGGGTTTCGGAGCCTGGCGGATGAGCGAAGTCCGGTGCAACCCGGGTCGTCAGGCTGAGCACCGAGGTCGGTACAGCACCGGCTAGTTCAAGTTCGCGCAACGCAGCCGCTTCTGTCCGGGCCGACCGACTGCCAATGAGCGGCAGCCGGAGCAGCACCTGCTGCTGTCACAAGACCAAGCAATGACCCCACCGCGCCGGTCCGCATCAGCTCGCGCCTGCCTGGGCCATCGGCTTGCTCGGAATTCGGTTCGCGCATCGAAGACCCCTTTTGCTGCACTGTCATGGCGGATGGCCTGACCGCGTTACAAAGGTAGGCCCCGGACGCTCGAGGGATTAGACGCCAAGTTCGGCATGCTCCTATTAGAAGCGCTTATCAGTACCCGGTCAGGCCCGGTAGCGCAGCGTATCAACCACGAGCGCGAACGCTGCCGAGGGCTGACGCCGGCTGGAGTAGAAGAGGTGATATCCCGGGTAGGCGGGGCACCAGTCTTCCAGCACCATGCAGAGCGTTCCCGCTGCCAGATGCGGCTGCGCCGCCTCCTGCGGTAGGAACGCGAATCCCAAACCTTCCAGCGTCGCCTCCAGAATCAACGCCAGCGTGTTGAACACGCATTGGCCCTCGACGCGAACCTTGACCTCGTGACCGTCCTTTTCGAACTCCCATGCATACAGGCCGCCATGGGTGGGCAGGCGGATGTTGATGCAGGCGTGTGCCAGGAGATCTTGCGGAGTGGTCGGTGCCGCCCTGTCCTGCAAATAGGCAGGTGCCGCGACGACAATCATGCGCTGTTCGGGGCCGATCGGCACGGCGATCATGTCCTTGGCAACCAGTTCGCCCAATCGAACGCCGGCGTCGTAGCGCTCGGCGACGATGTCGGTCAGGCCATAGTCCGTGACGATCTCGACATTCAGGTCCGGATAGGCCTTCAGCAAGGGGGCAAGCCGCGGCCAGACGGCCGTTCTCGCGCCATGCTCGTCGGCCGTGATGCGGATCGTGCCCGCAGGTGTTTCCTTCAGCGCACTGAGCGCCGCGATCTCGGCGCGGATTTCCTCGAGCCTGGGTGAAACCCGTTCGAGCAGCCGGGCACCTGCCTCGGTCGGCGCCACGCTGCGCGTCGTGCGGTCGAGCAGGCGAATGCCGATCCGCGCTTCAAGCGCTCGCACTGTCTGGCTGAGCGCCGATTGCGATACGCCGAGCAGGGCTGCGGCACGCGTGAAGCTGCCTTCGCGCGCAACCGTCAGCAGGACCTCCAGGTCGTCGAGCTTGGCCTGAGGCATTAAGAAACAATCCTTCTAAGGACATGCCGATTATCGCATCTAATCGTAGGGAAGCCCGAAGGCCACATGTCGAGCGGCGGTTGGAAGCCAACTGACCACAACGGGAAGGTGGCGTTCGTGACCCTACATCGGATTTCTGCAGCACGCCCCGATACTGACGCGAAAGGAAAAGAGATGGATACGCGCTCGCTTGGCACGAACGGACTCGAGGTATCGGCCCTTGGCCTCGGCTGTATGGGTTTGTCGTTCGGCTATGGCCCCGCCACCGAGCGCCGTGACGCGCTCGCGCTTATCCGTACTGCTCATGATCTGGGCGTAACCTTCTTCGATACAGCCGAAGCTTACGGCGCTGAGAATGAGGAATTGCTGGGGGAGGCCGTTGCACCGTTCCGCGATCAGGTCGTGATCGCTACCAAGTTCGGCTGGAAGGATGGCGATGCGCGCTCGGGCCTGCTCGACAGCCGCCCCGAGCGCATCCGCTTCGTGGCCGATCAGTCGTTGCAGCGGCTGAAGACCGATAGGATCGACCTCTTCTATCAGCACCGCGTCGACCCCGAGGTGCCGATCGAAGAGGTCGCCGGCGCAGTCCGCGACCTCATCGCAGAAGGCAAAGTGAAGCATTTCGGTCTGTCGGAGGCAGGCGTTCAGACGATCCGGCGCGCCCATGCCGTGCAACCGGTAGCGGCGCTCCAAAGCGAATACTCGATGTTCACGCGCGATCCAGAAGCGCAGGTTCTGCCCGTCCTTGATGAACTGGGCATCGGCTTCGTGCCGTTTAGCCCCTTGGGCAAGGGCTTCCTGACGGGCAAGATCGATACGACAACCAGTTTCGCCGAGGGTGACATTCGCAACACGTTACCCCGCTTTCAGGCAGAGGCGCGTGCAGCGAACCAGAAGCTGGCCGAACAGGTCGGGACGCTGGCAGAGGCCAAAGGCATGACCCCGGCGCAGGTCGCTCTCGCATGGTTGCTGTCGCAAAAGCCATGGATCGTGCCGATCCCCGGCACGACCAAGCTCCATCGGCTCCAGGAAAATGTCGGCGGTGCCGATGTCGAACTGACCGCTGACGACCTGCAAAAACTTGATGCCATCCTGTCCGATGTGCCTGTTCAGGGCGCGCGGTACGCGGAGCAGGGCATGAATCTGATCGACCGCTGAACGAAGATCCGGCTGGCCTTCATGAGGCAATCTTGAAGGAAATGTGGTGATAAAGCTGAACATTCTGATCGTCCGCAAGGAAGGCCTTACGCATGATGAGTTCGCCGAACATTGGCGGACAAAGCATTTGGATACTGTCAAAGCGCCGCCATCAGCGCGGAAATATATGCGTCGATACCTCCAAAGCCATCCAACCGGCGACACGCTGCCTGTTACACCATCCTCGAAATTTGACGGTATCGCCGAGGTTTGGTTCGACAGCGTGGATGACGTGAAGGCGTTCTTTGCGTCGTCTGACTACATCGAATCGATCAGCCCGGACGAAGAAGGCTTTATTGACGGTGAGAAGACCGAACTGCTGATCACCAACGAGATAGCCGTCTTCGAGTAGTGTGGTGACGCAGCTAACCTTCTACGCCGGATGGCCAAACGCCGTCTCGGCCTTGAATGAGGTCGAGAAGGTATTCGCCGCACGACATGTCGATCTGCAATCGCTCGCAGCGATCCCCCGGGCCACGGCGCCGCTCCCGGCTCCGATGGCGCACGTGCCGCGACCGTTGAAAAGACGCTCGCGCCGATCGCACCCAAGCTCGCTCAGCTCACCAACGAAGTGGTGTTCGCCGAGGCTGCAAAGCCGATCGCGACGGGCGATACCGTCTTCATCTCGTCGGGCGTCAAACACTGGCATGGTGCGGCTCGCGATACGGCGATGACGCATGTCGCCGTGTTGGAAGCGCTTGACGGCACGTCGGTGACCTGGCTCGAACCGGTCAGGGCGATGCGATCACGACGATCGAAGGCTTGGGAACGTCAGACAAACTGCATCCGATGCAGGCTGCTTTCGTCAAACGTGACGGATATCAGTGCGGATGTTGCACGCCCGGGCAGATCTGCTCGGCGATCGCGGTTCTGGCCGAGATCAAGGCAGGGGCCCCCGAGCCACGTTTAGACCGACCTCATAGCGAACGCGATCGTCCAGACCTGCATCGTCCACCTGCTCAGGAATTCGATGGATTTCGTTTCCTGAAAGGACCGCAAAGGCCTCGCGACGGCGCTGAAGGAGGATTTGTGCTGCGCAAGGTGCTGGCGTTCACCTTCCGGCTCTGGGCGCGCGCGCCGCTGCTGGCGGTTGCCTGTGCCACGGCGATGCTGCTCGCCACCCTGACCGAGGTGTTCGTGCCGCTCTATACCAGCCGTGTGACGATCAACGGGCAGGACGTGGCGCACGCGACGCAAGCCTCGCTGCGCCGGCAGGTCGCGATCGTGCCACAGGAGCCGGTGCTGTTCCACCGGACGCTTGCCGAGAACATCGGCTATGGCCGCGGCGATGCGACCCAGGCGGAGATCGAGGAGGCGGCACGGCTAGCCAATGCGCACGACTTCATCATGGGGCTGCCCAAGGGATATCGCACCCCGGTCGGCGAGCGCGGGGTAAAGCTGTCAGGTGGCGAACGTCAGCGCGTTGCCATTGCCCGCGCCTTCCTCGCCGATGCACCGATCCTGATCCTCGACGAGGCCACTTCCAGCCTCGATTCCGAGTCCGAGGGGGCGATCCAGCAGGCCATGGAGCGGCTGATGGTGAACCGCACCGCGATCGTCATCGCGCACCGGCTTTCAACCGTCCGGGCGCTCGATCGAATCCTCGTGTTCGCGAATGGACGGATCGTCGAGGACGGCACGCATGACGCTCTCCTGCGAGCCGACGGCGGGCATTACCGTCGCCTGTTCGAGCGGCAGGCGGGAACAGCGGGTTCGGCAGTTATCGTCTAATCCAGGTGGGACAATGCATGCCGGCCCGTACTCGTTCTTTGATACCGAACGAGAAAGGTCCGGCCGCGCCCCCTCACCTCTCGAACAGACACTGCCGCCGGCCCATATCCGTGAGCGGCCAGCACGAGAGGCAAACGATCGATGACGGAAAAGACCGGGCTGCGTGAGCTTCACCAGAGCATGCACAGCCTGCCGACCGACATCCCGCAATTCTCGTTCCACGCGGGAGCGGTCGATTTCGCGTGCCTGCTCCCGGTGCGCGAAACGCCTTCGCGTCGACGCTCACCTCCCGCAATACCGCGCATCGCATGCGCAGAAGCCGTACGGTCGCACATCGACATCGCACCGTTGCGACACGATGTGGAATACCGCGATCATCCCTGGTTCGATCGATGGGAACAGCGGGGCAGCGGCCCTACGCAGCGCAATCTCGACAAGACTGTGGTTCTGCTGGGCCCGGCAGCGCGTCAGCTCAGCATCGATGCGAACAAATCGAGTATCTGGAGGGCCACGCCGACGGCAGGAACGTGGCACTGACCTGTTCCCGGCGTAGTCCGATTGGTTCCGGATGCTGGATATTCGACCGCCGGGTTGCATCGACCAATGCTGCGCGGCACGATCCGTCAGGTCCGGGCGATTCGGGAATTGCAACGTGAAGCCCAGACCCGCCTTTCAACTCCACGACGAACAGAAGCGCATCATCTGGAACCTGCGCATCGGCGGACCGGTGCCGCGTACAGCGCTGGCGGCAAGGCTCGGCATCCATAACGGTGCGATGACGCGGATCAGCCGCGAGTTGCTGACGCTGGGGCTTGTCCGGGAGGCCGGGGCGAACGAACCCGGCCCGCGCGGGCGACCGACTATCCCGCTCGAACTCGATCCCGGCGGATGCTACGCGGTCGGGGCGACGCTGCACCCGGGATGGATGGAGGTCGTGCTGGTGGACTTCGCAGGCCGGCCGATCGGACGGCACATCGAGGATTTCGACAGTCCCGACCCGCGGCTGTTCGCGACGGTGCTGCGCAATCGCATCGCGGTGCTGGAATCGCGAAGCGAGATTCGCCGTGCGCGTTTCCTCGGCATCGGCATCGCCGCGACGGGGCCATCGACCATCGACGGGCCGGGCCATCGCATGGCGGTGAGCCGGTTGCGCGGATGGCGCGACGTCGATCTGCCCGAACTGTTTTCAGCGGAACTGGGCGAAGCGGTCTGGGTCGAGAACGACGCCACCCTCGCCGCGCTCGCCGAATTCTACGACGGTGATCTGGCATCCGCAACGCGGTCGGCGCTGGTTGTCTCCATCGGCCACGGCGTCGCGGCGGGTGCGATTCTGAACCGTGATCTGTTTCGGGGCGATCACGGCAATGCAGGGGAGATCGGGCTGGTATTTCCCATGGATGGGCCGCGACCATCCGGTATCGACCTGCTTGCGGCGTTGCAGGCGGCGGGCGAGGATATCCAGTCGCTGGCCGATATCGACCAGTGCCTCGATCGACAGGCACCGCTGATCGATACCTGGTGTACCCGGGCCGCGGACCAACTGCACCCGGTACTGGTCGCGGGGGCTGCCTGGCTGGACCCGGAGACGATCGTGATATCCGGCGCGCTGCCGCTGGCCGTCCTCGACACGCTGACAGATAGACTTGGGCGGCACCCCATGCCGCACCACCTATCGGTCGCCAGCCCAAGCCTGCGAACTTCGCGCCTGGGCAGCGCTGCGGTCGCGATCGGTGCGGCGCTCCTCCCCATCCACGCGCTGACCGCCAGATAATTCTTTATTTCTCCGGAAATAACTAAATCGGTCACATCACGCGGATAGCGGCCCTCGCCATGAAAGCGGCATCGTCCTCGATGCCGGTTGAGGGGCATCATGAAACATCATCTCCACATCGGCTCTGCACTTGGTCTGCTGTTCATGTCCGGCACGGCAGCCGCGCAAACGCGCGCACAAACCGACGAGCCGGCCACGCCGGCGCGGCCCGCAGCCGAAGGCGGCGACATCGTCGTGACGGGGGTACGCCGCGCGAACAACGTTGCGATCCGGGCCAAGCGCGATGCGACCAACATCGTCGATGCGATCGGCGCGACCGACGTGCGGGCGCTGCCCGACGCCACGATCGTCGAGGCGTTGCAGCGCATCCCCGGCGTGTCCGTGATCCCGGCGACCGACAACGAACATCCGCGCGACGAGGCGGCGACGCCGATCATCCGCGGGCTGGGGCCGAACTACAACAACGTGACGGTCGACGGCCTGCAACTCGCCTCTCCGGGCACGCCCAACGGCACGTTGGGGTCGATCACGCGCGGCGTCCGCCTAGATATCCTGCCGTCGTCGATGATAAGCCAGTTGCAGGTGGTGAAGACCTTCACCCCCGATCTCGATCCCAATGCGGTGGGCGGCGCGATCAACATCGTCACGCGCAGTGCGTTCGAAGGCGGTGGCAAACCCTTCTTCACCGGCGAGGCGTCGCTCGGCCATTCCAGCGACACCGGCCTGCCGGCGAAGCAACCCGATTTCGGCACCCGGATCAGCGGCACCGCCAGCACGACCTTCGGCGCGGATCGCCAGTTCGGCCTCGTCCTGTCCGGGAATTACCAGACGCTGCACAGCTACACCGATACCCATATGACGACCGACAGCGTCCACTATAATTTCTACAACGATGCCGGCATCCGCCAGTCCGGAACCAACCTCGGCAACGGGATCGCGGTGCCGCAGCAGGACAAATACTGGTACGTGCAGAGCAAGCGCGACCGCTACGGCCTGACGGGCAAGTTCGAGGCGCGGATATCGGACACGCTGACCAGCTATCTCTCGCTCGGCTATTATTATTTCAAGGATGCGATCGACCGCAACGAGCTGCTGATCGATCCGCGCACCACGACGACGGTGCAGCGCCAGACGCCGACCTCGGGCTTCTACCCTGTCGGCGATATCGAGGTCGGCTATGCCCATTCCGACGTCGTCACCCGCACCGCGCTAACGCAGGCCGGGATCGACTGGCGACCCGACGACCGGCAGCAACTATCGGCGCGGTTCGGTGCGTCGCGGGCGACCTATGACGAACAGTTCCAGATGATAAAGTACATCACCGGCACCAATCGTCCCGCGCCGGGAATTGCCGGGCCGTCGATCACCCCGACGCGCGATTATGCGATCACCTACGACACCGGCAACCTGGACCACAGTTTCAACGTGGACCCCGCCGCCTTCTACAATCTGCAGAATTACGGCCTGTACTATTACCGGCCGTTCAACCGTCGCCGGGCGGAGAACGAGGTTCTGACCGGGCGGATCGACTATGCCTGGAACCGCGGTCGCGATGCGGATGGCGTCGGCTTCGCGCTCGGTGGAAGCTACACCGACGACCGGCCGAGTTTCAATCTCGATCGCATCGACCTGTCGCCCAATACCAGCGGCGCGCGGACGCTGACACTCGCCACCGCGCTCGGGCCGACGGGCGCGCCGCTGCGCTATTCCAACGGGCTGTTCCTGCTGACGATCGACCCGGCGAAGGCGCTGGGCGACATCGGCACGCTGCCGGCCAGCGCGTTCAATTCGACCAACCAGTCCAATTACAACAACCAGGACGATTTCGAGCATGTCGAGAAGATCGTCGGCGCCTATGCGCTCGCCGGCTACCGCACCGACGCCTTCACCGCGGAAGCGGGGCTGAGGCTCGACCATACCGACCAGGATACGGTCGGACGGCTGCGGGCGGCGGGGACATTCCGGCCGTTCGCGACCAGCTCGAAATACACCTATGTCCTGCCGTCGGCGATCGCCACCTGGCACGCCACGCCGCAGATCGACCTGCGCTTCGGCGCGAGCCAGACGATCGGGCGTCCGGCCTATGACAGCTATGCCGCGCGCACCTCGATCGGGTTCCGCAACGCGCAGGATGAGGGCAATCCGAACGCCACCGACGTGACGGTCACGATCGGCAACCCGGACATCAGGCCGCGCCGTTCGACCAACATCGACGTCGCCTTCGATTACGAACTGTCGAGCCGCTACGGCGGCATCCTGTCGCTCGCTGCCTTCTACAAGAACATCCGGGATGAGATCTTCAACGTCGGATCGACCGGCTTCGCCTTCGATGGCGTCACCTATGCCAACGCGCTGGTCAGTCGGCCGGACAATGCGTCGAAGGCGGGGATCAGGGGGGTCGAGGCCAATGCGGTGGTCAACTCGCTCGGCTTCGTCGATCCGTTGCTGAAGGGTGTCGGGTTCAGTGCCAATGCCTCCTGGCTCGACGGCTTCATCGACGTGCCGTTCGGCACTGCGGGCGCGGTCCGCCGCACCGACCGGCTGGTCGGCCAGCCCGACTATATCGTCAACGCCTCGCTATTCTATTCGGACGGCGGGCTCGAACTGCGCGCCGCCTATGTGCGCAAGGGCCGCGCGCTGCGCTCGATCGTCACCAACACCCCGTGGCAGGACCTGTACTGGGCACCGCGCCAGCAGGTCGATCTCAGCGCGTCCTATACGCTGTCGAGCGGCGTCGCGGTGGTCGGGCAGGTCGCGAACGTCACGCACGAACGGCTGACCAGCCTGACCGGGCCGGGACGCAACCTGCTGAAGGACAGCTATTCGGTCCCGACCACCTTCTGGCTCGGCGTGCGCTTCACGCCCCGTTTCTGAATCGGATTTCCTTACCATGCGAACACTCGCCGCCCTGCTGGGCCTCGCCGCGGTCACCGCGCCAGCGCATGCCACCGATCCGGTCGACACGATGCGGCGCATCCGCGACCCGCAAGCCGGTCTGATCGTCATCGCCCATCGCGGTTGCCATCAACCGGCGCCGCACCACGGGCTGCCGTCCGCGCCGGAAAACTCTGCGCGCGCGCTCGATCACTGCGCGACGCTGGGGGTCGACGTGATGGAAACCGACGTCCGCAAGACCCGTGACGGGCATCTGGTCATTATGCACGACGCCACGGTCGATCGGACGACCGATGGCAAGGGCGCGGTGGCGCAACTGACGCTCGCCCAGCTGAAGGCGCTTCACCTGCGCGCGAACGAGGGCGGAGCGGAAGCCGCACCGACCGACCAGAGCGTGCTGACGCTGGCGGAGATGCTGGCGCTGGCGAAGGGGCGGATCGTCCTCAACCTCGACGTGAAGGACGCCATCTATGCCGAGGTGATCGACATGGCGGTGCGCCTCGGCGCGGCGGACCGGGTGATCGTCAAGGTATCGGCCGGCACCGGGTCTGCACCGCTCGCCGCGATGGCACCGTTCGACCGCGTTCCGTTCATGCCGATGATCGCCAGCGGCGACGGTACGGGCACCGACCTTCCCGCGGTGGTCGATCGCCAGGCATCGGGCGCGCGCCGGCCGATCGGTTACGAACTCCCGCGCACGCCCGCCGCCGCGGTGCCCGCCATCGTCGCGCGCGTCCGGGCGACGGGCGGGCGGCTGTGGGTCAATTCGCTGTGGGACGGCTTCATCGCCGGCGTCGGCGGCGACGTGGATGCGCTGCGCGATCCCGATGCGGTGTGGGGCCGGCTCTACCGGTCGGGCATCACGATGATCCAGACCGACGAGCCCGAAGCGCTGCTGCGCTATCACGCCGCAGGCAGTACCCGAAAATAGCTGCGCGGCAGATTTTCAGTTTATCCTCGAGCCTGCCATTGCGATTATCCAATAGTCTCATGATGACGACTTATAGATGTCGCCAATTTATCGATAATATAGCTACTTTCCGGCGTGCATTACATGGAAGCGCATGGTGCAGATGATCGCACCCCGGCGACATCCCCGCACCGGCATCCACCATCGCCGCAAGGAACTGCCGCCGCATCTGCGGGATGAGCCGGGCCGGCGTCAGGTGCGTCGCCCGCTCAGGACGCGCGATCCGGCGAAGGCCAGACGCTCTTCGTCCGTGCCCATGCCGAACTCGAGCAGGAGACGGCGGCGACCGAAGCCCGGATCGCCGCGCAGAACGTCGCGGATGAAATCTCGCCCGAGCGGGAAAGGTTCATCGTCGACGACTTCAGCTGCACCCGGCATTCGCAGGGTCTCTGGGCGCGCGGGCCCACGCTGGGCTTGTCTGGTGGCCGCAGGACACCGCCCGGCACGTCCTCAACACCGACTTTCCCCTCGCCGCCGCCCTTCCGATGGACGACAGCCCGGAAGCCCTACCCGGCAACTGTTGGCTCGATGTCGCCCGGATGTACCCGGCGGCGGAATGACTGAAAGCGGGCAGCTTGGTTCCAGTCGACATGTTCGAGGAACGGTCTCCGCCGATCAAGCCCATCCCAGCCGTCGACCCAATCGCTACGTCAACGCTGTCGTCAGAACGGCTCATCGCTGCCGAGTCGATCGAACCCGATGACGCCCGCCGGCCATGCGCAAGCTGCGGCGGGAGCATGTTATTCGTCCAAACCTTCGACCGGCCTCGCGCGCTGCCGAACAGCGTTGCTCCGACCGGGCCCGGCTCGACCTATCCCCCACGCGGTCACCCCGCTTCCGGCGTCCGTGCCGCTCGCACCGGCGACATCGCAAGCGCCGGGTTTCGGCGGATCTTATCCTACCAATCAGCCCTCATGTTCTTTGTGCATTGTTCGGCTGTGGCGGACGATGCTGTTCGCGATATGGCGGCGTGCGGCGAACCGGGCGCCTTCGCCATCACCCAGTTCGATGGCGTTCAGGATCGCATCATGCTCCTGCTGTATGGTGAGCGAATACGCGTCGAGCGCTGCGACCGACTGGTTACGCAACACCAGCGTCCGTGGCGGCACCAGTCGCACGCCGACGAATTCGATCAGCCGCTCGTAATAGCTGTTGCCGGTCGCTTCTGCGATTGCGAGGTGAAACGCCGCATCGGCCTCCGCCGCGGCGACCATATCTTCGCCGGCATCGACAATCGCCGCCAGACAGGCGCGCATCGCGGCGATATCGGCATCGCTGCGGCGTTGCGCCGCGAGACTCGCCATTTCGGTCTCGATCGCCAGCCGCATCTCGAGGAGCTTCACGACCTCGGTCAGTTCCAGCAGATCGTCGCGCGTGACCTGAAACGCCTCGTACCGGGCATCGGGCGCGACATAGACCCCGGACCCTTGGCGCGAGACCGTCAGCCCCTGCGCGGTCAGTCGGGCGACCGCTTCGCGCACGACCGTCCGGCTCACCTGCTCCTGCTCGGCAATCTCGCGCTGCGTCGGAAACCGGTCGCCCGGACCGATCGCGCCCGAGCGGATCTGGGCATGTAGCTTGCGGAACAGATCGTCCGCGAGAGAAACGCTCACCATGATACCGCCCTACCCCATCCATGCAAAGTTCGCAAGATTTGTAGTACCTATCTTGTGAGGCCGGAAAAGTTGTACTACGACTCGGTGCAACTACACAGGGGAGGAACCATGGAGTTCATTTCGACCGGGCGGCTGCGGCTGCTCGGCACCGCCGCCGCCATTCTGGTCGCCGCGCTGCCGGCGGCCGTACAGGCACAGGCCACCGCACAGGAACCAGCCACCTCGCCGACCGATCGTCCGCCCAGCCCGGTGACCGGCACCGATCCGGTCGCCGACGCTGCGATCGCTCAGGCAGAAGGCGCCCGTGGCGAGGGCGAGATCGTCGTCACCGGCATCCGCCAGAGCTAC
The DNA here is from genome assembly GCA_003946805.1 of Bacillus sp. 2B10. GTDB lineage: Bacteria > Pseudomonadota > Alphaproteobacteria > Sphingomonadales > Sphingomonadaceae > Sphingomonas. The sequence continues at coordinate 19,304 of RPSH01000028.1, read as the reverse complement.
GCCAATGCGCTACAGGCCAAGCGCCGCGCGGTCGGCGTCACCGACGGCATCTCCTCGGACGGCATCGGTCGCTTTCCCGACCTGAACGTCGGCGAAGCATTGCAGCGCGTGCCCGGCGTCCAGATCAATCGCGAGGCGGAGAGCCGCGACGCGACGATCAACGTGCGCGGCCTGCCCGGCACCTATGCCCGCACCACCATCAACGGCAACAGCTTCGCCGATCCGGTGCTCGACGGGTCCAGCCCGCTCGGTGCGTTCGAATCCGACATCTTCAGCGCGTTCGTGGTCGTGAAATCGCCCGGCGCCGCCGAACTGCCTGGCGGCATCAGCGGCAATGTCGATCTGCAGATCCAGCGCGCCCTTGCCCGTGCCGACGGCGCATTGTCGGTCAAGGCGATGGCCGGCTACGAAGCGCTGACGCAGGCGGTGGTCCCGTCGTTCACCGGCAGCTATTCGAAGCATTTCCTGAACGACACGCTCGGCGTCTATGCGGTAGGCGCGTGGTCGAAACAGAATTTCCGGCGGGATTCGATCTCGTTCAACCAGTATACCCCGCTTTCGCGGACGACGACGCCGAACTACGCCGCGCGCTACGGCGCCACCGGCAACGTCCTGTTCCCCTCCGACGTGCGGCAGTTCGTCAAGACCAACAAGGGGGATCGCCTGTCGCTGGCCGGTGGCCTCGAATATGCGGCGACGCCCGAACTGACGCTGTCGCTCAACAGCATCTATACCCGGCGCGACTACAAGCAGGCCAATACCGACCTGAACGAATATGACATGCGCGACGGCAATACCGTCGTGAACCCGACCGGTGACGTGTTCACGCTGGCCGATGGCAATCGCTACATCAACGCCTATGACTTTTCGAACGCCCGCGTGTTCGGCTCCTACCGCTCCGAACCGTCGCAGGTCCGCGCCTTCGGCCTGTATGGTGATATCGGGTGGAAGAATGACGACTGGCGGCTGCTGACCACCTTCTCCTATTCCGATGCCAGCAATTCGGTGTTGCAGACCCAGTTCGATTTCCGCCGCCTGCCCCGGGCCGGTGGCAACGGCACCAGCGGCAGCATCGCATCGGGCGGGGCCGATATCGCCGACTATCGCGCGACCATAGCCCCCTCCCCCGCCATCGTGTTCACGCCGGGGCCGTTCGCGGTGCTCGATGCGAACCAGCTCCGCAATGCCACCGGCGACGTGCTGATCGTCGCGGGTAGCGAGGCCGTGGCGCGCAACGATCTTTATGCCGGGCAGAGCGACGTGGAACGCTTCTTCGGCACCGGCTTCCTGCGCAGCATCCAGGCCGGGGTCCGGGCCGAGCGCACCGGCTTCAGTTCGCAGCAATTCCGCTCGACCGTGTTCGGCGTGCAGAGCCAGAACCTGACCTCGGCGATCATCGTCCAGAGCCCGTTCGCCGACCGCTTCTTCGGCAACAAGGTCGATGGCTATAACAGCAACTGGCAGACGGTCGATTTCAACCTGCTCCGCAGCCAGTTGCAGCCGGTGACGCTGCAACCCGGCCAGACGCTGACCGGCAACGGCTTCGTGAACAACACCGCCGATGGCGGCGTCGGCCAGCTGAACTTCGACATCACCAACGATATCGCCTCCGCCTACGCCATGGGCAAGCTGGAGGGGGAGGTCGCCGGTATCAACGTGCGCGGCAATGTCGGACTGCGCTACGAACATACCCGGTCGAGCATCCTGTCGACGCAATATCTGCGCGGCGTGCCGTCGTCGCGGCGTGACGACAATGATTATGGCGAATGGCTGCCCTCGGCGCTGGTCGCCGCCGACCTGACCGACCGGCTGATCCTGCGCGGCGCCTATTACCGCTCCTTCGTCCGGCCACAGCCGCGGCAGGTATCGCCGGCCACGGTGATTTCGGGCAGCGGCACGTTGTTCAACGTGACGCTCGGCAATACCGATCTCGAACCCTTCACCGCGGATTCGTTCGACGTCTCGCTCGAATTCTACAACCGGCCCGGCGGCAATATCTCGCTCGCCGCCTTCACCAAGCGGATCGACGGGCTGATCGCGCCGGAGACCGACCGGACGCGGCTCTGCCCGAGTGATGGCGGCGGCTTCGGCCTCGGCCCGCTGCAACTGGTCGGCGACACCTGCCAGTCGACGACGTTGGTGTCGGCCGGACAGCCGGTACAGGTGGTGGTGAACGGCAACATCAACTCCGCCAATCCGATCACGGTGCGCGGCGTCGAATTCTCGATCCAGCAGAATCTCGACTTCCTGCCCGCGCCGTGGAACGGTCTGGGCGGCGGCATCAACTATGCCTATACCGAGGTCTCGGGCCGCACCGCGTCGGGCAGCGCCGCGATCCTGCCGGGCGTGTCGAAGCATACCGGCAACCTGATCGGCTATTACGAAACGCCGCTGTTCGGGCTGCGCCTGACCTATAACTACCGCAGCAAATACGACCTCGCGGCGGGCGGCACCTTTGCCGGCGCGGCGCGGCAGGTGCGCGAACGCGGCCAGCTCGATGCATCGGCCTCGCTCAACCTCAACGCGCGGCTGTCGCTGACCGTCGATGCGTTCAACATCACCAATGCCGAGCGCATCGAATACGAGAATGATCCGCTGAAACCGCGCCGTGCCGATTTCGATGGCCGCACCTTCCAGTTCGGCGTGCGCGCACTGTTCTGATATCCCCCAGCCTGACGGCGGCCGGCGTTCGCGCCGCGCCGCCGCCCCCTTGCCCGGAGTCCGTGATGCTGCTTGCCGCCCTGCTCTTCGCCGCGCCGGTCGCAGCGCAACCGACGCCGCCGAAACTCGAAGCGATCGACCGCGTCTGGTCGGGGCATTACAGCCGGTTCGCGCTGGTCACGACGCAGCGGCAGATGGTCATCGCCTATTACGATGCCAACCGGCAGCTGACCGTCGCCACCCGCGCGCGCGACAACGGCGCCAGCTGGGTCTATCACCGGCTCGACAGCTGGACCGGGTGGGACAGCCACAATTATGTCGCCGCCGCCGTCGATCGCATGGGCCAGATCCATGTCGTCGCCAACCTGCACAACGACCCGCTGGTCTATTACCGCACGACGCGGCCGGGCGATCCGCGCACCCTAGCCCGTATTCCAACGATGGTCGATGCGTCGCGCGAACGGCGCATGACCTATCCGGTCTTCCTGACCGATGCCGCAGGCGGCCTGGCCTTCAAGTATCGCGACGGGGGCAGCGGCAACGGCAACGAGATCTACAACCGCTACGACGCCGCGACCGGCCGCTGGAGCGCCTTGCTTGCCACCCCGCTCGCCGATGGCGAGGGACGGCGCAACGCCTATTTCGTCGGCCCGACCCTCGGTCCCGACGGGCGCTTCCACCTCGCCTGGGTATGGCGCGAGACGCCCGATGCCGCGACCAACCACGACCTGTCCTATGCCGTCAGCCGCGACCTGATCTACTGGACCCGCGCCGACGGCACGCCGCTCGCGCTACCGATCACGCTGAAGGCCGCCGAGGTCGTCGATCCCGTTCCCGAACGCGCCGGCATGATCAACAACAACACCGTGATCGGCTTCGACCGCCAGCGCCGCCCGATCATCACCTATCACAAATTCGTCGCCGACGGATCCACCCAGATCTTCCTCGCCCGCTTCGAAGGCAAGGGCTGGCGGATCGCACAGGCCAGCGACTGGCGCGGTTTCCGCTGGGATTTCGGCGGCGGCGGCTCGCTCGACAGTCGCCTGTTCGTCGAGGGCGCGGTCCCCGACGCGCCCGGCCGCATGCGCATCCGCGTCCGCCGCGACAACGCACCGATCGACCTGATCGTCGACGAAGCGACCCTCGGGCGGGTCGCCGAACGCCCCGGCACGACGCTGGCCGATCGCCTGGCGCCCATGATCGCAACCCCGCCCGGCATGACGCTCAACACCGTCGAGGCCGATGGCGCGGCGATCGCGTGGCCGACCCGTCCCCCGCACCGCGACCTGCCGACTAGCGACATTCCCGAACCGACGACGCTGCGGCTGGTCCTGCCCTGACGGCGCGTCGCCCCTATCGCAGCGTCGCCACGTCGGCGACGTCCATATCCTCGTAATCCAGATTCTCGCCCGCCATCGCCCAGACGAAGCCATAGGCGCGCGTGCCCACCCCCATATGCACCGACCATGGCGGTGACAGCACGACCTGTTCGTTGCCGACGACGATATGCCGCATCGCGTCGGGCCGGCCCATATAGTGCATCACTCGCTCGCCCGGCCCCAGCCCGAAATACAGGTACACCTCGCTGCGCCGGTCGTGAACGTGCGGCGGCATGGTGTTCCACACGCTGCCCGGATCGAGGATGGTGATGCCCAGACACAGCGCCGCACTGGCGCAGCGGTGCGGCAGGATCAGTTGATGGATCGTCCGCGCATTGCCGGTCGCGGCATCGCCCCGTCGCATCGGCGGCGCGTCGGCGGCGCTGACCTTGCGCAACGCAAAGGCCCGGTGCGCCGGCACGCTCAGCAGGAAGAAGCGCGCGCCCTCCCCCGAAAACGTCACCTCGCGACTGCCCATCGGCACGTACAGCGCCTCACAGGCATCGAGTATCGTCGCCACGCCGTCGACGGTCACCGTTCCCCGTCCGCCGACCTGCACCACCCCCAGCTCGCGCCGGTCGAGCAGCGGCAGCCCGGCGGCGCTCGCCGGCTCGGTCTGGTCGGGCAGGCGCAGCGACCCCGCACCCGGCACCGCCGCGCCGATCACGAACCGCTCGCCATGCGAATAGACCAGCACCAGTTCGCCGTCGCGGAACAGGTCGTCGATCCGGTGCTGTCCGGCCAGATCGGCGTTGCTCGCCCCCGCCATCATCGCCGGGTGCGTGGGGTGATAGGTCCGTTCGAACATGCTCAACGCTTGCCGTTCAGCCGGGCGACCTCGGTCGCCGCCAGCAACAGCGCACCGACCCCGTAATATTGCGTATCGCCCGCCGCGACCTGTTCGGGCCGGTCGCTGACCTGCTGCACATACCCCAGCTTGCCATCGGGCTGCACGGCGCGTTCCAGCGCCGCCCAGCCCCGCCGCACGACCGGTTCATAGGCCGCCCGGTCGATCAGCCCGGCATTGATCCCCCAGGCAAGGCCATAGGTGAAGAAGCCGGTGCCGCTGGTTTCGGGCGGCGAACCCTCCGGCGCCAGCAGCGACGGTGCCCAATAGCCATCGGGCTTCTGCAACGCCGCGATCCGCTTCGCCATCGCGCGGTACAGCGCGGTCATCCGCACCGCGTCGGCGCTCCCCTTGGGCAGCAGCGGCAGCGACCGGGCGATGCCGGCAAAGACCCAGCCATTGCCGCGCGACCAGAACAGCTTGCGCCCCTTGTCGTCGCGCCGTTCGAAGAAGCGGCTGTCGCGAAAGAACAGCTTCTCCTGTTCGTCGTACAGGAAATCGGTCGTTGCCCACCATTCGGACATCGCATGGGTGCGATAGCGCGCATCCCCGGTCTGCCGCGCCAGTTCGAGCATCGCGGGCGGCGCCATGAACAGCGCGTCGCACCAGCACCACCGCGACAGGCAGGCGGTATCGCCATAACCCGATGGCGGGACGTAGAAGGACAGGTGGACGCGCGGCTGCTGCGCCAGCACCTTGTCGAACGTCGCCCTGGTCGGGGCGATCGCCGCCGCGCCCGCACCGTGCTTCGCCGCCCATAGATAGCTTTGGGTGATGACATGATCGTCGGCGAAGAACGGCCGGTGCCCCGGTTGCCATTCGTTGCGCCGGCCCATCGCCTGCACCGCCTGCCCGATCGCGGGCGGTGCCCCGGCATCGGCCAGCGCGGTCATGCCGACCCAGAACACCGCCTGTTCCCAGCTGCGCGGGCGCGCGGTCTCGTCGGTTACCCGCGACACCTGCGACAGGTCGCCCATCCGCGCCAGTTGCCACCCCGCGACCTTTTCGGCCAGCACCAGCGGCTGCTGCGCCGGGGCGGTGGCCGATGCCGGCGCCTGCGCCGGCACCGCGGCCGGCAGCCCCGCGAGGACCAGCGCCAACAACGATACGCTCTTCATCTCACTTCTCCACAATGGGGATATGCACCGGGGTCAGACGCGGGCTGAGCAGATGGATGGCGAGCAACGCCAGCAGATAGGCGCTGCCCGCTACGGCAAAGATCGGAGCATAGCTACCGGTCGCCTCCAGCACATGGCCGACGAACTGCGCGATGAGCATGCCCCCGATCGCGCCCGCCGTGCCGCCGATGCCGACCACCGACGCGACGGCGGCGCGCGGGAACAGGTCGGACGGCAGCGTCAGCAGGTTGGCCGAGAACGCCTGATGCCCGGCGGTGGCCAGGCCGATCAGCAACACCGCGCCCCACAGATGGTCGACATATTGCACGGTCACGATCGGCAGCACCGCCAGTGCGCAGACCAGCATGGTCAGCTTGCGCGCCACGTTCGCGCTGCGGCCGCGTGCCATCAACCGCGACGACATCCATCCGCCGGCAACGCTGCCCAGATCGGACAGGACATAGATCGCGACCAGCGGCGGGCCGTAGCCCTTCAGGTCGAGGCCATAGCGCTTGCCGAGGAAATCGGGCAGCCAGAACAGGAACATCCACCAGATCGGATCGGTCATGAACTTGGCGATTCCATAGGCCCAGGTCTCGCGCCGCGCGAACAGCCGCCGCCACGGCAGATGCCCGGCCGGCGCGATCGGATCGCTCTCGATCAGCGCCAGCTCGGCCGCGCCGACCCGGACGTGCTCGCGCGGCCGGCGATAGATCGCGACCCACGCCACCAGCCACACGATGCTGAACGCGCCCGTCGCGATGAACGCCATCCGCCAGCCATAGGTCAGCGCGATCGCCGGCACGAGCAGCGGCGTCACGATCGCACCGACATTCGCCCCGGCATTGAACAGGCCGACCGCGAACGCCCGCTCCTTCTGCGGAAACCATTCGGCGACGACCTTCAGCCCCGCCGGGAAATTGCCGGACTCGCCCAGCCCCAGTGCGAAGCGCACCGCCGCGAACTGCACGACGCTGTTGACCATGCCGTGCGCCATATGGGCCAGCGTCCAGAAACCGAACGCCAGTGCATAGCCGATACGCGGTCCGACCAGATCGATGAACCGGCCGATGCCGAGGAAGCCGATGGCATAGGCCGCCTGGAACCAGAACACGATGTCGGCATATTGCCGCTCGCTCCAGCCCAGGTCGGCTTGCAGCAGCGGCTTGAGCACGCCGATCATCTGCCGGTCGATATAGTTGATGGCCGTCGCGGCGAACAGCAGGGCGCAGATCGTCCAGCGATACGATCCGGCTCTGGTCGCCATCGTGCTGCTCGTTCCGGTCACGGCACCCTCCCCACCGGATCGTTCCGGTCGCCATAATTGGTAGGATAACTATTTCCGCACTGTCAACCGCTCCCCGAAAGAATGGAAACGCGGCGGACGCTGCGACCGCGCGCGCCGCCCTATCGGGTTCGTCCTGTCGTCCTGCTCCGCCCCGGCTGATCGACCATTCCTGCACGCCAAAGTCATCACATTCCGACCACCGCTGACATCGAACAGCATGGAGGCAGCACGCGACCAGTTGTCCTATCAATTCTTTCGCGCTACGCTTGGCCCTCAACCCGCAGGGACCCACCCGAATGCGCCGATCGATCGCCCTGCTCGCTCTCCTGACCGCAGCCGCCGCCGCGCCGGGGCAGGATGCACCGCTCCCGCCGGTCGTCGGCCCCCTGCCCGAACCACCCGCCGCCGACCGGACGCCGGGCGCGCGCGTGATCCTCGCCGATTATCGCCATGACGACCTGTTGTGGGAAAACGACCGGACGGCGCACCGCATCTACGGCCATGCGCTCGAAGCGGTCGAGCCGCCGTCCGGCTCGGGCATCGACGCCTGGGGAAAGAATGTCGCACGGCCGTTCATGGACCGGCAACTGCGCACCGGCGACCAGCACGCCTTTCATGGCGAGGGTATCGATTTCTACCATGTCGGCAGCAGTCGCGGCATGGGCGGCCTAGGCATCTGGTTCGACAACAAGCTGTGGACTTCGCGCAATTTCGTCGCCCATCGCATCCTCCGGACCGGAGGGCGGGTCGCATCGTTCGAAGTGGACTATGCGCCATGGCCGGTCGATGTCGGTCGGCGGGTCTGGGAAACGCGGCGCTTCAGCCTGCCGATGGGCACCCATTTCACGCGCATGGAATCGACCATCCGCTCGGACCGGGCGGGTCCGCTGACGATCGGCATCGGCCTGTCGAAGCGCGCGGGCGGCGACAATCCGACGGTGACGATCGACCGCGCCCGCGGCCTGATCGCGCTCTGGGGACCCGAAAACGCCGACCACGGCACGCTGGGGCTCGCCCTTCGCGTCGATCCCGCCGCGATCGTCGATATCCGTCAGGATGCGGACAATTACCTGATCCTGCTGAACGCCGTCCCCGCCCGCCCCTTCGTCTATTACGCCGGATCGGCGTGGAGCCGCGGCGTCGGCGGGTTCCGGTCGGCGGCGGCATGGACAGACCATGCGCGACGCGCCCCGCTCGACTTCCAGCCCGCAACCCGAACAGGCCAGACCCGATGACCCCCAATCCGCTGACCGGCGTCCTCTATCACTGGCTCGGCGGCTTCGCCTCCGCCAGCTTCTACGTCCCCTATCGCGGGGTGAAGCGCTGGTCGTGGGAGATCTACTGGCTGACCGGCGGCATTTTCTCCTGGCTCCTGGCACCCTGGTTCTTCGCCTCGATCCAGACCAACGACCTGCTGGGCGTCCTCTCCGCGACACCTTCGCCGACGTTGCTCTGGCCGATCTTCTTCGGGATCCTCTGGGGTTTCGGCGGCCTGGGCTATGGGCTGGTCATGCGCTATCTCGGCCTGTCGCTGGGCATGGCGGTCGTGCTGGGGCTGTGTACCGTGTTCGGCACGCTGATCCCGCCGCTGTTTGCCGGGGATTTCTCTGCCAAGCTGCTCGACACGGTGTCGGGCAACATCATCCTGCTCGGCCTCGCCCTGACGCTCGCCGGGATCGTCGTCGTCGCCATGGCCGGCGCGAAGAAGGATCAGGCGCTGTCCCCCGAACAGAAGGCGGCGGCGGTTGCCGAATTCGATTTCCGCAAGGGGCTCGCCGTCGCGATCTTCGCCGGGATCATGTCGGCCTGCTTCGCCTTCGGCCTCGCGGCGGGCGAACCGATCAAGGCGCTGTCGGCGGCGGCAGGGACCGGGCCGCTGTGGACCGGGCTGCCGGTGCTGTGCCTCGTCATGTTCGGCGGGCTGCTGACCAACGCGGTGTGGTGTACGATCCTGATCGTCCGCAACCGCAGCGGCAGCGAATGGTTCGGTCGCGGCAAGGCGGCAGGCGCGCCGATGGCCCGCAACTTCGCCCTGTGCGCGCTGGCGGGGACGGCGTGGTATTTCCAGTTCTTCTTCTACACCATGGGCGAGAGCCAGATGGGCAAGTTCGGCTTTTCCAGCTGGACGCTGCACATGGCGTCGATCATCATCTTCGGCACGCTCTGGGGCTTCGCGCTGAAGGAGTGGAAGGACGCCGCGCCCGCCACCCGCGTCATGGTCTGGGCCGGGGTCGCGCTGCTGATCCTCGCCACGATCGTCATCGGTTACGGCAATATGGTTGGGTGACCAGGGCCGATCGACATTCAGAAGATGGCGTGCCGAAAACGGTGGTTTTGCGTGACCCGGAGCGCAGCGTACTACCGGTACGTGAGCACCGGAAGCGCGCAGAACCGCCGTTTGCAGGCCGTCAGGGCTGAATGTCGATCGGCTCTAGGTTCGCCACCTGTCGCATCAGGCGCGGTAACGCAGCGCTTCCAGCATCAACGTGAAGGCGGGGGATGGTTGTCGCCGGCTGGGGTAATAGAGGTAATAGCCGTCGAACGGTTCGCACCAGTCCTCCAGAACCCTGACAAGGGATCCGGCGGCAAAGTGGCGATCGACATGCCCCTCGATCGTGAACGCGATACCGCGTCCGGCCAACGCCGCGGCGACGACCATGTCGGCGTCGTTGAACACGAGCTGCCCCTTCGTCCTGACCTTCAGTTCCTTGCCGTCGCGCTCGAACTCCCAGGCATATAGACCACCCGACGTCGCCATCCGCAGGCTGATGCAATTGTGCTCCGCCAGATCATAGGGGGTCTGCGGCGTTCCGTGCTGGTCCAGATAGCCCGGTGCGGCGAACGCGGCCATGCGCAGCCGGGGGCTGATGGGCACCGCGATCATGTCCTGATCCAGTCGCTCGCCCAGCCGAACGCCGGCGTCGAACCGGTCGCTGACGATATCGACGAGGCCGTTGTCGATACTGATCTCGACATTGATGTCGGGGTTTTCGGCGGTCAGCCGGTCGGTGACCGGCCACAGCACGGCTCGCGCGGCATGGGCGCTGGAGGTGATCCTGACGGTGCCGGCCGGACGCTCCCGCAGCTCGGTCAGCGATGCCAGCCGGTCGCCGATGTCCTCCAGGGCGGGGCGCAAGGTCTCGATCAGACGTTCGCCGGCTTCGGTCGGAGCGACGCTCCTCGTCGTCCGGGTCAGCAATCGCAGACCCAGCTTCGCTTCGAGACGGCGCATCGTGTGACTGAGCGCCGACTGCGAAATGCCGAGTTTCGCCGCCGCTTTGGTAAAGCTGCGCTCCTCCGCAACGGCCAGGAACAGGGCCAGATTGCCCAGCTCTTCACGCTGCATGTCGGGGCACCGGGGGTTTCATGACATGATGTCATAGACCCAAGCGATTTACCCTGTCTAATCCTTAGAACCGCTTCGGGTTACATTGCGATCATCGTGGCCCGAGGCGTGACCGGCGGGCCGGACGAGGATTTTGACGATGCAGACGCGCGTATCGGGCCGCGGCGATCATGGGGTATCCGCCCTTCGGCTTCGTTGCATGGGAGCCAGCCATGGCGATGGTCCAGCTACGGATCGCGCGGAGGCGGTGTGGCTCGACCAACGCCGAGCGCCGTTCGTCATTCGCGGGCCGATGCCCCGGCACCGGCCTCGCCTCTTCAACTACATGCGGGAGCAGTTTTGGATGAACACCCGATCGACCCACGGAATGACGCGGCTTGGCCTGCTGGGTGCCGTCGCCTTGTCGATGTTGCCCTTGCAGCCGCTACTCGCGCAACAGACGCCGGCACCGCCCACCGAGACGATCAGGACCGCCGCGACGCATACCCCGACCGAGCAGCAGATCATCGACCTGTCGAAGACCAAATGGGTCTGGATGGCGGACAGGAAGGTCGACCCGCTGGCGGCGCTGTTCGACGACCGTGCCATGTTCACCCACATGGGCGGAACGTGGGGCAAGGCGGTGGAACTGGCCACCATCCAGAGCGGCGGTATCTGGTACAAGAAGGCCTCGATCCATGCGGTGGACGTGCGCGTGTTCGGCGACGATCGTGCTGGAAGACCTCGATCTGGAAGCCGTGGTAGGCGGTCGCACCGTCACCAATCCCTTCATGGTCACGGAAATCTACAACCGGCAGGCCGGCAAATGGCGCCTGACCCAGCTCACCTTCTCGCGCCTCGTCCGTCCGGTGAAGGCAAGCGCCGGCAGCAATTGATTTGAATCGGAGGTCAGGATGGGAGACGAAACGATGAAGGTCGCATCCGCAACTGCCGCCGTGCTGGCGATGGCCGTGCCGGTCGAGGCGCAGGAGCGTCCGTCGGTCGCGCCGAAGAACATGCAGGCGATCGCGCCGGCACTTGCCGGCTATACCGACCGGGTGCTGTTCGGCGACGTGTGGGTGCGTCCCGAGCTGGCCCCGCGCGACCGCAGCATCGTCACCCTGTCGGTGCTGATCGCCACGGGCAAGACCGCGCAGATGACGAGCCATCTCGGTCGCGGCCTCGATAACGGCCTCAAGCCGTCCGAGGTCGCGGGCATGGTGACGCAACTCGCCTTCTATACCGGGTGGCCGAACGCCGTGTCGGCCCTGAACGAGGTCGAGAAGGTGTTTGCCGCACGCCATGTCGATCTGAAGTCGCTTGGCACGCTGCCTCCGGCCACCGCGCCGCTCCCCGGCTCCGATCCCGCGCGTGCCGCGACCGTCGACCGGACGCTCGCCCCGGTCGCACCCAAGCTCGCGCAGCTTACCAACGACGTCGTGTTCGCCGACTTGTGGCGGCGCACCGACCTGTCGCCGCGCGACCGCAGCCTCGTCACCATCGCCGCGCTCGCCGCAGGCGGTGATGGCGACCAGCTCGCCTTCCACGTCCGATATGGCCTCGAAAATGGGCTGACGCAGCCGCAGATCGTTGAGGCCCTGACCCATCTCGCGTTCTACGCAGGGTGGCCGAAGGCGAACGCCGCCATCGGCGTCGCGGGCAAGGTGTTCGCCAACAAGGAGATTGCCGTCATGTCACAGGTTCAGGTCATCCGTCCCGGTCAGGAGCCGAAATCCGGCCCCGCCGAGTATTTCACCGGCAGCGTATCGGTCGCGTCGCCTTTCAAAGCCACCGGCGATGCCCGCCTTGGCGGTGCGACGGTGACGTTCCAGCCGGGCGCGCATACGAACTGGCACACGCATCCGCTGGGCCAATTGCTGATCGTCACCGACGGGCGGGGATGGGTCCAGGTCGACGGCGAGGCCGCGAAGCCGATCGCGACCGGCGACACCGTGTTCATATCGCCGGGCGTCAGGCACTGGCACGGCGCGGCGTGCGATAGCGCGTTGACCCATGTGGCGGTGTCGGAAGCGCAGGACGGTACGTCCGTGACGTGGCTCGAACCGGTCGCCGACGACGTTTACGACAAGTTGTGACGGGAGAGACGGCGATGATGACCGAGCTGGAAATGTCGAGGCGCGGTGTCCTCGCCGGCAGCGCCGCAGCGGCTGCGCTGGCGGCGGCACCGCACGTAGAAGCACAGCCCGCAAAATCGGCTGCGCCCGCGACCATGCCGGTATCGCTCACCGTCAACGGCACGCGTCGTGACCTCAATCTCGACACGCGCACGACGCTGCTCGATGCGCTGCGCGAGCATCTGCAACTCACCGGCACGAAGAAGGGCTGCGATCACGGGCAATGCGGCGCCTGCACCGTCATCGTGAACGGCGAGCGGATCAATTCCTGCCTGAGCCTCGCCGTCCAGCATCAAGGAGACGAGGTAAAGACGATCGAGGGGCTGGGCACGCCCGACAAGCTCCACCCGATGCAGGCCGCGTTCGTCCGGCATGATGGCTATCAGTGCGGCTATTGCACGCCGGGCCAGATTTGTTCGGCCGTCGCGGTGCTGGACGAGATAAGGCGCGGCGTGCCGAGCCATGTGCAGGCCGATCTTTCCGCGCGACCGCAGCCGACCAACATCGAAATGCGCGAACGGATGAGCGGCAATATCTGCCGGTGCGGCGCCTATTCCAACATCGCCGAGGCGATGGCCGACGTTGCGGGAGCAAGCGCATGAAGCCCTTCACCTATGAGCGCGCGAAGACGCCCGCGGAAGCCGCTGCCGCTGTGGCCCGTCAGCCCGGAGCAAGGTTCCTCGCCGGGGGCACCAACCTGCTCGACCTGATGAAGCTGGAAATCGAGACGCCCCGGCATCTGGTCGACGTACAGGACCTGAAGCTCGACCGGATCGAGCCGACGACGGATGGCGGATTGCGGATCGGCGCGCTGGTCACGAACACCGCGCTCGCCGCCGACACCCGCGTCCGCCGCGATTACGGCGTGCTGACCCGCGCGATCGTGGCCGGTGCCTCCGGCCAGCTTCGCAACAAGGCGACCACGGCGGGCAACCTGCTGCAGCGGACCCGTTGTCCCTATTTCTACGATCCCAACATGCCCTGCAACAAGCGCAAGCCGGGGTCGGGCTGCGCCGCGATCGGCGGCTATTCGCGTCAGCTCGCGGTGATCGGTTCGAGCGACCAGTGCATTGCCACCTATCCCGGCGACATGGCCGTCGCGATGCGCGTGCTGGATGCGACCGTGGAAACGGTCAAGGCGGATGGCACGACCCGCGCTATCCCGATCGCCGATTTCCATCGCCTGCCCGGCGACATGCCCCACCTCGACAACAATCTGGAGGCGGGCGAACTGATTACGGCGGTGACGCTGCCCCGGCCGCTGGGCGGTACGCACCACTATGAGAAGGTTCGCGACCGGGCATCCTATGCCTTCGCGCTCGTCTCGGTCGCGGCCGTGATCCAGAAGGACGGGAGCGGACGCGTGGCGTTCGGCGGGGTCGCGCACAAACCGTGGCGGGTCGAGGCGGCCGACGCAGCGATGGTCCAAGGGGCCGCTGCCGTGACGGCCAGGGCGTTCGCGAACGCCCGCCCGACCGACGACAATGCGTTCAAGATACCGCTCGCGACGCGGGCGCTTGCAGCCACCATCGCGGAGGGCAAGTCAGCATGAAGTTCGACACGCCAGCAGGCACCAACCCGATCGACCGGGAAACGGTTGTCGGCAAGCCGCACCCGCGCATCGAGGGACCGCTGAAGACGACCGGGCGCGCGGTCTATTCCTATGAGAACCATGCGGCCGCGCCGAACGCCGCCTACGGCTATGTCGTCGGCGCGGGCATCGCCAAGGGCCGCATAGCGTCGATGGACGTGCGCGAGGCCAGGGCCGCGCCGGGTGTCCTCGCGATCGTGACGGCCGATAATGCCGGCCCGATCAAGACGGGAGGGTTCTACGTCGCCAGGCCGCTCACCGGGCCGGAGGTCGAGCATTACCATCAGGCGATCGCGCTGGTCGTCGCGGAAACCTTCGAGCAGGCGCGCCATGCCGCCTCGCTGATCCGCGTCGATTATGCGCGCGAACAGGGCGCGTTCGACCTTGCCGCCGCACGCGCAGGAGCGAAGCCGCATCAGCGCCAGCCCGATATTCGCATCGGCGACTTCGACACGGCGTTTGCATCGGCTCCGGTGAAGGTCGATGAAACCTACACCACGCCCGACCACAGCCACATGATGCTGGAGCCGCACGCCACGATCGCGCGCTGGGATGGCGACCACCTGACGATATGGTCGGCACAGCAGATCGTCGGCTGGGCGCGGCGCGATCTGGGCAACAAGCTGGGCATCCCGCAGGACAGGATTCGCGTCGTCGCGACCTATATCGGCGGCGGGTTCGGCGGAAAGGGCAGCGTCTGTTCGGACGCGATCCTCGCCGCGCTCGGCGCGCGCGCGGTCGGCCGGGCGGTGAAGGTGGCGTTGCCGCGCCCGCTGATGCCGAACAATACGTCGCATCGCCCGGCCACGATCCAGCGGGTCCGTCTGGCGGCGGGGCGCGACGGCAGGCTGGTCGCGGTCGGCCACGAAACCCTGTCGGGCAATCTGCCCGGCGGCGGTCCGGAGATCGCGGCTGCGCAGACGCAGTTGCTCTATGCCGGGGCCAACCGTCTCAACCTGACCCGGCTCGCGACGCTCGACCTGCCCGAAGGCAATGCGATGCGCGCGCCGGGCGAGGCGTCGGGCCTGATGGCGCTCGAAGTGGCGATGGACGAGCTGGCCGACAAGCTGGGGATGGACCCGGTGGAGCTGCGCGTCCTCAACGATACGCAGGTCGTCCCCGGCGACGAAGGCCAGACGCCGCGCCCCTTCTCGATCCGGCAGCTCGTCCCCTGCCTGCGCACCGGCGCCGAACGCTTCGGGTGGAAGGAACGAAACCCCAAGCCCGGCAGTCGCCGCGAAGGCCGCTGGCTGATCGGCATGGGCATGGCCGCCGCGATCCGCGGCGCGCCGATCATCCCGGCCGGCGGGCGTGTCACGCTCGACGGCAAGGGGCTCGTGACCGTCGAGAGCAACATGACCGACATGGGAACGGGCAGCTACACCATCATCGGCCAGACGGTCGCCGAGATGATGGGCGTGCCCCTCGACCGCGTCGTGGTGAAGCTCGCGGATTCGGATTTCCCCGAAGCCTTCGGGGGTGGCGGACAGGGTGGCGCCGCATCGGCCACCGCCGGTGCTTATGCCGCGTGCGTCAAACTGCGCGAGGCGGTGGCGACGAAGCTCGGGTTCAACTCCGCCGACGCCGAG
This sequence comes from Bacillus sp. 2B10, assembly GCA_003946805.1. Taxonomy (GTDB): domain Bacteria; phylum Pseudomonadota; class Alphaproteobacteria; order Sphingomonadales; family Sphingomonadaceae; genus Sphingomonas. The sequence goes on along the minus strand of RPSH01000028.1, from coordinate 3,371 downwards.
TTCGTCGACGGCGAGGTGCGCTCGGGCAACCGACGGGCCCCGCTCGCCCGGGCCGCGAAGGACGGCGCGATCACCGCCGAAGACAAGATGGAATATGGCGACCTGTCGCAGCGCTTCTCGCAACAGACCTTCGGCGCGCATTTCTGCGAAGTCGCGGTCGATGCCTATACCGGCGAAATCCGCATCCGCCGGATGCTCGCCGTCTGCGCGGCCGGACGCATCCTCAACCCCGTCACCGCGCGCAGCCAAGTGATCGGCGGCATGGTCGGCGGCGCAGGCGCGGCGTTGATGGAAGAACTGGCCGTCGACAATCGCTTCGGCTTCTTCGTCAATCACGACCTCGCCGGATACGAAGTGCCGGTCCATGCCGACATCCCGCATCAGGAGGTCATTTTCCTCGACGAAACCGATCCCACCATGTCGCCGGTGAAGGCGAAGGGCGTGGGCGAACTGGGCATTTCCGGCGTCGCCCCTGCCATCGCCAACGCGGTCTACAACGCGACCGGGGTCCGGGTCCGGGAATATCCGATCACCCTCGACAAGCATCTGGCGAAGCTGCCGGAGATCGTGTGATGCAGGGTGCGCAGCGGTTCTCGCGCCGTACCATGCGGTCGATTTCGCACGCGCCAAACGCCGGTCAGGCTGCCGTCCCGGATAGCCTTGCGCCCCCGGCCGGGGCCAACCATGCGCTGCGCTACGCCGCCGCTATGCGCTTTCCCGGAATCGATCTCGAAAGCCTATGGAGGGATGCGTAGCTGGTCGGGGCGGACGCCGGACGTCCGATCATGCGAGGACTTGCGACGCCCATGTCGTACCAACCCGACCCGGAACCCGACGAACGCGGGACCGCCATCTTCGTAGGACAGGACCGTGCCGGCCACTGGCTGGTGCAGGACAGCCACGGCATGCTCGAGGGCCGCTTCGTGTCGCGCGGCGCGGCGATGCAGTTCGCGGCGGCCGAATGCCGGGTGTATCGCGCGGTCCTGCGCTGCGCCGCCGAACCGTTGGTGCCGCGCGTGTCGTTCGAACCGCTGGGGGCCGAGCGATGAATGCGCTGCCGCAGCCGCGCCCTGCCGGGCATCCGGTCGTGCCGCGGCCCGCCGTTCCGGTCCGCCGCGCCCCGCGCGCCGACCCGCGCTGGGCGCGGATCGCGGCGACGCTCGACGGGCTGCGGCTGCGGCACCGGCGTTCGGTGCGGATCGTCGATGCCGATTGCGGCTGCGGCACGCTGCTGATCGAGGCGGCGCGCTATGCCCGCGCGATCGGCTTCACCGCGATCGAGGTGCGCGGCATCGACGGTGCCCCGGCGATGATCGGCCGGGCACGGGCCGCCGCGCTGCGCCACGCCGATCCGGCAATCGGCTATCGCTTCGACTGCGTCGACATGGCAGCGGCGCTGGGCGAGGAAACGGCGTTTCCGGCGGATATCGTGCTGTGCCGCGCGCCGCACGACGCCGCGCTGCTGGCGGCGGCGGGTAAGGCAGTCATCGACGACGCCGCCCCGGGGTGCCGCCGGTGACCCGGCGCGACTGGTCATGGCGGGCAGGCGGCATGCTGCTGACCGGCGGGGCGTCCGCGCTGTGCGTGAAGCTCGACGGATCGGCGCTGGCCGTCATGCTGCTGCCCCCCGCCCTGCTCGGCTTGCCGTTGATGGTCCATGGTCGGCGGGTGGGTCAGGCGATACGGGCGCAGTGGCGCGGCCATGCCGACACGGCGATGGCGATCCACGCCGCGCGGCTGCGGGCGGTGCGGGCGCGCTTCAGTCGGTGAACACCACCGTCTTGGCGCCGTTCAGCAGCACGCGGTCGGCAAGGTGATGGCGCACCGCCCGCGCCAGCACGCGCCGTTCGATATCGCGCCCCTTGCGCACCAGCGTCTCGGGACTGTCGGCATGCGACACATGCTCGACATCCTGCGCGATGATCGGCCCCTCGTCGAGGTCGGCGGTGACGTAATGGGCGGTGGCGCCGATCATCTTGACCCCGCGGGCATGGGCCTGGTGATAGGGCTTGGCACCCTTGAACCCGGGCAGGAAGCTGTGGTGGATATTGATGCACCGTCCCGACAGGAACGCCGCCAGATCGTCCGACAAGATCTGCATGTATCGCGCCAGCACGACCAGTTCGGCGCCGCTGTCATCGACCACCGCCTTGATCGCCGCTTCCTGTGCCGCACGGGTCGCGGGGGTGACCGGCAGGTGGTGGAACGGCACCCCGCCCAGGTCGATCCCGTCGAACCCCGCACGCGGATGGTTGGACACGATGCCGACGACCTCCATCGCCAGCTCCCCGATCCGCCAGCGATAGAGCAGGTCGGCAAGGCAGTGGTCGAACTTCGACACCAGCAGCAGCACCCGGCGCGCACGATCGGCCGGGCGGATCGACCACGTCATGCCATCGCGCTGCGCCAGTCCGGCAAAGCGCCCGTCCAGGTCGCCCGCCGCCGCATTGGGCAGGGTGAACACGACCCGCATGAAGAAGCGCCCGGTCTCGGCATCGTCGAACTGCGCCGCCTCGCGGATGTTGCCGCCATGATCGAACAACAGCCCGGTCACCCGCGCGACGATCCCCGGCTGGTCGGGACAGGACAGGGTCAGGACATGGAGACGGTCGGACATGGCGCGGCCTTGGCTGGAGACGGGCGGATGAACCATGGCCGGCACCGATCCGCAAGGCCGGACGGCGCCGAAGCCCGCCCCGCGGCGAAGAAACGCCGGGTGTTAAATGACATCAGGAAGAACCGTTTGTGCTGAGTAGGGACTGAGCTTGTCGAAGGCCCGTATCGAAGCATCACCACAGTCCTTCGATACGCCGCTTCGACAAGCTCAGCGACTACTCAGGACGAACGGCTCCGTTCGAGGCCATCAGGCTATAGAGTTTGATCCATCCGTATGGAAACGTCACCCCAGCGAAGGCTGGGGTCTCCATCGGCTCCTGCTGCGCGCTACCACCGGGAGATCCCGGCCTTCGCCGGGATGGCGCCCGGTTCAATATGCGTGGATCAAACACCTAGCGACCGAACGCTCCCCGGCATCGACACGGCGACCATGGTTCCGCAATGCCCCGCCGACCCGTTGAACGGCACGGCGTCCGGCCGAACGCAGCGGCGAACGACATCGACCCGATGAACGCCGGTGACGACCCGACGCGCGCTGCTGGCGAAACATGCCGATGGCGCGGTACGCCGCCGGGGCGCATCCGGCGCGGAACGGCGATGATCCATGGCGACTCCGGGCGCGATTGACAGCCCGTGAAAACGACCGCAAGGGCACGTTACAACATAACAGGGATCGATCGTGTTCAAATTTGCCCGTGCCGCGGCCTTGCTGGCGCCGCTGCCCTTCTGCGCCGCACCCGCCCTCGCCCAGACAC
>RPSH01000027.1 GCA_003946805.1 Bacillus sp. 2B10 | reverse complement strand
AACCGATGCCGACGCCTCGCCAAGGACTGGGAGGCTTCCATCGCCTCGTCAGAAGCATGGCTCATCATCGCATCCATCAGGCGAATGACCCGCCGTATCGCAAAGCTCGAATTATGAGTCGGGCTCTAAGGAACAAGACACGACCGCCCTGGCAAAGCTGCGCGCGTCCGAGCGGGCGTGGATCGCCTATCGCGACGCCGAATGCGATGCCGTCTATGAATGGTGGAAGGAAGGAACCATCCGCGGCGCCATGACGCTTAATTGCCGGACAAGGATCACTAAAGCCCGGACGATGGCAATCTGGCGGAACTGGCTGACCTACGCCGACAGCACGCCACCGATGCTGCCGAAGCCAGACAGTGAAGACTGATCGATTATACGGCCGAAGATGGTCGGGCTTTGGTAGTGAGTGGACCGGCCGCTTTCGGGCACCTGTATTGCAGAAGCGGACGTTCATTCACCGGGCAGGCAGCGGTCGCTTTGCGCCATAACGTCGGTCATTCAGTGGGCCGACTGCTTGCGCCAGAAACCACCGTTCGTTCAGCAGACGCAAATGGGCGTAATCGTTAGAAGGCGATCAGTACGTATTCCGGCGACGGTTGCGTTCTGCTGCTGCTTTGTTCAGGCGGTCGCCAGAAACCTGAAAATTTCAGTGGCGAGAAGCGGCTTGCATGGGTGGCTAGAAGGTTACACCGCAGGGCCGAGCCATTGTCAGCGACCGGCTCCAACTTGCGGAATAGAGCAATTAAGGCCGAACGGATTTCGGCGGTTGCAAATGCTATGCCTTCGGGCGAGGTAGTCGCCTGCGAGGTTCCGCTGCTTTAGCCGAGCTTGGTTGGGGAACCCTGCGGCGAGCGCGCAAAGCTCTCGATAGCGGCGAGGACGTTAGAGAGGCGCTCGTCCTCGACATCGGAGCCGTCGCTCAGGTTTGCCAGCAGCCCCAGCAGCCGCTCGCGCCGGTCGTGCGGCCTGACCTCCTCCTGCGGCTCGCCGGCGCCAGCTTTCGGCTTCAGGTATTCGAATAGGCGCTCGACGCTTTTGGTCCGCATAACCAACCTGCGGTGCAGCGCTAGGCTCACGACGGGCTGGCGCACGCCAGAATTCCGCACGACCGAGGCGTAGCCGCCCTCCGCGAGCACGACGGCGCGGATCGCCTGCGCGAGTGCGGTGCGCTCGGTCTCGGACAGTCGATTTTCCGCTCGCGGTCTCGGCATATTCGTATTAGTATTCGAATATGATACAAATTGAAATGGCCCTTTCCGAGCATTCGACCTTTTCGCCAAATGTGCTTATGGGAGCGCCGGTGCTGCAGAACTGGCTGTTCCCTCATGGCTCCGGATCGCTGTCGTCCAACGTGGGCGCGGCGGATCTGGCCTATCAGCGGTGGTTCCGGTTCAAGGAGGCTTATTCGCCGAGGCTCGTCATGAACGCGCTGGCCGAGAACGGCCGGCCTGTCGGCCGCTGCATCGATCCGACGGGGGGTTCGGGGACCACCGCCCTCGTGTGCTCGTTCCTCGGCATCGACTGCGACACGGTCGAGGTGAACCCGTTCATGGCCGACCTGATCGCCGCCAAAACCCGCCGATACGACACGGCGACACTGTCGACTGACATCGCCGCCGTTCTAGCTGCCCGTCCGAAGGAGGGCTGTCTTGCTCGTTACGAACACGCGCCGTCCACGCTGGTGCAGCCGGGGGAGAACGGACGATGGGTGTTCAACGCGTCCGTCGCCGCGCAGGTCGGCGCTTTCGCCGACGCGATCGACCGCGTCGACCAGGCTCACCGCCCGTTCCTGCGAGTGATGCTAGGGTCGGTGCTTCGCGACGTCAGCAACGTGATTGTGAGCGGCAAGGGGAGGAAGTATCGTCGGGGCTGGGACCGTCGGATCGTTACCGCCACCGCGGTCGTCGACCGCCTGCGCGACGCGTGTCGCGACGGCTACAGTGACGTCGTCCGGTTCAGCGACCGGCTTCGCGGGCGCGTCAGTGTCTATCACGGCGACGCCCGGGTCAGGACGGCCGAGCTTGGACCGGCGGACTGCGCGATCTTCTCTCCGCCGTATCCCAACAGCTTCGACTACACCGACATCTACAATCTCGAACTCTGGATGCTGGGCTATCTGCGTTCAAGCCAGGACAACCGCGCGCTGCGGCTCGCGACGATGCATTCGCACGTGCAGTTGAACCGCGAAGGCCGCGCGCCGACGGGCGCGTCAGCGGAGTTCGACGTCGCGCTCGGGGCGATCGAGGGCAGCCGCGCGAAACTCTGGCATCGGGGCATCCCCTCGATGCTGCGGTCATACTTCGCTGACATGGAGGGAATTATGTCCGACCTCGCCGAGTCCATCCGGCCGGGCGGGCTGATCACCGTGATCGTGGGCGGAAGCAGCTACGCTGGCATCGCGGTGAACGCACCGAAGATCATCGCCGAGCTGGGGTGCGACATGGGTCTGACCCTCGTCCGCCACTCGCCGCTGCGCGCCATGCGTCTCAGCGCCCAGCAAGGCGGGCAGTTCGGTCTGTCCGAGGATGCGGTTGTCTTCGCCTGCTAGCGCTTGAAGGTCGAGACGACCGCATGCAGCTTGGCCGGATCGCGGAAGTGCGCGCCACCCAGCGGAGTGGAGTCCATCGCCTGGATCGCGTCCGCTAGCTCCTGCAACTCGAAGTGGCTGGCCGGATCGATCGCGCTGACGCCTATCATCGCCTTCAGCTTCTCCCGTCCGAACCTAACCGGCCACCGCGACGCCAGCGCGGCGGTTGAAACCGCTTCCCACGCGGTCAGCCCGTTGCCGTCCTGCATCAGCAGGGCGGCCCTGGCGCGGCTCAGCACGCGCGTGCGCTGCCTAAGCGGAAGCGCCTCGAGCCATGGTCCGATCGCCGCTTCAGCGGCCTTCCAGCCGGCGGGTACGAACAGCTGGCGCGGAGCCTTCATGCACCAACCGACGACGAATTCGACGGTGAAGGCGAGCAGAATCAGGACGACCGTCCACGCGGCGGCTTGGTTCACCTGGGGGTCGGCGAGGCGCGCTATCGCGGCCGCTACGAGCAGGACGCTGATCAGGAATCCGCGCGCCACCGTCGGCAGCCGCGGCGATCGGCTCGGGTTGCCGGCGATGGTCGCCGGCACCAAGTCTGGAAGCGGCAGCTCGAGCTGAACGATTTTCTCAACGTATTGGCCGGCGACCTCGCTCTGCGCGTCGCCACCAAGGTCCTTGGCGATCGCCTCTCCGACGCTCTTCATCAGCTTCGTCCGCTCGTAGGCGAGGAGGAAGGCAATTCTGTCCGCCCGCGGGTGCGCCTCCAACTGCCCGATCGCGCTGAGGACGTCGATGATGTGCGAGGGGGGACAGCGGTCGAGATCCTCGATAAGCACGACAAAGCGCGTTCCGGTGGGCTGCGCGGCGGCGAGCACGTCGAAGTCGTAGGCGAACCGCTCCAGGGCACCGATCGATTCCACCTTGGTGCCGCCGAACATCGTTCTAACGCTCTCGAGCGCGGGCTGCGACAGCTTGGAGACGAGGTAACCTAGAACGGGAAGGCCGAATATCCCGAGGCCCTCGATCCACTTCTTCGGATCGTCGGAGATGACGCGCGAGAAGCCCCGGACCTCCGGCATCATGAATATGGTCAGCAGGTAGAGGATCGGCGTGAACACCGCGACGTGCATCGGCAGCGACTGTCGCCTGAGCTTGGCCCAGGCGATGCGCCAGAACGCGCCGCGCCAGTCGCGGCGCACGGCGGTGGCGAGGGCATAGGACAGGTTGGCGAGGAACTGCTCCTGGCCGCTCGTCCGCCAGGCGCTGACCGTCACTTCCCTGTGGCGCGCATCGCGGGTGAGTTCGCCCGCGACCAGCTGGAGGGCGCTGGACTTGCCGGAGCCCCATGGCCCCTCAATGCCTAGGACGAGCAGTCCCTTGTTGTACGGGTCGCGGACGATCCGCGCGATGGCCTGGGCGAACGGCCATCTGCCGAAGCGGTCGTCGGCCGGGCGCCTCACGGGGGTGTCGTGTAGAAGCGGTGCGGACGGCGTCACGCGGCCTCGACGTGCCGATGCCGGAGGCTTGTCGGCGGCGTCGCGCATTCGACGTCGGCGGCTTGGCCCGACGGGCAGTTCATGCAGGTGACGTGTGTCGGCAGATCGTCTTTGGCAAGCCTCGCGTCGGCGTCTGCAAGCGCGCGAGCGGCGGCCGCGCCCGCTTTCGCGGGGTCGCCTACGCCGGGGCAGATCGCGGTGATCGCAACGGATGAGGCGGAGCCGATCTTCGAGATGCGGACCAGCCGGTCGTTGGTCGTCATGCGGTAACCGTGCACGTCGCGCACCCCAACCTGGTATTTCAGGAACAGGTAGATCGCGTTCCGGTAGTTCGTCCTGACGTGCGGTCTGGGAGCACCGTTCTCAAAGAAAAGACGTCCAATGCCGTCGTCCTTCGTCATGCCGAGGTGGAAGGCGTCGAGTGAGGCGGGCAGGGCGGACAGCCCGGCTGCCCAGGCGGCGTCGAGCTGACCCGCGAGCGTCATCTCGACCGGCGTGGGAAGCGGAAGGCACGCGAGGCGGACGTAGGCTCGTGTGGTGACCGGATTGAAGGTCACCGACGTCCTGCTCGCTAGTTGGTGGGTCGCCAGCGCCTTCTGGTGGCTGTGGACCGTGTTGAGGCCGGTGGCGCCGAGCGCGACGTTGGCGCGCCTGAGGCTCTGGTTGCAGAGATGGACGGCGCCTGCGACGGCCTCTCCGTTGTGGAGATCCACCTTGGCGCCATCCTCGATCGGAGAGGGGCGGAAGTCGTGGAGGACCAGCGTTATCGGCGCGCCAACCACGAGCCGTCCGTTCGCCCGCTCCTCGAGGACCCAATCGAGGACCTTGGCGACGAACTGGGTGTCGTCGTCGAACCGGGCGCCGGAGAACGTCCGGCGCGCGACCGTCATCGCCTGCACCTCAGCTGGCGTCATCGTCGGCGGTGACGTGGTGCCTCCCGTCACGCGGCCCGTCGCGCCTGCAGGTAGTCGAAGTAGAGCGATATGCTGTCGCGTGCGTCCGGCCGCGCGCCGTCGACGTCGAAGTCCGCCACGTGGCGCGCGGTCGCCGCTGCGAGATTCTCCTCACGCAGGTCCCGGATATCGCCGAGCGCCATGCGTCCGTCACGGAAGGTCGCGTCCTGCTCGATGATCTGCTCAGCGTCCCTGGGGTCGAGTTCGGCGAAGCCGGCGACGAGATCGCGGGCGAAGGCAGCTGTCCGGTGGCCCCAGCTTGAGCGCTTGAGCAGATCGGAGACCTCGAAGCCGGCTTCGGTGAGCGAAAACTCGGAGTCGGATCCGTCGTCGCGGATGCTACCGAGCGTCCGCGACTTCGCGAACCCCTCGGCGGCGAGCCGCATCAACTGCTCCTGCGCCTCGGGATAGAACGGCCTGTCGCGATACTTCAGGATCTTTGGGACCGGCTCGTCGACGCCGTGGATGGGCGCGAGCACCGCTGCGTAGAAGAGCAGGAGGTGCAGCTTCTCTTGGCTCAGAGGCGCAAGGCCCTGGCGGGTCGCCTCTTCCATCACGAAGACGAGCCAGCCCCTCAGCCGGTGCTCGGCGCCGCCGAACTGGACAGGGTCATCGAGGGTCACTCGACGGTCTCCCCGTCGACGGAAGCCGACTCCTCGCCGACGGCCTCGTCGTATCGCTTGTCGTAGAAGGCGTGGTTCTCGCGATAGGCCTTGGTCGGCCTTGCGATCTCGAGGAGGTTGAGCGTGCGCCGCTTGCGCGTCTCGAGATCTTCGGCGTCCGGGGTCCCGAGCAGCTGCGCGATCATGTGCTCGCGGGTGAGGTTGCTGGTGACAAGCAGGATGTTTTCGGGGTGAGCCGCGGCGTAGGTCCGCAGCAGCGCGCCCGCCTTCTCGACGAAGAAGGCATCGAGGCTGGCTTCCGGGGTCTCGACGGCCAGCATCGACGCGCTGCCTTCGGAAGCCACGCGGAGCAGGGCCATGCGGAACGCGAGGTCGATGAACTCCTTCTGCGATTCCGAAACCTCGGTGTGCCAGTCGCGCGAGGTTGGGAGCGAATCCGCGCCCGAGGCGAGCTGGACCTCGAAAGCAGGCCAGTCGATCTTCTCGTCCGACTGCGCGACCCGTGCCTCGCGGTTCGTCCGGTACACGAGGTGGCAGTCCTCGACCATGAATGCGGAGGCGTACTCGCGGAACGCCCCGACGATCGCCTCCTGCCGCTCGGCGATGAAGTGCTTAGAGCGGTAGACGAGGCCCTTGTGCCATTCGACGAGACCGTCGAGGTGGTCGCGCAGGGTCTTCACCTCCAGGTCGATGGTCTCGAGTTTACCTTTTAGCTCGGCGACTTTGGCGATCTGCTCCGCGCGCTGCGCCTCGCTGCGTTCGCGCCGCCGCGCCTGCTCCAGCTTGGCGAGCGTCTGCTGCAGGTCGTCGTTGGCCACGCGATACTGCGCAGTGAGGTCGATCGACGTCTGCGTGAGCCGGTCGACGAGCCGACGCTTCTGTTCGGCCGCCTTTTCAGCCTTGCGCAGCTCATCGAGGCGCGCGTCGGCCATGTCCTCGACGTTGTCCTCGCCGATCGAGGTATCAGCTTCGCAGACGGGGCACTGGTGGTGCTCCATCAGCCGCCGCGCCCGTTCGTAGGTCTCCTCCGACGTGTTGCCGCACACAAGGCAGCCCTCGTGCGAGGAAAGCGCCTGCATGATCAGGTCGCCGGGCGCACGGACCTTGCGGAACGCATGCTGGAAGTAGGCCGCCTCGATACCGCGCAGCGACACCTGCGCCTCAAACGCGTCGGCGCGTGTGCGAAGCAGCCCGTCCTCGGTCCTCCCGATCTCGCGGCTGAAGAACTCGCGCTGCTGGAGCAGGTCGTCGCGTGCCTCCTCCAACGCCGCGACGGCGCTCACCAGCAGGCCGAACTCCTCCATCTCCTTGGTGGCGTCCGGCATCGCGTTGAGCTCTTCCTTGATGGTCTGCCGCAGCTTGTTGGCGGACCAGAGCTTGTTGCGATACTGGCTGTCGGCCTGGAGCACGTCGTTGCGCGCCTTCGAGATCTGCTCGGACAGCTCCTCGTCGACGAGCAGGATGCGTAGGATGACGAACTGGCCGTCGGGATTCCAGATCAGCGGCACCTTCTCCTCAAGGAAGAAGATCAGGTTCCGGACCACGAAGTCGTAGTCGTATCGGTAGCTGATCGATCCACGATCCTTCGCGGCTTGGACGTCAAAGTTCATGAGCATTGCCATGACGTCCATCAGCTCGGCGTCGGAGGCTTCAGGATCGACTGTGGTGATCGTGCTGTGCCCGTCGAGAGCGTATTCCAGGAGCATCAGGTCCTTGAGCGACCGCGTCACCTTCAGGGTGCGGGCTCCGAACCGGAACGTCGCGCTCGCGGTCGCCTCGATGGCGAAGTCGTTCGAGCGCCTGGCGAAGAAGTCGAAATTGCGGTCCCTGACAAGGCCGGCCTGGCGTCGACCTGGACGGTCGCGGTCGGCCTTGGCCGGATCGTAGGGGCCGACAAGCATGCGGAAGATGACGTTAAGGAGCGTCGTCTTGCCGAGGCCGTTGATGCCGACCACGACGTTCACGCCCGGCAGGAACTCGTGATCGAAGCCGGGACCGGCCTCATTGACGTATGGTTCGTATCCGTCGATCGCCAGCCGCGACAGGCGCGGGAATACCAAATTCGGCAAGTCTAGCGGCTCCCATCGTGATTTCTCGCGGTGATCAAGGTTGTTCTCTCCCACTCCGAAGGAATCGCTCGGCCCACTCATATATCAGCGCATTGCGCTGGCTTGGTCCAGCAGGTTGTTCACTAGGCCTCGAAATCGCGGCTCACGCTGAAACAGCCGACGGACTATGCATTGTCATGCCGGGTCCGTTTTGGATTCCTCTCGACCCCGATCAACCCAGCACACCATGGGGGCACGGTCGGGGGCAAATGCCCGCATCCATGACGAAACGTCTTCTTCTGTAAATCGCAAGAGAGACGCAGAGCTTCTACGCCTGCTTCACGAGGCTTAGGTGGCGGCCCAAATGATCGTCCGTTTCGCTCTCTGCGGTCGGAAAGTCGCCGTTCCAACAACGACCCAGATCCAGCCGTCTAGCAGAACCTGAACCGATGACGAGTTTTGTAGAGCGCTCCAGCCGCCTCGAACACCGACTTTTGGGTCCGGCCTCCCGCCGCACCCTTGGCGTCCGGCGCTTGCCTCGGCGCGCAGGGCTTCGCTATGCATGGTCACATGCCGCCGAAGACGCCATGCCGCTGACGTTTGTCGAGTTTCTCAGAGGTGTCGCGCCGGCATCGAAAACGCTGCACTTGACGCACTGCACGGGCATGATGCCTGCGATCGCCGCACTGGAGCGGTTGGCGCTCGTCCCGACCGCCTGCCCCGTATATGAAGAGGACCTCCTCTATCTCTTCTATGGTCGACCGGCCTACAAGCCGCTGTCGCTAGAGGAGGCGGGGGACATGCCCGAGCTTCTGCCGGTCTGCTTCGTCCTTGACCCGTCCGTGCTAGCGTCAGTGGAAAGGGTGGTTCCGTTCGACAGCGGCGGCTTCTCCCGCTATCGCCGCCACCTCGGCGCAGCGCCTCGGCTGGAGCAGTTCGAGGTGCCCGACGACCCTACGGCCGCCGCGCGTGTCGTTGGCGCGTTTTACGGCACGAACAGGCGCTACTTCGACCAGCGGCCCTCGAAGGGGGTAGACGACTTTCCGGCTTCGCGGCCATCCGCGCGCGCCTATGCGCGGCTCATCGCCGACCGTTCGCTCGAGCATGACGACGATCGGCGAGGCGCGATCGAGGTCCAACTCGCCCGCGACGTGCCGCTGGCCGAGGCGCTTCGCGCCGTCGTCGCGCCGCCGCTGATGTTTGAGGATCCAATCGTCCTGGAGGCGTTGGCTGCGTGTCCGGACGCGGCGATGGTGTCCTATCCGACATACGGGCGGCATCGTCCGCAGGATTACTCGCTCCTCGTTTACGACCGCGTTGACGCATTTCTCGGCCTGCAGGGGGCGTTTGAATGAGCGAGGTCCACGTCCTCGTCGGCGCTGCCGATCCAGGCGGTCGGGGGCTCGGCTTCCTGCTGCCGGTTTTCCGACTGCACCCGTCCAACGGCCTCCTCGCGCAACGCGTCTCACCCCAGGGCGAGATCGAGGGCTTCGATCCGGTGCGCTTCGCGGGGCTTCGGCTGCTGGACGTCCCGGTCGACGCCGCCCGTGTTGGCGAGGAGGCCCGGTGGGTGTTCGCGCTGGGCGCTGCCGACGTGTTGGTCGGCGCCGGAGACCGGGGGCGCCGCGAGCTTGAGCGGCGGCTAGACGACTCTCCGCTGCGCCGCATGCCGGCGCTTGCCTTTGAGGTGGCCGAGTTCCTGAACCTGCGCGAGAGGCGCGCCGAGTTCGCCGCGCAGACCTTTAAGCGACTCGGTCGCGCTTCCGAGACAGCCGCGCGTCGCTGGCGAGACCTGAGCGTGCTCACGCCCGACCTGCGCGCCGCGCTCTCAAGCTTGGTCGAAGGTGAGGACGCTAGGCGGGTCGTCGCAACGGCTGACGATGGCGTCGTGACCGTCGTCTGCCCGGGACGGCTCACGGCCGGAGTCGAGGAGGCGGTTCGTTCATCCGTCCGGAAGGCGCTTGCCGGCCTCAAGCCGCTCTACGGTCCGGCTTCCAGTTGGAAGGTGAAAGTCGTCGAAGTGGAGGCGGCATCCCGCAGGGCGCGACGTGCCGACGCCTCGATCTACGCGCCTGATCCGCAACTGCAAGGCCTGGTCCGCGAGCTCGCTGGCAGCCGAGCGTTGGATTTGGAGGGTTTCGCTTTTGACGACGTGGCGGAGTTCGCGCTCGCGGTTCAGGCCAGTGGACGACCCGGCTTCCTCGTCGGCGAGGCGGATGACGACGAGCGGCTGCAGGAGGGAGCGGCTGGACTCGGCATGGATCTCGTGGCGCTAGGGTTGGCGCCGCCAACAGCGGTCATGCGCCCGCTTGTCGCGACGCCCTCCTCGCTCCCCACGATCTTGGTTCCGGCCCCCTCCGGCCGGGCGAGTGGGTCTACGCGCTCGCCGTCCAGGGCCGGGCCGATCGTCCAGGCCATTGCTGTGGCGCTTGCCATCGCCGAAACGCGTGGCGGGGTGGGGTCGCTGCCGCCGCGTAGCGTGCTCGTAAGGGCTCGCGGCATCGGCCCCGACCCTGACACCGACGCCTGGCTTGCGATCCAGGATCGCGCATGGGCGTTGGGGCTGGACGCCTACACCGCGCTTCGAGCGGGCCCGTCCATCAGGCGTTTGGAGGATCGCGGGTTCGGCGCCGACTGGGCGGCGCGGGGCTTCTACCGGCAGCGCGAACCGGTGGACGGCGTTGCATTGAACCCGGCACTCACCGCGATGCGCACGGAGGCGGTCGCCCTGGTGCCGATCGAGGAACCGGATGGAATGGCGGAAGTGAGACGCTTCATCGGCTTCCAGGACGTGCTTGAACAGCAGGGCTGGCGCCTTGCACGAGGTCGTTCGGAGCGGCCGCGACCGAGGAACGTGTCCGGCGCGAGATGGGCGTTCGAACTCGACCCTAGGCAACGCCCAGTGCCTTCCCGCTGGCGCATGGAGCCGCTACTCGAAAACTCGTTCCGCGACATTGCGACGGTGGTGGTAACGCCCGAGGCGGGTCCGGGAGGAATGCTCTCCCGCCTGTTCGGCTACTGGGAACTGACGGCAAGCGTGCGGGACCTCGCCCGGCTCCCTTCGGATCGGTCGACGGTCTACACCCTGCTTGGGAATCAACTCCGCCGCGTCGCCGCAGGCATGCCGTCGCGCGCCCGCAGCCAGTTCGTCGCGTTGCTGATCCACGACGCGCTCGTCGGCGGCGAGGCCGACCCGGAACGGCGCGATGATCTGCACGCCATCGTTCGCCACCCCGAACTGGGCTCGCGCCTGGTGCTTGGTCTTCGGAGGACGAGGACCACCGAGGTTGCCGTCGAATCCGAGGTCCATCCGTCGTTGCTGGACGCCGAGCACCGGCCCTGGGACTTGATCGGCCTGCCAAGGCCGTTTCGGCTCGTCGTACATGACGACGGCGTAGCCGTCGTTCCGCTGCCCGGACCGGATGCAGGCTGGAAGTGAGCACGGGAGAGGCACGGTATCCTTGCGCGTTGGCGGTGTTTTGCCATTCATTGCCCGCTTAACGCCGGTGCGATTTCTGTCCCATTGAAATGAACTGATGTCCAAAGCTAGGGTCGCAAGAGCCGGACTGAACATCTATTTCTGGGTCTGTGACAACAAAACTCGCAGTCGCAGAGCAATTCAGAGGTCTTGCGCGTTGTGCCATCAAGGTGTAGCAACTGGATGTGCAAGTCCGTCTTGCATGCCAACGAATTCAGATACTTGCCGAGTGCGTTCCTAGGGTGAGACTCCTGCCGCCCCAGCCAGTTTGCTAATTAAGTTTTTGTTTCAGCTGCGGGAAATCTGATCGTCCGCCCGACCGCAGCGGATATGTAAGGGTGGCGGCGTGCCAGTCTCGGGATGCACGATGCCGAAATTGGCACGCCTGCCTGCGGATAGGTCGGCCGCGGCGTCCTCAGGCAGCGTCGGCGAGATGCTCGCGAGCCATGTCGCCGACGGCTCGGCGGGGATCGGCAGATGTCGGGCAGCCAGGCAAGCCCGCCGGTATCGGCGTTGCGCCGAGCCGCAACGGGCGTGGATGCGCCGCCAGTCCCTGAGGCGGTCGAACATGCTCTCGATCCTGTGGCGCCCCCGGCAAGGTCATTGGTCGCCGACCAGATCCGTCCAGTTCAGATCGAACCGCGCCAGATACTTGCGCAGGCGATCCGCGTCGTTGGTCGACGTGCGTTGGCGGCGCGAGGCGGCGAACAGTGCGCGCCCGGCGTCGGACAGGGAACGGCTCGCCCGACATGTCGCGACGACGTGCGCCAGCTGTACCCGGTCGAACGGGTCGAGCCGGTCCAGTCGGTCGGACGACATCAGCCCTGCGAGCGGGTCGGATGCGGCCGAGCCACCGGCCCACAGGCGTTCGAGCCGTGCGACCTCGCCCGTGACGCAGTCGACGGTGATCCGCCCGGACGGGCTGAAGGTCGCCATCCGCGTGACGCTGGCGGCAAGATCGCGGAAGTTGCCCGGCCAGCGGGCCCCGGCACCGGTTGCGAAGCCGAGATAGCGGTCGCGCGCTTCCTTGTTGAACGTGATGCGGTCCCCCTCGCGCTCCGCGTGGCGATCGAGTTCATAGTCCAGATTGGGTGCGATATCCTCGCGACGCTGGGCGAGACCCGGCAGGGTAAAGGTCCAGAGGTTCAGCCGCGCATAGAGGTCGTCGCGAAACGTGCCCGCCGCGACGCGGGCGGCAAGGTCGCGATTGGTGCCGGCAATCAGCTGGAAGTCGCTTTGGACTTCGCGGTCGGCGCCGACCGGCAGGAAGCGTTTGTCCTCGATTGCGCGCAGGATCATCGCCTGTTCGTCGAGGCCCAGTTCGCCGATCTCGTCGAGGAACAGCACGCCGGTATCGGCAGTGCGCAACAGTCCGGCGCGGTCGGCGGCGGCGCCGGTGAAGGCGCCCTTGCGGTGACCGAACAGCGCCGACATCGCGCCGTCGCCTTTCAGCGTTGCGCAGTTCACCTCGACCAGCGGCCCCTTCACTTGCCGTTTGACCCGCTTCAGTTCGTAGATGCGCCGGGCGAGCTGGCTCTTGCCGGCACCCGTCGGGCCCATGAGCAGCAACGGCGCGCGGCTGCGAACCGCCACCTGCTCGATCTCGTCGATCATCGCGTTGAAGGCGGTGTTGCGCGTGTCGATTCCCGATTTGAGGAAACTGGTGCTCTCGGCGCTGTCTGCGGCAAAGCGCGTGGCGATGCTGTCATAGCGCGACAGGTCGAGGTCGATGATGTTCCACGTCCCCGCAGCACCGCCCGGCCCCCGTACCGGCTGCGTCTGGAGCAGTCGACCGGGCAGATAATGCGCCTCAGTCAGCAGGAAGAGGCAGATTTGCGCGACGTGGGTGCCGGTCGTGATGTGGACGAGATAGTCTTCGGCATCCGGATCGAACGGATAGGCCCGCGCGAAGTCGAGCAGTTTGCCGTAGACTTCCTCGAAATCCCACGCATCGGCGAAATCCATCACCTGCATTTCGACCTGTGTTTCCGGCGACACCGACGCGATGTCGGTTGCAACGAACGCGGCAAGGCGCGCGTGCTGCGTCCCGTGGATCAGGACGAGCCGGTCGATCCGCAGGTCCTCTTGCATCGTCAGGCCGACCGTCGGCCGCCAGCGGTTCCAGCGCTGGGTGTCGAACTTGCCCGCATCGAGGGTCGAGCCGAGAAAACCGATGGCGACAACAGGTTTCATGACGATATGATAGGATAAGGTACGATCCATGTCGATCATGTGTAATGGATAGGGTCCTTCGGGGCGTCCGACCGAAATTACGATAAAAACCTTGTTTAAGAGCGGGATGATCGGTTCTCGCGCTTATTAAGCCGCATTTGGCACGCTCCTCGCTAAGCAGGCTTCGTCGGATCGCATGGTATCGAACGCTCCGACACGCGGCAGAGGCGGCCGGAATAGGCCGGCCGCCTCAGAGGTAAGTCCGAGGAGTTAGACGATGACCGCCACTGCTTACGAAGTTACCGACGTCCCTGGTGGCGTGCCCATCAAGGCCTGGACGCGGGGCGTGCCGGTCGAGGATGGTGCGCGGGCCCAGCTGGCACGCGCGGCGCAGATGCCCTTTATCTTCAAGCATGTCGCGGTCATGCCCGACGTCCACATCGGCATCGGCGCGACCGTGGGGTCGGTGATCCCGACCAAGGGCGCGGTCATTCCCGCCGCCGTGGGGGTCGATATCGGCTGCGGCATGATGGCGGCGCGTACCTCGCTGATGGCGAGCGACCTGCCCGACACGCTGGACGGTGTCCGTTCGGCGATCGAGCAGGCGGTGCCGCACGGCCGCAGCGTCGGCCGCGGCAAGCGGGACAATGGCAGCTGGGGTTCGCCCCCGCCCGCGATCGTTGCGGCATGGTCGACGCTGGTCCAGCGGTTCGACCGGCTGTGCGACAAGCATCCGCGGCTCAGGAACACGAACAACCTCGTGCATCTGGGGACGCTGGGCACCGGCAACCACTTCATCGAGCTATGCCTCGACGAAGTCGGCGCGGTGTGGGTGATGCTGCATTCGGGGTCGCGGGGCGTCGGCAACGCGATCGGCACCTTCTTCATCGAACTCGCCAGGCAGGACATGCGCAAATGGCATCTGAACCTGCCCGACGAGGATCTGGCATACTTCCCGGAAGGGACCGACCATTTCGACGACTATGTCGAGGCAGTCGGCTGGGCGCAGGACTATGCCGCGCTCAACCGGAGGATGATGATGACCAACGTCATCGCCGCGCTGCGCAGCGTCATCACCAAGCCGTTCGAGGCGGAGCTGGAGGCGGTCAACTGCCACCACAATTACGTCACCCGTGAGAACCATTTCGGTGAAAATGTGCTGGTGACCCGCAAGGGTGCGGTGCGCGCGGCGAAGGGCGTGATGGGGATCATCCCCGGATCGATGGGCGCCAAGTCGTTCATCGTCCGCGGGCTGGGCAACCCGGAATCGTTCGACAGCTGCTCGCACGGCGCCGGCCGGGTGATGAGCCGGACCGCCGCCAAAAAGCTGGTGACGCTCGACGAGCATATCGCCGATACGGCGGGGGTCGAATGCCGCAAGGACGAAGGCGTGATCGACGAGACGCCCAGGGCCTATAAGCCGATCGAAGCCGTGATGGCCGCGCAGGCCGATCTGGTGGAGATCGTCCACACGTTGAAACAGGTGGTGTGCGTGAAGGGGTGAAGCGGGGCGACAGGCTGGGAGCCTGTCGCCCCGCTTCACCGGCCGCGAAGGCGGCCGAGGACGATGCACGCCACCTACAAGAGTGGAAATCATGATCGAGATTGATGGAGCGGAGGGCGAAGGCGGGGGACAGGTCGTGCGCAATGCGTGTGCGCTGTCGCTCGTCACCGGGGAGCCGGTCCGCATTACGAACGTCCGTGCCAGGCGGTCGAAGCCGGGGCTGATGCGCCAGCATGTCACCGCGGTCGAGGCGGCCTGCGCCATCGGCAGCGCAACCTGCGAAGGGCTGGTCGTCGGGTCGTCCGACCTGACCTTCCGCCCCGGTCGGGTGATGACGGGCGATTATCGCTTCTCGGTCGGCACGGCCGGCTCGACCGGCCTCGTCCTCCAGACGGTGCTGATGCCGCTGCTGCTCGCCGATGGTCCGTCGCGGCTGGTGCTGGAAGGCGGCACCCACAACATGCTGGCCCCGCCGTTCGAGTTCGTCGAGCGCTGTTTCCTGCCGATCGTCCGGCGGATGGGCGGGCAGATCGACGCGCGGCTGGTCCGCCACGGCTTCTACCCACGCGGTGGCGGGCGGATCGAGGTCGACATCACCCCCGGTCCGCTCCGGTCGGTCGAATGCGTGACGCGGGGAGGGGCACTGGGCATGTCGGCCTGCGCCCTGTTCGCCGGGCTGCCCATGTCGATCGCCGAGCGGGAGATTGCCGTGGTCCGCAAGGCCTTCGACTGGTCGGAGCGCGAATGCTTCATGCGCGAACTGCCGGTCGATCAGGGACCGGGCAGCATCCTGCTGCTGGAGGCGCAGTTCGAGCATGTCACCGAGATCGTCAGCGGCTTCGCGCAACTGGGCACGACGGCGGAGCGGGTTGCGAAGACGGCGGTCGGCCGGGTGCGCGGCTATCTGGCGTGCGATGCCCTTGCCGGACCATATCTCGCCGATCAGTTGCTGTTGCCGATGGCCCTGGCGGGCGGCGGCGCGTTCACCACCGTCAAACCGAGCGAACATGCGCGCACGGCGGCGAAGGTAATCGAGCGCTTCACCGGTCGGCGTACGCGTTTCGAACAGCAGGCGGGCGGCACCCATGCGGTTACGATCACCTGACCATGGGAGGCTGACGGGGGTGGCTTGGACCAACATCCATTCGGTGACGTTGGCTAGCCAGGTCAGGAAGGAGCGGGGAAGCGCCTTGGAATTGGACGGGATGCCCGTTCGCCGAACGACAATGGATGGGGGCGATACGACCGGGCAGCGCGGCAACCGCGAACGGACCTTCCGTCGCTGCTACGCTGACGGCGACATATGCTGGTGGGATGCGTGCCGGATCAGGGCTGTGCCCCGGCCCGCAGCCAACCCGTGACCGAATAGCGCCGCGTCGGGGCGGCGCGCGTCACCTCGCTGACGCTATGATCCTGCGGCACCGAAAAGAGCGTCAGCCGGTTGAAGTCCGGCGCCACCGCGCGCAATTTTCCGGCCTGTCGGTGGAACAGCAGCAATCCGCCCCATTCGGGTCGCCAGTTCGGCGTCAGGCCGAAAACATACGCGGTCCGACGGTGCTTCCCCGCCACCGCATCGTCATGGACCGTCAGGAAATCCCCGGGAGCATAGGCGGTCGCCTGTGCATCGGCGAAGCGCACGTCGTCCGCGCCGGTGATCGTGCGCAGGGCGGCAAGCATGGACGGCGACGACATCCAGCGGACGAACGCGCCGAGCGGCGTGTCGTCGGCGTCCCGATCGTACCGCGCATCAGACACGCGAATGCTGTCGAAGCGGAACTGGAACCCTGCGCGCGCGGCGGCATAGACGGCAAGTTTCAGCGCCTCTGCGCGATTGGGCGGGATCGCCGCCCATCCCGGACGGTCGAATTCGACCACCCGGTCGCCGCTCAGCACCAGCTTGCGCCAGTCGCCTCGCGCCGCAGATGCGCGGCGAGCAACAGTGCGTCTTCCCCGGACACCGGGCTGTCGATTACCACATGCCCGTCGCGGCGGTAGGTGTCGGCAAGGGCGTCGAGATCGAGGGCCGGGTCGAGCGAGAACATCGCGTTCGATGGATGGCACCGATCGCCCGGCGAAAGACGCCCCGGATCGGCAATGCCGTATCCGCCGGATTTCGGTTCGATCACATGCTGCCACAATTCCCGCGATGGTTCATGGCGAACGCCGCGCGCTCCGCTCACGACCGACGGCTATTTACGTTTCTTCGCGGTGGTCGCGGTGAAGTCGGGGTCCTTGTTCGCCACCCAGTCGACGAACTTGCGTACGTCGGGATGCAGCAGCAGCGCCTCGACATCGGTGCCGTGGCGCTGCAGTTCGGAATTGGTGAAATTGGCCATCAGCGTCTGCTGGCAGATCGGGTGCATCGGCACCACGTCGCGCCCGCCGCGACTCTTGGGCACGGGGTGGTGCCATACGATGGTCTTGCCGGTCGGGCGGCCGCACAGCCAGCACGGCACCACGACCGGGGCGGCGTCCTCGCCGCGATCCGGTTCGGGATAGGGGCCGTGTCGGGGGCGTTTGCGGGCCATGCGTCAGTCCTGATAGCGTAGGGTGTTGGCGAACCCGTCATTCGCCTTCGTCATCTTCCCGACCTTGCGCAGCGTCGCGCGGACGTGCCGTTCAAAGCGGCGATCGTCGTGGATGCCGGTGGTCGGATAGCCGTCCTGTGCCAGCAGCGCCTTGACCCGCGCGGCGAACGCCGGCTGATCGTCGGCATGTTTGCCGGTCTGCAAGGCGCGGCAGGCCCATTCCTCCGCCGCCGCCTTGTCATAATCGTCCTGCGCCACGTGGCCGCGCCGGTCCGCCGCCGCCTGGTCGAGCCGGGCGGCTTCGATCCGCCGTTCCAGCCACGTACGGACCAGCGCGGCATCCCATGTCTTCGCGTCGTTCATCCGCTGCCCCATCCTGTCGCGTGTCGCTTAGCCGAAAGGGCGCGCGAGGACACCCTTCGCGCCCGAATGGCGTTTCGATCTTTGGGTGATGCAAAGGAGAACATTGCCATGTCGCCCCAATCCCGATGCCGCCGCCGCCGTGCTGGTCGACCGGCCGGCGACGGTGCTGGCGACGCGGATCCGGGACGATGATCGCGGCGAGGGGCGCTGATCCGTCACCGCGGATCGAGCGCCACCATCACCACGTCGTGATCGCGCATCGGTATCGTGGTGCGGGCGATGCCGTCGCGCCCGACCCGTACGGCGCTCACGACCGGCTTGTCCGTGGTCAACGCTTGCAGCTGCGCCAGCTGGGCCGGGGTCAGCGTCGCCGGGCGGCCCATCCGCAGATAGGCGGTGTAGGCGTCGTTGCTCTCGTAGCCGGTGCGCCGCACGCTGAGGCGATAGGCACCGGGTTTTAGCCCGGCGACGCTGAGCCGCAGCGGTGCGGCCGGTGCCGCCGGGCGGACCTTGGTGAAGAAGGGCCGATTGCTGACCGGCTGGTCGGGCAGCACGTCGCGCCATGCCAGCAGCTGCACCGATCGGCCCTTGACCGTCGCGATGCTGGCGGCGTCGCCGGTCGGCAGTTCGCGGTCGCCCAGGTCGGCCAGATATTTGTACGCGAACCACGACGGCTTGCGCACGCCCTGCGGCGTCATCAGCCCGAACCCGCCCTCGAACGGCTTGCCCTGCGGCCCCGGTTCCTCGAACAGGTCGCTGAACGTCCAGTAGCTCATGCCCTGCACCAGCCCTTCGGTCCGGCGCAGCTTCGACAGGATATAGGCAGCGCCGAGATAGTCGTCATGGACCGGGTCGCGCGGGCTGTAGCTGGTGCTCCATTCGGTAAAGAACAGCGGGAGGCCGGCGTGCCGCGTCGCCTCGATCTCGGCGCGCACCTTGCGGACGTCCTGCACGATCGCATCGGGATCGCGTGAGAGCCGGGTGTCGTCTTCGCCCTTTTCATCCAGAAAGCCGCCATCGACGCCATAGGTGTGCGTCGTCACGAAATCGATCGGCAGCTTTTCGCGGTCGACATAGCCGAGCAGCTCCGGCACCCATGCGGCGGCGGCGGTCGAGGGGCCGCCGACGCGAAGCGTCGGGTCGATCGCCTTGATCGTCCGCGCGGTACGGCCGTAATAGTCGAAATAGGCCTGCTGGTCGGCCTTTTCCCAGAAACCGGCGAGGTTGGGCTCGTTCCACACCTCGAAATACCAGCTGCGCACCTCGTCCGCGCCGTAGCGGTCGATCAGGTGGCGGACAAAGGCATCGACCAGCGCCGACCATTTCTCCGGCTGGGGATGCGAGGTATTGCCCTTCCAGTAGAAGATCGTCTGGTTCGACTGCTTCATTGCATCGGGGGTGAAGCCCAGCTCGACGAACGGCTTGAGCCCCATTCCCAGCAGACGGTCGTACAGCCGGTCGAGCCGGGTCCAGTCATAGACCGGCTTGCCGTTCACCTCGCGGTAGGTGCCCAGTTCGTCGGCGAAGACGTGGTGGAAACGGATGTAGCGGAAGCGCAGCTCCTTCTGCACCGTCGCCAGCTGCGCGAGGCTGTCGTCGCGTTGCAGCGTGCCGGGAAAGTCGGAGCCGATCGACAGTTGCGCCATGCGGTCGCGCGGCTTCGTCGTTCCGGCCACGTCGATGGCGATCTGGCGCGCCGCCGTCCCCTGCGCCGCCGCCGGGGTCGCACCGAACGGGGGCAGGGTGGCGCACAGCGCCAGCGCCGCGGCCAGCAGCGCGGCCCGAGCGCGCGTCACTTCGCCGCTCCCACGATCGCCTGGATCGTGTCGGCATGGACCGCGCGTCCGGTGTTGCGGTCGAACAGGCCGAGGGTATGGTTGCCGGTCGGGCCGTTGTCCCAGTAGATCGGGACCATGCCGTGCTGCACCGCCGATCGCGTGACGTAACGGTCCCATTCGGTCCGGTACTTGCCCGTGGGATCGTACTCCGTCTTCGATATCGCGCCATATTCGCCGAGGATGACGGGAATGCCCTTGTCCCCGAACGCGACCTTCACCTTCTGGAACGTCGCGTCGACATATTGCTCGTTGGCCCAGGTCTGCGCCGCCTTCGGATCGGTCGCGCCGGCACCCCATTGCCAGATCGGGCTCTTTTCGTTCAGCGCGAAATCATAGGGGTCGTAATAATGCACCTCCATCATCATACGCCCGACAACGCTGTCGGTCGGCAGCGTCGCATTGCACGCGATGCTGTGATCGATGTTGGTGTTATAGCCCTGCACGACCAGATAGCGCGCGGCATTGCCGCCGCCGGTGGCGCGCACCGCATCGACGAACACCTTGTTGAAGCCGTTCTGCACCGCGCAGTTTTCCGCCGTCGGCGCGTTGTAGTTGTCGGTGACCATCACTTCGTTGGTGCCCGCGAACAGCAATCGGTCGTCATGGTCGCGGAAGCGGGTCGCGATCTGCGTCCAGAAGGTCTTGAGCCGCGCGTTCGCCGCCGCCTGATCGGCATAGGTCGGTTGCAGCCAGCCCCCGTCCCAATGGACGTTGATGATGACGACCAGCCCGGCCTGCCGCGCCTGATCGACCACCTGTGCCACGCGGTCGAACCATGCCGATCCGATCCGATCGCTCGCGTCGGCATATTGTTTCCACGACACCGGCACGCGGATGCTCCTGAACCCCGCCGCGGCGACCGCGTTCAGCAGCGCCTGCGACGCGGCCGGATTGCCCCACGCCGTCTCCTGCGACGTGGTCGCCGGGGCGGGGGCGCTGCCGATCGCCTCCAGCGTGTTACCGAGGTTCCAGCCGGGGGCCATCTGCGCCGCGAACTGCATCGCGGTCGGTGTCGCCGATGCGGTCGCGGACGCCGTCGGGGTGGGGGTGGGTGTCTGGACCGGTGCCGGCGTCGGTGCCGCCGACACGCTGCCCGACGCGGTGCTGGCTCCCGAGCAGTTGGCGACCAGCCCGATCGCAAACACCGCGGCGGCGGCATTGCGTCCCTTGCGCATCGATCCCCTCGAACTTTCCATATGGGTCATCCCGTTCCTAAGATATTCTTGTTGTGTCATGCCGTTCGCGCAAGGCCGCTGCCGTCCAGCCGGATGACCGGCAGCATGGCATCGGCAGGTGCCGGCGGCAATGTCAGGGTAAGTCCGTCGGCGCTGCGCCGCATCGCGACCGTCCCGCCGCCCAGCAGCGTCGCGCGCTCGATCCGGCCTGCAGCCTTGCTGCCTAGCGCGCGGATCGTCACCGGACCCGTGGGCCAGCCGAGCAGGATGGCGTTGAGCGCGCCGTCCTTCGTCGTGAAGCGGATGTCCTGCGCGCCGAGCTTCGCCGCCTGCCCTTCGTTGTGCATCCCGCCCGACAGGTCGGTCGGCCCCTCGCCGTAGATGCGCCACGGACGCGTGCCGTAGATCGCGTCGCCATTGGTCCGCATCCAGCGGCCGATCGCGTCGACGATGCGTTCCTCCTCGGCATCGATCGTGCCGTCGCCGCGCATCGGCACCGACAGCAGCAGGTTGCCGTTCTTCGACACGACATCGGCCAGCCGTTGCAGCACCTGCACCGCCGGCACATAGGATTTCCGCACGAACCGGTCGCGGTTGTAATGCCAGTCGCCGATGCAGGTGCAGGTCTGCCACGGTTCGGCGCGCAGCCGGTCGGAAAAGCCGCGTTCGATATCCTCGACCATCGCCTGCCGCTGGAACGCCGACAGCACCTTGCCGGTCAGCACGACGTCGGTGCGGCCCGTCCGCGCGACCGAATGATTGTAGTAATGGGCCAGCGCCTCCAGCCCGACCGACCCGAACGGCAGGCCATAATCGTCGAGATAGATCAGGTCGGGATCATAGCGTTCGACGAGCACCTTCTGCCGGCGCAGCCAGCCCGCGACGAAGTCCGGATTGGCGGCCGGCGCGAACTCCATCCAGCGGCCGCTGGTCGCGGCCAGCCATGCCTCCATCTGTTCGACACTGGTGAAACCGTCGGGCGGCGGCGTCACCGCGCCGGTATAGAGCGCCTGCGGGTCGAGCCCGTCCCACCACTTCCCGCGCCCGTCCGCCCTGGTCAGGCGCGCAGCATCGTAACGCTGGCCGGCGCGCGGACCGGTCGGGTCATAGCCATAGGCGGTCTGCCACCAGTGCCATGCGTGGCTGGCATGGTTGCTGACGCCGAAGCGCAACCCCTCGCCACGCGCCGCGCGTTCCCAGTCGCGCACGATGTCGCGGCGCGGGCCGACGCGGGTGCTGTTCCACGGATGCGGGCTGTCGAACAGGTCGAGATTGTCGTGATGGCACGCCATGCCGACGAAGTAGCGCGCGCCCGCCGCCTTGTAGCGCCTGACCAGCGCGGCCGGGTCCCACCGCTCCGCCTTCCACGTCCCGATGATATCGAGGAATCCGGTGTCGGCGGGATGGCCATAGGTCGCGCGGTGGTGGTCGTAGGCGGCGTTGCCCTGCTGGTACATCTGCCGGCCGTACCAGTCGCCGGCCTCGGGTTGGCATTGCGGTCCCCAATGGCCCCACATCCCGAACTTCGCGTCGCGAAACCATGCGGGGGTGGAATAGGCGTCGGCGATCGAGCTCCAGTTCGGCTGGATCGCCGTGCGCGTCTGCGCACCGACGGCTGCGGCCCCGGTCAGCGCGGCCGATCCGGCCAGGAATTGGCGGCGCTTCATCGGGACATCTCCCTTCGGGATGGATGGTCGAGAAATTCGGCATGGGTCGGCATCGCCGCGACCCCGCGACCGATCAGGTCCCTCATGCGGGCGAGCGTTTCGGACCGTCGCGCATCGCCCTGCGCCGCGGCGATCGGGTCGGGGCCGGCGGGCCATAGTCCCTGGCCCAGCAGAACCGCCGTCCAGCTCGGTTCGCGGAACAGCTCGTGCGGGTCGAGCATCAGCCGGCCATGTGCGGCGAACAACGCCATGCGATCGGCCAGCGTATCGGGCACCTGCATCGTGCGCACATGGTTCCACAACGGCGAATCGTCGCGCCGCGTCAGGTGATAGTGCAGGATGATGAAGTCGCGGACCGCCTCGAACTCGCGGGTCATCAGGCGGTTGTATTCGGCGGTGGTCGCGGCATCGAACCCGCTGTCGGGGAACAGCGACATCAGCGTCACGATCCCGCGCTGGACCAGGTGGATACTGGTCGATTCCAGCGGCTCGACGAACCCGGCGGCAAGGCCGAGCGCGATGACATTGCCCTGCCAGAACGCCTTGCGCCGCCCGGTGGTGAAGCGCAGCGGGCGGGGGTCGGCCAGCGGCTCGCCGTCGAGCCCGGCCAGCAGCTCGGCAGTCGCCTCGTCGTCGGAGATATGACGGCTGCAATAGACATGGCCGTTGCCGACCCGGTGCTGCAACGGAATCCGCCAGCGCCATCCGGCGCGGCCGGCGGTCGCGCGGGTGAAGGGATCGGGTGCGGCGACCGGGGCGCTGGGCACCGCCACCGCGCGGTCCATCAGCAGCCAGTGCGACCAGTCGATATAGCCGGCGTGCAGCGTCTCCTCGATCAGCAACCCGCGAAACCCCGAACAGTCGACGAACAGGTCGCCTTCGATCCGGCGGCCGTCGGCCAGCACCACCGCGGCGACATGGCCGCGGTCGTCGCGCACCGCCTCGACGATCCGCCCCTCGATCCGCGTCGCACCGTTGGCGGTCGCCTGGCCTGCGAGGAAACCGGCATAGCGGACCGCGTCGAAATGCAGCGCATAGGCCATGCGCGAATGGACATGCGCCGGATCGTCGGCGGTACGGACGAAGCGTCCGGCCTTCGCCGCCTGCGCCACCAGCGAATAGTCGCCGAGCGCGCCGGTCCGGTTGCTCAGCCAGTGGAGGTGGAAGGGGATGCCGTTCAGGTCGGCACCATAATGGCCGAACGGGTGGAAATAGGTTTCGCCGACAGCCCCCCAGTCGCGAAACTCGATACCAAGCTTGTAGGTGCCGCCCGTCGCCCGGATCAGCGCATCCTCGTCGATGCCGAGCAGCCGGTTGAATTGCAGGATCGGCGGGATCGTCGCCTCGCCGACGCCGACCGTCCCGATCTCGGCGGATTCGACCAGCGTCACCGCGCACTGGTCGGCGCGGAACTGATGGGCGAGGACGGCGGCTGCCATCCACCCGGCGGTGCCGCCGCCGACGATCACGATCCGTTTGATAGGTTCCGGCGCCAAGTCCTTACCTCCCCTTGAAATGTTATCCGGTATCCGGAAATAATAATTGTCATATAATATAGGTCGGACGCTTGTGCGTTGCATATCTAAAAGTTATTCCCACCGGCAACAAAGGTTGGGCGGCGTCGAAGGGACGGCGGCGTACCAGACACAGGGAGAGGCAAGATGCGCAGATCATTCTTCACGACCGGACAGTTGCTGCGGGGCGGCACGTCCGGACTGGCCATCGCGCTGTTCGGAATCGTCACGCCGGCAGCATTCGCCCAGACCACGCTGCCGCCGGTCGCCGGCACGGGCGGTCAGCCTGATTCGACCGTCGACGCATCGGCGCAAACCCAGACCGAAACTGACAGCGGTGACATCGTCGTCACCGGGCTGCGCCAGTCGTTGCAGAGCGCGCAGGCGATCAAGCGCAACGCCGACCAGTTCGTCGATTCGATCACCGCGCAGGATATCGGCCGTCTGCCCGACGTGACCGTCGCCGAAGCGCTGCAGCGCGTGTCGGGCGTGCAGATCACCCGCAACCGCGGCGAGGGCAGCGGCGTCGCCGTGCGCGGCCTGACACAGGTGCGTACCGAACTGAACGGACGCGACATCTTTTCCGCCAGCGGCGGCCGCGGCCTGTCGTGGGAAGAGGTCGGCTCCGACCTGCTCGCCGGCGTCGACGTCTACAAGAACCCGTCGGCCGAACTGGTCGAGGGCGGCCTGTCAGGCACCGTCAACCTGCGCACCCGGCTGCCGTTCGACCAGCCCGGACAGCTGGTGTCGGCCAGCGCGGCGTCGACCTATTACGACCTTGCCGGCAAGAGCGGGCAGCAGGTCTCGGGAATCTACAGCAACCGCTGGGACACCGGCATCGGCGAAATCGGCTTCCTTGCCAATATCGGCTACCAGACGACGTCGTTCCGCGAGGACGTGGTGGTGGTCGAACCCTTCTACCAGCATGGCCCGGCGGCGCCCGGCGTGCAGGGACCGGTCCCCGGCTTCAACAACCAGACCGTGCTGCTGCCCCATGGCGGCGGCTTCCGCACCGCCTATGGCGATCGCGAACGGCTGAGCGGGACCGCGGCGCTGCAATGGCGTCCGACCGACGGCCTCGAACTCTATGCCCAGTATTTCCGGGCGGACTACAAGTTCAACGAAGCCGGCAACTCGTTCTTCTCCTATGGCTCGGACGTGCCGCCGTCGCCGGATCGTCCTTTCACCGTCGATGACAACGGTGTCGTGCGGACCGGCTATCTCGACAATGCCGGGACCGATTCGGTCAATTTCGGCACGGTGCGCGATACCAGCACGACCGACATTTCGGGCGGCGTCCGCTGGAACGTGACCAACGACGTGAAGCTGTCGGTTGACTATCAGCATATCGATTCGACCGTAGAACAAACGACGCTGAACCTGACCGCCAGCGCGCTCAACCCGCGGACCAGCGTCGCCGGGCTAGGCCAGGATTACGACCTGTTCTTCGACCTGACCGGCAAGGTGCCGGTGTTCCAGTCGACGACGCCGAACTATTTCAGCAACCCGGCCAATTACGGCATGACGGCGATCCTGCCCTATGGCGAGCAGAACGACGCGACCGCCGACGCCATCCGCGCCGACCTGACCTGGGACTTCGGCGAGGGGTTGATCCGCGAGGTGCGCGCCGGTGTGCGCTATACTGACAAGAGCGCGATCAACCGCAACACCACCTACGACACCTGGACCGCAATCGGTTCGACCTGTGCCAACTGGTCGTCGGACGCGGGCTGCACGCTGCTGTCGGAATTCCCGCAATATGCCCAGCAGAACCTGTACCAGCAGGACCTGTTGCGCGGTAAGGCACGCAATTCGGTGTTCGGCCCGGTCTGGCAGTTCCGTGACAGCCTTGTCACCGATGCGCAGGCGGCGTTCGACGCGGTGCGCGCGATCAGCGGGCAGAACATCAGCTTCCGCCCGTACGATTCGCCCAACGCGTTCCTCGGCACGATCGGCGAAAAGAGCTATGCCGCCTATCTGCGCGTCGGCTTCGGCGGCGACATCGGCACCGTCCGCTTCGACGGCAATGTTGGCGTGCGCGCCGTGCGGACCGAAACGGAAGCGCTGGGCCGCCGCGTGCTCGTCTATCGCACGCCCGGGGCCGCGCCGATCACCAACCCGGATGGCACGGTCACCGCGGCGCCCAACATCACGCTGGACCAGCCGTTCGGTGGCGGGCGCGATTACGACCGGTATCTGCCGAGCGTGAACCTGAAGGTGAACCTGACCGACGAGCTGATCCTGCGCGGCGCCTTCTCGCAGAACTTCTCGCGGCCCAGCTTCGCGCAGCTCAACCCGCAGTTCAACCTGAGCGTCAGCTACACCGACGCGAACAGCGTCGCGCCGACGCTGGCCAATCCGGCGCTGCCGTACAACGCCACGACCAACCCCTATGTCGGGACCGGCACGGCGCTGGGCGATCCCAACCTGCGTCCCGAAGAGGCGACGAGCTACGATCTGGCGCTTGAATGGTATTTCGATCCGGTCGGCTTCGTCTATGCGACCGGCTTCTACAAGAACCTCAAGAACCTGCTGGTCGATCGCGCCGCCGCCCCGGTGTTCCAGGATCTGGCCGGTCTCGGCACGGTGCGCTTCAACGTCCGGCGCTGGGTCAACGAATCCGAGGGCTATGTCCGCGGGTTCGAGGTCGGCGGACAGAAGTTCCTCGACTTCCTCCCGGCGCCGTTCGACGGGCTGGGCGTGCAGGCGAACTATACCTTCGCCGACAGCGATGCTGGGCAGGCGGCGGCCGGCGACATCAACAGCAGGACGCAGATCAGCGTCGGACTGGTGAACCTGTCCAAGCATAGCTACAACCTCGTCGCGCTGTACGACAAGTTCGGGCTGAACATGCGCGTCGCCTATAACTGGCGCAGCAGCTTCCTGCAGGGCACGGCGAACACCGGCACGCAGAACCTGCCGATCTTCGGCAACGCCTATGGCACGCTCGACGCATCGGTGACCTACGACGTGACGCCGCAGTTCGCGATCACCCTGGACGGTCAGAACATCCTCGATACGGCGTTCAAGTCGTACCAGATTTTCGACGACCGGCCGCGCGACTATGGCATCAACGACCGCCGTTTCTCGGTTCGGGCGCGCGTCAAGTTCTGACCGCCGCCCATCTTCTCCCCCCTCACGCCGGGCGACCTCGTCGCCCGGCGTTTTTTTATGCGCGAAGCGATAGCGGTCCGAGCGGATCGCCGATCAGCCCGCTGACCATAGCTGCCTGGATCCGGGTTGCCGGCCATAGTTTCGACAGCGGTCCGATGACGCGGTCGCGGATCAGCGGGATGATGCGGCTGTCCGATTGATAGACCGGCGTGAACAGCGCGGTCAGCGCCTGATAGAGCCGGACGTGCCGCCGCCGCATCGCCACCGCATCGGCAAGTGCCGTCGCCACGTCGGGCGCGCGGCGTAGGGCGAGTGCCAGCGCATAGGCGTCCAGCAGCGCCATGTTCGCCCCCTGGCCCAGCTGCGGACTGGCCGAATGCCAGGCGTCGCCGAGGTGCAGCATCCCCGGTTCGGCCGGGGTGGACAGTGTACGGTGGGCATAATGGGCAAAGGTCAGCTGGTCGGGTGACGCGATCTGGTCGAGCAATGGCCGGGTCGCCGGCCACAGTGTAGCGACCTGCGCCTTCCATGCCGCCAATCCCGCCGCGTGCCAGTCGGCGAGCCGGTCTGCACGCAGCGACCAGAAGAACGCCGCCTGCTGTCGATCGCCGTCCGGATACCGCCCGACCGGCAGCACCCCGACCATCACGCTCGCACGACGATAGCGCTGTTCGAGCGCGGCGGGATCGAAGCCCGCCGCAGCCGGCCAGTCGAGCGTGCCCCACAGCGCGCCATAGGCCAGTGCCCGCCCGCAGGGCGGCGCCAGCGGCGTGCGCGTGCCGAGTGCGTCGACGACAAGGTCGAACGGCCCGGCCATGCGATTGCCGTCCAGCTGCAACTGCCGCCGGTCGCCCGCAACGCGGATGCTGCCGGTGACGGGACAGCCGGTCTCGACCGTGATCCCCTGCGCAGCGACGGCGCGGTGCAGCAGTGCGAACAGCGTCGCGCGGTGGACGCCGACACCGAACCCCGCCCGCTTGCCGAGCGCCGCATAGCGCACGTCGAGCACGACGCGGCCACGATCTGCTTCGCCATGCAACCGCGTCACCCGCGCGCCGTGCGCCAGCAGCGTCTCCGCGAGGCCGAGTTCGCGCAGCACGGCGAACCCGGTCGGCTGGATCATCAGTCCCGACCCGACGGGCCGGGGCGCATCGAACCGGTCGAACAGCGTGACGCGATGGCCATCACGGTGAAGCAGCAACGCGGCAGCAAGCCCGGCCGGGCCGCATCCGGCGATGGCGATGTCGAGACGTTGCAGCGGCACGGATCCTAACCCTCGTTCAGCTCGGTCACGAACTCATAGCGGTCGCCGCGATAGACCGAGCGGGTGCATTCGACGATCCGCCCGTCGGCAAGCCGGGTGCGGCGTTCGATGCGCAGCACCTCGGACTGCGGTTCGATCGACAGGATGCCGGCCTCCGTCGCCGTCGCCAGCGACGCGCGCACCCGCTGCGTGCCGCCGACGGGACGGAAGCCATGCACCTCCAGCGCGGCGTAGAGCGAGTCGTGCAGCTGGTCGAGATCGGGCAGGAACGCGGCCGGAACCACCGCATGTTCGATCGCCAGCGGATCGCCGCCCGACAACCGCACCCGGCCGAGCCGCGCGACCAGCGTGTCGGGAGCGACCTCCAGTGCCGCCGCTTCCTCTTCGGTCGGCGGGGCATGGTTGCGGTAGATCCACACCACGCCGGTCGCGTCGCCCCGTGCGCGCGCGTCGTCGCTGAAGCTGGTCAGCAACGCGCCGCGTGCCTCGATCCGGGTGGCGACGAAGGTGCCCGATCCCGGTTTGCGCACGACGATGCCTTCGTCGATCAACTGCTGGATGCCCTTGCGCACCGTGACGCGTGACAGGCCGGCAAGGTTGCTGATGTCGCGCTCGGACGGCAGCGCCGCACCGGGGGCGATCGCGCCGCTGCCGATATGGTCGCGCAGGCTGCGCGCCAGTTGCAGGTAGAGTGGCGTATCCGCGTCGCCCGCCGGCCAGGCGATGTCGCGCGTCACGCCGATGCGGCGATCGCCGCGCCCAGCCGGCCGTAGTGACGCTCGAGCAGCGCGGCGGCATCGTCCGGCGTCAGCCCGCGCGCGATCAGTACAGCGCGGCGGATGTCGTTGTCGCCACGCGACAGCGCATCGGCGGCGGCGTCGGCATCGATCCCGGTCAGTTCCTGCACCATCGCCCGCGCGCGGCGCAGCAGCTTGGCGTTCGACACGCGCATCGCCACCATCCGCCCGTCATGGACCAGCCCCAGCCGGATCATGATCGCAGTGGACAACAGGTTCAGCGCGGCCTTTTGCGCGGTGCCCGCCTTCATCCGGGTCGATCCGGCGATGATCTCGCTGCCGGTCGCGGCGACGACGACATGCTCGGCGGCCTCGGTCAGCGGCGTGGCGGCGTTGTTCGCGATGCCGATGGTCAACGCGCCGGCCGCGCGCGCGGCGGCGATCGCGGCGACGGTGAAGGGGGTGCGACCGCTGGCCGCGACGCCGATCATCACGTCGTCCGCCCCGACCCGTGCGGCGGCGACCTCCCGTCCCGCGGCATCGGCATCGTCCTCCGCCCCTTCGCGCGCGCGGGTCAGCGCGTCGGCGCCGCCCGCCATCAGGAACGCGGTCCGCTCGTCCGGCCAGCCGAAGGTCGGGTGCAGTTCGGTGCCGTCCTGCACCGCCAGCCGGCCGGAGGTGCCCGCGCCGACGAAGACCATGCGTCCGCCATGCTCCAGTCGGGCTGCGGCGGCATCGGCGGCGGCGGCGATCGCAGCGGTCTGGGTATAGAGCGCGGCGATGGCGGCCATCTGCCCCTCCAGCATCGCCTCGACCGCGGCATGGGTTGGCCAGTGTTCGACGTCGCGATAGCGGGGATCGAGCATTTCGGTATTCATCAGGTCTGGTCCGTGCTGTCGTTCACACCGACGGCAATAGTCCGATCACGCGAAAATGAACAGGTGGTATCAAGCTGGTATTGTCCGCGAGCGGGTGGCAGCGACGACCGAGGCACCGCGCTTGATCGTCTTCAGGCTGATCGTCGTCGTCGAGCGTCGCAGGCCCGGCAGCAGCGTCAGGCTGTGTCGCAACAGGTCGTCGAGGTCGCCGACGTCGCTGCTCAGTACCTTGAGCAGATAGTCGGCGTCGCCGGCGGTGGTGACGCATTCGACGATCGCGGGATGATCGAGCACCGCCTGTTCGAACGCATCGCGCCGGGCAGGATCGATCATCACCTCGACATAGGCGGTGACGTGCAGGCCGAGGGCGGCCGGATCGACATCGGCGTGATAGCCGCGGATCGCGCCGCTGTGTTCCAGCGCCTGCACCCGCGTCCAGCAGGGCGTCCTGGACAGGCCGACGTGTTCGACGAGGCCGGCAAAGGGCTGACGCCCTTCGTGCTCGAGTTCGGCGAGGATGGCGAGGTCGATCCGGTCCATCGGCAGCGTTCCGTCAGGTTACCGCGACGCGGCGGCGAAAGGCCGGGTCGTCCCACGCACGGGTCGCGAGCAGATCGGCGAGGATATCGACCGCGCGCCACACGTCCTCGTAGCTGGTGTAGAGCGGGGTGAAGCCGAATCGCACGGCGTCGGGTGCGCGGAAATCGCCGGTCACGCCGCGCGCGATCAGGGCCTGGCACAGCGCATAGGCGTCGGGATGCGCGTAGGACAGGTGGCTGCCGCGCGCCGCCGCGTCGCGCGGCGACAGCAGCGTCAGGTCGAACCCGGCGCAGCGCGTGTCGACCAACGCGACGAACAGGTCGCACAGCGCCTGCGATTTGGCTACCAGCGTGTCGAAATCGACGCCGTCGAACTGCGCCAGCCCCTGTTCGAGCGCGCCCATCGCGACGATTGGCGGGGTGCCGCACAGGAAGCGGGCGATGCCGGGGGCCGGGCGATAGTCATCGGTGAAGGCGAACGGCGCGTCATGGCCCATCCATCCGGTCAGCGGCGAGCGCAGCGCATCCTGCAACGCCCGGGCGACGTAGAGGAATGCCGGAGCACCCGGGCCGCCGTTGAGATATTTGTAGCCGCACCCCACGGCGAGGTCGGCGTCGCAGGCGCCCAGCGCGACTGGCACCGCGCCGACGCTGTGGCTGAGGTCCCACAGCACCAGCGCGCCCTGCGCATGGGCGGCGGCGGTGATCGCCGCCATGTCGAGCCTACGGCCGCTTTTGTAATGGACGTGGGTGAGCAGCACGACCGCGACATCGTCGTCGATCGCGGTCACGATGTCGTCGGCGGGCAGGGTGCGCAGCCGCCGGTCGGGCAGCGTGCGGGCGACGCCGTCGGCGATGTAGAGATCGGTCGGGAAATTGCCGGGTTCGCTCAGGATCGTCGTGCGGCCCGGCCGGGCGAGGCAGGCGGCGGTCAGCAGCTTGAACAGGTTGACCGAGGTGGAATCGGTCACCAGCACCTCGTCCGCCGCCGCACCGATCAGCGGCGCGATCCGGGCGCCCAGCGTGCGCGGCGCGTCGATCCAGCCGGCGGTGTTCCAGCTGCCGATCAGGTCCTCGCCCCACTCCTGCGTGACCAGCCGGGCGATCCGCGCCGGGGTGGAACGGGGCAGGGCGCCCAGCGAATTGCCGTCGAGATAGATTTTGCCCGCGGGCAGCAGGAAATCGGCGCGCTTGTGGCGCAACGGATCGGCGGCGTCGCGCGCGCGGGCGGCGTCGAGGGTGAGGGTCATAGCGCCACCCGTACCGTCAGCAATTCGGGAAAGAACACCTGTTCGACCACTTTCGCCAGATAGGGTACGCCCGCGGTCCCGCCGGTGCCGCGCTTGAACCCGATCACGCGCTCGACGGTCTTGAGATGGCCGAAGCGCCACAGCTGGAAGCGATATTCGAGATCGACCAGCTTTTCGGCGAGTTCGTACAGGTCCCAGTAGCGCGCCGGGTCGGCATAGACGCGTCGCCAGCAATCCTCGACCGCGGCCGACGCGACATAGGGTTGCGAGAAGTCGCGCTCCAGCCGGTCGGCGGGCATGGGCAGGCCGGCGCGGGCGGCGGCGCGCAGCGCTTCGTCGTACAGGCCGGGGCGGACCAGTTCGGCGCGCAGCGTCGCCTGCACGTCGGGGGTGTCGCGGTGGACGTCGATCATCGCCGCGTTCTTGTTGCCCATCATGAATTCGAGCAGCCGATACTGGTGCGACTGGAATCCCGAACTGCTGCCCAGCGCGCCGCGCATGGCGGAATAGTCGGCGGGGGTGATGGTCGCCAGCACATCCCAGCTCTGGATCAGCTGCGCCTGGATGCGGGCGACGCGGGCCATCATCTTGAACGCCTCGTCGAGGCGGGAGTCGACGATCGCGATGCGGGCGGCGTCCAGCTCGTGGAGGCATAGCTTCATCCACAGTTCGGACGCCTGGTGGATGACGATGAACAGCATCTCGTCATGGGTGTCGGACAGCGGGTGCTGGCACGACAGCAGGGCCGGCAGGTGCAGATAGCTGCCATAGGTCGGACCGGTGAGGCGGGCGTCGTCGCGTTTCTCCATGGTCGAAAGGTAGCGAAGTTGTCGCAGAAAAGCGTTCTTTTTCGCAGGTCATCCCAGCGTAAAAACGGAACATATCTTCAATCTTATTGCGAAGATCGGAACGATTGGCTGTTAGGTGCCAAAATATGACGCGTTCCGGTTCGGCAAGACTGTGTGCGGCGGTACAGCCGCCTGCCTGTCGAATTGATCGTTGATTAATTTGAACCCGGGGCGTACCCCGCAGGAGGAGAACGAAGGAGCAGGCTCATGAATCGCGCGCATGCCATCGCCGCCACGCGCGTCGTCGCCGCGTTTGCGGGGGGCCAGCCGGCCGCCGCCTATCCGCCGAAGGTTACCGGGCAGGGCAAGGCCGGCCCGCAGCAACAGGCCGATGTGTTGCAGGCGATCGCCGGCTGTTCGAAATGGACCGGCGGATGCAGCATGACCTTCTCCGCCGATTTCGCGATCACGTCGCGCGCGGGCACGCTGTTTCGCAAGGTGGGTTAAGCGGTGGGACGGCGATCCGACCATAGCCGGGCCGAACTGCACGCGCTGATCCTGAACGCGGGCGCGGGGTTGATGGCCGAGACCGGGCTGTCGGGCTTTTCCGCGCGTGAGGTCGCCAAGCGGGTCGGCTATACCATCGGCACCATCCACAACGTGTTCGGCAATGTCGACGGACTGGTGATGGCGATCAACACCGCAACCTTTGCGCTATGGGCCGATGCGCTGGAAGCGCGGCTGGCGGCGGCGGGGCCGGACCGGATCGCGGTGCTGGTCGATGCCTATTTCGCGTTCGCGCGTGACAATCCGTTGCGCTGGTCGGCGATCTACGAACACCGCATCGCCGCGGACGCGTTTCCGCCGGCTCAGGGCGAGGTCCGCGGGCGGCTGACCGGGATCGTCGTGCGCGAAGTGGCGGCCGCGCTGGGCCACGCGCCCGATGCGGCGGTCGGGACGCTGGCCCGCTCGCTGGTTGCGCTCGTCCACGGCCATTGCGCGTTCGCGGTCAGCGGGTCGTGGGCGGCGATGGGCGAGCGCGACGTCGAGGGCGAGGCGCTGGCACGGGTGCGGGAGAGTCTGGCCGCCGCCGGCGGGTGAGGGGCGGTCGCACGGACCGGCGTCATCCCGGCGAAGGCCGGGTTCTCCCGGTTGTAGCGCGGGACAGGAGCCGTTCGAGACCCCAGCCTTCGCTGGGGTGACGTTCGGTTCGGGGGGCGGGTTGCTTGAGTCAGGGCATCGGGCCTGCCAGAAAATCCAGTATCCTTAGGGGGTTGGCATTGCCGGCCGGCTCGGCGAAGATGCGCGCAAGGATCGGGGAGGCGTGGCGGATGCGGTGGATGATGCTGGCACTGGTGATGGGGGCCACTGCGGCGCCGGCGCAGCGGGCGACGGTCGACGACGTCGATCCGTTCATCGGGACTGGGGGCGAGGGGCATAGCTATCCCGGGGCGGTGGCGCCGTTCGGAATGGTGCAGCTGTCGCCCGACACCGATACGGGTTGCGTGACGCGCGAATGCTACGGCCATGCCGCGGGCTATCGGTACGACGATCCGACGATCGAGGGGTTCAGCCATACCCATTTTTCGGGTGCTGGGCATTCGGACCTCGGGGACCTGCTGGTGATGCCGGTCGCGGGCGACGCGGTGCCGATGGACCCGGGATCGCCCGGGCAGCCGGGTTATCGTTCCGCCTTCCGCCACGCGACCGAAACCGCGCGGCCGGGATATTATGCGGTGACGCTCGATCGGCCGGGCGTGCGGGCCGAGCTGACCGCGGGGACGCGCGTCGGCGTGCATCGCTATCGCTTCCCGGCGGGCAAGGCGGCGCATCTGGTCGTCGACCTGCGCTCGTCGCTCTACAACTATCCTGGCAAGATATTGTGGTCGGGGCTGCGGTTGCGGCCCGACGGCATCCTGACCGGATTTCGCGAGACGCGCGGCTGGGCGCCGGGGCGCAAATTCTTCTTCGCGATGCGCTTTTCCGCGCCGCTGACCGCCCATGCGCTGGTCAATCGCGAGAGCGACATTGCGTACAAGGGGTTTCAGGGACCGGGGCGCGGCAGCGATGCGGTGGCGGAGCGGCTGGGCCGGGCGCTGGTCGCGCGGCTCGACTTTGGCGGGCTGGCATCGCCGCTGGAAGTGAAGGTCGCGATTTCGGGCGTGGACGAGGCAGGCGCGATCGCCAACCTGGCGAGCGAGGCCGGCGATTTCGACGCGGTGCGCGACCGGACCAGTGCGGCGTGGACGCAGGCGCTGGGCGCGGTCGAACTGGAGGCGAAGCCGGCGATGCGGCGGATGGTCGCGACCGCGCTGTACCACAGCCTGCTGGCGCCCAGCGTGTGGAGCGACAGCGACGGGCGCTATCGCGGTCCCGACGATCAGGTGCACCGCGCCAACGGCTTCACCTTCCGCTCGACCTTCTCGCTGTGGGACACGTTTCGCGCGCAGCACCCGCTGCTGACGCTGATCCAGCCGGAAGCGGTGAATGCAGGGATCGTGCGTTCGCTGATCGCCAGCCGCGCGGCCAGTCCCGACGGCATCCTGCCGGTGTGGCAGTTTCATGGGCGGGAGACGTGGACGATGATTGGTTATCATTCGGTCTCCGTTATCGCCGATGCGTATCTCAAGGGGATTCGCGGTTTCGATGCGAACGCGGCGCTCGACGCGATGGTCGCCAGCGCCAGCTACGCGCCGTACGGCGGCCTCGGCGAATATATGCAGCGCGGCTACGTGCCGATCGATCGCGAGCCGGAGGCGGCGTCGAAGACCGTCGAATATGCCTATGGCGACTGGACCATCGCCCGCATGGCGCGCGCGATGGGGCGGACCGACGTCGCCGCCGCGTTCGAACGGCGCGCTGGCTACTGGCGCAACAGCTTCGACGCGCAGACCGGGTTCCTGCGCGCGCGCAAAGCCGATGGCAGCTGGCGCGGGCCGTTCGATCCGACCGCGATCAATTACGGGTCGGATTATACCGAGGGCAATGCGTGGCAATATAGCTGGTTCGTGCCACACGATCAGGCCGGGCTGTTCGCCACGATGGGCGGCGACGCGAAGGTCGTGGCGAAGCTCGACCAGATGTTCGACTATGACAATTCGAGGCTCGACTACAGCCATGCCGAGGATATCGCGGGGCTGATCGGCCAATATATCCATGGCAACGAACCGAGCCACCATGTCGCCTATCTCTATGGCTATGCCGGGCAGCCGTGGCGGACGCAGGAACGGCTGAAGCAGATCGTCGACAGCCAGTACAAGGCGACGCCCGACGGGCTGTCGGGCAATGACGATCTGGGGCAGATGTCGGCGTGGCTGGCGTTCACCGCGATCGGTTTCTATCCCGTGGCGCCGGGCACCAACGAATATGTGCTGGGCCGCCCGTTCGTGAACCGCGCGGCGCTGAACCTGCCGAACGGCAAGCGGTTCGTGGTGACGGCGGCGGGGCTGGGCGAGGCGAACCGCTATGTCGCGTCGGTGACGCTCAACGGCCGGCCGCTGACGCGCGGGTATATCCGGCACGACGAGATCATGGCGGGCGGCACGCTGGCGTTCCGGATGGCGGCGCGGCCCGACCGCGTGCGGGCGACAGCGCCGGCGGACCGGCCCTATTCGATGAGCCGGTAGCGGTCCGTCACCCCTTCGCGGCCGGACGGGCGAAGGTGCGGGTCAGCCAGCGGTCGAACGCCTCGACCCAGTGGCCGGCGGGCAGCGCCGGCGATCCGACGCCGAAGCCGTGGCCGCCCTCCGCCACGAAATGCGCCTCGACCGGGCGGCCGGCGCGGCGCAGCGCGGCGATCATCGTCAGGCTGTTGTCCGGCACGACCGCGCCGTCGTCCATCGCGTGCAGCAGGAAGGTCGGCGGGGTGGCGGCGGTCACATGCCCGGCGGGCGAACGGCGCGCGACGGCGGCGGGGGCAGGGTCCTTGCCCAGCAGCCGCTCGGCCGACAGCGCGTGGGTGAAGGGCGGGGCGGCGGCGATCACCGGATAGATCAGCGCGGCGGCATCGGGCCGCGCATCGAGGCGGTCGGTGGCGTCGCGCGCCGGGTACACGCGCTGGGCGAAGTCGGTCTCCAGCGTCGCGGCCAGATGCCCGCCGGCCGAGAAGCCCAGCACCGCGACGCGGTGCGGGTCGAGCCCGTCCCGGGTCGCGGCGGCGCGGACCATGCGCAGGCCGCGCTGCGCGTCCTGCAGCGGCACGTCGGCGCGGTTCGCCCAGCCTTCGCCGGGCAGGCGGTAGACAAGGACATAGACGGTATAGCCCAGCGCATTCAGGCGGCCGGCGATGTCGACGCCTTCGTTGCCGATCGACAGGAAGTCGTAGGCGCCGCCCGGCACGACCAGCACCGACGCGCCGTTCGCGCGCGCCGGACGGAACAGGCGCAGGCCGGGCCGGTCGATGTTGCGCAGG
Organism: Bacillus sp. 2B10; assembly: GCA_003946805.1. Lineage (GTDB taxonomy): Bacteria > Pseudomonadota > Alphaproteobacteria > Sphingomonadales > Sphingomonadaceae > Sphingomonas. The sequence continues at coordinate 22,125 of RPSH01000027.1, read as the reverse complement.
AACGTCGCCGGGCTGTCCGCCGGGACGGTCACGGGGCGGAAGCCGCCACCGGGCGGGGTGCCGGTCCACAGCGGCACGAACGGCGCGGCGGTCCATGCCGCGGGCGGGGCGGGACGATCGGTCGGCGCGCGCGGTGCGGGTGCCTGTGCCGCGACGCCCGCCGGCAGCAGCGCGAGGAGCGGGAGCAGAACGGCACGAAGCGGAAACGGGCGAGCGGCCATGGGATGTTCCTGTCGGTGGAGGACGTCGTCGTCTCGACGGTGGTGCGGCGTTTGGCAAGCCCGGTCTCTCCGGCGGGCGGGGGGCGCGCCGACGCGGCGGCGCGTCCGGGCCTCAGCGGCGGCGGACGGCGCCCTCGCGCAGGGTCAGCAGCACCGGTGCGACCGCGACCGCGACGACCGCGATCATCGCGCCGGGCACCATCACCCATCCGGTCGCCTCCAGCAGCAGGTGCGACACCAACGGCGTCAGGCCGCCGAAGATCGCGGTCGCCGCCGTCGCACCGAGCGCGAGGCCGGTCAGCCGCCCCTCGCCCGGCAGCTGTTCGGCGGTCGCCACCGCGCCGACCGCGCTGACCGCACCGCCCAGCGCCGCCAGCACCAGCGCGCCGACCAGCGCGGCAGACCCGGCACCCGCCATCCATGCGAACATCGTCATCGGCAGGATCGCCGCCCCGACGCAGGCGACCAGCAGCACCGGCTTGCGCCCGACATGGTCGGACAGCAACCCGACCATCGGCGTCACCAGAATGACCATCACCGCCGCGGCGGTCGACAGCCACAGTGCGGCGCCTTCCCCCATCGCGCCGGTGCCGGTCAGGAACGACGGCACATAGACGATGCCGACATAATAGGTGATCGACCCCAACGCCGAGATCGCGAAGCCGCGCGCGATGGCGGCGCGGTGGTGGGTCAGCGCATGGGCGAACGGATTGGCCGGGACCGACCCGCTGGCCTGCTGCCGTTCGAATTCGGGCGATTCCTGCAAGGTCGAGCGCGCGATGCCGATCGTCGCCGCCAGCGCCGCGCCGACGAAGAACGGGATGCGCCAGCCCCATGCCTCCAGCTGCGCGGTCGGCATCAGGCTGACCGTCGCGGCGGAAATGCCGACCGCCAGCAGCCCGCCGACCTCGCTCGCCGCCGATGCCGACGACGTCACCAGCCCGCGCCGCGCGGGCCGCGCGCCTTCGTAGAGATAGGCGACAACCCCGGTATATTCGCCGCCGACCGAGAAGGCCATGACGCAGCGCAGGGCCAGCAGCAGCCACCCCGCCGCCGGCCCGATCGCGGCGCGAGTCGGCAGCAGCGCGATCCCGAGCATCGCCACCGTCATCAGCGCCATCGACCACAGCATCATCCGCCGCCGTCCGAAGCGGTCGCCGATCTGCCCGAACGCCAGCGCGCCCAGCGGCCGCATCAGATACGACACGGCGAACCCGCCCAGCGTCGCCGCCAGCGACTCCGCACCGCCGCCATAGAAGACGCGCGACAGCAGCGTCGCGAGGTAGAGATACAGGGTGAAGTCGTACCATTCGACCACGGTCGAAAAGGCGGCGATGGTCATCGACCCGCGCGAAATGCCGTGCTGCGTGTCGTCGTCCGCCATTGCCGCTTCCCTTCGCGGCAGGGTGGTGGACGGATATCGGACGGGCGGCAAGGGGGCGGGGAGAGAGGCGGTCCGGTCGGGGGCACATCGTCGTTGCCGACAACGTCTCCCTGCCTGTCAGGACACCTCTGAGAAAGGCGGAACGTCCGCCCTGACTTTACCGTACCCCCGCGCAGGCGGGGGGCCAGAGTCGAGCAAGACAACGGTCTACACCTCTCGCCCCTGGACCCCCGCCTTCGCGGGGGTACGCCGCCAGCGCGGCGGCCAAGGTGGGCCGGGAACCCTGTACCCCTGCCTGCGCGGGGGTACGGTAAAGGGACTTTCGCAGAAGCATCTTCCTGCGGGCAGGCGGCGTCAGGCGCGCACCCGCCCGTTCCGCCGCGCCGTCACATCTTCACCCGCGCGCCGACCAGCAGCGTGCGCCCGAAATGGTTGTTCTCGTAATTGCGGCGCACGTCGACGTCGACGATGCGGCGGCGATAGGCGTCGGTCAGGTTCGTGCCTTCGAGCGACAGTTCGAGGAAGTCGGTCAGCTTGTAGCGGATCGACGCGTCGACATTGGCGATCGAATCATAGCCTTCGAAGATGTTGCCGGTGCCCGACCCGCCATCGACATAGGGTCCGCGATACGCGACCGAGGTGCGCGCGCTGAACTTCGCATCCTCGTAATAGAGCGTCGCGTTGAACTGCCGCTTCGACACGTTGTATAGCGTCTCGTTGCGGGTCACCGTCGGCAGCGCGCCGCCGGGTACCGTCGCCGGCCCCTGCTGCGTATAGTCGGCGCTGGAGCGGACGAAGGTCGCGTTCACGATGCCGCCGAAGTTGCGCAAGGGACCGGGCAGGAAACGGAACGGCGCCTGCAACGCGACCTCGATCCCGTCGAGCGAGGCGCCTTCGCCATTGGTCGTCGTGGCGATGGTCCAGATGTCCTGCGCCTGCAACGCCGGGTTCACCGCGGCGGGCGACGACGGCACGAGTACCGAGGGCGACAGGCCGGTTTCGGTGAAGGTGCCGCTGCGCGTGACCGATACCGGGAAGCTCGCGATATCCTTGCGGAACAGCGCGACCGAGAAGGCCGATTGCGGCGCGAAATACCATTCGGCGGCCACGTCGTAGTTGGTCGCGCGGAACGGTTCGAGGAACGGGTTGCCGCTGGTCACGCGGAAGTTGAAGCCGTCGGCCGAACCGCCCGGCGTCAGGTTGCCGAGCGACGGGCGGGTGATGACCTTCGCGATGGCGCCGCGCACGATGATGTCGGGTGTGGGATACAGCGCGACGTTCATCGAGGGCAGCCAGTCCTCGTAATCGCGCTTCACCGTGACGTTGACGCCGCTGTTGATGCCATAGGACGACTGGTCGGTGCGGACGTAGCGGATGCCGGCATTGGCGGCGTATTCGAGGCCGAACACCGTGCCCTTTGCATCGAATTGCAGATAGCCGCCCTTCGTCTCCTCCACCACGCCGCGATTGTTGCCGACGTCGAGCGCGAGCGGACGGTCGTACAGCCCGGTGAACTGCGCCGCCGCGCCGAGATTGGGGACCAGCCACTGGGTGGTGGTGCCCGACGGCACCTTCGCGCCCCGGAGCGTAAACAGCTCGGACAGCGCCGGGGTCGCCTGGAACCCGTAGATCGCGGTCGGGCCGAAGGCGGTGGTCGGCGAACAGGTGATCGTGCCGAGCACGAGGTCGCGCCCGCCATTGCCGCACACCGCGGTGTCGCGCGTGAAGGCGGTGATGTCGTAATCATAGCGCCGCCACACGCCGCCCGCGCGCACCTTGAACCCTTCGGTCACATCCCATTCGGTGCGCAACTGCGCGGTCTTGAACTGGTTGACCACGTCGGATGGCCGGTCGCGGATTTCGGCGAGCTGGAAATTGGCGGGATCGGTCACGCTGGTGCCGAACGACAGCAGCGGCGAATTCTTGTTCGTGTAGTCGTAGCGATAGCCCTGCGCATCGCGATCGTCGAACACCAGCGTCGTTTCGACCGGCACGCTCGCGTCCGACTTCGAATAGCCGCCGAGCAGGGTGAACCGGAACGTGTCGCTGACGTCCTGGTCCCATGTCCCGCCGATCTGGTAGAATTCGGTCTGCGACTGGCGATAGAAATGCTCGGTGCGGACCCATGCGTCGTTCAGCGTCGCCGAGACCATGTTGTTGTTCGAATCATAGGTCGGGTTGAGCACGTCGATCTGCCGCTCGTTCGATCGCAGCAGCACCTCGCCCCATTTCTCGCGCCGGTCGGCCCGGAAGCGCGAATAGAGGCCGTCGATCGACACCTTGGTCGCGTCGGTCGGTGCCCATTGCACGCTGCCGGTCAGGCCGAGGCGCTCGCGGTTGTGCGTCACCTCGCCATAGCGCGGGATGCGCGGGTGGAACGACAGCGCCGCCTGGTCGCACGCCGCGCCGGGGATGTACGTGCCGCCGCGATTGGGGGCGGTCCAGCAACGGGTGCCGTCGACAGAATCGAAGCGCGCTTGGGCCCAGCGGACGGTGTTGTTGCCGATCTCCTTGGTCTCGGTATCCTGATACGCCGCCGAGATCGACGCGCCGAGCGTCCCGTCGAGCGACTTCCACCCGATGAGCCCGGCGAAGCGCGGCCCGACCGTCTTCGACAGGTCGTTATAGTTCGCCACCGCCGATCCGACGAAGGTGAAGCCCGACTTGCCCGCCAGCGGATTGCCGGTGTTGAGGTCGACGACCGCGCCCAGCGATCCTTCGTCCAGATCGGCCGCCGCGGTCTTGTGGACCACGATCGAGCTGAACAGTTCGGAGGCGAACACGTTGAAATCGAACGAGCGGTCGCGGTTGGCGGCGGCGCCGTCGCTCGACGTGGTGACGGTTTCCAGCCCGTTCACGCGGACGCGGGTGAATTGCGACCCCAGGCCGCGGACGGTGATCGCGCGGCCTTCGCCGCCGTCGCGCTGGATCGCGATGCCGGGAATGCGCTGCAGCGATTCGGCAAGGTTCTGGTCGGGGAATTTGGCGATATCCTCGGCGACGATCGCGTCGACCGCGCCCACCGCCTGCCGCTTCACGTTCAGCGCGGCGTTCAGCGACGCGCGGAACCCGGTGACGATGATCTCGCCTTCGGCCTCCTGCGTGGCGGTCGGGGCGGTGGGCTCGACGGTCGTTGCGGGTACGTCCTGCGCCTGTGCGGCGGTCGTCACGGCGATGAACGACGTCGCGGCGAGCAGCGCCTGCATGCCGTGGCGGCGGTTGCGGTATTTCATGGCAATCCCTCTCCCTGTCACGATGACACCGGGCGCATTTTTGCGTCCGGTCGGCCATCGCCTGTCAGGGGCACGGTTCCCGGTCCGGGTCCGTGCCTCCGTCGATCGTTTCCGGTCCGCTACGCAACGGTCCGGAAATCCGGTTCTGCCTTTTTGGCTTGAGAAACCGGTGTCAACGCGACATTGTGCCGTCGCGACGAAGCTGTCAAGAACCGCTCGGAGAGGAAATCAATATGAACCGAATGATCGCTCTGGCGCTGTGCGGCGTGCTGCCCGCCGCGCTGTGCGGCCCCGTCGCGGTGGCGCAGGGTAGCGCCACGCCCGCTGCCGCCAGCGCCTTTCCGGGCGCGCAGGGCTGGGCGGCGGCGACGCCGGGCGGGCGCGGCGGACGCATCCTGCGCGTGACGACGCTGGCCGCCGACGGCCCGGGATCGCTCAAGGCGGCGCTGGAGGCGAAGGGGCCGCGCATCGTCGTGTTCGAGGTCGGCGGGGTGATCGACCTCGGCCGGACGACGCTGACCATCTCCGAACCGTTCCTGACCATCGCCGGACAGACCGCGCCGTCGCCGGGCATCACGCTGATCCGTGGCGGCATCGACATCCGCGCGCACGACGTGATCGTCCGCCACCTGCGCGTGCGCCCCGGCCTCGACGGACAGCCCAGGCGTTCGGGGTGGGAGGTCGATGCGACCAACACCGTCGCCGCGCACAACGTCATCATCGACCATTGCACCATGACCTGGGCGCTCGACGAGAACCTGTCGGCATCGGGCCCGCGCTTCACGGGGACCACGCCCGACGACTGGCGGCGCGGGACCAGCCGCGACATCACCTTCAGCTACAACCTGCTGGCCGAAGGGCTGGCCGATGCCAGCCATCCCAAGGGCGAACACAGCAAGGGGTCGCTGATCCACGACAATGCGTCGGGCATCCTGATCTGGCGCAACGTCTATGCCCATAATGTCGAGCGCAGCCCGTTGCTGAAGGGCGGCGTGCAGGCGGCGGTTGTCAACAACCTGATCTACGATCCGGCCAAGCGCGCGGTGCATTACAACCTGATGGCGCTGGAATGGGCGGGGCACGCCTATCAGGAGGGCAAGCTGTCCGCCGTCGGCAACGTCATGCGCGGCGGACCGTCGACCGACGACGGGCTGCCGTTCCTGATGCTCGGCGGCGATGGCGACCTGCGCTATCACGGGCGCGACAATGTCGCGGTCGACAAGCATGGCAATCCGCTGCCGCTGTTCGGCCGCTATGGCGTGACCCGCGCGAAGCTGATCGAGGCGAAGACGCCGCCGGTCTGGCCGACCGGGCTGCCGGTGCTGCCGGCGCAGGATGTCGAGACGCATGTGCTGGCCAATGCCGGCGCCCGGCCGTGGGACCGCGATGCCGACGATATCCGCGTGCTGTTCTTCGTGGCGGAAGGGCGCGGCAAGATCATCGACGACGAACGCGAAGTCAGCGAATATCCGCATCCGGTGCCGACCGCGGCACCCTTTGTCGATGCGGAATGGGATCTGGTGACGATGGAGCCGAAATCGGGCCGCTATCCGGGGCAGAAGGGCCCGATCCAGGAATCGCTGTCGCCGCGCGACCGGGCGATGCGCCAGTGATCGCCGGACCAGTGACCGCCGGGCCATCGATCGTCCGCCTTTTCGCTGCCGCAGCGGCGCTGCTGTGCGCCACTTCGGCGCTGGCGGCGCCGCGCGTGCTGCTGTTCCACCGCGCGACCGGGTTCGTCCATGATTCGATCCCCGCCGCCGTCGCCGCGCTGACCGTGGTGGCGCGCGAACGGGGGATGGAGCCGGTGGCGAGCGACGATCCGGCGGTGTTCGATGCGCCGCTGGACTATGCCGCGATCGTGCTGGTGTCGACGACGACCGATCCGAAGAAGCCGGCGAGCGAATGGTTCGTCGGCCCGCGGCGCACCGCGCTGCAACGCTATGTCGAGGGCGGCGGCGGGGTGGTCGCGATCCATGCCGCGGCGGATTCGCATTATGGCTGGCCGTGGTATGCGCGGATGATCGGCGGCCGGTTCGCGCAGCATCCCGCCGGCACGCCCGAGGCGGAGGTGACACGATCGCCGCAGCGCCATCCGGCGACCGAAACGCTCCCCGATAGATTCCGCATCGCCGACGAGTGGTACGGATTCCGCGACCTGTCGACCGACCTGATGCCCCTGCTGACCTTCGATCCGCAGTCGATCGGGGCGAACGACGTCAATCCCAAGCCGCTGGCGTGGGCGCACCGGGTAGCGCAGGGGCGGGTGTTCTACACAGGGCTGGGGCATCGCAAGGAGAATTGGGCGGACGCGCGCGTGCTGGCGCATGTCGGCGGGGCGCTCGACTGGGCAGCCGGTCGCGCGAAGGCACCGGCGATGGTCGTGATCGACGAAGCCGCCACCCGCGTTCGCGAGGCGCCGCCGCACGGGCGCATCGGCATGGGCACCGCATGGCGCATCACCGACCGGGTGCCCGGGCGGACGATGGAGTTCCGTCGCCGGACGCTCGACAAGGGGGCGGCGATCGGCGTCCACCGCATCGACCATGACGAGGTCTATCAGGTGCTGTCGGGCGAGGGCGAGGTGACCAGCGACGGCCTGACCCGGCGGGTGCGCGCGGGGACGACGGTGTATCTGTACGCCGGGGCCGCGGTGGGGATCGCGCAGCGGGGCACGAAGCCGCTGGCGCTGACGATCAGCTATCCGCTGGCGGTGCCGGTGCGCTGAGTTTCGGCTGCAATACGTGGCGGGGCGGCGAATTCCCTCGCGCTTTCAGGTCCCGAGGCCGCCCCCATTCACGTCCCCGGCTGGATATACGGGAACCGGGCGAAGAGTTCGCGTTCCCAGCGGCGGGGGTCGTCGACCGCGCGGCTGGTGGTGTCGAACACCATCGTCGCGCGGCCGGGCAGGGTGTGGCGGGGCCAGTCGCGGCCGGGATGGCCATTGCGGGCGAGCGAGACGAACGCCGCCATCATCCGCTGCGATACGGCGCGGGCGGCGGGGCCGGTGCCGCTGACCGATCCGGGGGCGTCGAGCGTGCCGAACACCAGCGGGATGTCGTCGGTATGCGCCGCGCCGCCGCCGGGGCGGACGGGGGAGCTGTAGTCGAGCTGATAGACCCACGCCGGCGCCCCTGCGGCGGCGCGCGCTTCCGCCTCGATCACCTGTCCCGGCCAGCTGCGTCCGGCGGTGGTCGCGCGGTACAGGATGTCGCCGGGCGTCATCGTGGGGAAATGGCGGCGATATTGCGCGACGACCCAGTCGGGCGGAGCGTCGACGCGCAGCTGCGGCGCGATCCGCGCCGCCAGATTGGCCCAGTTCAGGTCGGGCTGCGGCGCGATGAAGGCGCGGGTCTCCTCGCGCGTATTGCCCAATATCAGCGGGATGGCGCGGCCCAGCGGATGCGCGTCGGGCCAGAAGGGGTGGCGCTCCAGCGACCGCATGTCGAGCACCGGCCCCATATAGACCCCGCCGCCGAGGATCGGGTCCTCGGCGGACAGCGCGTCGATCAGCCGGGCGACCGGCAGCGTGGCGGCTTCGGCGGGGGTGGCTTTCAGGCGGGACAGGAACGCCCCGGCGCGGCGGGTAGCGTTCAGCGGGCCGGAGGCGGTGACCTGTTGCCCGCTCATCGTCGCAGCGGCGTGGAACAGGCCCTTCGCGGCGGGCATCGCCATCAGGGTCGCGATCTTGGCCCCGCCGCCCGACTGGCCGAACAGCATGACCCGGCCGGGATCGCCGCCGAAGTTGGCGATGTTGTCGCGGACCCATGCCAGCGCGAGCAATTGATCGCGTTGGCCAACATTGCCGCTGTCGGGAAACCGTGGGTCGAGCCGGGCGAGGTAGAGATAGCCGAGCGCGTTCAGCCGGTGGTTGACCGTCACCACGACGACATCGCCATCGGCGGCGAGGCGGTGGCCGTACACCAGCGGGTCGACCACCGTGCCGTTCATGTACGCGCCGCCGTGGAAATAGACCATGACGGGTCGTCCGGCGCCGGGCCGGGCGTCCGGGGTCCAGACGTTGAGGAACAGGCAGTCCTCGCGCTGGTCGCCGATGTTGGCGCGTTGCGGGCAGGACGGGGCGAAATCGGTGGCGCGTTGCACGTCGCGCAGCGGCGCGGGGGCGCCAACCGGCTGGAATCGCTGTGGCGTCGGGTCGACGCCGTAGCGGATGCCGCGAAAGACCGCGACGCCAGCTTCGCGACTGCCCTGCCAGCGACCGGCGGGGGCGGTGACCACCGGATCGGCGGTCGCGGCACGGGCCGGGCGAGTCAGCGCCAGCGCGGCGGCCCCCGCGATCAGGTCGCGCCGGGCCATCGGTAGCTGGGTCATGGGTCCTCTCCGTCCGATGCCGGTCGTTGCCGGCGGTGGCGTCAGGCCGCGCGCCCGCGGAGAAAGGCCCCAGCCTGCGCTGGGGCGACGGGATACGGCTAACGATTTGGTCGCACGGTAATCGGTGTCATCGCACGCCGCAAGTCACGCCTGCGGCTTGCCGACCGAGGCGCGGCGGATCAGGGTCGACACGAACATCGTCGGTTCGGCCGGTTCGGCGTCGTCGTCATCCTCCTCGCCGATCAGCTTCAGCGCCGCCGCCCGCGCCATGGTGGCGATCGGCCAGCGGACGGTGGTGAGCGGCGGCCAGAGGTGCGAGGCGATCGAGGTGTCGTCGAACCCGACGATCGACAGGTCCTCCGGCACGTCGAGCCCGCGCTGACGGGCGATGTGCAGCGCGCCCGCCGCCATTTCGTCGTTCGAGGAAAAGATCGCGGTCGGCCGCGGCGACAGGTCGAGCAGTCGTTCGGCGGCGCGCATCCCCGATTCGAAGCGATAGTCGCCCTGTGCGATCCACGTCCGCTGCACGCCGAGCCCGGCGGCCTCCATCGCCTCCTCATAGCCCTGCTGCCGTTCGAACGCGGAGCGGAAGCCGTGCGGGCCAGCGATCATGCAGATGCGGCGATGGCCGGCGGCGAGCAGGTGCTCGATCGCGCCGCGCACCGCTTCCCGATCGTTCGACGACACCATATGCGCCGGATCGTCGAATGCGGCCGACCCCATGCGGACATAGCGGCACCCGATCTGGGTACACAGCGCGGCGAGCGCGTCGTTCTCCGAGATCGGCGGGAGCAGCATCACGCCGTACGGGCGCTGGCGTTCGAGGAAGCGGCGGATCTCGTCGCGCATGTCGGGCGCGCCGCGATCGACCGGATGGACCAGCAGTTCGAATTCGGTGTCGCGCAACACCTCCAGCAATCCCTGCTGCACGCGCAACACCATCTGCGCATTGGGATTGTCGTGGATCAGCGCGATCAGGAAGTTGCGGCGCAGGGCCAGCGCCCGCGCCTGCGGGTTGGGGATGTAGCCGAGGGCGGCGATGACCGCCTGAACCTTTTCGCGCGTCTCCTGATTGAGCAGCGGCGACTGGTTGATGACGCGGCTGACCGTCTTTTTCGACACGCCGGAAAGTCGTGCGACGTCGTTGATCGTCGGCTGGCCCGTTTTCTTCATGGACACAGCGATAGCTTGGCCGGTCCGATCCGCCAATGTCCCCGCGACGATTTAGATGGCTTGTGTGTGACACCGGTTTCCGTTACCCCATCTGAACAAGATGGAGAGGCTGGGGCATGGGTAATCGCGATCGGATCGCGCAGGCGTTCGTCACTGCGCGGCGGCAGGCGGCAGGGGTTTCGCCCTATCCCGGGGACGCGCCGGCGACGCTGGCCGAGGCCTATGCCATTCAGGATCGCGCGATCGCGCTCGACGGGCGGCAGGTCGTGGGCTGGAAGGTCGGCCGGATCAACGCGCCGCTCGACGGACAACTGGGCGCCAACCGGCTGGCCGGACCGATCTTCGCCGATCAGGTGGTCGGCAGCGAGGCGGACGCCATGGGCGTGATCGCCGATGGCTTCGCCGCCGCCGAGGCGGAATATTGCGTGCGGATCGGCCGCAGCCCGGCACCGGGCCGGACCGGCCTGTCGCTCGACGAGGCGCTGGAGCTGGTCGACGCGGTCCATGTCGGGATCGAGATCGCCAGTTCGCCCTATGCCGGGATCAATACCGACGGCCCGCTGGTCACGATCAGCGATTTCGGCAACAATTTCGGCCTGCTGGTCGGCGAGGAAGTGCCCGGCTGGCGCGAACTGTCGTTCATCGACTGGCCGGTCGAATCGCGGATCGACGGCGCGGTGGTGGGACAGGCGAGTGCGCGGACGATGCTCGACGGCCCGATCGGCGCGGTGGCGTTTCTGGTCGATTGCCTTGCGGAGCGCGGCATCGCGCTGACGCCGGGGACATGGGTGTCGTCGGGCGCGGTGACCGGCGTACACCAGATCGCGCCGGGGCAGCGTTTCGAGGCGGATTTCGCCGATATGCAGGTTGCCTGCGGGATCGTGGCGGCGGGTGGGGTGGCTGACATCGTCGGTACCCCCGCGCAGGCGGGGGTCGAGGGTTGACGGTAACCGACGCCTGAACTGCCCGGCTCTGGACACCCGCCTGCGCGGGGGTACGGGTGTTGGCGGCAACGGCGTGGGATCGATCCTTCCCGGTCGGGAAGGAACGCGACAAGCCGCCCCGGCAGAGGGCGGACGAACCGGTCCAGTGCGGCCGCAGAGGATGCTAGTGGAGGCGTGAATGGCAGGACAAGCGGACGGCATCGAACGCGCGGTTAGCCGCGCAGGGCGGTATCGCTGGGGGATCGTCGGCCTGTTGTTCATGGCGACGGTCATCAACTATGTCGATCGACAGATGATCGGCGTGCTGAAGCCCACGCTCTCGCAGGACCTCGGCTGGACCGAGACCGATTTCGCCAACGTCATCTTCTTTTTCCAGCTGGCCTATGCGATCGGCTATATCGGGTTCGGGCGGATCGTCGACGTGATCGGCGCGCGCATGGGCTATGCCGTCGCGTTCGTCATCTGGCAGATCGCGCATATCGCCCATGGCGGCGCGTATGGCGTGACCCAGTTCGCGATGGCCCGGTTCGGGCTGGGGCTGGGCGAGGCCGGCAACTTCCCCGCGGGCATCAAGGCGGTGACCGAATGGTTTCCGGCCAAGGAGCGCGCCTTCGCGATCGGCGTGTTCAATGCCGGTGCCAATGTCGGCGCGATCATCACCCCGCTGGCGGTGCCGCTGCTGACTGTCGCCTATGGCTGGCGCATGGCGTTCGTGGTGACCGGGGTGGTCAGCCTGGTCTGGCTGGTCGCGTGGCTGATGTTCTACCGTTCCCCGCGCGAGCACCCCAAGGTGTCGGCGGGCGAACTGGCATGGATCGAACAGGACCCGGCCGATCCGGTGCAGCCGATCGCGTGGCGCAAGCTGGTCACCAAGCGCGAGACCTGGGCCTATGCGCTCGGCAAGTTCTGCATCGATCCGATCTGGTGGTTCTTCCTGTTCTGGCTGCCGGGCTATCTGGGCGATCGCTACGACCTCGACCTGCTGAGCTTCGGGCCGCCGCTGGTCGCGATCTACCTGTTGTCCGACCTCGGCAGCGTGGCGGGCGGCTGGCTGTCGTCGCGACTGATCGCGGCCGGACGGACGGTCAATTTCGCGCGCAAGACGACGATGTTCGTGTGCGCGGTCGCGGTGCTGCCGGTGTTCTTCGCCCAGTCGATCGACAATCTGTGGGTCGCGGTGCTGGTCATCGGGATCGCGACGGCGGCGCATCAGGCGTTCTCGGCGAACCTCTACACGCTGCCGTCGGACCTGTTTCCGCGGGCGGCGGTGGGATCGGTCGTCGGCATCGGCGGTACGATCGGCGCGGTCGGCGGCATGTTGATGGCGAAATATGCCGGCTATGTGCTCGACGGCATCGGGAGTTACGCGCCGTTGTTCTTCGTCGCCGGCTCGGCCTATTTCGTGGCGTTGCTGCTGGTGCACCTGCTGTCGCCGCGGCTGGCGCGGGTCGAGGGGGCGTGACTACCCGCTGCGAATTATTCCGCCGACCGTTCGTCCTGATTAGCCGCTGAGCTTGTCGAAGTGGCGTATCGAAGGACCGCCAAAGGTGCTTCGATACGAGCCTTCGACAAGTTAAGTTCAGTCTCTAATCAGCACGAACGGATGTTGATTCAACAGATAATTCCGTTCGGTTCGAGGGGAAGGGGGCTTACTCCCCCGCCAGCCCCGTCACCACCGCCCATTCCGCAGCGCTGACTGGCGATACCGACAGCCGCGACTGGCGCAGCATCGCCATGTCCCGAAGCGCGCCTTGCGCCTTCATCGCCGCCAGCGTCACGGGGCGGGGCAGCGCATGGTCCGGCTCGACCCGCACCGACACCCAGCCCTCGTCACCGTCCGCCCGTGCCGTCCGCGCGATCCGCACCACGCCGACCGCCGCCTTGTCCTTGCCCGAATGATAGAACAGTGCCTTGTCGCCGACCGCCATCGCCCGCAGGTGCCGGGCGGCGGCGTGGTTGCGCACGCCGTCCCATTCGGTGCCGCCGTCGCGCACCAGATCGTCCCAGCCATAGCTGTCGGGTTCGGATTTGAGCAGCCAGTGTGCCATGCCAGTCTTCCCTGTCGATAAACGGCCGGTGAATATACAGTTCCGCGTCCGTTCAGTCGCACCATGCCACAGGAAACAACATCGGCGCAGATGCGTCGACATGGCAATGCGGGGTCGCGAGGACCCCCGGCATGTTGAGGAGAATGGGCATGAAGACCTTGCTGACCAAGGCGGGCCTGGGGCTGTCGCTGGCCGTAACCGCGCTCACCGCAGCCGCACCGGCCGATGCGCAGTGGCGTCGCGGCTATGATCGGGGCTGGGACCGGGGGTATGATCGCGGCTGGGATCGCGGCTGGAACCGCAATCGCGGCAATGGCGGGGCGGCGGTCGTCGCCGGGATCGCCGGTCTCGCCATCGGCGCGGCGCTGGTGTCGAGCGCCAACGACCGGCGCTATCGCGACCGCTATTACCGCGACCGCGGCTATGCGTACGACTATGACGACCGCTATTACCGGCAGCGCGGCTATTATCCGAACGACGGCTATTACGCGCACCGTTACAGCAACTACCGGCAATGCTGGATCGAGCGGCGCTACGATCCCTATTACGATCAGCGGGTTCGCGTCCGCGTCTGCAACTGATCGGGCAGGGCGGGGGAGGGATCCTCCGCCCTTTCCGCTTGGCGGCGGGGGCGTTTTGCGGCATGGGCCGCGCCCATGACTGACACGCCCCCCGATCGCCTCTCGATTAATCCGCGCAGCCCGCATTTCGACCAGCCCGTGCTGGAACGCGGCATCGGCATCCGCTTCAAGGGCGCCGAGCGCACCGATGTCGAGGAATATTCGATGTCGGAAGGCTGGATCCGCGTCGCGCTGGGCAAGAAGGTCGACCGCAAGGGCCAGCCGCTGACGATCAAGCTGTCGGGCCCGGTCGAGGCGTATTTCCAGACGCCGGCCGAGGGCGATGACGCTGCGGTCGAGGACGTGAAGGCGGACGACGCGGAGTAAGCCGCTCCGGCCGTCGCCCCGGCGTAGGCTGGGGTGACGGCAGAGGGATCAATCCTCTGGTTGTTCCATTCGCGCGCCGACATGCCGCTCGCCGCGCCTCGCCGCCAACGCAACCTGCCGATGTCGTTCCGCCTTGCGCGCCAGCGCCTTCGCATCCCGCGTGCCGGCGCAGGCGGGGCATTGCACGCCTTCCTCGAACAACGGTGACGCGCGGTCCTCGGGGCTGACCGGCATGCGGCAACCGCGGCACAGTTCATGGGTGCCCGGCGACAGGCCGTGGCCGACGGCGACGCGTTCGTCGAACACGAAACATTCGCCGGCCCACGCGCTCGCTTCGGCCGGCACGTCCTCCAGATATCGCAGGATGCCGCCGTCGAGGTGATAGACCGCCTCGACACCCTCGCCTTTCAGGAACGCGGTCGATTTCTCGCAGCGTATGCCGCCGGTGCAGAACATCGCGACCTGGCGCTTGCCCGCCAGCAGCGTGTCGCGGTTGGCGCGGAACCAGTCGGGGAAGTCGCGGAAGCTGTCGGTGCCCGGATCGACCGCACCGGCGAAGGTGCCGACCTTCACCTCATAGGCATTGCGGGTGTCGATCACGACCGTCGCCGGATCGGCGATCAGCGCGTTCCAGTCGGCCGGCGCGACATAGGTGCCGACGATGGCGGTCGGATCGGTGCCGGGCACGCCCATCGTCACGATCTCGCGCTTCACCCGTACCTTCAGCCGGTGGAACGGCAGGGTCGCCGCCGTGCTTAACTTCGGCGTCAGGTCGTCGCAGCCCGGCAGCGCGCGGAGTGCGGCCAGCGCGGTGGCGATGCCCTCCGCGCTGCCGGCGATGGTGCCGTTGATCCCCTCGGGCGCGATCAGCAGCGTACCGCGGATGCCCGCCGCGGCCAGGACCGCGTCCATCGCGTCGCGCACCGCCCGGGGATCGTCGATCTGAACGAAGCGGTACAGCGCCGCGACGGTAACCCCGGTCATCAGTGGACGAAGCGCGCCACCACGTCGCGGTACGAGCGGCTGACCTTCACCTGCGATCCCGATTCGAGGATCAGGAAACATTCGCCGTTGGTATGCGGCTTCACCTGCTTGACGAGGTCGAGGTTGACGATGGTCGAGCGGTGCACGCGCTGGAACCGGCGCGGGTCGAGCCGCTTTTCGAGGTCCTTCATCGTCTCGCGCAGCACCAGCGAATTGTCGCCGGTGTTGATGACCATGTAATCGCCCGCCGCCTCGATCATCTCGATCGTGTCGACGTCGACGCGGAAGATCTGGCCGCGATCCTTGATGTTGATGAGCTTTTCGAAGCGATTGGCGCCGACCGCGTCGTCGCCCTCGGCCTCCATCTCGGCCGCGGTGTCGGGCGCGACCTCCGCCAGCACTTCCTTCAGCTTCTCGACCTCGGCCTGGCCGCGCTTTTCGGTCAGGCGCTGGCGGACGCGGTCGAGCGTATCGGCGAGGCGCGATTCCTCGACCGGCTTCATCAGGTAATCGACCGCCTGCGCCTCGAACGCGCGGATCGCGTGGTCGCTGTAGGCGGTGACGAACACCACCAGCGGCGGTTCGACCTCCATCAGCCCCTGCACCACCGAAAACCCGTCGAAGCCGGGCATCTGGATGTCGAGGAAGACGAGGTCGGGCTTGTGGGTCTTGATCGCGCGGATCGCCTCGCGACCGTTCATGCACTTGTCGATGATCTCGACATCCTCATGCGCCTGCAGGCGTAGTTCGAGGCCCTGGATCGCCAACGATTCGTCGTCGACAAGGATGGTACGGATGGTCATGCAGCCTCTTTGGTAACGTCTTGCGTCTGGAACGGCAGTTCGATCTCGACCACGAATCCGCTCCCGCTCCCCGAACGGGTATCGAACCGATGGTCGGGGCCGTACGCCTGTGCCAGCCGGTCCCGGATATTCTGTATGCCGACACCGGTGGACAGCGTCGGCCGCTTCGGCCCGTCGATCAAGCCGGGCCCGGTATCGGACACGGCGATCTGCACCCGATCCCCGGCCAGTCGAGCGGTGATCGCGATATCGGCCCCGTCCTCTTGCGGCGTGACCGCATATTTGATCGCGTTTTCGACCAGCGGTTGCAGCAGCAACGAGGGCAGCCGCGCATGCGCGACGCGGGCGTCGATATCGAAACTGGTGCGCAGGCGATCTTCGAACCGCATCTTTTCGATATCGAGATAGAGTTTCAGCGTTTCAACCTCCTGCTCCAGCGTGACGTGCGCGGTCGGTTCGTTCGCCAGCGTGTAGCGCAGGAACGACGACAGCCGGCTGAGCATCACGTTCGCCTTCTCCGTCTGCTTGAGCAGCACCAGCGTCGAGATCGAATTGAGCGTGTTGAACAGGAAATGCGGGTTCAGCTGATAGCGCAGCATGGCGAGCTGCGCCGACGACGCCTGCATCTCCAGCATCCGCATCTCGTCGACCTGCTGTTCGACGACCAAGTAGAAATTGATCCCGAAATACAGCGCCGACCAGCCGGTCAGGACGGTGAAGTTCAGGAACAGCGTGCCCAGCACCAGCGACAGGCTGACATCGGGCGACACGTTGCGGATGAAGGTGAAGACGAACGCGTCGATCAGCGAATAGGCGAAGGTCGCCGCCGACAACGTACACATCGTCAGGAAGATCGCGGGCACCCGCGGCAGCGAGCGGTAATAGCCGTATAGCACGCTCATCAGCAGCGTCAGGCAATAGCCGACGATCACCTCGACGATATTGCCCAGCACGTTCTTGAGCGACGCCGCGCTGGCCACGGTCGATACCGAGCGCAGCAGGAGATAGCCGGTCCAGCCGGCCGCCTGCAACAGCCAGAAGGCGCGGTTCTTCTGTTCGAAGAACGGGCGCGAGAAAATGGCGGGCTTCGGCGTCATGTGCTCCGACGTCAGGTAGCCCCGGCGGGGCGGTTGCGGGACCGCTCTAGCGCAAACCGCGCCCAAACGAAAACCGCCGCCCCGTTGCCGGGACGGCGGTTCACGGTTGGTCGGGTCGGGCAGGGCTTAGAAGCCGAACTTGATCGAGCCGATGACGGTGCGCGGATAGCCGACGGTGAAGTTCGGGTTACCCGAGCGCGCGTCGACCTGCGTGCTGATGTTGCCGAAATACCGCTCGTCGAGCAGGTTGCGGACATTCAGCGACAGGCTGGTGCGCTTCAGGCCATAGTCTTCGAGGCTGAAGCGCGCGTCGAGATCGACCAGCGTATAGGCACCGACGACCACGTCGTTCAGGTCGGTGGCATAGCGTTCATCGACCCACTTGCCCTGCACGCCGAGGCTGGCCGGGCCATAGTTGAATTCGGCGCGACCACCGAACTGCCATTCGGGGGTTTCGGTAACCTTCTTGCCGCGCGTCGCGACGACCTGCGTTCCGGTCGTCCGTACGTTCGAAAGCAGTTCGGTGTGGGTGTACGACGCGATCGCCGTCAGCCCGACCCAGCTCGCCGGACGCACCGTGACGGTGCCGTCGAAGCCATAGCTTTCCACCGCACCGATGTTGCGGTCGAACGAAATGCCCTGTTCGAAGTCGAACGAGGTCACGATGCGGTTCTTGTACCCGATGTACCAGCCGGTCAGCTGCGACTGCACGACGCGGCTGTTGTAGCGCAGGCCGAGATCGAACGAGTCGGTCTTTTCCGGCTGCACGTCGATGAACGGCGCGCGGTACAGGTTGTCGGTACGCGGGGCCGACAGGCCCTTGGCGTAGCTGCCGAACATGCTGATGTTGGTGTCGACGAAGTTATAGGTGAAGCCGACGTTCGGCAGGATCGCGTCGTACTTATACTGCTGCGCATAGGGAGCGTAGAGCGGCTGCGGATTGCCCGTGCTGGTAAAGGTGCCGCCCGGCTGGACGATCACATAAGGCTGCGTGCCGGTGACGGTCGGGTTGGGGATCGGCTGGCTGGAGCAATAGGCGAAGCCGTCACGTGCCTGGACCGGGCAATAGGTTTCCAGATCGCGTTTGAAGAACGGGACGCGGATACCCGCCTGGATCGTGAAATTGCGATCGAAGAAACGACCGATATATTCGCCCGAAATCTGGTTCAGCAGGGCGACCGACTTGCGGTCGCGCTGGGTGATCTTGAACCCGTCGGCGGCCAGCACCGGGCGACCGTTGCGACCCGCAAACGGGTTTTCCGGCATGCCGTTCGAATAGAGATAGCCCCATTCGCCGGTCTGACGATGCTGCGCATTGTCATAGGTATAGGCGACGCGCACGCGCTGATCTTCGGTGATGTCGTAGCGCAGCGATGCGATGCCGGTGTAGCGGTTGGTGTTGGTGATGTTCGGCGTGAAGAAGCGCACGGTGTCGAGGAAATCGCCGTCACCGTTGAAATCGGCACCCGGCGAACCGGTCAGGCTGCCCTTGGCGCGCGGATCGCTTTCGGCCAGCGTCGACGTGCCGCCGCCATGGGCGAGGACATACTGGTACGACCCGTCAAGGGTCAGCGTCAGCCGGTCGGTCAGCGAGAAGCGCGAATTGGCGCGGACGTTCCCGGTGTTCGACGGGTTGATGCGAACGCCGTAGTAGTTCGAGCAGTTGGCGGCAGCCTGCGCCGTGCCGTTCACCGGGGTCGGCACGTTGCAGAACGCGTCGTTCTCGATATTGTTGACCGTTTCGAACTGGCTGTTGTTCAGGTCGAGGCGGATCGGGTTGTCCGGGGTCGCCGCGGCGTTGGCCGGGATGACGCCGGCGGGCAGGGCGTTGCGGATGTCGCCCAGCGTCGGGTTGCGATACTGGTTGTTCCGGTTCTCGTTATAATGGCCCGAGATACGGATGAAGTCGCCGTTATCGCCCAGCGGCTGGTAAATGCCGGCATTGAACTGCTGCTTGCGGATTTCGCCCGGACCACGGAACTTGTCGTTCGATGCCTTCGACGCCGACAGGAAGGCGCGGGTGCCGAACGAGGTCAGATTGCCGGTTTCGATCAGGCCGAACACGCGGTGAAAATCGAAATCGCCGTAGGAGGCGACCAGCGTCGCCGACAGCGTTTCCGACGGGATCAGCGTGCGATAGTTGATCGTGCCGCCCGACGACGATGCGGTCGGGCTGTCGACGTCGGTCGCGCCGAGGTTCACGTTGATCTCGTCGACCAGTTCGGGATCGAGCTGCTGGTTCGAATAGATCGCGTAGTTGCCCGAATCGTTCAGCGGGAAACCGTCGAACGTCAGCGAGACGCGGTTGCCGTCGAAGCCGCGGATACGGATGTTGCCGCCGGCCGAACCGAACGGATCGCTCTGGGTGAAGTTGACGCCGGGAACGATGTTCAGCGCGTCGAGGACGGTGTTGCCGGGCGTCTGCTTGGCGAGGAATTCCTGATCCAGCACGACGCGCGCCTTGGGGCCATCGGGAATCTTGATGCCGTCGACGCCGTTACGGGCGCTCGAACCGGTGACCACGATCTCTTCCGATTCGAAGTCGGTCGAACCGGTCGACTGCGCAAAGGCCGAGGCAGGGAGGATGAGCGCGGCGAAGGCTACGCCGGCGAAGAGCTTGGTGTTCATAGGTCCCCTTTGAATCGCAGTTTTCCTGGCGCGACTCGTCCGTTGGTCAGGCGGTGTAGCTCACCGTCCCGGCGCCAATGGACGCGCCATATTTCTATTTCGCGACAACCGAAAGCGGGGGGGCCAGACTGTTTTGATGCGTTGCAAAAACGTCACGTCGTCGCAGCAGATACGATCCTGCCCCATGCTACCTCGTCGATCACGCGGATGCCCAGTTCCTCGGCCTTCGCCCGCTTCGACCCGGCATCGGCGCCGACGACCACGAGGTCGGTCTTCTTCGATACCGACCCCGCGACGCGCGCGCCCAGCGCGTCGGCCTGCGCCTTCGCCTCGTCGCGGCTGAGCGTCTCGAGCCTGCCGGTGAAGACGACGGTCTTGCCGGTCAGTTCGGAGGCGACGGCCCGGTGCTCTACGGGCAGGGGGGTGACTTCGCGCAGGAGGTCGTCGACCACCGCGCGGTTATGCTCCTCGGCGAAGAAGGCGAGGAGGGCGTCGGCGACCTCCGGGCCGATGCCCTGCGTCTCGATCGCCGCGACCAGTGCACGGCCGCGGCGCAGCACGAACTTGCGATCGTTCTCGCCGATCGCCGGCACCGTTTCGGCGCGCACCGCCAGCGCGCGCCCGATCATGTCGAGGAACGCGTCGATCGTGCCATAGCGCCGCGCGAGGTCGCGCGCGGTGACCTCGCCGACATGGCGGATGCCGAGCGCGAAGAGGAACCGGTCGAGGCCGATCTCGCGCCGCGCGTCGATCGCGTCGATCAGCTTGCCGACGACGAGGTCGGACATGCGTTCGCGCTGGACCAATGCCTCGCGATGGGTCGCCAGGCGGAAGATGTCGGCGGGCGAGGCGATCAGCCCGTCGCGGAAGAAATCCTCGACCCGCACCAGCCCCAGCCCGGCGATGTCGAAGGCGTGACGCGAGACGAAGTGGATCAGCCGCTCGACCCGCTGCGCGGGGCACACCAGCCCGCCGGTGCAGCGCACGACGACTTCGCCCTCGCCCCGTTCGGCGAGCGAGCCGCATTCGGGGCAGGCGGTCGGGAACGCGTACGGATCGCGCGCGACATCCCGGGTCAGGTTGTCGACGATCTGCGGGATGACGTCCCCGGCGCGCTGGACGACGACGCGGTCGCCGGGGCGCACGCCGAGCCGCTCGATCTCGTCGGCATTGTGCAGCGTCGCGTTGGTGACGACGACGCCGCCGACCGTCACCGGCTCCAGCCGTGCGACCGGGGTCAGCGAGCCGGTGCGGCCGACCTGGATGTCGATCGCCTTCAGGTCGGTCTGCGCGCGCTCGGCGGGGAATTTGTGCGCGATCGCCCAGCGCGGCGCCCGGCCGACGAACCCCAGCCGTTCCTGCCAGTCGAGCCGGTCGAGCTTGTAGACGACGCCGTCGATGTCGAACGGCAGGTCGGCACGGCTCCCCTCGATCGCGCGGTACACGGTGAGCGCCTGCGCCGCACCGTCGCATCGCTGAAAGGCGTCGGCGACCGGAAAGCCCCAGTCCTTGAGGGCGGCGACGACCCCGGCCTGCGTATCGGCGGGCAGCGCCGCGACCTCGCCCCAGCCATGGGCGAGGAATTTCAGCGGGCGCGACGCGGTGACGGCGGCGTCCTTCTGGCGGAGCGATCCGGCGGCGGCGTTGCGCGGGTTGGCGAACTGGCGCGCCTTGGCCGGATCGGGCGCGTCGGCGAGCAGGCGGGCGTTCAATCCGGCGAAGTCGGCCTTCGCCATATACACCTCGCCGCGCACCTCGAACACGTCCGGCGCGGCGGCGGGCAGCGTCTGCGGAATGTCGGCGATGGTCGCGACATTGGCGGTCACGTCCTCGCCCACCGCGCCGTCGCCACGGGTCAGCGCGCGGACCAGCTTGCGAGCCTCGTAGCGCAGCGAACAGGACAGGCCGTCGATCTTGGGCTCGGCGGTCAACGCCACCGGCGCATCGTCGGGCAGGCGCAGGAAGCGGCGGACGCTGGCGACGAATTCGGCCACGTCGTCATCGGCGAAGGCGTTGTTGAGGCTGAGCATCGGCCGGGCATGGGCGACCTTCGCCAGATGCCCCGACGGCGCGGCTCCGACGCGCAGCGAAGGAGAGTCGGTGCGGACCAGCGCGGGGAACGCCGCCTCGATCGCGCGGTTGCGGCGGATGAGCGCGTCGTAATCCGCATCGGTCATCACCGGCGCGTCGTCACCGTGATAGGCGGCATCGGCATGCGCGATCCGCTCGGCGAGCAGCGCCAGTTCGGCGGCGGCATCGGCTTCGGTGGCGGGCAGGGGGGACGTGGTCATGCCCGATCGCTATCGGCGCAGGGGCGGGCGATCAAGGGGG